>NZ_LMRE01000012.1:0-445000 GCF_001424745.1 Methylobacterium sp. Leaf469
GTCAGGGTCCGCACCCGGACGCGGCCGGCATCCAGCGCGCCCTTCTCGGCCAGCAGATGCAGCACCATGGCGCCGAAGCCGCCCACCGAGCCCTCCTCCAGGGTGATCAGCACCTCGTGGCTCGCGGCGAGATCGAGGATCATGGCTTCGTCGAGRGGCTTGGCGAAGCGGGCATCCGCCACSGTCACCGCCACACCCTCGGCCTC
Organism: Methylobacterium sp. Leaf469; assembly: GCF_001424745.1. Classification (NCBI taxonomy): domain Bacteria; kingdom Pseudomonadati; phylum Pseudomonadota; class Alphaproteobacteria; order Hyphomicrobiales; family Methylobacteriaceae; genus Methylobacterium; species Methylobacterium sp. Leaf469. Next base: position 207 of record NZ_LMRE01000012.1, read on the forward strand.
GAGGAGATCGGCGGCCTTGAGGGCCTCGGACAGACGGGTGCCGAGGCTCAGCAGCGCCACCCGCGCGCCCTCGGGCCGGCGCACCATCCGGCCCTTGCCGATGGCCAGCGCTTCGCCGCGCTCCGGCAGGTCGACGCCGACGCCCTCGCCGCGCGGGTAGCGCARGGCGATCGGGCCGCTGTCATGGGCGTGGCASGTCGCCACCATGTGCACGAGCTCGGCCTCGTCGGAGGCCGCCATCACGGTCATGTTCGGCAGGCAGCAGAGATAGGCCAGATCGAACGCGCCCGCATGGGTCGCGCCGTCGGCCCCCACCAGCCCGGCCCGGTCCAGGCAGAACCGCACGGGCAGGTTCTGCAGGGCGATGTCGTGCACCACCTGATCGTAGGCCCGCTGCAGGAACGTCGAGTAGATCGCCACGAACGGCTTGTAGCCCTCCGTCGCCAGGCCGCCCGCGAAGGTGGATGTCGTGCACCACCTGATCGTAGGCCCGCTGCAGGAACGTCGAGTAGATCGCCACGAACGGCTTGTAGCCCTCCGTCGCCAGGCCGCCCGCGAAGGTSACCGCGTGCTGCTCGGCKATGCCGACGTCGAAGGTCCTGTCCGGATGCGCCTTGCCGAACAGGTCGATGCCGGTGCCGCCCGGCATCGCCGCGGTGATGGCCACCACCTTGGGGTCGGCGTCGGCGGCCTTGATCAGGCTCTCGCCGAACACGCGGGTGTAGGCCGGCGCGTTGGGCTTGGCCTTGGCCTGCACCCCCGACAGCACGTCGAACTTGACGACCCCCCTACGGACCCGAGACCGNGGTCGATGGGGTTCTGGCCCGCGGGTGTCTCGTGATGGCCACCACCTTGGGGTCGGCGTCGGCGGCCTTGATCAGGCTCTCGCCGAACACGCGGGTGTAGGCCGGCGCGTTGGGCTTGGCCTTGGCCTGCACCCCCGACAGCACGTCGAACTTGACGACCCCGTGGTAGCGGTCGTCGCTGGCCTCCGCCGGGGCGTAGCCCTTGCCCTTGCGGGTGACCACGTGGAGCAGGATCGGCCCCTGCTCGGTGTCGCGGACGTTCTTSAGGATGGGAAGCAGGTGGTCGAGGTTGTGCAAGACGGTCTACACCCTCGCGGTGCTCGGCCTCGTCCANGTAGCGGTCGTCGCTGGCCTCCGCCGGGGCGTAGCCCTTGCCCTTGCGGGTGACCACGTGGAGCAGGATCGGCCCCTGCTCGGTGTCGCGGACGTTCTTCAGGATGGGAAGCAGGTGGTCGAGGTTGTGTCCGTCGATGGGCCCGACATAGTGGAAGCCCATCTCCTCGAACATGGTGCCGCCGCCGACCACGAGGGAGCGGGCATATTCCTCCGCCGCCGCCGCGCGCTGGTAAATGGCTTTGGGCAGCAGCTTTCCGAGCTGCTTGGCGGTCTCGCGCAGGGACCGGTAGGTGCCGCCCGAGGCGAGCCTGGCAAAGTAGGCCGACATCGCCCCCACCGGGGGGGCGATCGACATGTCGTTGTCGTTGAGGATGACGATGAGGCGCGAGTGCAGCGCGCCGGCGTTGTTCATGGCCTCGTAGGCCATGCCGGCCGACATCGAGCCGTCGCCGATCACCGCGATCATGTTGCGGCGCTTGCCCGCCGGGGCGCCCTTGGCCTTGGCCTCCGCCTCGTCGAGGTCGCGCGCCACCGCCATGCCGAGGGCCGCGGAGATCGAGGTCGAGGAATGCGCCGCGCCGAAGTAGGCCGACATCGCCCCCACCGGGGGGGCGATCGACATGTCGTTGTCGTTGAGGATGACGATGAGGCGCGAGTGCAGCGCGCCGGCGTTGTTCATGGCCTCGTAGGCCATGCCGGCCGACATCGAGCCGTCGCCGATCACCGCGATCATGTTGCGGCGCTTCGGGGCCGGGGCGCCCTTGGCCTTGGCCTCCGCCTCGTCGAGGTCGCGCGCCACCGCCATGCCGAGGGCCGCGGAGATCGAGGTCGAGGAATGCGCCGCGCCGAAGGGGTCGTAGACGCTCTCCGAGCGCTTGGTGAAGCCCGACAGGCCGCCGGGCTGGCGCAGCGTCCGGATGCGGTCGCGCCGGCCGGTGAGGATCTTGTGCGGGTAGGCCTGGTGGCCGACGTCCCAGACGATGCGGTCGTCGGGGGTGTCGAACACGTGGTGGAGCGCCACCGTCAGCTCGACCACGCCCAGCCCCGAGCCGAGATGCCCGCCGGTGATCGACACCGCCTCGATCATCTCGGCCCGCACCGCCTCGGCCACCGCAGGCAGATCGCTCTCGGGAAGCCGACGCAGCGCGGACGTCTCGTCGAGACCGTCTAGAATCGAGGGATTGGCTGAAGACACTGGCATTGACCCGTTGTTCGCAGCGTGATCCGCGCCTGTCGACCCTGGTCGGCCGCCTACGCCACCACCGTGCCGGCGCTGCGGTCGATCGCACGCCGCGCGCGAATCGAGGTGAAGACCCTCGATCATCTCGGCCCGCACCGCCTCGGCCACCGCAGGCAGATCGCTCTCGGGAAGCCGACGCAGCGCGGACGTCTCGTCGAGACCGTCTAGAATCGAGTTTTGCTGTGACACCGAACAGACCTCACGCCCGGAGGAAAGATATGCGCGCAAAGGCTTGCGGCGCTTGATGATTTCGACACGGCCCGATGAAGCCGCGGGCTTCGTTCGTCGCCGGCGGACATCCCGGTCCGCGCCCCGAACGCATGGCTAGTCCACGTCGAGGGGCGCCGTGCCGGCGGCCTTGCCGTCGGCACCGAGGGTGATCTTCTGGATGCGCGCCTCGGCCCGCTGCAGCAGCGCGTCGCAATGGCGCTTGAGCGCCTCGCCGCGCTCGTAGATCGCCACGGATTCGTCGAGGGGCACGTCGCCCTTCTCCAGGCTGCGGACGATGCCTTCGAGCTGTTCGAGGGCCTGTTCGAACGGCAGATCCCGTATCGCGGACAGATCCTGCCCGGCGTCGGCATCGGCGCCAGCATCGATCGACGCCGGTGCGGCGGAGCGCGCTGAAGTCATTCCAGTCTACCCTTCATCGTGCCGGTCTAAGCCCGGCCCCGTCCGCTCGACAACCCCACGGGCCTGAGGACAACGCGCGCGCAGGCCGATTCGCCCGCCGGGGCGTCGTTTCGGCCACACCCTCCGGGCTGAGACATCGGTTGCGAAAAAGGCCCCAAGAGACTGTACGAGAACATCAAGTCCGGTGCGTCCGTCCGTCGGGATGCGCGCCCCTCACGTCAGCGTGAGGGTGAAGGGGGTGCCTTCGAACGCGTCGGCACCGCGTCCGATCCGGGCGATGGCGGCGCTCATGCGCCCCTCGCGGCCGAGCATCCGGTCGGCGATGGCCACGAAATGCGGGTTGGGCGTCGCGCTCGGAGCGGCCGCCCGCAGGGCGTCGGCGACCTCCCCCTCGTCGCGTTCCGGCGCCAGGGCGCAGGCGGCGATGTAGGCGGCGGCGGTGGAGCGGCTGATCCCGGCGTAGCAGTGGATCACCAGGGGGTCGGCCCGGTCCCAGGCGGCGACGAAGTCGAGGATGCGGCCGATATGGCCATCGTCGGCCAGGACATGGCCGTCCATCGCCGCGGCGATGTCGCTGACCTCGACGACGCAATGCCCGCCCTCGGCGATGGATTCGGGCCGGGCAATGGCGGTGCCGGCCTTCATGAGGGTCATGAGGCGGCGCGCGCCCGTCTCCGCCAGGGTTTCGGGCAGGCGCGACAGGGGGCAGACGTGGAGGGTCGGCATCAGGTGTCCGGCGTCGGGGCTTGGAAGCGGTCGAGGAAACGGGCGAGGAAGCGATTCTGGGCCAGGGCGGTCGGCCACGGCTCGATCAGGGCCTCGGCCTCGGCGGTGAGGGGGCCCGGCTCGCCGAAGACGGCGGCGGCTTCCGCACGGTCGAAGCCAGCGAGCCGGATCGCCTCCCAGTAGGCGGCGATTCCATCGGCGCACTTCACCAGGCGGACCTCCTCGAGACTCGGCTCCGGCAGGCCGAAGCGGGCACGGATGGCGGCGAGGAGACGCCGTTCCACCGCCTTGTAGGAATCGCCGATGGCCGCCTTGAACGGCGAGATGATGTCGCCGATCACGTATTCGGGCGCGTCGTGCAGGAGGAGTTCGAGGCGCCGGGCCGGGGCGAGGCCGGGCACGAGGCCGGCGCCGATGGCCTCCACCAGCAGGGAATGCTGGGCCACGGAGAACACGTGCGGCCCGGCCGTCTGGCCGTTCCAGCGGGCGACGCGGGCGAGGCCGTGGGCGATGTCGGCGATCTCGATGTCGTCGGGCGACGGGTCGAGGAGGTCGAGGCGCCGGCCCGAGAGCATGCGCTGCCAGGCGCGCGGCGGGCTCACGCTGTGCCCTTCGACGTCTGGTTCCCGGGCCGACCGAGGGCGGCGCAGGGGGCGTGGCGGTGGCAGCCGACGAGGTGGTCGTTCACCATCCCCACCGCCTGCATGAAGGCGTGGACGATGGTCGGGCCGCAGAACGCGAAGCCCCGTGCCTTCAGGGCTTTGGCCATCCGCCGCGACACCTCCGTCTCCGTGGCGATGCCGGCCCGCGCCGTGGCCGTGCCCTGGATCGGCGTGCCGTCGACGAAGTCCCACAGGAACGCCGCGAAGCCGGGGCCGCTCTCCTCGAGGGCGAGGAAGGCCTTCGCCCCCGCGATGGTGCCGACGATCTTGGCCCGGTTGCGGATGATGCCGGTGTCCTGCATCAGCCGCGCGACGTCGTCCTCGGTGAAGCGCGCGATGGCGACCGGATCGAAGCCCGCGAACGCGCGTCGAAAACCCTCGCGTCGGCGCAGAACCGTGATCCAGGACAGGCCGGCCTGGAACCCGTCGAGGATGAGTTTCTCGTAGAGCGCCCGGCCGTCGTGTTCGGGCACGCCCCATTCGGTGTCGTGGTAGGCGACGTAGACGGGATCGTCGCCGGCCCACCAGCAGCGGGGACATCCGTCGGGATGGTGGATCAGGCCGGATTCGTCGGACAGCATGGCCACTCATAACCGGAGAACGAGGCAGGAACAAACCGCTTCCGGTCAACCGGTCTTCCTTGGTTCTGCCGGTCTTTCCCGGTTCAGCCGGCCTGCACCGTCTCCGGGAACGCGAAGGTGGCGAACGACGGCTTCTCGGCGCCGAGGCGCGCGGCGCCCGCCCGCAGGGGCTCGCCCGTCGCGTGCGCGTCGGCGAGCCGGTCGAGGCGCAGCATCGCGAGGCCGCGCCCGCCCGCGACGCTGCCGACGGTGCCGAGGCTGCGTGCGCCGGAGGTCACCTCGGCCCCGCTCTCCAGGGTGCCTTCGAGGGCGACCACCGGCACGAGGCGGGTGCGGGCTGTGCCCCGGTGCTGCATGCGCGACACCACCTCCTGGCCGACGTAGCAACCCTTCTTGAAATCGACGCCGCCGAGCTGGTCCATGAGCGCCTCGTGCGGGAACGCGTCCGCGAAGGCGAAGTCGCGCCCGCCCTCCGGGATGCCGAGGGCGATGCGGTGGGCGTGGTAATCGGCCTCCGTGGCGTCGGCCGAGAAGGCGCCCTGCGCCGCGTAGAGGCGGTTGCCGAGGCCTTCGAGGCGGCCGTCCCGCACCGGATCGGTGTCGATGGCGGTGTCCGAACCGCCCCAGGCGGCGGCGACGCCGAGCGTCGGGTCGAGGGCCAGGGCCGCCTTGGCGCGCAGGCGGTAGAGGGTGAGGCGCTTGAGGAGGTCGGGCGCGCGGGCGGCGTCGGTGTCGAGGCGGAACCCGCCATCCGCCCCCGGGACGTCGATCCGGGAGATGAGGAAATCGAACAGCACCTTGCCCTGGGGGGTGAGCAGGGCGCCGAGGCGCGCCTCGCCGGGCTCCAGGGTCTCGACGTTGCAGGTGACGACGCCCTGGAGCAGGCCCGCAGCGTCCTCGCCCGTGCAGGTGACGACGGCGCGGTCGGGCAGGAGGGCGATGGGCATGAGGGCTCCGGAAATTCCCGTGGCGTTGCACGCCACTGGCGCCTGACATAAGCCGCCGGCACCCGCGTCTCAATGTGGAGCCCCCTGATGGACCAGCCCTTCGACCTCGTGCTCTCCGGCGGCACGATCGTGAATCAGGACGGCGAACACCGGGCCGATCTCGGTATCCGGGCGGGGCGCATCGCGGCGCTGGGCGACCTGTCGCGGGCCGACGCCACGGAGCGGCGCGACTGCACCGGCCTGCACCTCCTGCCGGGCGTCATCGACAGCCAGGTGCATTTTCGCGAGCCGGGCCTCGACCACAAGGAGGATCTGGAATCGGGCTCGCGCGCGGCGGTGATGGGCGGCGTCACGGCGGTGTTCGAGATGCCCAACACCAATCCGCTCACCACCAGCGCCGAAGCGCTGGCCGACAAGGTCGCGCGGGCGCATCACCGGATGCATTGCGACTTCGCGTTCTGGGTCGGCGGCACCCACGAGAACGCCCACCAGGTCGCCGAGCTGGAGTGCCTGCCGGGGGCGGCGGGCATCAAGGTGTTCGTCGGTTCCTCCACGGGCTCCCTGCTGGTGGAGGACGATGCCGGCGTCACCGAGATCCTGAAACGCACCCGTCGCCGCGCCGCCTTCCACGCCGAGGACGAGCCGATGCTGCGGGCGCAGGTGGATCGGCAGGTGCCGGGCGACCCGTCCTCGCACCCGGTCTGGCGCTCGCCCGAAGCGGCGCTCAAGGCGACGGAGCGCCTCGTGCGCATCGCCCGCGCCACGGGGGCGCGCATCCACATCCTGCATATCTCGACCCGGGAAGAGATGGTGTTCTTGGGGCAAGCCAAGGACGTCGCCACCTGCGAGGTGACGCCGCATCACCTCACCCTCGACGGGGGGGAGGCCTATGCGCGGCTCGGCACCCTGGTGCAGATGAACCCGCCCGTGCGCGACGCGTCGCACCGCGACGGCATCTGGCACGGGCTGTCCCAGGGGGTGGCCGACGTGCTCGGCTCCGACCACGCGCCGCATCTCCTGTCGGAGAAGGCGAAACCCTATCCGGCCTCGCCCTCCGGCATGACCGGGGTCCAGACCCTGGTGCCGATCATGCTCGACCACGTGGCCGCCGGGCGCCTGTCGCTGGCGCGCTTCGTCGATCTCACCAGTGCCGGCCCCAAGCGCCTGTTCGGGATCGCTCGCAAGGGGCGGCTTTCGGTGGGCTACGACGCCGACGTCACCGTGGTCGATCTGAAGCGCCGCGAGACCATCCGCAACGCCTGGATCGCCTCGAAATGCGGCTGGACGCCCTATGACGGCGTCACGGTGACGGGCTGGCCCGTGGGCACCGTCGTGCGGGGCGCCCCCGTGATGTGGCAGGGCGAACTCACCGCTCCGTCGCGGGGCGAGGCCGTGGTGTTCGAGGAGACGCTGGCGGCGCGGGGGTGAGTCCGCCATCCCTCACGCGGCCCAAGTGACCGGGATGTCTGAGGTTTCTTACGGTGGGCGTGCATCCCCTCTCCCCGCAGGCGGGGAGAGGGGATGCACGCGGGCGTTTCGCTCAAGAACCTGAGGCCCGACCCTCAGGCTGCGTTCTGTTTCGCCGCGGCATGCACCACCGGCACCGCCGGGGCGCCTTCCCATTCGGAATGGGGCGGGATCGACTCGCCCTTCATCACGATGGTGAGGGGGCGCAGGCGGGCATAGGCGCCGACCTTGGTGTCGTACAGCACCGTCGAGAACGCGCCCACCGACACGCCCTCGCCGACGACCACCCGGCCGACCTTCATGATGCGGTCCTCGTAGAGGTGGGTCTGCAGGGCCGAGGTGCGGTTGATGGTGGCGTAGTCGCCGATGGTGACGCAGTCGAACTCGGTGATGTCGGTGGTGAGCATGCACACGCCCTTGCCCACCTTCACGCCGAGCAGCCGCAGCATCCAGGGCAGGAACGGCGTGCCGACGAGGTGCTCGAGCAGGACCTTGCCGGCGAGCCCCCAGTACAGCACCGCGACGGCCTCCGTCCGCATGGCCCACCACGACCACATCGGCTGCATGCCGGGCTTGTAGACCCCCATGAGCAGCCACTTCACCGCGATGACGGTGAAGGACTGGATGAACGCGATGGCGACGCTGACCGCCACGAAGGAGACGGCGAGCCCGGTCCAGTCCTGGGCCAGGATGGCGGGGTAGAAGTACCAGTCGATGGCGGTGATCGCGAGGGTGATGAACAGCATCGGCGAGAACGAGGTCGAGAACGCCTCGAAGATGCCGCGCCGGAGCTTGGGACCGAGGCCGGGCTCGTAGGTCTGGAGGTCGGAGCCGAGATCGACGCGCTGGCGCGCCGGCAGCTTGATCGGCGGCGAGCCGAACCAGGTGTCGCCCGGCGCCATGAGATCGTTGGCCGGCGGCTTCGACTTGATGCCGATGAGCACGTCGTCGGGGATCACGGCGCCCGGCGGCACCACGGCGTCGTTGCCGACGAAGACGCGGGCGCCGGTATGGACCTCGTGCAGGTGCATCCAGCCGCGCCGGATCTCTTCCTCGCCGAACACCACCTCGTCGGCGACGAAGTTGCGCGCGCCGATATCGGCCAGATCGTAGCGGCCGCCGAGATTGGTCGAGATCTCGGCGCCCTGGCCCATGCGGGCGCCCATGAGCCGGTACCACGCCCGCATGTAGACCGTGGCGAACAGCGACGAGAGGGTCTCGAGGGTGACCTCGGCGGCGAGCGCCACCGTCCACTTGCGCAGGTAGAACCCGCTGTGGATCGAGTGGGTGCCGGACGAGACGCGGGGCAGGATCGCCCAGCGGATGCCGGCGATGAGGAACACCGTGCCGGCCGTCATCAGCATGGCGGTGGGCCAGGTCAGCAGCGGCAGGTACCAATGGTAGTCGATGTCCGTCAGGTCGGACAGCGAGTCGCTGAGCTGGTCGAAGATGTAGAAGGCCGGGAAGATCGGCAGCAGGCCGATGGCGGGGATCGCCGCCAGCAGGAAGGCGTAGAGCACCCCGAAGGCGAGGCGCCGCTGCGGCGAGGCCGTGGCGGGCTCCGGCAGCAGCGTGGGGTCGGCGGTGCCGACGCGGCGGCCCGGCGAGCCGTCCCAGATCTCGGCCCGGCCCACCACGGTGCCGGTGGGAATCGTGGTGAGGTCGCCGATCTCGGCATGGTCGCCGATGGTCGTGTCGGGGCCGATGACGCAGGAGGCGCCGATGGCGACATCGGCCCCGATGGTGACCCGGCCGATGATGAGGGTGTCGCCCACCACCTCGGCGTTGGCGATGACGAGGCGCCCGCCGAGGGAGGCGCCGGGGCCGATGGAGACGAGGTCGGGGGCACCGATCTCCGCGTCGGAGATGAGGGTGTCGTCGCCGACCTTCGCGCCGAGCAGGCGTAGGTAGAACACGATGGCCGGCGAGCCCTGGAGCCACTTGATGTGCACCAGGGGCGTCAGGCGCTGCGCCAGCCACCAGCGGTAATAGTACACGCCCCAGAGCGGGTAGCGCCCGGGCTTGGTCCGCCCGAGAATCAGCCATTTCGCCGCCACCGCGATGGCGGCGGTGACGGCGTTGATGCCGATATAGACCAGCAGCAGCACGACGAGTTCGCCGAAGAAGCCGAGCCCGCCGCCCGTGAGCAGCAGGTAGGTCACGAAGATGCCGAGCCATTGCGAGGTGGCCAGCGCGATGACGAAGGGCAGGGCGGCGGCCTGGGCGAGGCCGCAGAGGAAGCGCCGCCGGAACGAGGGCGGGGCGAAGCTGAGGTCCCGCACCGCCATCTGCGCCCCGGCCCCGCCGGTGCGTTCGATGAGGGCGTCGGCCATGCTCCGCAGGGTGCGCCGGCCGTAGACGTCCTGCAGGGTGATGGCGGCGAGCGCCGGCGCCTCGCGCACGGCGCCGACGAAGCGGGCGGCCAGCAGCGAATGGCCGCCGAGATCGGTGAAGAAGTCGCCCTCGAACGGGATCGCCTGGTTGCCGAACACCTGGTTGGCGGCCGCCAGGAGCGCCGCCTCGGTCTCGTTGCGCGGGGGCTCCTGCTCGCCCGAGACGTCGGCGACGGTCAGCGTCGCCGCCCGCAGGGCCTTGCGGTCGACCTTGCCGGAGGTCAGGCGCGGCAGCACCTCGGCCACCTCGAAATGCCCCGGCACCATGTAGGGCGGCATCTGTCCGGCGAGGGTCTGCCGCAGGGCGGCCTTGTCGATCTCGATGCCGCGCTCGGGCACCAGGAAGGCGACGAGGCGGTCGACGCCGTCGTCCTGGCGCAGGACCACCGCCGCCTGGTTGATGCCGGGCAGCACCTGGATGCGCGATTCGATCTCGCCGAGCTCGACCCGGAAGCCGCGGATCTTCACCTGATCGTCGATGCGGCCGTGGAACAGGATGTTGCCGGCCGCGTCAACGGAGACCGCATCGCCCGAGCGATAGAGGACCGGGTCGGTCCCGTCGGAGGGGTAGGGGTTGGCGATGAACTTCTCCGCCGTCAGCTCGGGGCGCTTGAGATAGCCCCCCGCGACGCCGGGGCCTCCGATGAGGAGCTCGCCGGGTTGGCCGGGTTCGAGAAGTTCGAGGGTCTCGCCGGCGACGTACACCGAATAGTTCGGGATCGGGCCGCCGATGGTGACGGGCGTGCCGGCCCGCATCTGCGCCGCGGTGGCGACCACCGTCGCCTCCGTCGGCCCGTAGGTGTTGAACAGGGCGCGGCCGTCCGTCGCCCAGCGGGCCACCAGGGGTTCGGGCAGGGCCTCGCCGCCGAGGAGCACCAGCCGCACCGTGGGCAGGTCCTCCGCGATCATGGCGAGCAGGGTCGGCACCGTGTCGAGCACCGTGACGCGGGCGCGGGCGAGGATGCCCGGCAGGGCCTCGACGTCGCCCATCATGGCCGGCGAGGCCACGAACAGGGTCGCGCCGACGAGATAGGGGACCCAGATCTCCTCCATGGAGAGATCGAAGGCGACGCTTGCGCCCTGGAACACCACGTCGTCGGGCCGCATGCCGTAGAGGGCGTTTCCGGACCGCAGGAAATGGCAGATGTTGGCGTGGCTGATCGCGATGCCCTTCGGCACGCCCGTCGAGCCCGAGGTGTAGATCAGGTAGGCCGGGTGCTGGGGCGTCAGCCCCAGCGCACGCGGGTCGGGTCGGGGCGCATCCGCCGGCGTTCCCGCCAGCAGGGCGTCCACGGTGAGGGCGGGTGCGGCGTCGGGGGCCTGGGACGCCAGGGCCGGAGAGACGAGGAGCGCCTTGGCGGCGGCGTCCGCGAGGCACACGGCGACGCGGTCGGCCGGGGCCTCGGCGTCGAAGGGCAGCCAGGCGGCGCCCGACAGGGTGATGCCGATCTGGGCCACGAGGATGTCGGGACCCCGCGCCATCCACAGGCCGACGACATCGCCGGGGCCGATGCCGCGATGCGCCAGCCCCCGGGCGATGGCGCCGGCCCGCGCTTCGACCTCGGCGTAGGTGAGGGCCGGGTGGGCGCCGTCGGCGTCGCTGAGCGCCCCGTCGACGAGGGCCGGATGATCGGGGCGGGCGGCGGCGCTGGCGGAAAAAATCTCGCCCAGGACCTCGTCGCGGATGAGGTCGGGGCGTGCCTCGCCGCGCAGGACCGCCTTTCCGGTTAGGCTCGCCTGGCCGCGCGGGGTCTCCTGCCCGGACAGGACCGACTGGCGCGTGGGCCCATCCGCCAGGGGCCGGGCTGTCTCGGCGAGACTGGTCATCCACTGCTCCGCTGCCGGATCCTCGGGCCCGCTGCCTGTGGCGAGCCTCGGATGCGCTTCGTTCTGGCCGGGTAAGGCGCTCGGATCACGCCGGAATCGCGGCAACGCCCGAAGTTCGGCGGTGCCTTAGCACGTTTGACCGGACGTGAGAGACCCGATCCGCCCGCAGGACCGGGCCGGAATACGGATCACGCCCAACGTCATCACGCCCAGCGCCATCACGCCCAGCGCCATCACGCCCAGCGCCATCACGCCCAGCGCCATCACGCCCAACGCCATCACGCCCAACGCCATCACGCCCAACGCCATCACGCCCAACGCCAAGTCGCGCCCTCGATGACCAGGACGCCGCCCTGGCGGATGCCCATGCGCGGCGCCTCGCGGATGCCGAGGCAGCCCCGGATCACCAGGATCGCGCGGGCGACGCCGCCATGGGCGACGATGCAGGCCGGCCCCTCGAGGGCGGCGAGGGCGGGGGCGACCCGTTCGACCAGCATGGCGTAGCTCTCCCCGCCCTCGCCCGGCGGCCGGTAACCCCAGCGGTTGCGGTCGCGCGCCAGGGCCCGGGCCATGTCCCGACGCCGGATCTCGGCCCAGGTCGAGCCTTCCCACGTGCCGAAGCTGATCTCCTTCAGGCGTGCGTCGGTGCGGTAGGCCTCGGGCGCGAGGTCGAGGCGGGCGCGCACGGCCTCCATGGTGCTGCGGGTGCGGGCCAGGGGGCTCGCGACGAAGTCGAGACGGGGGAGATCCGCGCCCGCCGCCTGCGCCAGGCGCCCGGCCGCTTCGTCGGCCTGGCGGAGGCCCTCGGCGTTGAGGGCGATGTCGCGCTGGCCCTGGAGACGGCCTTCCGCGTTCCAGTCGGTCTGACCGTGGCGGACGACGTAGAGGGTCGGGGTCATGAGGCACGCCCCACCGCGCGCCGCTTCCCATCTGCCGGGCGGCGCTTGTCGGCTGCCGCGCGACGCGCATCGGAACGGCCGCGCTTGCGGATCGTTGTCGGTTCCAGGGGCTCGGCTGGTTTCGAGGTCTTGGTAGGTTTCAAGATCCTGCGCGCCTCGATCGTCAGCGGACGAATTTCCATATGCCGCACAAGCCCATCAAGCCGGAATCCGGCAAGTCCGGTGCGAAGTCGGGAGCCCGGGGAAAGCCCGGGGGAACGGTGGCGGAGGAGGGCGGTTCCCGCAAGCCGCACAAGGCCTCCCGTGCTGACGCCACCCCCGGAATCGTCACCGTGGCGCCGGGGCGAGCCTTGGAAGGATCCGCCTTCGATCTCTCCGCCGTCGATGCGAACGCCGATGGCGGCCTCGACAAGGCGGCGGCCAAGCAGGCGCTGGCCGTGGAGCGCGCCCGCATCGTGTCCCTGCAGGAACGGCTCTACGCCGAGCACAGGCGCAGCCTGCTGGTGGTGTTCCAGGCCATCGACACCGGCGGCAAGGACGGCACCATCCGGGCGGTGTTCGAGGGCGTGAACCCGCAGGGCTGCCGGGTGTGGCCGTTCAAGGTGCCGAGCGCCGAGGAGGCCGCCCACGACTTCCTGTGGCGCTACCATGCCAAGACGCCGGGCCGCGGCATGATCGGCGTGTTCAACCGCAGCCATTACGAGGACGTGCTGGTGGTGCGGGTGAAGGGCCTCGTCCCCGAGCCGGTCTGGCGGGCGCGCTACGGCCAGATCAACGATTTCGAGCGGATGCTCACCGCCGAGGGCACCACGATCCTGAAGTTCTTCCTCCACATCTCGAAGGCCGAGCAAAAGGAGCGCCTGGAGGCCCGCATCGCCACCCCGGAGAAGCACTGGAAGTTCGACGCCGCCGACCTCGTGGAGCGCCGGTCCTGGGACGCCTACCAGGCCGCCTTCGCGGATGCGCTGAGGCAGTGCTCGACGCCGGACGCGCCGTGGCACGTGGTCCCGGCCAACCGCAAGTGGTTCCGCAACCTCCTCGTCGCCCGCACCATCGCGGACACGCTGGAGGCGATGGACCCACGCGTCCCGGACGCGCGACCGGGCGTGGCCGGGATGACCGTGCCGGATTGAGGGGCGCACCGCGTGTCCTGTTGGGGGCGTCCCGTCCTTCTGGAACTCGGCTGCGACGCCGGTGTCGAGGTGATCTTTTCGTATGATCCCGCGAGAAACCCAGGACCCCGGAGTCCATGAGGATCGCGATCGAGGCGGTGCTGACCGGGCGGCGCTCGCGGAGATCGCCGCCCTCGAGACCCTGTCGACCTCCTGGCGGAGCCTCGCCGCCCGGCGCCTGGAGCGGAGCGCCGTGGAGGATTGGACCCCACGCCTGAGCGGTGAGGGGTGAGCCGCACGCGCGCCCGGGACGCCCGGCCTTGCCGGAAAGGGCAGGTCGGCCTAGTGATTAGCATCCTAACTAAAAGGAGGCTCGTCATGCCGGACCCATTGGTGCTCTTTGCCCGGATCACGCCCAAGCCCGAACATCGCGCCGCCGCCCGTGCCGCAGTCCTGGCGATCCTGACGGTCACACGGTCCGAACCGGGCTGCCGCCGCTTCACGCTGCATGACGACCGGGACGGCGACGGGCCGCTCTACCTCTACGAGGTCTGGGACGACGAGGCGGCCCTCGCCGCTCACCATGCCCAACCCTATACGCGCGCCGTGTTCGAGCGGTATCGGACGTGGCTGTCCGAGCCGGTCGCGATCACGCGGTTGCGCGCGATCGGGGAGGGCGCATGTTCTTCCTGAAGGAGCTGCCCACGCGGGTGATGCTTCAGAGCTACTCTGACCGCTACCCGGGCATGGATGCCGAGGCCGTCGCCGAGGCGCTTCGGCTCCTGCGGCGCGCAAGCCTGTTGATGCGCGCGCTGGAGGCGTACTTCACCGCCCACACGCTGTCGCAGACCCGCTTCCTCATCCTGATCGTCATCGATCGGGAGCCCGGGCAAGGGGGACTCATGGGCAGTGAAATCGCCGACCGGCTCGACATCTCACGTCCCGTCGTGACCGAAACCGTCAAGGCCATGACGCGGGCGGGCCTGCTCGGCAGCGCTCCGGTTCCGGGGGACGGCAGGGCCAAGCGCATCACCCTGACGCCGGCCGGGCGCGCGGTGCTCGCCGACCTCCTGCCCGGCTACTTCGCCCTCATCGCCGACTTCATGGCGCGCGAGGGCGACGGGACCGCGTGACCGCCCGGCCTCAATCCTTGTCGAGGCTGAGGTCCGGCGCCTCGGGGTTCTTCATGCCGACCACGTGGTAGCCGGCGTCGACGTGGAGGATCTCGCCGGTCATGCCCCGGCTCATGTCCGAGACGAGGTAGGCGGCGGTCTCGCCGACCTCGTCGATGGTCACCGTGCGGCGCAAGGGGGCGTTGTACTCGTTCCACTTGAGGATGTAGCGGAAGTCGCCGATGCCGGAGGCGGCGAGCGTCTTGATCGGGCCGGCCGAGATGGCGTTGACGCGGATCTTCGAGGGGCCGAGGTCGGCGGCCAGATACCGCACGGAGGCTTCGAGCGCGGCCTTGGCCACCCCCATGACGTTGTAGTGCGGCATCCACTTCTCGGCGCCGTAATAGGTCAGGGTGAGGAGCGAGCCGCCGTTCGGCATCAGCTTCTCGGCGCGCTGGGCCACCGCCGTGAACGAGTAGCAGGAGATCAGGAGCGATTTCGTGAAGTTCGCCTCCGAGGTCTCGAGGTAGCGGCCCGTCAGCTCGTCCTTGTCCGAGAAGGCGATGCAGTGGACGACGAAATCGAGGCCTTCGGGAAACACCTCGGCCGTGGCGGCGAACACCGCGTCGATGGAGGCCGGATCGGTGACGTCGCAATGGCCGACCACGTGGGCGTCGAGTTCGCGGGCCAGGGGCTCGACGCGCTTCTTCAGGGCGTCGCCCTGGTAGGTGAAGGCGAGCTTGGCCCCGTGGGCGGCGGCGGATTTCGCGATGCCCCAGGCGATGGAGCGGTTGTTGGCGACACCGAGCACCAGCCCGCGCTTGCCGGCGAGAAGGCCGCCGACGTGCAGGCCACCGACGTGATCGTGAACCGGGTTCGTGTCCGCCATGAAGTCACCTGAGCCAGAAGCGTCGCCGGGCATGCCGAGGCCCGGCCGGAGGGATCGGACGGACGGACGCGCCGCGCGCACTCTCTATAACGGCATGCGCCGCGCGCACTCTTAGCGGAGGCATGCCGGTGACGGAAGTCCGGGTTTTCCGTGCCGGATTCCGCGTGAGACGTGCGGCGTCTCAGCCGACCCGGGCGGCGCGCCGGGCCTTGGCGTAATCCGTGAGCGCCGTGTCCTCGGCACTCGGCAGGGCGACGGCGGTGGTGGCGAAGAGGTCGCCCCGCGTCCCGTCCTTCTTCGGCAGACCCTTGCCCTTGAGCCGGAAGGTCCGGCCCGAACTCGTCATGGCGGGGATCCGCATCTCGACGGCGCCCGTCAGGGTCGGCACCCGGATCGGGCCGCCCAGGACCGCGTCCTCCAGGGGCACCTCGACGGAGGCGCGCAGATCCGCCCCGTCCGGGGTGAAGCGGGCATGCGGCAGGATGCGGATGGTGAGCAGCGCGTCGCCCGGCGCGCCGCGCCCGCCCGGCGATCCGAGGCCGCGCAGGCGGATCACCTGGCCGTCGATCACGCCGCGCGGCACCACCACGTCGACGTCGCGCCCGCCCGGCAGGGACAGGCGCAGCTTCTCCTCGCTCGCCACCTGCTCGAGGGTCACGGCGAGTTCGGCCGCCACGTCCTCGCCCTTGGCCGGCTCGCGCTGCCCGGCGCCGGCCCCACCGGCCCCGGCGCGGAACGCTTCGCCGAACAGGTGCGAGAAGATGTCGTCGCCCATGCCCCCAGGCCCTCCGCCGCCGGGGCCGCCGGCGCCGCGCCCCCGGGCCGCGTTCTCGAAGCCGAACCCGCCGGCCCGTCCACCGCCGCCGCCGAAGCCCCCGAACCCCTCGAACCCGCTCGCGCGAGGCTTGCCGTCACCGTCGATCTCGCCCCGGTCGAACTGCCCGCGTTTCCCCGCGTCGCCCAGGATCTCGTAGGCCGAATTCGCCTCGGCGAAGCGGTCCTTGGCCTTGGCGTCGCCGGCGTTGCGGTCGGGGTGGTAGGCCTTGGCGAGCTTGCGGTAAGCCTTCTTGATGTCGGCTTCGCTGGCACCCTTGGGCACACCCAGGACGTCGTAGGGATTGCGCATCGGTCAACACTGTCTCGGTGCCGTGAGGAGCTTGGCCGTGGGGAGCCGGCGGTTTCGCTGCCTCGGATTCATCGCGCCTGATGTGGACGGTTCGCGGCCGGTTCGCAACGCGAGGCCCGGAGATTTCGCCGGCGCACCATCGCGGGCGCCGTTTCCCGGGCGGTTCCTTCCAGTGTCAGGCCGCCAGTGTCAGGCCGCCAGTGTCAGGCCGCCAGTGTCAGGCCGCCAGTGTCAGGCCGTGTTGCCGGCGTCAGATCGCCGTCTTGGTGCCGCGCACGCGCTTCAGGGCCCACTCGCCCCCCGAGGGCTTGCAGCCGGTGCCGCGCAGGAACCGGCTCCGTCCGGGCGCGATCACCGAGGCGAGGAAGTCGCGGCAGACCTGATCGTCGGACACGTAGGGCAGGCCCGTCGGATTGACCGAGCCGCGCAGGCTGGTCTCGGGGTTGTCCCACTTCACCGGGCGGCCGTTGCCCTGCGGATCGAGGGCCACCGACAGGGCCGCGTGCGCCCGGCGCCAATCCTCGGCCCCGAGGTCGCGGCCGAAGCTTTCGGGCGGACGCGCGATGCTGCCGGTGCTCGTCGGTTCCGGCGGCAGGGCGGCTTCCGCGACGGTCTCGGTCTGGAAGGTGATGATCGGCAGGCCGCAGCCCGACAGGGGCAGGAACACCAGGGCGGCGAGGGCGCGCCAGGCATGCGACGCCGCGCGGGAAGGGCGGCGCGTTCCGCCGCAAGCCGTGGTCCGTCGCGAAAAACCCGCGGCGGGGACCTTGGCCGCCGCCCCTTTCGTCCTAAAGTCGCACCGACGCATTACACTTGATCTCACGACGGGAGAGGACCGATGGCCAACCGCGCCCCACGTCGGTGCCCCCCGACCCGGATCTCACGTTAGCCAGGATGTTCGCCTTGGATCGGTTAAGGATCGATGACCTCGCCCCGTCGAACGACTTCACCCGCGCGACGGATCCCTGGGCCCTGTTCGCCGCCTGGATGGCGCAAGCGGAGGCGTCGGAGCCCAACGACGCCAACGCCATGGCGCTGGCCACCGCCGGCTCGGACGGCCTGCCCGACGTGCGGATGGTTCTCCTGAAGGGCGTCGATGCGCGCGGGTTCGTGTTCTACACCAACACCGACTCGGCCAAGGGCGAGGAACTGGCGCAGAACCCCCAGGCCGCCCTGGTGCTGCATTGGAAGAGCCTGCGCCGGCAGATCCGCGCCCGCGGCCCCGTGTCCCATGTGACCCCCGAGGAGGCCGACGCGTATTTCGCCAGCCGGGCCCGTGACAGCCGCATCGGCGCCCATGCCAGCCGGCAATCGCGGCCGCTCGCCGACCGGGCCACCCTGGAGGCGGAGGTGGCGGCCCTCGCCGCCCGGTTCGAGGACGGTCCGGTGCCGCGCCCGGAGAACTGGATCGGTTTTCGGGTCGCGCCGGTCTCGATCGAGTTCTGGCAGGACGGCCCGTTCCGCCTGCACGACCGGGTGCGGTTCACGCGTGCCGGCGATGGCTGGGCGGGGGCCCGGCTCTATCCGTGACCCGATGGGGTGGGGGCACGATCCCCGAGGGCGGGCGCCGCCGCTTGGTGCGGCGCGGGATGGACCCTGGATTTTAGGACCGGCGGCGCTTAGACCTTGAGGCCGGTGCGGCGGGTGCTCTTTCGTTGACCGCCTCCCGATCCCGAAGGAACGGTCTTGGCCACATCCTCCAACGAACGCCGCCGCGTCATGCTGCTCACGGGGGCCAGCCGCGGCATCGGCCACGCCACCGTCAAGCGCTTCTCGGCGGCCGGCTGGCGGGTGATCACCTGCTCGCGCCACGCGTTTCCCGAGAACTGCCCGTGGGAAATGGGGCCGGAGGATCACCTCCAGGTCGATCTGGCCGATCCCGAGGACACCATGCGGGGGATCCGGGAAGTGGCCGGGCGCCTCGCCGACGAGGGCGGCCTGCTCCACGCCCTCGTCAACAACGCGGGAATTTCGCCCAAAGGCGCCAACGGCGAGCGCCTCGGCGCCATCGCCACGGAGTTCGGCGACTGGCGCAAGGTGTTCCAGGTCAACGTGTTCGCGCCGCTCCTGCTCGCGCGCGGCCTGTGCGAGGAGCTGACCCGGGCCAAGGGCTCCATCGTCAACGTCACCTCCATCGCGGGGTCCCGCGTCCATCCCTTCGCGGGCGCCGCCTACGGTACCTCGAAGGCGGCGCTCGCCGGCCTCACCCGCGAGATGGCGAGCGATTTCGGACCCCTCGGGGTGCGGGTCAACGCGATCTCGCCGGGCGAGATCGACACCGCCATCCTGTCGCCCGGCACGGACAAGATCGTCGCCGGCATCCCGCAGCGCCGTCTCGGCACCCCCGACGAGGTGGCCAAGGCGATCTACTTCCTGTGCACCGAGGCCTCGTCCTACGTGAACGGCGCCGAGCTGCACATCAACGGCGGCCAGCATGTCTGAACGGGGGCGGTCGCCCGCGCGCCTCGTTGCCCTGCTGCTCGTCGCCCTTCCGCTCCCGGCCGCCGCCGAGCCGGCCGTCACGATTCTCGACCTGCCGTTCTCGGCGAGCGCCCTGCGCGGCCCCGGCAGCGAGGTCGCGATCGCGGTGGCGACCTCCGGCCTCCTCCCCCTGGCGCGGCCGAAGCCGGGCGGGACGGGCGCGGCGGCGGAGGGGGGGCCCATCGCCGTGGTCTGGGGAGAGGCGGGGGGCGCGGTCCTCGCCCTCGTCGATGGGCACGTCACCGCGACGCTCCTCGGCCGCGAGGCCGTCGAGGGGCTGGCCGCCGCCGAGACCCCGCGCGGGGCGCTTCCCGGGTCCCGCCGGGCGCTGTCCGGCGCCCTCTCGGCCCATCTCGCCGAGCCCGTGACGGTGCGCGGCCGGCTGGGCGCGGGCGCGCTCGTGATCCGCGAGCGGAAGGCCGTTCCCATGAGTGCGGAGCCGAAGGCCGTGCCCGTCGCCACCGCGACGGTCCGGCCCGCGCCCGATCCCGCCTTCGCCCCGCGCGCGCCGCGCATCGCGGCCTTCGACGGCCGCCCCGCCATCCTGGCGGTGGGCGAGACCGAGGACGGGTCCTCGCTGATGGTCGTCGAGCCCGCCGAGTCCGGCTGGAGCGTGCGGGCGCGCAGCCCCGCCGAGCCCGGCAGGCCGCTTCAGGTGGCGGGCGTCGCGGATTTCTCCGGCACCGGCCGGATGCAGGTCGCCGCGACGGGCTCGGCCGACGGAACCGCGCGGCTGCGGCTGTGGGCCTACGAGGGCGGCGCCCTGCGGCCCCTTCTGTCGGCACCCGGCTACGACGCCGCGGCACCGGGCGAGGGCGGTCCCGATCTGGCGGCGCTCCTTCCCCGCGACGGGGCCGTGGACCTCGCCGTGCCGGTGGCCGACCGCTCGGCCCTCGCGATCGTGTCCCTGAAGGGCGCCATCACGGAGCGCGCCCGCGCGCCCCTGCCGGCGCCCGCCGCCTTCGGCGTCGCCACCCTCGGGGCCGGGGCGGCCGCCCGCCTCCTCGTTGGCCTCGCCGACGGGCGCATCGCCGTGGTGAACCCCAATCCGTGAGCTGTCGTCCATGAGTGAACCGGCATCGCCCGACGACGCCACGCGCCTGTTCCCGACGCGGCCCTTCGTCGGCGCCTCCATCGCGGTGATCCGGGGCGACCGGGTGCTCGTCGCCGCCCGGGCGAACGCGCCCATGCGCGGCGTCTGGACCCTGCCGGGCGGCCTGGTCGAGGCCGGCGAGGCGCTCGCCGACGCCGCCCTGCGGGAGCTCCGCGAAGAGGTTGGCCTCACGGCCGCGGTGGTGGGTGTGCTGGCCCCGACGGAGATCATCCTGCGGGCCGAGGACGGCCGGACCCGCCACCATTACGTCGTCCATCCCCACGCCGCCCTGTGGACCGGTGGCGAACCGGTGCCCGGGCCCGAGGCGCTCGCCGTGCGCTGGGCGACCCTGGCCGACCTCGCCGGCCTCGACACCACGCCCGGCCTCGACGGCACCGTGGCGGCCGCGTTCGCCCGGGTCGCCGGGTATGGAACATCCGAACTGCCCGGGACACCCGCCGCGTGACGAAGCCCGGACCGGTTGCCGCTCTCGCCCTCTGCCTGATTCTGGCGACGATTCCGGGGGCCGAGGCCCAGCAGGGGCGGGGGGGCGCCGCCCGCGCCGCGCCCCGGAGCGACAGGCCGGCCGAGAAGGAGCCGGCCCCCGCCCCCGAGCCGCCGCCGGCGCCCTACGACCGCGACCTGATGCGGCTTTCCGAGATCGTCGGGGCGCTGGCGTTCCTGCGCGAGCTCTGCACCGCCCCCGATGCGGGCCAGTGGCCCGTGCGGATGAAGGCGCTGCTGGAAGCCGAGGGCGTGACCCCCGGGCGGCGCGATCGCCTCGCCGGCGCCTACAACCGGGGCTATCGCGGCTACGCCCTGACCTACCGGGTCTGCACCCCGTCGGCACAGGAAGCGGCCACCCGGTTCGTGACCGAGGGCGAGCGTCTGTCGCATGCCCTGGCGAGCCGGTTCGGGGGATGATGCGGCCAGGCCACACCCGCGCGGGCAAGGCTGAATCCGCGCAATTCGAGCGCCGGCGTTAACCGCTTCGCAATTCCTGGCTTTGCGGGCCCGGCCGTGCGCCCTATCATCATCTCAACGTGCCGAGCGTTTCTTCGGCGCCAACGATGCTGTGGCCATGCACGCTGAATCAGCCCAAGCGCCCTTCGAGGCGGATATCGACAGCAAGCGCGCCGCGCTCGGCTACGTGTCGGAGGCCTTCGCCGAAGGCTGTCTCGACGGCCTCGACGGCGACTGCATGGCGCAAGCCGCCCTGTTCGCGGCGTTCCAGGAGCTGGTGATGACCTACGGCGAGGAGGCGACCGCCCGCTACGCCGAGGGCTTCCCGGACCGGATCCGCGGCGGCGCCTTCACCACGGCTCCCCAGCATTGAGGGGACTGTGACGACTCTGCTGGATGTTGCCCTTCCTGAGGACTGGAATCGGTTCTCGGCGGGCGTCGCTCCGTGAAATCCCTGCTCGGGTCCTGGCCGTTCTGGGCGCTGCTTTCGGCCGCCTTCGCGGCCCTGACCGCGATCTTCGCGAAGGTGGGGATCGCCAACGTCAATTCTGATTTCGCCACCTTCATCCGGACCATCGTCATTCTCTGCGCGCTCGGTGCCATTCTCGTTGGCACCGGGCAGTGGCAGCCCTTCGGGTCGGTGTCGGGCCGGACCTACGTGTTTCTGGTCCTGTCGGGCCTCGCCACCGGGGGCTCGTGGATCTGCTACTTTCGCGCTCTCAAACTCGGCGAAGCCAGCCGTGTCGCACCCGTCGACAAGCTGAGCGTGGTGCTGGTGGCGATCTTCGGGGCTGTCTTCCTCGGCGAGCGGCTGTCCCCGGCGAACTGGCTCGGGGTGGCGTTCATCGCCACGGGGGCCGTGCTGGTGGCTTACCGGGGCTAGACCCCCTCCCCGTGAGGGAAGGGGAACGCGACAAGTCCGGTTGCGGCGAGTCCACCTCAGGCGGTCATTTCCTTCGTGCCGAGGCGCTTGTCGAGGTAGGTGTCCACGGTCTGGGTCAGCTCGTCGACCTTGCCGTCGAAGAAGTGGTTGGCGCCCTCGACCATCTGGTGCTCGATGATGACGCCCTTCTGCACCTTCACCTTCTCGATCACCGGCATCACCTCGCGGGCCGGGGCCACCCGGTCCTCGGAGCCGTGGACGAACAGGCCCGACGACGGGCACGGCGCCAGGAAGGTGAAATCGTAGCGGTTGGCCATGGCGGCGATGGAGATGAAGCCCTCGATCTCTGGGCGCCGCATGAGCAGCTGCATCCCGATCCACGATCCGAACGACACGCCGGCGATCCAGCAGGCGCGGGCCTCCGGGTTGACCGACTGCACCCAGTCGAGGGCCGAGGCGGCGTCGGAGAGTTCGCCGGTGCCGTGATCGAACGCGCCCTGGCTGCGTCCGACCCCGCGGAAGTTGAACCGCAGGGCGGCGAAGCCCCGGTTGGCGAAGGTGTAGAACAGATTGTACACGATCTGATTGTTCATCGTGCCACCGAACTGCGGGTGCGGGTGGAGCACGATGGCGATGGGCGCGCCCTTCTTCTTGGGGGCCTGGTAGCGTCCCTCGAGACGGCCGGCCGGACCGGTGAAGATGACTTCGGGCATGGATCTCTCACAAGCTTCAGGACGTGGCGCGCGACGGCAGACGCAACGCAGGCCCCGCGCGGAACGCCTTGACTCGACGGGGCACGAACTTAAAAGCGCTCTTAGAATGGTTCTAGTGGACTAGAATTATTCTAAACAAGCGGTTCGGGCGCGTCCGGGTCGCTGCGTCCCTTGCACGACGGGGTGTCGGAACATGGTTCTTCGGCGCCTTAGCATGATCGTGGGGGGCAAAAGCAAGGATTTGTCGTCCTCGACCTTGAGACCGCCAGTGGTTTTCGCCCCATGACTTCGCCAGCATGACTTCGCCGCGCGCCTATCTCGACCACAACGCGACCTCGCCGGTTCGGCCGGAGGTCGCTGCGGCCGTGGCGCGGGCGCTCGCCCTCCCGGGCAACCCATCCTCGGTGCATGCCGAGGGGCGTGCGGCCCGCGCCGCCCTGGAGCGCGCGCGCGTGCAGGTGGGCGGCCTCGTCGGCGTCGGCTCGGGGCGGGTCGTGTTCACGAGCGGCGGCACCGAGGCCGCCAACACCGTGCTGTCCGGCGCCCTGCGCCGATCCGGCGAGCCGGCGCCGACCCGGCTGGCGATCGGTTCCACCGAACATGCCTGCGTGTCGGCCGGCCATCGCTTCCCGGCCGAGCGCGTCGACGTGGTTCCGGTGGATGCCAGCGGCATCATCGATCTCGCCGCCCTCGCCGCCTGCCTCGACCGGCACCGGGGGGAGGGCGTCCTCGTCTCGATTCATGCGGCCAACAACGAGACCGGCGTGATCCAGCCGCTCGCCGAGGTCGTCGCCCTGGCGCGCGGCCACGGCCGGGCCCTCGTCCATTCCGACGCCGTGCAGGCGGTGGGCAAGATCCCGCTCGATTTTTCCGGCCTCGGCCTCGATGCCCTCACCCTCTCGGGCCACAAGTTCGCCGCCCCCCGGGGCGTCGGCGCCCTGGTGCTCGCCGAGGGCGTCACCTTGGAT
Organism: Methylobacterium sp. Leaf469; assembly: GCF_001424745.1. Lineage (NCBI taxonomy): Bacteria > Pseudomonadati > Pseudomonadota > Alphaproteobacteria > Hyphomicrobiales > Methylobacteriaceae > Methylobacterium > Methylobacterium sp. Leaf469. Next base: position 24,061 of record NZ_LMRE01000012.1, read on the forward strand.
TCGGCGTTCCTGCGGGGCGGCGGCCAGGAGGGGCGCCTGCGCGGCGGCACCGAGAACCTGTCGGGCCTCGTCGGCATGGGGGTGGCGGCCGAGATGGTCGGGCTCGGCGAGACGCAGGAGGCTCTGCGGGATACCATCGAGGCAGGGCTGCGGGCCTTGGCGCCCGACCTCGTGGTGTTCGGCGAGGCCGCACCGCGCCTGCCCAACACCGTGAGCTTCTCCATTCCGGGCCTCGATGCGCCGACGGCCCTGATGGCGCTGGATCTCGCCGGCGTCGCGCTCTCGTCCGGGTCGGCCTGCGCGTCGGGCAAGGTCGCCCGCTCACCGGTCCTCGCCGCCATGGGCGTCAGCCCTGCCCTGGCCGCAGGGGCCCTGCGCGTCAGTCTCGGGTGGAACAGCACGATAAGCGACGGGACGCGCTGTCTCGCCGCCTGCGAACGCCTCGTCGACACCCTATATCGACGGCGAGGGCAGGCCGCCTGACCGGCGGCCCGCCCAAACCATTTCTCGCGAACACGCCCGGCCCTTGACGCCGGGTCGATCAGGAGACGCCAATGCCTGCCGTGCAGGAAACCATCGACCGGGTCCGATCCATCGACCTCGACCAGTACAAGTATGGATTCGAGACCACCATCGAGATGGAGAAGTCCGAAAAGGGCATCTCCGAGGACGTGATCCGCTTCATCTCGGCCAAGAAGGAAGAGCCCGAGTGGATGCTCGCCTGGCGCCTCGACGCCTACAAGCGCTGGCAGACCATGCAGGAGCCCGACTGGGCCCGGGTCTCCTATGACAAGGTCGACTACAAGGATATTTATTACTATGCGGCCCCGAAGCGGCCTGCCGCCATGTCCTTGGATGAAATCGATCCAGAAATTCTGAAAACGTACGAAAAACTCGGCATTCCGCTCCGCGAGGTCGAGGTGCTGGAGGGCATCGCCCCCGAGCGCCGGGTCGCCGTCGACGCGGTGTTCGACTCGGTCTCGGTGGCTACCACCTTCAAGGCCGAACTGTCGAAGGCCGGCGTGATCTTCATGCCGATCTCGGAAGCCATCCGCGAGTATCCGGACCTCATCAAGAAGTACCTCGGCTCGGTCGTGCCCGTGACCGACAACTTCTTCGCGACGCTCAACTCGGCGGTCTTCTCCGACGGATCGTTCGTCTACATTCCGCCGGGCGTACGCTGCCCGATGGAGCTGTCGACCTATTTCCGCATCAACGAGCGCGACACCGGCCAGTTCGAGCGGACCCTGATCATCGCCGACAAGGGTAGTTACGTCTCGTACCTCGAGGGCTGCACCGCCCCGAAGCGCGACGACAACCAGCTCCACGCGGCCGTGGTCGAGCTCGTTGCCCTCGACGACGCCGAGATCAAGTACTCGACGGTCCAGAACTGGTATCCGGGCGACAACGACGGCAAGGGCGGCATCTACAACTTCGTCACCAAGCGCGGCGATTGCCGGGGCGCCAACTCGAAGATCTCGTGGACGCAGGTCGAGACCGGCTCGGCGATCACCTGGAAGTACCCGTCCTGTATCCTGCGCGGCGACAATTCGCGGGGCGAGTTCTACTCCATCGCCGTGTCGAACGGCATGCAGCAGGTCGATTCCGGCACCAAGATGATCCATCTGGGCAAGAACACCACCAGCCGGATCATCTCGAAGGGCATCTCGGCCGGACGCTCGCAGAACACCTACCGGGGCCTCGTCTCGGCGCACCGCAAGGCGACGGGCGCGCGCAACTTCACCAACTGCGACTCGCTCCTCATCGGCGACCAGTGCGGCGCGCACACCGTGCCCTATATCGAGTCGAAGAATTCCTCCGCGCAGTTCGAGCACGAGGCCACCACCTCGAAGATCTCGGAAGACCAGATGTTCTACTGCCAGCAGCGTGGCCTCTCCAACGAGGAGGCGACCGCGCTCATCGTCAACGGCTTCGTCCGCGACGTGCTGCAGCAGCTGCCGATGGAGTTCGCCGTCGAGGCCCAGAAGCTGATCTCGATCAGCCTCGAAGGTTCGGTGGGCTGAATAATGCGTGCGGCCTCCGCAGCTGCCTTGGGACTTTTGTGGACCGTCAGTCACGCTTTTCCGTGTGACTGCCCCTTCCCAAAAAGCCTTCAGACGGATGCGGAGCGCTCGGCGTATCGGCTTGAGCAAGCCTCTGTTGTGGCGACGGTACGCGTAACCGATGTTCGTCTTCGGACAGCAGACCTCGACGACCCGAAGGCTATTGGCAACGCAACGGTTATCAAGTGGGTCAAGGGGCATGGTCCTAAGGCGCTCAGACTGGTTTCCTATGGGGCGGACGAAGGTGCAAATTGCGGCCTTGCTTCAACGCTCTTCAACGCAGCGTCGCAAAAAAGATTGCTGACTGTACAGCTTCATCAGGATTCGACCCGAAAGGGGTCTTTTTGGATTGGCAATTGCAGTTACAACAAACTGGATGAATTCGGCAGCGCATCCCTGAACCGTTAGGTTCGGATAGATGGCTTCAAGAAAATAAAGATCGGACTAAAAGCATGATCGAAATCAAGAACCTCACCGTCGCCATCGAGGACAAGCAGATCCTCAACGGTCTCAACCTCACCGTGAAGGACGGCGAGGTCGCTGCCATCATGGGGCCGAACGGCTCGGGCAAGTCGACTCTCTCGTACGTCATCGCGGGGAAAGAGGACTACGAGGTCACCAGCGGCGAGATCCTCCTCGACGGCGTGAACATCCTCGAGATGAGCCCCGACGAGCGCGCCGCGAGCGGCGTGTTCCTGGCGTTCCAGTATCCCCTGGAGATCCCGGGCGTCGGCACCATGACCTTCCTCAAGGCGACGCTCAACGCCCAGCGCCGGGCGCGCGGCGAGGGCGAGCTGACGACGCCGGACTTCATCCGCAAGGTGAACGCGGCGGCTGAAAAGCTGGAGATCAACAAGGAGATGCTCAAGCGCGCCCTCAACGTCGGGTTCTCCGGCGGCGAGAAGAAGCGCATGGAGATCCTGCAGATGGCCCTCTTGGAGCCGAAGTTCTGCGTGCTCGACGAGACCGATTCCGGCCTCGACATCGATGCCCTGCGCATCGTTTCCGGCGGCGTGAACGCGCTCCGTGCACAGGGCCGCTCGTTCCTCGTCATCACCCACTACCAGCGCCTGCTCGACTACATCGTGCCGGACGTGGTCCACGTCATGTCGCAGGGCCAGATCGTGAAGTCGGGCGACAAGGATCTCGCCAAGGCCCTCGAAGCGTCGGGCTACGCCGAGTACCGCACCGGCGAGGCCGCCTGATCATGGCCGACATCACCCCCCTCCGCACCGCGGCCGAGACCGGGCTGTCCAAGCTCTTCGAAGCCACCAGGATGAAGTACCCCACGGGCGTGTCCATCGCCCGCGAGGAGGCGTTCCGCTACTTCGAGGCGGTCGGCCTGCCCACCCGCCGCGTCGAGGCGTTCAAGTACACGGATCTCCGCTCGGCGTTCCGCGATGCCGCCCATCCGGCGGAGATGCCCTCGGCCGAGACCGCCAAGGCGGCGTCCGCCGAGGCCAAGGGCTTTGCCGGGATCGAGGCCGTGCGCCTCACCTTCGTCAACGGCCATCTCATCGAGGCCGAATCCGACCTCACCCGCATTCCGGCCGGCATCACCGTGACGCCGCTCACGCAAGCCCTGACCGATGGGGATGCACGCCTCGCGCAGCTGACCCCGGTGAAGCAGGCCTCCGAAAACGCGATCTATCAGCTCAACACCGCCTTCCTGGCGGACGGTGCGCTGATCTCGGTGGAGGCCGGCGCCAAGGTCGAGACGCCGCTGCATCTGCGCTTCATCGGCACCGGCACGGAGGCCTATTCGACCGCCACGCGCGTGCTCGTGACCCTGGGTGAGGGCGCGGAGGCGCTGATCCTCGAGAGCCACGAGGGGCCGGACGGCATCGCTTACCAGCCCAACGACGCCGTGGACGTGGTCATCGGCGATCGCGCCACCTTCCGGCACGCGCGCCTCAATGCGGAAGGCCGCGAGGCCGTGGCGCTCTCGACCCTGTCGGCCCGGCTCGGTGCCGAGTCCGCCATCGAGACCGTCAACGTGGTGGTGGGCGCCGTGCTCTCGCGCCATCAGGTCTACCTCAACTTCGCCGGGGCCGACGCCCGCGCGGTAGTCAACGGCGCCGCCATGCTCAACGGCAAGCAATTGGCCGACACCACCTTCCTCGCCGACCACGCCGCCACAGGCGGGGTCAGCCGTGAGCTGTTCAAGACCGTAGTGGACGGGGCCGCCACGGGCGTGTTCCAGGGCAAGATCATCGTCCAGCAGGCGGCCCAGCAGACCGACGGCAAGATGATGTCGGCCTGCCTCATCCTGTCCGACGAAGGGCAGATGATGAACAAGCCCGAGCTCGAGATCTTCGCCGACGACGTCGCCTGCGGCCACGGCGCCACCTGCGGGGCCCTCGACGACGATCTCCTGTTCTACCTCATGCAGCGCGGGCTGCCGAAGGCGGAAGCCGAAAGCCTACTGGTCCAGGCCTTCCTGGGGGCTGCCATCGAGTCGGTCGGCCACGAGGGCGCCCGCGCGGCGCTGATCGGCACCGTCGAGGCGTGGTTGAAGGCGCGCGGCTGAGCGCACCCTGCCAAGACCCTCCCCCCGCAGAAGGGGGGAGGGTCGCGCACGTCCGACACCCAACAGGTATCGCCATGAACGCACCCGTCCCGAACACCCCCTACGACGTCCAGGCGATCCGGGCGGAGTTCCCGATCCTGGCCCAGAAAGTCTACGGCAAGCCCCTGGTCTATCTCGACAACGCGGCCTCCTCGCAGAAGCCGCGCGCGGTCATCGACGCCATGGTGGGCTGCATGGAGACCGGCTACGCCAACGTCCATCGCGGGCTGCACTTCATGGCGAACGCCGCGACCGAGGGCTTCGAGGGCGCGCGCGAGACCACCCGGCAGTTCCTCAACGCCGACTCTACCGACGAGATCATCTTCACGCGCAACGCCACGGAGGCCTACAACCTCGTGGCCTCGTCCATGGGGCTGCTCGGCCAGATCGGCGAGGGCGACGAGATCATCCTCTCGATCATGGAGCACCATTCCAACATCGTGCCCTGGCACTTTTTGCGGGAACGACGCGGTGCGGTGATCAAGTGGGCGCCCGTCGACGACGAGGGCAACTTCCTCGTCGAGGAATACGAGAAGCTCTTCTCGCCCCGCACGAAAATGGTGGCGATCACGCACATGTCGAACGTGCTCGGCACGGTGACGCCGGCGGCCGAGATCGTGCGCATCGCCCATGCGCACGGCGTGCCGGTGCTCCTCGACGGGGCTCAGAGCGCGGTCCACCAGCCCATCGACGTGAAGGCGCTCGATTGCGACTTCTTCGTCTTCACCGGGCACAAGGTGTACGGGCCGACCGGCATCGGCGTGCTCTACGGCAAGAAGGAATGGCTGGAGCGCCTGCCCCCCTACCAGGGCGGCGGCGAGATGATCCGCACGGTCGCCCAAGACTCCATCACCTACAACGACCCGCCCCACCGCTTCGAGGCGGGCACGCCGGCGATCGTCGAGGCGGTCGGCCTCGGCGCGGCGCTGGAATTCATGATGACCCTCGGCCGCGAGAACATAGCCGCGCATGAGGCGTCGCTCCTCGCCTACGCGCAGGAGCGGCTCGGAGCGATGAACTCCGTGCGGATGATCGGTACGGCCAAGGACAAGGGCGGCGTCATCGCCTTCGAGATGAAGGGCGCGCATGCCCACGACATCGCCACGGTGATCGACCGCTACGGCGTCGCCATCCGGGCCGGGACCCACTGCGCCATGCCGCTGCTGACGCGCTTCGGTGCGACCTCCACCTGTCGCGCCTCGTTCGGACTGTATAACACCAGGGAAGAGGTGGACGCCCTCGCCGAGGCCCTGGCCAAGGCCGAGATGATGTTCGCCTGATCGGGAATCTCAGCGGCGGGCCCGCCGCAAGCGCGACTGCGCGCCGCCGCCCGGGCGGCGCATGTCGGGGATCGGACACGATCCCCGACCCTCACGAGGACCAACCATGAGCGATTCAGCCATCACCGGCGGGGCCAACACCCCCGCCATCGCCAGCGCCTCGGCGATCCCGCCGGAGGAGCTCGACCGTCTCACCGACGACATCGTGGCGGCGCTGAAAAGCGTCTACGATCCGGAGATCCCGGCCGACATCTACGAGCTCGGCCTGATCTACAAGGTCGACATCGCCGACGACCGCACGGTCGCCATCGACATGACCCTGACCGCCCCGGGCTGTCCCGTGGCCGGTGAGATGCCGGGCTGGGTCGAGACCGCGGTCGCGGCCGTGCCGGGCGTCCAGGCCTGCGCCGTCACCATGGTGTTCGATCCGCCGTGGGATCAGAGCCGCATGTCCGACGAGGCCCGCGTCGCCCTGGACATGTGGTAGTGGCGTTCAGCCTTCGCTGGCGAGATCCCGGCGCGCCGGGAAGGTGAGCCCGTCGTAGATGTCGGGCAGGTCGATAGCGGCCTCCAGCCCCTCGAAGGTCTCGATCTCCCAGCCGTCCGCGCCGCGCCGGTAGAGCAGGGCCTGCGGCGTCACGGTCTCGACGAGCAGGATGGTGGCCAGCGTCGGGTGGCGCTTGTACTCCTCGACCTTGCGGGTCTGATCGATCGTCGTGGTCGAGGGCGACGCCACCGCCACGACGAGCCTGGGCTCGCGCGCCTCGTCGGTATCGGGCACCAGGGGGCGTACTCGACCATCACGTCGGGCCGACGGAGGCCCCGGATGCTGGTCCGGACCGGGATGTCGGCCGTCGTCGGGCGGCAGGATTTCCTGCGCATCTGCGTTCCCAAACTCACGATGATGTTCACCGTCGCCCGGTCGTGCTGCATGCTCGCCCCGGTCATCATCCGGTATCGCGGCACCGGGTGACCGTCGACGAGTTCATAGAGTTCGTCCTGGTCGCGCTGCCGGACGAAGAAATCCTCGGGCGTCATGCTGAGGCGTGCGGCATCGGCCATGGTGGTTCCTCGATCCGGCCAGTCTAGCACGCGGCATCGGCACCTGCGTGAGGGGTGGTAGACCACGGCCCGCGCAATCCTTATCTTAACCGCGTCCGATCACCCTCAACCGCCCGGGCCTTGAACCCGGCTGCCGGAGAGACCCCATGGCTTCGAATTTCAAAGTCCTCTCGCTCACCGACGCGGCGGCGACGCGGATCAAGGCGATCATCGCCGATGCCGACCGTCCCATCGCCGGCCTGCGGGTGGGCGTGAAGAACGGCGGCTGCGCCGGCATGTCCTACACCATGGAATACGCGGACGGGCAGAAGCCCGGCGAGGACATGGTCGAGGATCGTGGCGTGAAGGTCTTCGTCGATCCGAAGGCGCTGCTGTTCCTGCTCGGCACCCAGATGGACTTCACCTCCACCAAGCTCGCTTCGCAGTTCGTGTTCAACAACCCGAACCAGACCTCGGCCTGCGGCTGCGGCGAGTCCGTGGCGATCACGCCCGTGAACCCCGAGGCCGTCGCCCCGGCCGCCGCACGCGCCTCAGCCTGAGGCCCTGAGCGGGTCTCGCTAGAGCGGCCGCCTGCTTGGCCCCTCCTGTCGGGTGTCAGGCGACGTCAGGCAGGGGCAGCGGTTCGGCGTCGTCCACCGTGCGGTTGCGGCCGTCGCGCTTTGCCCTGAACATGCATTGGTCCGCTCGCTCCAGCAGCGACACGGCGGTGTCCGTGGAACGCGCGGCGGCAACCCCCAGGGAGATGGTGATCTTGCCGAGCGACTCCCCCGTGGAGCGCTTGACGAGGTCGCGTCCCATCACGCTGGCGCGGACCTTCTCGGCCAGGACACAGGCCTCGGCCCGGTCCGTTCCGGGCAGAAGGATGCCGAATTCCTCGCCGCCGAAGCGCGCCAGGGTGGCGCGGGCGGTGATGTGCTCGCGCATCACCAGGGCGACGAGGCGCAGGACCTGATCGCCCGTGAGGTGACCGTAGACGTCGTTGAAGCGTTTGAAGAAGTCGACGTCGATGACGATGAGGCTCGCCGGTGCCCGGTCGGCCACGGATTCCTCGACCATGGCGTGCAGGCTCTCCTCGAACTGCTTGCGGTTCGACAGGCCCGTGAGCGGGTCGGTGAGGCTCTCGAGGCGGGTCGCCTCCAGGGTCTCGCGCAGGGATTCGATCTCCTTGCGGCTCTCGCGCATGCGTGCCTCGAGGGCACGGTTGTTGGACGTCACCTCGCGGGTGGTGGCCACGAGGGCGCCGACGATTTCGTGGACGCGGGCCCGGTCCAGTCCCGAGCCGCCGAGATCGTCCGACAGGATCCGCAGGGATTCGCCGTACTGCGCCGTGGACCCCAGCGAGAGGTCGAGCACCTCCATGACGCCCTCGATCTCGGAGAGCACCGTGCTGCTCGTGCGCTCGGCCGCGCGCGCCAGGCGCTCCCCGTCGAGATAGGTTTCGTAGAGGGTGTCGATGTCGGAATCGAGCAGGGCGCCCTTCGCCGTGAGACGCTTGACGGCTTCGTTCATCGTGGGCTGCAGGCCGGACACGTAGGTGTACCAGACCGTGTAGGCCCGCGGCGTCGCCGAAGGGCCGTACTCCCGCATCAGCGCATTGGCCCGTTCGGCCAGCGCAAAGGTCCGATCCCGGTCACCCTGACTGCCGCCCATTGTCCGTCCAACCACGCGATCGTTCCCGGCCTCTCGCCGACCGGGGGAGAGCCGAAGGCGCACCCTATCCGGTAGATCGTGGAGAGGCCGTTAAGAGCCGCGGACCTCCTCCCGTTTCGCGGGTAATGGCACCCGTTTCACGGGTGCTTCGGCCCAAACTCGGGTCGCGGGAGGACGGCTGTCCGTCGGCTTCCGGGGCCGGGCGGTTATTTGGGCGTCTTGATCACGGCCGGGCGCAGGAGGAAGGCCGGAACGTGCGAGCCGAGGCCGACGGGCGTCTCGCCGTCATCCTCGTCACCGCGGCGTCGGGGCGCAGGCCGGCGCTCGTCGCGCCGCGGCTCCGTGCGCTGGGGAGCGGGCTCGCGGGGCCGGCTCGGCACCGGTGCGACGACGGTCTCGGGCACGGCCTCGACCGTCGGGGCCGGTCCGCGCTCGGGGCTGCCCCGGCGGGCACCGCCCTTGCGCGCCCGCGGCTCGGACCGGGCGGGATCGCGCGCAGCCTCGCCACCGCCCCGGCGGCGCAGGGTCTCGCCGGACTTGCCGCGATGGCGAGTCCGGGTCGGCGCGTCCTCGCTCGCCGGAGCGGCGGCGGAGGGTTCCGGCAGGGCACCGAGGTCGCCCTCGGCCCAGGGGATCGGCTGGCCGATCAGGCTCTCGATGGCGGTGATGGAGCGCTCGTCGGAGCGGGTCACCAGGGTGAAGGCGTGGCCGGCGCGACCGGCGCGCCCCGTGCGGCCGATGCGGTGGACGTAATCCTCCGGGTGGTGGGGCACGTCGAAGTTGAAGACGTGGCTCACGGCCGGGATGTCGAGGCCGCGGGCGGCGACGTCGGAGGCCACCAGCAGCGGAACCTCGCCGGAGCGGAAGCCGTCCAGCGCGATGGTGCGAGCGCGCTGGTCCATGTCGCCGTGGAGCGCCGCGACGTTGAAGCCGTGGCTCGCGAGGGACTTCTGCAGGAGCGCCACGTCGCGCTTGCGGTTGCAGAAGATGATGCCGTTGTTGAGCTCGGCCTCGCCCCGGATGAGCCGGCGCAGGAGGTCGCGCTTCTCGTGGCCCTCGGAGCCCGTGGCGACCAGCTTCTGCACGATGGTCTCGGCGGTGGAGGCGGGCCGGGCCACCTCGATCCGCTGGGGCGTATGCAGGAACATGTCGGCCAGCCGCTCGATCTCCGGCGGCATGGTGGCCGAGAAGAACAGGGTCTGCCGGGTGAACGGCACCATCTTCACGATGCGCTCGATGTCGGGGATGAAGCCCATGTCGAGCATCCGGTCGGCCTCGTCGATGACGAGGAGCTCGACGCCCGTGAGCAGGAGCTTGCCGCGCTCGAAATGGTCGAGGAGCCGGCCCGGCGTGGCGATGAGCACGTCGGTGCCGCGCATGAGCTTGGCGTCCTGGTCGGCGAAGGAGACGCCGCCGATGATGAGCGCCACGTTGAGCTTGTGGTTGACGCCGTAGCGATCGAAATTCTCCACCACCTGGGCGGCGAGTTCACGCGTCGGCTCCAGGATGAGGGTGCGCGGCATGCGGGCGCGGGCGCGGCCGTTCTCCAGCAGGGTCAGCATGGGCAGCGTGAAGGCCGCCGTCTTGCCGGTGCCGGTCTGGGCGATGCCCAGCACGTCGCGCCGGGCCAGCACATGGGGGATGGCCTGGGCCTGGATCGGCGTCGGCTCGGTGTACCCGGCCGCCGTGACGGCCTGAAGGACCTTGTCGCTCAATCCGAGGTCGGCAAAAGACATATTCTATGAGAACCGTTGCGCGCGGGAAATCGACCGACCGGCGCGGAGTGCATCGACACGGCGACGGCTTCAAGGGGCGGTTTCGACACACGACCCGCCGCGCACACGCGTTGCGGGGACACTTAGAGCCTCGTGCCGGCTTGTCAATCGAGCCGGCGGTGCGGCGGAGATTTATCCACGCCGTCGGCCCGGGGCTCTCGAGCGAAGCCGGCCTCTTGCCCAGCCCGGCCTCTTGCCCAACCCGGCCTCTTGCCAACGGCGCGATGCCTGCAGCACCGTCGCTCCGACGGCCGGCGATGCTGCGGCGGAGAGGGGTGAGCGATGTCCCACGGCGTATCGACGATCGTCCGCGCGAGCGAACGTCCCCCGCGGATCCTCCTCATCAATCCCAACACCACGCAATGGGTCACCGATCTGGTGGCGGGTCATGTCCGGGGAATCGCCGGCGGGGCGGCCGAGATCGTGGCCGTGACCGGACGCTTCGGCGCCCGCTACATCGCGAGCCGGGCGGCCTCCGCCATCGCCGGCCACGCCGCCCTCGATGCCCTGGCGGCGCATGTCGACGGGTGCGACGCGGTCTACCTCGCCTGCTTCGGCGATCCGGGGCTGATGGCCCTGCGCGAAGTCTCGCGGGTGCCGGTGGTCGGCATGGCCGAGGCCGCCTGCCGCGCGGCCTGCGGGGCCGGCGGACGCTTCGCCATCGTCACGGGTGGGGTCCTGTGGGGGCCGATGCTGACGGAGTTCGTCGCCACCCTCGGCCTGTCCGACCGGTTGGCCTGCGTCCGCACCGTCGCCCCGACGGGCGGCGAGATCGCCGCCGATCCCGATGCGGCCCTGAGCCAGCTCGCCGCCGCCTGCCGCGCCTGCGCCGAGGCGGACGGCGCCGAGGCCGTGATCCTGGGCGGCGCGGCCTTGGCCGGTCTCGCCGCGCGCATCCAGCCCGCCGTTCCCGTACCGGTTCTCTGCTCGGTGGAGGCCGGCACCCGGGCGGTGCTGGCCGCCGCCGGGGCAGGGGGGCTCGGGAGGGCCGCCCCCACCCTCGCGAGTACCGGCCTGTCCCCGGCCCTCGCGGCGCTCCTCGGGGGCGCCTGACACCCGGACTTTGCATGGCAAAGAAAGCCCTTGCGTCGGCTTTGCGAGGCCGTATACTTTGCACCATAGAGTTTGAGAGGCGTGGCATGACCGATCTCGACAAGGCCCTGGCCGACATCATCGCCATCCGCTCGCAGCTCGTGCGCGGCACCGCCTTCAGCGGCTACGGCCCGGCGGCCTTCGCGGCCACCGCCGGGCTGGCCCTCGCCACCGCCACGGCGCAGACCCTTCTGCTCGACGATCCGGATGCGCGGCCGCTGCTGTTCTTCGGGGCCTGGGTCGCCACGGCCGTCATCGCCCTCGGCCTCGTCGGGGCGGAAATGCGGGCCCGTGCCCGCCGACACACGGGCGGTCTCGGGGATGCGATGATCCACGACGCCGTGGAGCAGTTCCTGCCGGCGGGGGCGGCCGGGGCGCTCCTCGCCCTGGTCCTCGCGCGGGTCTCGCCCGAAAGCCTGTGGCTGCTGCCGGGCCTGTGGCAGGTGCTCGTCAGCCTCGGCATCTTCGCCGGGGTCCGGGTCATGCCGCGCGGCGTCGCCCTCGTGGCGGCCTGGTACCTCGTCGCGGGCCTCGCGGTGCTCGTGGTCACGGGCTGGGAGCGCAGTCTCTCACCCTGGGCGATGGGTCTGCCCTTCGCCGTCGGCCAGGGCCTGATGGCGCTGGTGGTCCGTGCCGCTTCGGAGGCCGACGATGCCGAGATCTGACACCCCGCCCGCCCCAATTCCCCCCCAGGACGTCCCCGGCACCGACGCCCCGTTCGCCTATGACGGGCTCGACCGGGTCATCCACGAGAAGGCCCGCCTCGGCCTCCTCACCTCGCTCATCGCCCATCCGAAGGGGCTCGCCTTCGCCAGCCTGAAGCAGCTGTGCGGCCTCACGGACGGCAATCTCAGCCGCCACCTCCAGGTGCTGCAGGAGGCCGGCCTCGTGGAGATCCGCAAGGGTTACGACCGCAACCGGCCCCAGACCACCTGCGGCCTGACGGCCGCCGGGCGCCGGCGCTTCCTCGACTACCTCGCCGTCCTGGAACGCGTGGTGCGCGATGCCGCCGAGGCGGCCCGGGACGCAGAGGGAACCGCCGCGCCCGGCGGCCGGCCCCGGCCGGCCTAGATTATCCCACGAGGATTACCCCACGGGACTCCCGGTCCCTGCCGGCTCCCGCCCTGCGTCCAACGGTGCGGCGGGAGTCTCATGAGGGACGCCCGGCCGCCGCCCGACCGGATCCCGGACACACCCACCTTCACGCGCCAGGAAACTTTCCTTCACGCGCCAGGAAACTTTACGATGCAAAGCGTTCCGCAAGCCGGCCTTCACGTCGGCATCATCATGGACGGCAACGGCCGTTGGGCCACGGCGCGGGGCCTGCCCCGGGCCCTGGGCCACAAGGCCGGAGTCGCGGCGATCCGTCGTGTCGTGGAGGCGGCGCCGGCCCAGGGCATCGCCACCCTGACGCTCTACGCCTTCTCCGGCGACAACTGGCGTCGTCCGCCGGACGAGGTCGCCGCGCTCATGGGCCTGCTGCGGCGCTACCTCCGGGAGGAGGCGGGACGCCTCGCCCGGGCCGGGGTGCGCCTCGACGTGATCGGCCGGCGGGACCGCCTGCCCGACGGCATCGCCGAGGCCATCGGGCAGGCCGAGGCCCTGACGGCGGCCGGCACCGCCCTGCACCTTCGCATCGCCGTCGATTACTCCGCTCGCGCCGCGATCCTGGCCGCCGCCGCCCAGGCCGGCACGCCGTCCGCCGCCGAGTTCGGGCACCGCGTCAGCGGCGGCCCCGTGCCGGATGTCGATCTCGTCATCCGCACCAGCGGCGAGCAGCGCCTCTCGGACTTCCTGCTCTGGGAAAGCGCGTATGCCGAGCTGTACTTCACGCAGCGGCACTGGCCGGATTTCGACGGAAGCGATCTTGCCGTCGCGCTTCGATCCTTCGCGAGCCGGCAGCGACGGTTCGGCGGCCTCGCCGCCGAAGCCGCCTGAACCGTGCGCCGTGGCCGCGCCCGTCCCGTGTCAGCGCCTGAGATCCGACGCCGTGCAGGGATCGAGGGTGGTGCGGGCCGCGACCGCGCCGATGGAGCCCGTGGTCTCGGGGTCCATGACGTCCGCCCGTGCCTCGCGCTGGCGCAGGGTCCCGCTCTCCACGGCACGCGAGAGGTACTGGGTCGTACCCAGCGCGACGAGTCCGAGGGTCAGGCACACCTTGATCGTCCAGGGCAGGAGCGTGCCGGGCCGCCGGGCCACGGGCTCGTCCCGCTCCTCGAGGGGATCCTCGGCCCGGGGAATGTCGATGTAACGGCTGGGAGGAAGCATGGCGGGGGCGATCATCGGTCTGGCGGCCCGGTCGGGCCGATCGAGGCCTATTCTCGCTGGACACGGTTAAGAGAGCCTCATGCCGAGGCCGACGCCGTTCATCTCCGGCTTGCCCGTTTGCGCGACGCAAGACCTGCGGGCACTCGTCCAGGATGGGCGCAGCCCAGGGGCCGGCGCAGAGCCAGCATTAAAAAACAAATGGGTCGGCCTGCGTGGCAAGATCATGCCAAGGACAGGATCCGGTCAAGAAGACGTGTGCAGGCCTTGAATTCCTCGATCCCCCGTCAGGGCGGTCCTATCCTTAGGATTCTGTCAATGTGCGCCGGAACACCGACGGATCCGGGTCGGGGTGACCTGCGGCTAACCTTTACCCTTCGTTGAGATGTGCTGGGTTATCCGATGCTCATGTTGCAGGAAAGCGACAGACCTCGCGGCGTCCAGGGACTACAAGCGCGCCGGCTTTCGCCAATCCAGAACCGAGTACCCCGATGAAAAGACTGCTTCTCGCCACGACCGTCCTCGCCGGCCTGACCGCCGTCGCCTCGGCCGCCGACCTTCCGCGCCGCGCGGCTCCGCCGGTGTTCGTGCCGGTGCCGGTGTTCACCTGGACGGGCTTCTACGCCGGTTTCAACGCCGGTTACGGCTTCGACGCCTGACCTTCCGCGCCGYGCGGCTCCGCCGGTGTTCGTGCCGGTGCCGGTGTTCACCTGGACGGGCTTCTACGCCGGTTTCAACGCCGGTTACGGCTTCGACGCCTCCAGCAACAGCGCCCCGACCGTCATCGGCGTGAACAGCGCCAGCACCCTGGTCCKKCCGGGCACCACCCAGGCGATCGCCTTCGGCAACGGCCGCAGCAACGACGGCTTCGTCGGCGGTGGYCAGATCGGCTACAACTACCAGTTCACCCCGGGCTCCGGCGTCGTCGTCGGTGTCGAGGCCGACGCCCAGTACGTCGACTTCGGGCGTGAGCGGAACCGCTTCTCCGCCACCGGCCCCCTCGCCGCCCAGCAGGTGTTCAACCCGGCCGGCGTCTCCAGCCTCGACTACTTCGGCACCGTCCGCGGTCGCCTCGGCTACGCCTTCGACCGCACCCTCGTGTACGGCACCGGCGGCTTCGCCTACGGTTCGGGCGGCGGACGCGAGTTCGGCCTGAACAGCGGCAGCCGCGACAGCTTCCAGACCGGCTGGGCTGCCGGCGGTGGCATCGAGTACGCGCTCCCCACGGATTCGTTCTTCAACTTCTTCAAGTCCTCGGCCGTGACGTTCAAGGTCGAAGGCCTGTACGTCAACCTCGAGCAGAACAACCGCAACGCCGGCGCCTTCGCCGTCAACAACGCCGGCGCGACCATCTTCACCAACAGCCCCGGCGTCGTCCTGGCCAGCGGTGGCCGTCAGGTCCGCGACACCGAGTTCGCCGTCGTCCGCGCCGGCCTGAACTACAAGTTCGGCTCGTACTAGGACCNCCGGCGTCGTCCTGGCCAGCGGTGGCCGTCAGGTCCGCGACACCGAGTTCGCCGTCGTCCGCGCCGGCCTGAACTACAAGTTCGGCTCGTACTAGGACCCGACCGGCRCTCCCTCGGAGCGCCACCGGACTCCCGTCATCGTGAGAAGCCCGGCCGAAAGGCCGGGCTTTTTCGTGTTCCGGCGCACGCCCGTGACGGATCGATGCATCCGAACGGCGGAGTTTGCGTTGAGCCCCTGACAAAAGCCCACGGCGTTCCCCATCTGTGAACCGCTCGCGCGGTGAGAACGCCGCCGGCTTGGCCCCAGGAGGACAACTCCATGAACAGCGAAGAACGCGACGTCATCGGCGGCATTTTCCAGCGCCTGGAGCAGGCGGCGAGCCAGCCCCGCGATCTCGAAGCCGAGCGCTTCATCGCCGACAAGCTGCGCGCCCAGCCCTACGCACCCTACGCGATGGCGCAGCTCATCTACGTGCAGGAGGAGGCGATCAAGAGCCTCAACCAGCAGCTCGAACAGGCCAAGCAGGCAGGCCAGCAGCAGCCCCAGGGCGGCGGCGGGTTCCTGTCCAGCATCTTCGGCGGCGGGTCCTCGCGCCAGGAGCCGCAGCGTCCGGCCGGTCAGGCCTGGGGCAGCCCCGGCCAGCAGCAGCCGGGCTATGGCCAGCCGCAGCCCGGTTACGGCCAGCAGCCGGGCTATGGCGGTCCGCAGCAGGGCGGCCCGTGGGGCGGCCAGCAGCAGGCGGCCCCGACGCGCGGCGGCGGCTTCATGGCGACCGCGCTGCCGATGGCGGCGGGTGCGGCCGGCGGCATGCTCCTCGGAAGCGCCCTGTCGAACGCCTTCGCGGGCGGCCATTCCTCCCTCGGCAGCGCGGCAGCGGCCGGTCTGCCGGCCTCCGGTGCTGCGGCGGGCGGTGATTCCGACCTCGGCTCGGCCTTGGGCGGCGGCGGCGACTTCCAGGAGGCGTCGTTCGGCGGTGATGCGGGCGACGATTTCGGCGGCGACCTCGGCGGCGGTGGCGACGACGACTGGGTGTGAGATCGGCTCCGGCCGCCCCCTCCGGGCGGCCGGGCTTCGATTCCCGAAAGGATCGGCTCCGGGTAAGGGGCCGATCCTTTCTGCGTTTCGAGGGGCTTCGTTCCCGCGCCCGTCTGCCTGCCTTCAGAGCACCTCGACGCGGGTGCCCACGGGGGTGCGCTCGTACAGATCGATGACGTCCTCGTTCATCATCCGGATGCAGCCCGACGAGACCGATTGGCCGATGGTGTGCGGCTCGTTGGTGCCGTGAATGCGATAGAGCGACGAACCGAGGTAGAGCGCCCGCGCGCCGAGCGGGTTGCCGGGCCCTCCGGCCATGTGGCGCGGCAGGTCGGGACGGCGCCGGATCATCTCCGACGGCGGGGTCCAGTCGGGCCATTCCCGCTTCTGGCTGATGGACTTGAGGCCCGACCAGGCGAAGCCCGGGCGGCCGACGCCGATGCCGTAGCGGATCGCCTTCCCGCCGGGCTGGACGAGGTAGAGGAATTTCCCCGGCGTATCGACCACGATGGTGCCGGGACGCTGGCCGCCGTCATACGCAACGACCTGACGGGCGAAGCGCGGGTCCGCTGCCCGGCCGATGGTTTCGGCACCCTGCTGTCCGTAGGCCGGCCCCGGCTCACGCCCATAGGCCTCGGGCGCACGCCCATAGGCTTCGGAAGGACGCCCGTACATCTGCGGTGTGCGTCCGGACTCCTCCGGGCGCGCTTCGACCGGCGGCAGGGCGGCGAGGCGGACCCGCGGCGGCACGGGGACGGCCGGCGGCATGGCTTCGGGCACACGGTCCCCCGACGAGAGACGGCGCATGGGCGCCGCCTCGTAGCGGCTCCCGGCCGGTGCAGGGGGCGGGGCATCGCTCATCAGGAATTCGATGAGGCCGCCGCCGTAGCGGCCCGGCGCCGCCTGCGCCGCCGCCGGGCTGGCCCCCACGGTGATTCCCATGGCGATTCCCATGGCCAACGCCACGCCGGCCATGGCCACGCACCCTTCGATCCGCATGATCTACCCCCGACACACCTGACCCGATGGGGTCCCGTCTCGGGCCAGGATCGCGTCGGGCGGGTCGGCGTCCGGTGAAGGAACGTGGTGAATCCTTCACGAGACCGGTCCTCGACGGCGCCGGAACCGATTCAGCGTGAACGGGTGGTAAAGGTTGCCCAACCGTTGCGGCATTCAAGAAATGGCAACCAGTTTGGCCGATGGTCCCTTCGCTGAACTCTGGCGGGCTTGATCTCACCGATGACCACGAAACGTTACCGCATCGAAGACAGCCTCGGCCTCGCCGCGAGCGCTCCCACGCCCGCACCGGAGGCGGCCGTCGCGTCCGAGGCGGTGGCCCTCAACAACACCCGCCTCGAAGAGATCCTGTCGGCGATCCAGGACCTGCGCCGCGTCACCCAGACGAGCACCGTGGAGACGGTGGAGGCCTGCCGGCGCGAGCTGAGCGAGGCCTTCGCCATGCGCTCCGAGCTCGACATCATGAAGGATGCGATCACCCGCACCAAGCAGGAGATCGCGACCCTCTACCGCTCTGAGAACACCGGCAAGGGCATGCGGCGGGTGGCGGGCGAGCTCGACGCCGTGGTCGATTCCACCGAGCAGGCCACGAGCACGATCCTCGGCGCCATCGAGGAGATCGAAACCAACGCCAGCATGCTGCGCGCCATGACCACCACCATGGCGGGGCGCGAGAACATCGACGCCATCCTCGAGCGCGTGGTCGTCGCCTTCGAGGCGTGCAACTTCCAGGATCTCACCGGCCAGCGCATCAACAAGATCGTCGGCGTGCTGAAATTCATCGAGGAACACCTCGACCGGATGATCGACGCCTGGGGCGGCCTCGACACCTTCAGCGAGCTCCTCGGCGTCAACGGTGGCAAGATCGACATCGAGGACGAGAACTCGCTCCTCAACGGGCCGAAGCTTGACGGCGATGCCGGCCACGTCGACCAGGGCGACATCGACGCGCTGTTCGACTGATCGCCCCTTCCCTCGCGAATCCACGCGGCTTAGATCAGGCCCATGAGCCGCGAAAAGAGCCGCGAAACCAAACGCGAGACCCCGAACGGCCAGAGCCTCGGGGACGCTCCGCCGGAGGATCTCGACGCCATGGACGAGGCGGAGGACGCCTCCGAACTCGCTCCGGACGACGACGCGCCCGAAATCGACTTCGATTTCGAGGAGGGCGCGGTCAAGGCCGGGACGGAGATCATCCGCCGGTTCTGGACCACCCTGCCCTCGGGCCCGGGCGTCTACCGGATGTTCGATGCCAAGGGCGACGTGCTCTACGTCGGCAAGGCGAAGAACCTGAAGGCCCGGGTCGGCTCCTATGCCCGCGGGCAGGCGCATTCGAACCGCATCGCCCGGATGATCTCGCAGACGGCGGCGATGGAGTTCGTCACCACCGCCACGGAGACCGAGGCGCTGCTGCTCGAGGCCAACCTCATCAAGCAGCTGAAGCCGCGCTTCAACGTGCTGATGCGGGACGACAAGTCGTTCCCCTACATCCTCGTCACGGCCGATTCCGAAGCCCCGCAGATCGTCAAGCATCGCGGCGCCCGCCGGCGCAAGGGCAGCTATTACGGGCCGTTCGCCAACGTCTGGGCCGTCAACCGCACGGTCAACGCGCTCCAGCGCGCCTTCCTGCTGCGCACCTGCACGGACAGCTACTACGAGAACCGCACCCGGCCGTGCCTGCTCTACCAGATCAAGCGCTGCGCCGGTCCGTGCACGGGCGAGATCGCCCTGCCGGAGTACCAGGCGCTCGCCGACAACGCGAAGGCGTTCCTCGCCGGCAAGTCCAACGCCGTGAAGGACCGTATGCGCGAGGAGATGCAGGCGGCCTCGGAGGTGATGGAGTTCGAGCGCGCCGCCCGTTTTCGCGATCGGATCTCGGCCCTTTCGGCGATCCAGGGGACGCAAGGGGTCAACACCCAAGGCGTCGAGGAGGCCGACGTGTTCGCCCTCGACGAGCAGGCGGGGCAGTTCTGCATCGAGGTGTTCTTCTTCCGCAACTTCCAGAACTGGGGCAACCGCGCCTACTTCCCCAAGGCCGACCGCAGCATGACGGCCGACGAGGTGCTGGCCTCGTTCATGGGCCAGTTCTACGACGACAAGCCGGCCCCACGTCTCGTCCTCGTGTCCCACGTCATCGAGGATGCGGAGCTGCTCGCCGCCGCCCTGTCGAGCCGCACGGACTACCGGGTCGACATCCATCTGCCCCAGCGCGGCGAGCGCAAGAACCTCGTCGAGTATGCCCAGCGCAACGCCAAGGAGGCCCTGGGGCGGCGCCTCGCCGACACCGCCTCCCAGGGCAAGCTGCTGGTGGCCCTCGGGCAATCGTTCGGCTTGGCCGCCGCACCCCGGCGCATCGAGGTCTACGACAACTCGCACATCATGGGCACGAACGCGGTGGGCGGCATGATCGTCGCCGGGCCGACGGGCTTCGCCAAGACCCATTACCGCACCTTCAACATCAAGTCCGAGGAGCTGACCCCGGGCGACGATTACGGGATGATGCGCGAGGTGCTGCAGCGCCGCTTCAAGCGCCTCGTGAAGGAGAACCCGCGGACGCCCGCCCAGGCCGAAGCGGCGGATGGGGAGCCGGCGGCCGTCGCTGCGCCGGAGGCCGACACCGAGACCATGCCGGCCTGGCCCGATCTCGTCCTCATCGACGGCGGCAAGGGCCAGTTGGACGCCGCACGCACGGCCCTGGAGGAGATGGGCGTCACCGACGTGGCGCTGGTCGGCATCGCCAAGGGGCGCGACCGCGACGCCGGCCGCGAGACCTTCTTCGTGCCGGGGCGCCCGCCGTTCAAGCTGCCGCCGCGCGACCCGACCCTGTACTTCGTCCAGCGCCTGCGCGACGAGGCCCACCGCTTCGCCATCGGCACCCACCGGGCCAAGCGCAAGCGCGAGATGATGGTGAACCCGCTCGACGAGATCGCCGGCATCGGTCCGACGCGCAAGCGCGCGCTCCTGCACCATTTCGGAACCGTGAAGGCGATTCAGCGGGCGGCGTTCGAGGATCTGGCGAAGACGCCCGGCGTCAACGCCGCCACGGCCCGCGCCGTCTACGACTTCTTCCACGCCCAGACCTGAGGGCGCCGGACCAGCATGAGCGAGGCACAGCGGTTGACCCCCACTCCGCCCCATGGTTTCACCGCGCCGATGGAGCCGACCCCCACCCGCCGCCGTTCGCCGGCCTGGACGCTCGCGAACTGCCTGACCTACGGGCGGCTCGTGGCCGTGCCCATCGTCGTCGCCCTGCTGTACTGGCCCGTCGAGCACACGGCCCGGTTCGCGGCCCTCGGCGTCTACATCCTCGCCGCCATCACCGACTACCTCGACGGCTACGTGGCGCGGACCTACGACCAATCCTCGGCGCTCGGCCGCATGCTCGACCCCATCGCCGACAAGCTGCTGGTGGCCGCCTGCCTCCTCATGCTCACCGCCGACGGCACCATCCATGGCTGGACCCTGTGGGCCGCCATCGTGATCCTGTGCCGGGAGATCCTGGTCTCGGGCCTGCGCGAATATCTCGCCGAACTGAAGGTCGGCGTGCCGGTGAGCCGGGTCGCCAAGTGGAAGACCACCCTGCAGCTCGTGGCCATCGGTTTCCTCGTGGCGGGCCCGGCCGGCGAAACGATCCTGCCGGGCACGGTGCAGACCGGGACCTACCTGCTGTGGATCGCCGCCGCCCTGACGCTCTATACGGGGTGGGATTACATGCGGGCGGGTATCAAGCACGTCATCGACGACCCGCGCTGAGAGATGGTCTCATGAAGCTCGTCTACTTCGCCTGGGTGCGCGAACGCGTCGGCAAGGCCGAAGAGGTGGTGGACCTGCCGGGCGACCTCGCCACAGTGGCGGATCTCCTGCGCTGGCTGCGCGGCCGGGGCGAGGAATACGCCTACGCCTTCGAGGGGGACGGCGTCGTGCGCGTCGCCATCGATCGTGTTCACGCCAAGCCCGACGCGCCCCTGGCGGGCGCATCCGAGATCGCGTTCTTCCCGCCCATGACCGGCGGCTGAGAATAAGACCGGTGGCTGAGGATCAGCCCGCGACGGCGCGCTCGCGCAGGCGCTGCATCACCGCCTCCGGGGTCGCGTAGGCTTCCTGATGCACGGCGCTCCAGTAGCGCAGGGCGTCGAGTTCGATGGGCGCGCCCGTGACGGCGCAGCGCACGAAGCGGCCGGGCTTCACCACCCGCATGGTGCCGTCGCCGTACTCCACCGTCGCCTCGCCCGACGCACTCCGTTCAAACCGACCCAGCATCGCCGTCCGTCCCTGCCGCCATT
Organism: Methylobacterium sp. Leaf469; assembly: GCF_001424745.1. NCBI lineage: Bacteria > Pseudomonadati > Pseudomonadota > Alphaproteobacteria > Hyphomicrobiales > Methylobacteriaceae > Methylobacterium > Methylobacterium sp. Leaf469. The sequence goes on from NZ_LMRE01000012.1 coordinate 45,619, forward strand.
CTCGTCCCTCGCGTCTTAAAAGGCCGGTGGCGCCCTGTCGATGATCCCTCGACAGGGCTCCGGCATCGATGCCAAACATCGCGCATGGACCCCGATCTCCAGAGCCTGTTCGACGCCGCCCGCGTCGCCCGCGCGCGGGCCTACGCGCCGTACTCGCGCTTTGCCGTCGGCGCCGCCCTGCGGGACGCGGACGGCCGGGTCCATGCCGGCTGCAACGTCGAGAACGCGGCCTATCCGGTGGGCTCCTGCGCCGAGGCCGGGGCCATTGCCGCCATGGTGGCGGAGGGCGGGCGGGCGATCCGCACCATGCTGGTGATGGGTCCCGGCCCCGGCCTCGTCACCCCCTGCGGCGCCTGCCGCCAGCGCATCCGTGAATTCGCCACGCCCGGCGCTGTGATCCACGTGGCCGACGACGACGGCATCCGCGCCCGGTTCACCCTCGGCGCCCTGCTGCCGGACTCGTTCGGGCCGGAGAACCTGACCGATGCCTGACGGGGCCGGGCTCGCTGCGACGGTCGATCGCCTGCGCATGCGAGGGTTCGCGGGACCGTTCGCCTGCGCCATCGTGACCGGCACCGGCCTCGGCGCCCTGGTGGAGCGCCTCACCGACGCCTACGCACTGTCCTATGGGGAGATTCCAGGCTTTCCCGCACCCGGCGTCAGCGGCCATGGCGGGCGGCTCCATGCCGGGCGGCTCGGTGGGCGCCGCGTCCTGGTGTTCGAGGGCCGCGCCCATGCGTACGAGATCGGGAACGCCGCCGCCATGCGGGTGCCCCTCGGTGTCGCGCGGGCGCTGGACGCCCGTGCCCTTCTGCTGACCAACGCCGCCGGGTCGCTTCGGCCCGAGGCCGGTCCGGGCCAGCTCGTGGCGCTCAGCGACCACATCAACCTGTCCGGCCTCAATCCGCTCATCGGGGAGGCGAGCGAGGCACGCTTCGTCCCCATGGTGGGCGCCTACGATTCGGATCTGCGGAAGACGCTGCACGCCGCGGCCGTATCCTGCGGCCTGGCCCTGCACGAGGGCGTCTACGCGTGGTTCTCGGGCCCCAGCTTCGAGACGCCGGCGGAGGTCCGCATGGCCGGGATCCTCGGCGCCGACCTCGTCGGCATGTCCACGGTGCCGGAGGCGATCCTCGCCCGCTTCCTCGGCCTGCCCGTGGCGGCGGTCTCGGTGGTCACCAACCTCGCCGCCGGCATCGGCGACGGCGACCCGCACCACGACGAGACCAAAGCCGTGGCGGCGCGGGCGGCCGCCGACCTCGCCCGCCTCGCCGAAGCCTTCGTCGCCCGCCTGCCGGAGCCCCACGCATGACCGACGCTTCGATCGCGCGGCGCGCCCTCCCGCTCCTCGACCTGACTGACCTGGGCGACACCTGCACCGAGGCGGCCATCGACGCCCTGTGCGCGGCCGCCCGCGCCAGCGGCGTCGCGGCAATCTGCGTCTGGCCCCGGTTCGTCGCGCAGGCCGCCCGGCTCCTCGCCGGATCGGGCGTGGCGGTGGCGACGGTGATCAATTTTCCGGCCGGGGGCGAGGATGCGGCGCGGGCCGTCGCCGACACCCGCGCGGCCCTGGCGGACGGCGCCGACGAGATCGACCTCGTCCTGCCCTATCGCGCCCTCCGCGAAGGCCGCCCCGAACCGGCGCGCGCGATGGTCTCGGCCGTGCGGGACACCTGTAGGCCCGCCTGCCTCAAGGTGATTCTGGAAACCGGCGAACTCGCCACGCCGGAGCTGATCGAAGGGGCGAGCCGCCTCGCCCTCGCGGCGGGTGCCGACATGATCAAGACGTCCACGGGCAAATCCGCCATCTCGGCGACCCCGGAAGCGGCCGAGATCATGCTGGTCGCCATCCGGGAGACCGGCGGCGAACACGGCCTCAAGGTCTCGGGCGGCATCCGGACCGTGGCCGATGCCGCCCTGTATCTCGCCCTCGCCGACCGCATCATGGGGCCGGATTGGGCGACGCCCAGAACCTTCCGCATCGGGGCGAGCGGCCTGAACGCCGCCCTCATCGCCGCCCGGGACCCCAGGCCATGATGCTGCCGCAGGAAATCATCCGGGCGAAGCGGGACGGGCTCGCCCTCGATCCGGCCCGCATCGCCGACTTCATCGCCGGCCTGACCGATGGGCGCGTCACCGAGGGCCAGGCGGCGGCCTTCGCCATGGCGGTGTTCTTCCGCGGTTTGTCCCTGGACGAGCGCGTCGCCCTGACCCGGGCGATGACGCATTCGGGCACGGTGCTGCGCTGGGACCTGCCGGGCCCCGTCCTCGACAAGCATTCCACCGGCGGCGTCGGCGACGCGGTCAGCCTCGCCCTGGCGCCCCTGGTGGCGGCCTGCGGCGGCTACGTGCCGATGATCTCGGGGCGCGGCCTCGGGCACACGGGCGGCACCCTCGACAAGCTCGGGGCCATCCCGGGCTACGACGCGCGGCCGGACCTCGACCGGTTCCGCCGGGTCACGAAGGACGTCGGCTGCGCCATCATCGGCCAGACGCCCGACCTCGCGCCGGCCGATGCCCGCCTCTACGCCATCCGCGACGTCACCGGCACGGTGGAATCCCTCGATCTCATCACGGCGTCGATCCTGTCGAAGAAGCTCGCCGCCGGCCTCGACGGCCTGGTGATGGACGTGAAGGTCGGCTCGGGGGCGTTCATGGCCGGACCGGACCAGGCGCGGGGGCTCGGCGAAGCCATCGTCGGCGTGGCGGGCGGGGCCGGCCTTCCGACCGTGGCCCTCGTCACCGACATGGACTCGCCCCTCGCCTCGGCGGCGGGCAACGCCCTGGAGGTGGCCTACACCCTGGATTATCTCGGCGCGCGCGCGCGGGAGCCCGCGTTCCATGCCATCACAGTCGAACTCGGCGCCGAGATGCTGATGCTGGGCCGCCTCGCGGACAGCTTGCCCGCCGCGCGGACGCGACTGGAGGAAGCCCTCGATTCGGGGCGTGCCCTGGCGATCTTTTCCCGCATGGTGGCGGCGCTCGGTGGCCCGGCCGACCTCGCCGAGCGTCCTGGGGAGTACCTCGCCAGGGCCGCCGTCGTGCGGACCGTGACGGTGCCGGAGGCCGGCGTCATCCGCCGGGCGGCGACCCGCGACATCGGTCTCGCCGTCATCGGCCTCGGCGGTGGCCGGACCCGGCCGCAGGACGCCATCGACCCCGCCGTGGGGTTCACCGGCCTCGCACGGGCCGGCGACGCGGTCGGTCCCGACCGGCCGCTCGCCACGATCCACGCAAGGGACGCCGCCTCGGCGGACCGGGCCGAGGCGGCCCTGCGAGCGGCCTACCTCATCACGGCCGAGCCTCAGCCGGCCGATGCCCTGCTCCGCGACAGGATCGCCTGACCGATCAGTACCGGTCGTAACCCCGGCCGCGGCCGTCGTGATGATGGTGGTGATGGTGGCCCCAGTGGCGCCGGCCGTAGCCACGGTCGTGATCCCAGCCGCGATGGTGACCACCCCAGCCGCGGTCATGGCCGCGATGATGATGCCCGCGATCGTAGCCCCGGTGACCGTAGCCGTCATGATCGTAGACGGGCACGAACTCGGCCTGCGGTCCGACATCGGCGAACGGCAGCGCTTGGGCACCGCCGACGCCGAGGCCGATCGCGAGGGCGAGGCCGGCCGCGAGGCGGCGGCTTCGGACGAGCAGCGTGTGGGGGCGAAAAGCCATGACGGTCTCCCGGTCTCAGGGGGTCGACGACATCTCGACCCCGTCAGGAGAACCTAGATCGCGACGGCTGAACGCCGTGGCCGGGAGCCGTTCAGCCCTGCGTCAGGGACGGCGATAGGCCCAGACACGCGCCGGCGGCAGGTTGAGCCAGACGCGGTTGGAACGACTCGCCGTATAGGTCCCGGCATCGCAGCGCTCGGGAATCGGCGGAACCACCGCGTAGGTGAACTGCACGAAGGGCGCGCCCGCATGCATCATGGCGTGGGCGGCGTTGAGGAGCTTGAGACGCTGTTCCAGGGGCTTGGTGAACAGCGGAAGGCTCGACACCGTGGCGGCGGCCTTTTCGTGGACGAGGGCCCCGAGGGTGGCGGTGATGTCGTAGGCATCGCCCTGCACCACGGTGGCCCGGGGAAACCGCGTCCGCAGCAGCCGGCAGAAATCCGGGTTGTACTCGACCAGGATCAGGCGCTCCTGCTCGATGCCCCGTCGCACGAGGGCTTCCGTCACCGGACCCGTACCCGGCCCGAGTTCGATGACCGGCCCGGCCATGCGCGGATCGACGTAAGACGCCATGGTGCGGGCGAGCATCTTTCCCGACGGGGTCACCGACCCCGTGACGAGGGGACGCTCGAACCAGGAGCGCAGGAAGCGGGCCTCGTCCTCCAGCGGATCGCGCCGCACGCGCGGGGCACCGGGCGCACCCTGGAGAGCGCCGAGGGCGGCTTGGAGTTTGGTGCTGGGACGGCGGAGCGGCGGCAAGACCCTAGGCCCTCAGATCACGGTTTGGGAAGGAAAGGCTAGACGCCGAAGGCCGTGTACAGTCAAGCCGCATCGGCGCTTCGCCCCCGGGTCCGGTCGTGCGTTCGGTCGAGCGGTGCGGCCCAGCCACAATCATAACCGGGCTCGCGGCCGTTCGATCCCGCACCGTGTTCACTGTCGGGCGGTACCGCCGAGTCCGTCGAAGAACTCGCGGACCTTGGAAAAGAAGCCCGCGCTCTCGGGGTGGTTCTCGTCGGAAGCCGACTGACCGAATTCCTGCAGCAGCTCGCGCTGGCGCTTGGTCAGATTCTGCGGCGTCTCGACGAACACCTGGATGTAGAGGTCGCCGACCTCGCGGGCGCGCAGCACCGGCATGCCCTTGCCTTTGATGCGGAACTGCTTGGCCGTCTGCGTGCCGGCAGGGATCCGCACCTGGGTCTGCGAGCCGTCGATGACCGGCACGGTGATCTCGCCCGACAGGGCCGCCGTCACCATGTTGATCGGCACCCGGCAGAACAGGTCGGCGCCGTCGCGCTGGAAGAATTCGTGCGGCTTGATCGAGAGGAACACGTAGAGGTCGCCCGCCGGGCCGCCGCGCAGGCCGGTCTCGCCCTCGCCGGCGAGACGGATGCGCAGGCCGTCGTCGACGCCCGCCGGCACGTTGATCGACAGGGTGCGCTCGCGGGTGACGCGGCCGGCACCCGAGCAATTGCCGCACGGATCGTCGATGACCTCGCCGCGTCCGTGGCAGTTCGGGCAGGTGCGCTCGATGGCGAAGAACCCCTGCGCGGCGCGCACGCGGCCGTAGCCGCCGCAGGTCTGGCACGGGCGCGGCTTCGAGCCGGCCTTGGCACCGGACCCCGAGCATACCTCGCAGGTGACGGCCGTCGCCATCTTGATGGTCTCCGCCTTGCCGGCGAAGGCCTCCTCCAGGGAGATCTCGAGGTTGTATCGCAGATCGGCGCCGCGCTCGCGGGTGGAACCGCCGCGTCCGCCCGCGCCGGCTCGCGCACCGCCGGGGGCCGCGCGTCCGTCGCCGAAGAAATTGTCGAAGATGTCCGACATGAAGTCGCCGAACTCGTTACCGAATCCGGGGCCGCCCCCGCCGCCCTGCTGGAATGCGGCATGGCCGAAGCGGTCGTAGGCTGCACGCTTCTGGCCGTCGGTCAGGGTCTGGTAGGCCTCGTTGACTTCCTTGAACTTGACCTCGGCCTCCGCATTCCCGGGATTGCGATCGGGATGGTAGGTCATGGCGAGCTTGCGGAAGGCGACTTTCATCTCGCCGTCGGTCGCGGTCTTGGCGACGCCAAGAATCTCGTAATAGTCCCGCTTCGACATACCCGCCCTCAAAAGTCGTTCGGCGCGCCGGCATCCACCGGGGACCGCACCGTCATCTGACCAGACATGGCGAGGGGCCGGATTACTCCGACCCCCCGTTTCTCAAGGGGCGTTATGCCCGCTTCTTCTGGTCCTTGTCATCGACTTCCTGGAAGTCGGCGTCGATGACGTCGTCCTTCTTGGCTTCGCCGGCCGGCGCCTCGGCCCCGGCCTCACCGCCCTGGTTGGCCGCGTACATGGCCTCGCCGAGCTTCATCGACGCCTGCATCACGTCGGTTGTGCGAGCCTTGATGGTCTCGACGTCGTCGCCTTCGAGGGCCGTGCGCAGCGCCGTAATGGCGGTCTCGATGGCACCCTTGTCGTCGGCCGAGACCTTGTCGCCGTACTCCTTGACCGACTTCTCGGTGGCGTGGACGAGGCTCTCGCCCTGGTTCTTCACCTCGACGAGCTCGCGACGCTTCTTGTCCGCTTCGGCATTGGCCTCGGCGTCCTTGACCATCTTCTCGATATCCGCATCCGAGAGGCCGCCCGAGGCCTGGATGCGGATCTGGTGCTCCTTGTTCGTCGCCTTGTCCTTGGCCGTCACGTTGACGATGCCGTTGGCGTCGATGTCGAAGGTCACCTCGATCTGCGGCATGCCGCGCGGGGCCGGCGGAATGCCCATGAGGTCGAACTGGCCGAGCATCTTGTTGTCGGCCGCCATCTCGCGCTCACCCTGGAAGACCCGGATGGTGACGGCGTTCTGGTTGTCCTCGGCCGTCGAGAAGGTCTGGGACTTCTTGGTCGGGATGGTGGTGTTGCGGTCGATGAGGCGGGTGAACACGCCGCCCAGGGTCTCGATGCCGAGCGACAGCGGGGTGACGTCGAGGAGCAGAACGTCCTTCACGTCGCCCTGGAGCACGCCAGCCTGGACCGCCGCGCCGATGGCCACGACCTCGTCGGGGTTGACGCCCTTGTGGGGCTCCTTGCCGAAGAACGACTTCACCACTTCCTGGATCTTCGGCATGCGGATCATGCCGCCGACGAGCACGACTTCGTCGATCTCGGAGGCCGAGACGCCCGCATCCTTGAGGGCCTTGCGGCAGGGCTCGATGGTGCGCTGGACGAGGTCGTCCACGAGGGACTCGAACTTGGCGCGGCTGAGCTTGAGCGCGAGGTGCTTCGGCCCGGAGGCGTCGGCCGTGATGTAGGGCAGGTTGATCTCGGTCTGGGTCGCGGAGGACAGCTCGATCTTGGCCTTCTCGGCGGCTTCCTTGAGGCGCTGGAGCGCGAGCTTGTCCTTCGTCAGGTCGATGCCCTGCTCGCGCTTGAACTCCGCCGCGAGGTACTCGACCACGCGGTTGTCGAAGTCCTCGCCGCCGAGGAAGGTGTCGCCGTTGGTGGACTTCACCTCGAACACGCCGTCGCCGATCTCGAGGATCGACACGTCGAAGGTGCCACCGCCGAGATCGTACACCGCGATGGTGCCAGCCTTCTTCTTGTCGAGGCCGTAGGCCAGCGCCGCGGCGGTGGGCTCGTTGATGATGCGCAGCACTTCGAGGCCGGCGATCTTGCCCGCGTCCTTGGTGGCCTGGCGCTGGGCGTCGTTGAAGTAGGCGGGCACGGTGATGACGGCCTGCGTCACCGGCTGGCCGAGATGGGCTTCCGCCGTCTCCTTCATCTTCTGCAGGGTGAAGGCGGAGATCTGCGAGGGCGAATACTTCTTGCCGTCGGCCTCGACCCAGGCGTCGCCGTTGTCACCGCGGACGATGTTGTAGGGCACGAGGCCCTTGTCCTTCTGCGTCATCGGATCGTCGTAGGTGCGGCCGACGAGGCGCTTGATGGCGAAGAAGGTGTGTTCCGGGTTGGTGACCGCCTGGCGCTTGGCCGGCTGGCCGACGAGGCGCTCGCCGTCGTCGAGGAAGGCGACGATGGACGGCGTGGTGCGCGCACCTTCCGCGTTCTCGATGACCTTGGGCTGCGAGCCCTCCATCACGGCAACACAGGAATTGGTGGTGCCGAGGTCGATACCGATAACTTTACCCATGGTGGGATCCCTCTGTTGTGCTTGGTCAAGCAGACCGCCGAGCCCCGAAGCAGCTCGGCCCATGGCGGTGAAAAACTGAGATTGGCGAGCCGGATCGCGCCCGGGCCGAACGTCGCGAAACGCTCAGGCTCGGGTCCTAATCCCGCGTCCCGCCGGATATAAGAAGGGGGATGCGGAGCCGCAAGGCGAACCGGAAACGACCCGGGGGAACCGGGCGCGCCCCCGGAGCGGATCGCGCCCGAGGGCGTTATCCCGTTCTCGCAGCGGCACGATCCCGGCCGACGACGCGAATTCCCACGGCCCGCCGCCGCGATTCTGTTGTAACGGCGCCACGTTCAAGCCATGGCCCCCATGGTAGGCTGACGTGTGGCCGTGTTCGTCCGCGAGTTGATCTCGCAGTTCCTGCGGCCGGCGAGCTCCCGCGGCCGGCGAGTTCCCACAGCCGGAAAGTCCCGATGCCCCCGTTGACCCGCGCCCTCCTCCTCGCACCCCTGCTGCTCGCCGCACCCAGCCCGGCCGCCGCGCAGAACTTCTTCGAGGAGCTGTTCGGGATCGGGCGCGCCGCCAAGCCGCCGGTTCCGCCCCGCGGCGTCCCGGGCGGCGTCCAGCCGGGCTCGCCCATCGCGCCGCCTCCGGGCGCCCCGGGAGATGCGCCGACGGCGGAGGTGCCGCGCGCGCCGGCGGCTCCGAAGCAGCCCGTGGTTCTCAAGGCGCCGACGGAGGACAACGTCGTCGGCCAGGAGCTGATGCACAACGGCCTCAACGGCAGCCTGAAGCTGGAAAAGACCGGGGGCGGCACGATCGCCCGCATGATCCTGCCGGGCACCAAGGTGTCCCAGCCGAGCGAGAGCTGCACGGTGCCGTGGAACGGCGGCACGCCCGCGACCCTCACGGCCGAAGGGCGACCCGACGGACTCGCCCGCTTCGAAGCCGCCGGGGCCACCTGCCCCCTGCGCTTCGAGGTGGTGGACGGCGGTGTGCTGGTGACATCGCTCGGGACCACGCAGATCTGCACCGTGGCGGCCGCCGATTGCGCCACCACGCCGGCGGGCCTGTGGGGGCCAGCCGCCGCGACCCTGATCCCGCGGGCGGCCGAATTCGACGGCGCGCGCGGCACGGCCGACCGCGCGGTCCGTGAGAACTACAAGCTCATGACCCAGCGGGCGCGCGGACAGGACGTCCGCCCCATCGTCACCGAGCAGGCGGCGTTCTCGTCCGACCGCGAGCAGCTGTGCCGGACCTATGCCCGGGAAGGCGCGCACGGCTTCTGCAATCTGCGCTTCACCGAAGGCCGAGCCCTCGCGCTCGCCACCCGCCTCGGCGTCAACACCGCCAGCGCCGCCCCTACGGCGGCCGCCGCCCCACGGCCGCGCCGCAAGCCGCAACCGTCCGTCGAGGGAATGAACCCGGATGCCGGCGGCGCGCCGGCTTTTCCGGAGTAGGGGTTTCGAGAGGGATCATCCCTTTGGCGGGTGCCGGGCAGAGACCGACGAAGAACCAGGGCCGGTTTCTCAAAACTCTTGCCCTGACCCGCGAGGGGCTCGCCCTTCGGACCCTGATTCAGGCGCGGCCGGCATCCATCGACAGCATGGCCGGGTCGATGCCGATGCCGCGCAGGGTGCGTTCGTACTTCGCATCGAGGGCGGTGTTGAAGATCAGCTCCGGGTCGGCCGGGCAGGTGAGCCAGCCGTTGGCCAGGATCTCGTTCTCGAGCTGGCCGGCCTGCCATCCGGCATAGCCGAGCGCCAGGACGGCGCTGGCGGGACCGGCGCCGTTGGCGATGGCCCGCAGGATATCGACGGTGGCGGTGAGGCAGATGCCGTCGTCGATGATCAGGGTCGACTGGTCGATGTGGAAATCGTCCGTGTGCAGCACGAAGCCGCGCTTGGCATCCACCGGGCCGCCCATGAGCACGGGCATGTGGCCGACCCGCTCGCGCAGGCGGATGGCGTCGAGTTCGGTGGCGATCTCGAGCTGGATCAGCAGGTCGGGCATGTTGAGGTTCTGAACCGGCTTGTTCAGGATGATGCCCATGGCTCCATCCGCCGAGTGGGCACAGAGATAGATCACCGAGCGCGAGAAGCGCGCATCCGTGAGCCCCGGCATGGCGACCAGGAACTGGCCTTCGAGGGAGGCGGGATCACCCGACTGGGACCGTGATGACTGCATAGCCCATGCTACGCCCGTCGGTGCCCTTGTCCAAGGCGCAAATCCGAGAGGCGCAGCAAGGCGTTCGGCCGCGTGTGCACGGCCGTCGCGGTTGCCTCGACACGCGGGAGCCCGCGCGATAGACGGCAGGGACGTACGGGCGCGACGCCCGCAGGAGATCACCCATGACGATCCAGGTTGGCGACCACCTGCCCCAGGTCACGTTCCGCGTCAGCGGCAAGGACGGCCCCGAGGCCCGGACCACGGACGACGTGTTCAAGGGGCGTCGGGTCGTCCTCGTGGGCGTTCCGGGGGCGTTCACCCCGAGCTGCCACCGCAACCACCTGCCGGGCTTCGTCGAGAAGCAGGCCGAGATCAAGGCACGCGGCATCGATGCCGTGGCGATCACCTCCGTCAACGATGTGTTCGTCCTCGATGCCTGGCAGAAGGCCAGCGGTGCCGAAGCCCTCGAATTCCTCGCCGACGGCAACGCCGAATTCGCCAAGGCGCTGGGCCTCGACATGGACGGCACGGGCTTCGGCCTCGGGCCGCGCTCGAAGCGCTACGCCATGCTGGTGGAGGACGGCGTCGTGCGGGTGCTCAACGTCGAGGATTCGCCGGCCAAGACCGAGATCTCCGGCGTCGACGCGCTGCTCAAGGTGATCTGACGCTTCGGTCACCCACCGAGACCATGCGGGCCCGGGGTGATCCCCCGGGCTTTTTCATGCCTCCCTGCATTCGAGGTCTGTGCCGTCGCCTGGATATGGTTTTCGCCGACGAGGCGACCGGACCGGCCAAAAGATATGCCGCAGCTCTTATCAAGCTTTCAAGATACGAATTTTAGGCGGACACTGTCGTTTCGGGAATCAACCGAGCTTTCGATAGGGAGAACGCCATGCCCTTCCGTTCCGAAACCTGTGCCATTGTCCTCATGGCTGGCCTCGCGATGTCGGCGCCGGCCTTCGCGGATGATCCGAAGGCCACGGCCCAGGCGGCGGCCGACCGCTGGGACCAGAGCTTCAACACCGGGGATATGGACGCACTGACGACGCTCTACGGCACCGACGCCGAAGTCGTCACGAAGGGGGCGCCGCTCTCGGGCGGCCCGAGCATCCAGGCCTACTTCACCAATCTGAAGTCGAAGGGGTTCGCGGATCACAAGGTGACGGTCCAGTCGGCGAAAGCGAAGGGCGACCTCCTCCTCGCCAGCGGACGCTGGGAGGCGAGCGGCCCCGGGGACGGCGGCGCCCGCAAGGTGTTCAGCGGAAACTGGGTCAACGTCCTGGAGCGCCAGGGTGACGGGTGGCGGACGGTGCTGCACACTTGGAACTGAAGCACGGCCCCGATCAGGCGCCGCGCCCGTAATCCTCGGCCCGTGTCGCCGTGCGGTGGAACGTCAAGCGGCGGTCGTATTCCAGCGGGTCCTTCGGCTGGACCAGGGCGCCCGGCGGCACGTTCAGCCAATCGACCAGGCGGGTCAGCAGGAAGCGCAGGGCCGCGCCCCGGCACAGGATCGGCAGGGCGGCGACCTCTGGCGGGGTCAGGGGCCGGACGGTCTCGTACCCGGCGATGAGGGCTGCGCCCCGGTCGCAGTCAAAAGTGCCGTCGGCCTCGAAGCACCACGCGTTGAGACAGATCGCGAGGTCGTACGCGAAGGCGTCGGTGCAGGCGAAGTAGAAGTCGATGACGCCCGACAGGTCGTCGCCGATGAAGAACACGTTGTCGGTGAAGAGGTCGGCGTGGATCACGCCCGAGGGCAGACCGCGCGGCCAGCCGGCTTCGAGAACCGCGAGGTCGCCGCGCACCCGCTCGGCGAGGCCCGGCGCCACGCCGTCGGCCTGGGGTTCGGCGCCCCGGAACAGCGGACCCCAGGCTTCGACCGAGAGGCTGTTGTCGCGCCGCATGGGAAAATCGCTGCCGGCGGCGTGCAGGCCCGCCAGCGCCCCGCCCAGCGCGCGGCAATGGTCGGGATTCGGCCGTTTGACCGAAACGCCTTCGAGGAAGCTGACGATCACCGCCGGACGGCCGCAGAGTTCGCCGAGCGCCACGCCGGCGCGGTTGCGGATCGGCAGCGGGCAGGCGAGGCCGCGCGCGGCGAGATGCTCCATGAGGTTGAGGAAGAACGGCAGGTCGTCCAGGCGCACCCGCTTCTCGTACAGGGTGAGGATGTAGGCGCCGGCCGTGGTGTGTACGAAGAAGTTGGTGTTCTCGACGCCCTCAGCGATGCCCTTGTACGAGAGCAGGGTGCCGATGTCGTAGGCGCTGAGGAAGCGGGTCAGCGCCTCGTCGGAGACCTCGGTGTAGACGGCCACGGGCGGTTCGCTCGAAGGTTGGGGGTTCAAAAAGAACAAGGGCGCCGATGGGCGCCCCTGCTGGTCGAATCGATGGAAAGGCCGCGTCTACTCGGCGGCTTCGCTGCGCAGTTCGCGCGGCAGCGGAAAGGACATGTCCTCCACCACCGTCGAGACCGTGTCCACCGTGACGGTGTAGCGGGCGGCGAAGGCGTCGATGATCTCTTCCACCAGCACTTCCGGGGCCGAGGCGCCGGCGGTGAGGCCGAGGCGGCGCACGTCCTTGAACGCCTCCCAGTCGATCTCCTCGGCGCGCAGCACGAGGCGGGTGATCGGGCAGCCGACGCGCTCGGCGACCTCGCGCAGGCGCTGCGAGTTCGAGGAGTTGGACGAGCCCACGACGATCACGGCATCGACGAGGGGGGCCACCTGCTTCACCGCCTCCTGGCGGTTGGTGGTGGCGTAGCAGATGTCGTCCTTGTGCGGCCCGGTGATGGTCGGGAACTTCTTCTTCAGGGCCTCGACGATGTGGTGGGTGTCGTCCACCGACAGGGTCGTCTGCGTCACCCAGGCGAGGTTGTCGCGGCTCTCAGGCTCTAGGGCGGCGATCTGCTCGAGGTCTTCCACCAGGGTGATGGAGCCGGCGGGCAACTGGCCCATGGTGCCGACCACCTCGGGATGGCCCGAATGGCCCACGAGGAGAACGTGGCGGCCGCGCTTGTGGTGGATCTCGGCCTCGCGGTGAACCTTGGTCACCAGGGGGCAGGTGGCGTCGATGGTGGTGAGCCCGCGCGAATCGGCGTTGTTCGGGACGGTCTTGGCGACGCCGTGGGCGGAGAAGATCACCGGGGCGGAGCCGTCCGGCACCTCGTCGAGCTCACGCACGAACACGGCGCCTTTGCGCTTCAGGCTCTCGACCACGTATTTGTTGTGGACGATCTCGTGCCGGACGTAGACCGGCGGTCCGTAGATGGCGAGCGCGCGCTCGACCACGTCGATGGCCCGCACCACGCCGGCGCAGAACCCGCGCGGGGCGCAGAGCAGAATCTCCAGGGGGGGCTTCTCCGCGCTGGCGGAGGCGGTCTGGGTGGTCGGGATTGCTTCGCTCATGATAGCCGGGATGTGGCGAGGCTGGGCCGCCCCTGTCAACCGCTCATAGCCGAAAACCGTCCCTGTGGCACGGGCGGGCGTATCAAACCTGTCGAGCGTGTCATGCAGGCCCACCCTGCATCGCCGCGTCCAGCACCGAGAAGATTCGCGGTTCGGCGCAATGGGCGACGTTGAAGCGCAGGAAGGGCGTACCCGCCCCGGAGGTGCTGAACGCCGCCCCCGGCGCCAGCACCACGCCCTGGCCGAGCGCGCGGCGGGCGACGTCGCCCGAATCGAGGCCTTCCGGCAGGGCGGCCCACAGGAACAGGCCGCCGCGCGGCTCGGTCCAGAGCGTCAAGCCTGCCGCTTCCAGGCGCCGCGCCGCGAGGCCACGATCGCGGGCGAGCTTTTCGCGAATCTCCGAAAGGTGGCGGCGATAGGTGCCGTCGGTGATCAGGCGATGCATGAGCAGGGCGGCGAGGTGGCCGTTGCCGAGACTCATGGCGAGCTTGAGATCGACGAGGGGCTCGATCCAGTCCGGCCGCACGGCGAGAAAGCCGCAGCGCACGGAGGCCGACAGGGTCTTCGAGAAGCTGCCGACCTGGATCACCCGCTGGAGCCCGTCGAAACCGGCGAGCCGGGGCGCCGGTTCGGGCTCGAGATCGCCGAAGATGTCGTCCTCGATGATCAGGGTGTCGTGCGCCTCCGCCAGGCGCAGCACCCGGTGGACGATGGCCGGGGCGAGGGTCGCGCCCGTGGGGTTATGGAGGGCCGAGTTCGTCAGGTAGAATCGGGGACGGTGCTCCGACAGGAGCGTCTCCAGGGCCGTGAGATCCGGCCCCGTGGGCGTGAACGGCACCCCGACCACCGTGACCCGGTGGGCGCGCAGGAGCGCGTGGTAGTTGAAGTAGCAGGGGTCATCCACCACCACCGTGTCGCCCGGCGCCAGGAGGAAGCGGCACAGGAGGTCGACCGCCTGCGTCGCCGAATCGAGCAGGAGGATCTGGTCGGCATCGGCGACGATGCCCTTCTCCTCCATCCGGCGCGCGATCTGGGCGCGAAGCGGGGCGAGGCCCAGGGGCTGGTCGTAGCAGACGAGGCTGCGCGTGCCCTCTCGGGCGAGGTGGCGCAGGCCGCGGCGGATCGCGTCGCCCGGCATCCACGCCGTCGGCAGCCATCCCGAGCCGGGCTTCAGCAGGTCCGGGCCGGATTGCATCGACTGACGGGTGATCCAGAGGGGATCGACGGCCCGGTCGAGTTCCGGCCCCACGGTCTTGAGGCATAGCGGGCGGGTCTTGCCGGCGACGTAGAAGCCCGAGCCCCGCCGCGCCACGATGGCGCCCTCGGCACCGAGCCGGTCGTAGGCCTCCACCACGGTCGATTTCGACACGCCCATGGATTCGGCGAAGCTCCGCACGGAGGGCAGGCGGGCTCCGGGTGCGAGCTGGCGGCTCGCGATGCGCTCGGCGATGGCCTGGGTCACCGTCTCGACCAGGGTCGGCGGGCTCGGCGCGCGGGATTTCATCGGCACTGTCTTTCGATCTGTACGGCACTTCCTGCCGGACAATTCTGGCGAAGCGTACGGCACTGTCCCTGTCCCGAACAGCCCCCGGGCGCCAGGGTCGCGCCAGACGACGGGAGCGGGGTCATGACCGGTACGATGATACGGAATTCTGGAGGGGCGACGGTCGCGGCCCGGCAGTCCGCCGGGGACCGGGACCCTGTCCTGCACCGGGCATGGGCCGCCGCTGCCGCCGGCGTCGCAAAGCTGGCCGCCGGGGTCTCGCGCGCCGCCATCAACGCCCGGATCCTGCGTCAGCTCGGGGCCATGTCGGAGCGCGAGCTGAAGGATATCGGGCTGGTGCGCCAGGACCTGCACGATGCCGCCGCCCTGCGCCAAGACGGCGATTCCACCACCCTGCTTCTCGCCCGCCGCGAGGAACGCAAGGCCGCGCGGCGGGCCTGAGCGAGGCTGCCGATGTGGGTGCCGATTCGCACGGGGACGGCTCCGGGCCCGCATTCGGTGTCGGGGGCCGAATGGCGATCCCGGCGGAGGTGGTCTAAGACGGCGCTGCCTCAGCGTCCGTGATCGCCACGATCGGTTCGATCGGGACCGGCCATCTCCAGCCAGGACCCCCATGGCGAGCGCCGCGACCCACGTCAGCTTCCTGCCGCCCGTGCTGACGTTCCTGTCGGCGGCGGTGATCGGCGTGCCGATCTTCCGGCTCATCGGCCAGAGCGCCGTGCTCGGCTACCTCGTGGCCGGCGTGATCATCGGCCCGTTCGGCTTCTCCCTCATCGCCGAGCCCGAGACGGCGGCGAGCGTCGCCGAACTCGGCGTGGTGCTGTTGCTGTTCATCGTCGGCCTCGAACTCCAGATCTCCCGCCTTGTCTCCATGCGGCGCGACATCTTCGGCCTCGGGGCGGCGCAGCTCTTCGTCTGCACCCTGGTGCTCGCCGGCATCGGCTTCCTGTTCGGCCTGACGCCATCGGCCGCCTTCGTCATCGGCATCGCGCTCGCCCTGTCGGCGACCGCCGTCGCCCTGCAGCTCCTGGAGGAGCGCGGCGACCTCGGCACGCCCTATGGCGGCCGCGCCTTCGCGGTGCTGCTGTTCCAGGACATTTCCGTGGTGGCGATCCTCGCCCTGATGCCGCTGCTCGCCTCCACCGGGAGCGGCGGGGGCGACGGCTGGCTCCTCACCGCCCTGCAATCGACCGGCACCGTGGGCGCGGCCATCCTCGCCGTGGTCCTGGTGGGCCGTTACGGCCTCAACCCGTTCTTCGGCCTCCTCGCCGCCAGCGGCGCCCGCGAGGTGATGACCGCCGCCGCCCTCCTGGTGGTGCTCGGCACCGCCATGCTGATGGAGCATGTCGGCCTGTCCATGGCCATGGGGGCGTTCCTGGCCGGCGTGCTCCTCGCCGAATCGAACTTCCGCCATCAGCTTGAGGCCGACATCGAGCCGTTCCGCGGCATGCTGCTCGGCCTGTTCTTCATGAGCGTGGGCATGTCCATCGACGGCGGCCTGCTGAAAGCCGAGTGGCCGTGGCTGCTCGGTGCCACCGCAGGCGCCATCCTGATCAAGGTCGGCCTCGTCGCCGGCCTGTTCCGGCTGTTCGGCTCGAACTGGCTCGACGCCGTGCGCGGGGGTGCGATCCTGGCGCCGGCCGGTGAATTCGCCTTCGTGCTCCTGCCGGTGGGCGGCGAGCTCGGCCTCATCGACGGACCGAGCGGACGATTCGCCATCGCGCTCGCGGCGCTGACCATGCTGGTCGGCCCGGTGGCGGCCAAGGCCCTGGACAGCGCCCTCGCGCGCCGCCGCCGCGAACCCGACCTGACGCCCGATACCATCGAGAACACGGAAGCCCGCGTCCTCGTGGTCGGCTTCGGCCGCTTCGGCCAGATCCTGACCCAGGTGCTCCTCGCCGAAGGCATCAGCGTCACGGTCATCGACAAGGACGTGGAGCAGATCCGCTCCGCCTCGCGCTTCGGCTTCCGCATCTTCTACGGCGACGGCACCCGCCTCGATGTGCTGCGCGCTGCCGGCATCGGCCGGGTCGAACTCCTGTGCGTCTGCGTCGACGAGCCGGAGGCCGCCCTGAAGATCGTCGACATCGTCCACGAGGAATTCTCCAGCGTGCGGACCTATGTGCGGGCCTACGACCGCATGCACGCCGTGGAGCTCATGAACCGGGACGTCGATTTCCAGCTGCGGGAGACCGTGGATTCCGCCCTCGGCTTCGGCCGCGCCACCCTGGAGGGCCTCGGCGTCGCGCCCGATGCGGCCGCCGCCATCGCGGAGGACGTGCGCAAGCGCGACGTCGCCCGCCTCGTCCTGCAGCAGGCGGGCGCCCTGCCGGATGCCGCGAGCTGGATGCGCGGTGCGGCGCAGATCAAGCCCGAACCGCTCACCGAACCGCAGCGCCCGTCGCGGGCCCTCAACGCCGAGACCCGCGACATCATCGGCGCCAAGGCCCGCGAGGCCGCAGCCCATACCCTCGAAGTCCGGGACGTTCCCTCCGATGCTTGAAACGAACCCGGCGGCGGCCCGCTTCGTCAGCGGCTCGATCCTGCGCCACGTGGTGGTGATGAGCGCCACCGGGTCCGTCGGCCTGATGGCCCTGTTCGTCGTCGACCTCCTGTCGCTGCTCTACGTGTCGAAGCTCGGCGATCCGACCCTGACGGCGGCGGTGGGCTTCGCCACCATCGTCCAGTTCTTTGCCATCGCCATCAACATCGGCCTGATGATCGCCGCCGGGGCCCTGGTCTCGCGGGCCATCGGGGCCGGTGACGAAGCGGGTGCCCGGCGCCTGGCCACCTCCGGCACCATCCACGGCATCCTCGTCTCGGGCGTCCTCGTCGTGGCGATGCTGCCGTTCCTGCCCGTCTTCCTCACGGCCATCGGCGCCGATGCCGAAACCCTGCCGGTGGCGACCCGCTTCCTCTGGATCACCCTGCCGTCGAACCTCCTCATGGGGCCCGGGATGATGTTCTCCGGGCTCCTGCGCGCCGTCGGGGCCGCGCGTCAGGCCATGCTGGTGACCCTGGCCGG
This sequence comes from Methylobacterium sp. Leaf469, assembly GCF_001424745.1. Classification (NCBI taxonomy): domain Bacteria; kingdom Pseudomonadati; phylum Pseudomonadota; class Alphaproteobacteria; order Hyphomicrobiales; family Methylobacteriaceae; genus Methylobacterium; species Methylobacterium sp. Leaf469. Next base: position 63,492 of record NZ_LMRE01000012.1, read on the forward strand.
CGCCCTCGTCACCGCCGGACTCGATCCGCTCCTCATCTTCGGTGCCGGCCTCGGGGTGGACGGCGCCGCCATCACCACCTGCGTGGCGCGCGCCACCTTCGCCCTCGTCGGCCTGTGGGGCGTGCGCCGGTTCCGCATGCTCGCCCGGCCGCGGGTCGCCGACATCGTCGCCGACGCGCCCATCGTGTTCCGCATCGCCCTGCCGGCGGTGCTGACCAACCTCGCCCCGTCCGTCGCCAGCGCCTTCATCGCCCATGCGCTGGCGAAGTTCGGGGCCGTCGCCATCGCGGGCAACGTGGTCATCGACCGCCTCACCCCCGTGGCCTTCGGCGGCCTGTTCGCCCTCTCCGGCTCCATCGGGCCGATCCTCGGACAGAACTGGGGGGCGGGCCGGTTCGACCGGATGCGCGGTGTCCTGCGCGACGGCGCCCTCGTGACGGGAGCCTACGTCCTGGTGGTCTGGGCGGCGCTGTTCCTCGCCCGCGAGCCCTTGACGCGACTGTTCGAACTGCAGGGGGTGGCCGCCGACCTGTTCGGGTTCTTCTGCCTCGTCAGCGGCGGGGTCTGGTTCTTCACCGGGCTGCTGTTCCTGGCCAACGCCTCGTTCAACAACCTCGGCTTCCCGTTCTACTCGACGGTGCTGAACTGGGGCCGGGCCACCCTCGGCACCGTTCCGCCCGCCCTGCTCGGCGCACATCTCTACGGTCCCCGGGGCGTCATCGCGGGGGTCGGCCTCGGCTCGGTGTTCTTCGGCCTCGCCGGCATCGCCCTCGCCTTCCGCACGGTCGCCACCCTGGAGGCCCGGGCGGCCGCCCTTCCGGCCCCGGAACCGGAGGAGTCCCTGGCGAGCACGGACGCCTCCCTCGCCGCCGGACCGGCCCAGTCGGGGGTCCTCGTCTGAGGGCCGGGCGGCCCTGTGGAGGGCCGGGCGGGCCCTGTTGAAAAACCGCTGCATCCCGTCACGCGCCGGAAACAAAACCCTTCGGGCCACGTTCAGACTTCGATCTCCGACGAGACACGGAGCCAGTTCTTCCATCCTCAGGGTTTGACCATGATCGCCGATCGGATCTCCGCCCAGCCAGCCCAGAAGACCCACCTCGACATCTACGACACCCAGGCCCGCTCGAGCATGGCCACCCGCCTCGGCGTGTCCGAGGATCGCCTGCGCAAGGCCGTCCACATCGTCGGTTCGCGCATCTCCACGCTGACGAGCTACTTCCACAAATAGGTCGATCCGGCCGACGAAGGAGACGCCGGAGCGGGCGTCCCTTACTCGCGAGTGGCGGTCCGCCCGCCCCTGCCCTACGTCGATCCGGCACCGCTCCCTCAGCGCCTCCGGACCGCCATGACCGTATCCACCCCCATCACCGCCGCCATCCTCGTGATCGGCGACGAAATCCTGTCCGGCCGGACCAAGGACCGGAATATCGGCACCATCTCCGATTACTGCACGGCCGTCGGGATTGACCTGCGCGAAGTCCGCATCGTCCCGGACGAGCAGGACCGCATCGTCGAGGCCGTGAACGCCCTGCGGGCGGGCCACACCTACCTCTTCACCACCGGCGGCATCGGCCCGACCCACGACGACATCACCGCCGATAGCGTCGCCGCCGCCTTCGGGGTCTCCATCGACGTCGACCAGCGCGCCGTCGCGATGCTGCTGGAGCGGCACAAGCCGGAAGACCTCAACGAGGCCCGCCTGCGCATGGCCCGGATCCCGGCCGGCGCCGACCTCATCGCCAATCCGGTCTCGAAGGCACCGGGCTTCCGCCTCGGCAACGTCTTCGTCATGGCGGGCGTGCCGGCGATCATGCAGGCGATGCTGGATTCCATCGGACCGACCCTGGAGACGGGCGCCCGCGTCCTGTCGCACACCATCGAGGCGGGACTGCCCGAAGGCACCTATGCGGGCGCCCTCGGAGAGTTGGCCAAGGCGCATGCGGGCGTGTCCATCGGATCCTATCCGTCGATGACCCCGACCGGCTTCACCAACCGGATCGTAGTCCGGGGCAGGGACCCGCAAGCCCTCGACGCGGCCAGGGCGGATGTCGAGGCCCTGGTCGCCCGTCTGCGGGCGGACGCGGGCGCCTGACGGCGCCTGTCAGGCTCGCAACGCCGGCTTCGCCTTCACCGCTGCGGCCAGGGCCTTGAGGTGACGGTTGAGGTCGGCGATCTCGTTCAGCGCGATGGTCTTGTGGCCGTCCTTGACCGCGCGCTCGATGTCGCTGACCTGCTCGGTCGCGATACGCTTCAGTTCGGCGGCGAGTTTGTCCCGTGTCATCGTCGCTCCTGTCACGGCTCGGGGTTCTCCCGGGTGATAGCGAGATGGGCTTAACCGGGCGTTGTCGTGGCGTGAAACGGCGTTCGGCCGATGCCGATTTCGTGATCGGTGCGGGGAGCTTACGGAAGGCCCGGTCGCATTCCAGCGCTTGGTGTTGCGCCGCGGTCATAGGTGGGTGGCGCAGCCCAGGGTTAAGCTCCGCGCAGCCTTCAGCCCATCGCCGAGAACCCATTCCCATGTTCGCCAAGCTCCTCCTGGCCGGCACCGCAGCGATCCTCGCCGTGTCGAGCGCGTCCGCCGCCGATCTGCCGCGTCGTGCGGCGCCGCCGCCGGTGTTCACCGCCGTGCCGGTCTTCACCTGGACCGGCTTCTACCTCGGCACCCACAGCTCCTACGCCTTCAGCGACCGCCAGACGATCCGCACCACCGGCAACAACAACGGCACCGGCGGCATCACCAACACGCAGCTGAACGTCGCCCAGGGTCGTCGTGCAGGCACCTTCCGCTCCGAGCAGGACGGCATCGGCAACGTCGGTGGCGGCATCGGTTACAACTATCAGTTCACTCCGGGCTCGGGCTTCGTCGTCGGCGCCGCCACCGAGGTGACCTGGACCGACATCAGCAAGAGCTACAGCTACTTCGGTCCGGTCATCCCCGGCGTGAACACCGCCGCCGATCCGAGCAACCTGCGCCAGCGCCTCGACTACCTCGGCACGGTCACGGGCCGCCTCGGCTACGCGTTCGACCGGTTCCTCGTCTACGGAACCGGCGGCTTCGCCTACGGCAACGTCAACTACAGCGCCGGCTTCTTCAATCCGGCCGGCGCACTGGCCTATGCCGGCAAGTTCAACGGCATGGAGACCGGCTACGTCTACGGCGGCGGCATCGAGTACGCGATCCCCACGGACAGCTTCCTCAACCGCTTCAACTTCCTCGGCGGTCTCCTCGGCGCCAGCGCCGTGACCCTGAAGGCCGAGTACCTGCGCTACGACCTCGGCAGCCGCAACATCACCGTGAACACCACCGGCCTCACCGCCGCCACCGGCTCCTACACCTCGCGCTTCAACACCGAGGGCAGCATCGTCAAGGCCGGATTCAACTACAAGTTCGGCGGCCTCTGAGCCTGACTATCCGGCGGTCCCTCCGGATCGCCGATGCGGAAAACGACAAGGCCCCGCTCTCGCGAGCGGGGCCTTGTCCGTTGGGCGGTGTCGGAAGAGCGCCCGCTCAGGTGCGCCAGGGATGCGCCGGCAATTCCGTCGCCCCGATGGCGCTGGCACCCGCGAGGGCCACGGCGTGGTCGTTCTCCACCGTCGAGCCGCTGACGCCGATGGCGCCGGACATCTCGCCGTCCTTGTCCACGATCGGGATGCCGCCCGGGAAGGTGATCAGCCCGTCGTTGGAATGCTCGATGCCGTAGAGCGGGCCGCCGGGCTGCGACAGCGCCCCGATCTGGCCGGTCATCATGCCGAAGAACACCGAGGTCTTGGCCTTCTTGTGCGCGATGTCGATGGAGCCGACCCAGGCGCCGTCCATCCGGTAGAACGCCTTGAGATTGCCGCCGGAATCCACGACGGCGATACACATCTGGGTGCCGAGCTCGACGGCCTTAGCGCGGGCGGCCTCGATGGCCTTGTGGGCGTCTTCGATGGTCACGTGCATGGGGTTATCTCCGGTTCTTTGGAATCTCGACCGCGATGCGGGCGATCTCGTCGAAGGACATCTTTCGGATGTTGGCCGCGGGCTCCCTCTTCTGAACGGAGAGGGAGCCCGTTGCGTTCGACAGTCCTCGTGAGCTTTTCGCCGACACGGCTGAAGAGCGTGGAGCCTGACGTTTCCTATCCGACATGAGAATGGCCGCTCCTCTCGGGAGCGGCCATTCTGCATGTCGGTCGTATCGCGAGGAAACCTTACTTCGCGCTCATCGCGTTGGCCTTCTCGATCAGCGCTTCGGCCATGCGGATCGAGGCGATGTCGATGAGGCGGCCGTCGAGGGAGACGGCGCCGCGGCCGGCCTTGGCGGCCTCTTCCATGGCGACCAGGATGCGGCGCGCCTTGGTGACCTCGGCCTCGGACGGGGTGAACACGTCGTTGGCGAGATCGATCTGCGACGGGTGGATCGCCCACTTGCCCTCGAAGCCGAGGGCCGCGCAGCGCTTGGCCGCCGAGACGTAGCCGTCGGGATCGGAGAAGTCGCCGAAAGGACCGTCGATGGGGCGCAGGCCGTAGGCGCGGCAGGCGACCAGCATGCGGTTCTGGGCGAACAGCCACGGGTCCTGCCAATGGGTCTGGCGGTTACCGGCCTCGTCCTTGTCGGTGAGCACCGAGAAATCGGGGTTCACACCGCCGATGACCTGGGCGCGGGCGCGGGTCGAAGCGGCGTAATCGGCCACACCGAACGACATGGCTTCGAGGCGCGGCGAGGACTGGGCGATGGCCTCGACGTTGGCCATGCCCAGCGCCGTCTCGATGAGAACCTCGAAGCCGATCTTCTTCTCGCGCTTCTTGGCCTGCTCGATCTGGGTGGTCAGCACGTCGATGGCGTAGACGTCGGCGGCGACGCCGACCTTGGGGATCAGGATCATGTCGAGGCGCGGACAGGCTTCGACGATGTCGACCACGTCGCGGTACATGTAGTGGGTGTCGAGACCGTTGATGCGGATCATCATGGTCTTGGTGCCCCAGTCGATCTCATTGAGCGCCTGGATGATGTTCTTGCGGGCCTGCTCCTTGTCGTCGGGGGCGACGGCGTCCTCGAGGTCGAGGAAGATCACGTCGGCCTTCGAGCTGGCGGACTTTTCCATGAAGGTCGGGTTGGAACCCGGAACGGCGAGCTCCGAGCGGTGAAGGCGGGGTGTCGCCTGCTGGATCAGGGTAAAGCTCATGGGTGTTTCCTTCCTCTGGGGGTGGTGTTCTGGCCGATGATGCAACGCGGCGACGCGTGGCACCAGACGGAGGGGTGTGCGCTCGCGCGCGGTCCGAAGGCCAAGAACGGCCCCCGGTATCCTGGTGAAACCTCTCAGCCCGTCGCGCCGAAGCCGACGGCGATGCAGTTGATGGACAGCAGCAGGGCGGATTTCACCGCCTCGCGCTTGTCCTCGTCCTCCTCCGCGCGGAAGCGGCGCAGGAGCTCCACCTGCTCGCGGCTGACCTGATTGATGGTCGGCAGGCGCCCGTTGAGGCGATCGCGGAACAGGGGGAAGCGCGCGGCGAGTTCGGAGTCGCCACTGACCCGCAGACACATCTCCCGGGTGAGCGCGTACTCGGCCTCGATGAGCGGAAAGATGCTGTCGCGGGCGCCCGCGTCGGGGACGAGGCCGGCGTAATCCCGGGCGATCTCGAGATCGACCATCAGCAGGGTCTTCTCGACCTCGTCGAGGATGAGACGGAAGGGCTTCGATTCGGCGAACAGGCGCTTGAGCTGCGCTTCGCCCTGCGCCCCACGCACGTCGAGGAAACTCTTCAACCCCGACCCGACCCCGTACCATCCGGTGATGACGTGACGGTTCTGGGACCAGGCGAACACCCACGGGATCGCCCGCAGATCCGACAGGGACCGCGCACCGAAGCGCCGGGCCGGGCGCGAGCCGATGTTGAGGAGCGCGATCTCGTCCAGCGGGCTCGCGGCACCGAAATAGGTGACCAGATCCGGGTGCTGGATCAGGTTGACGTAGGCCGCGCGCGAGGCGCCGGACAACGCCTCCAGGCAATCGTCGAACTCGTTGCGGGGGATCTTCGCGGCTTCCCGCTCGGATTTCAGGGCGTGTTCGAACACCGAGGAGGCGAGAAGCTCCATCTGGTAGGCGGCGGTGCCCCGGTTGGCGTACTTGAACGAGACGACCTCGCCTTGCTCCGTGGTGCGGAACCGCCCGTTGATGGAGCCCGGCGGCTGGGCCGCGATGGCCCGCGCGGTGGGCGCCCCGCCGCGGCTCACGGAGCCGCCGCGGCCATGGAAGAATGCGATGGGGACGCCCGAGGCCTTGCCGAGGTCGGTGAGCTTGCCCTGCGCCTTGTACAGCTCCCAGTTCGAGGCGACGAAGCCGCCGTCCTTGTTCGAATCCGAGTAGCCGATCATCACCTCTTGCACCCCGCCCTGCCAGCGGGTCGAGCGGCGCACGACGGGGATCCCGAAGAGCTCCTTCATGATGGCCGGGGCGGCGCGCAGGTCGTCGATGGTCTCGAACAGGGGCACGATGGGTAGGCAGCAGATCTCGGTACCGGCGGCGTCGAGGAAGTTGCCGGCCTCCTTGGCGAGCAGGTAGGCGCCGAGGATGTCGGGCACGGAGCGCGTCATCGACAGGACGAAGGAGCCGAAGGCCTCACGGTCGAGCTGCTCGCGCATCTCGCCCACGAGCGCGAAGGTCTCCAGGGTCTCGCGAGCGTCGTCGGGCAGCCCCTCGAACGAGCGCTCACCCTTGCGGGGCTTCGCAAGCTCGTCGAGGAGCCACTTCTTCCACTCGGGCGAGTCGAGGTCCGGCGGCGTCTTGTTCTGGCCGTTGGCCTCGGCCCACAGGGCATGAAGCGTCTTCGTCGTGCGCGTGGTGTTTTCGCGAAGGTCGAGTCGGACCGTCGAGAATCGGAAGATCTCGACCATGCGGCGTACGGGGCGCACGAGGTCGGTGGCCAGCGATGGGCATTTCGCGTCGGCCAGCCCCTGCTCCAGGGTGCGCAGGTCGTTGATGAGGGTGTCGGCGCTCGGATAATCCGGGCCGGTGGAACGCTGGCCCTCGTTGCGCCGGATGGTGGCCTCCAGCTTGCGCAGGATGCAGGTGAGGAACTGGCGATAGGCCTCGCCCGGGTTGCGGCTGGCGATGGCGCGGCCGTCGCCGCTCTCGGCCAGGAGCTGCGCGAGTTCGGCCTTGAATGTCGCCGGCACCGGAAGCGAGCGCTCGGTGAGCGACAGAGTGCGGCCCAGCGCCGTGACGCCGTCGCGGTACCGCCGGAGCGACGCCAGGGCGTTGCGCTGCAGGGTGGCGCGGGTGACCGACGCGGTGACGTAGGGGTTTCCGTCGCGGTCGCCGCCGATCCACGAACCGAACTGGAAGAACGGCGGCACCTCGAACTTCTCGTCCGGATAGTACTGCGCCAGGCTCTCCTCCAGGGAGTAGAGCACCTCGGGCAGCATCTCGAACAGGGTCTCGTCGAAGAAGTGCAGGCCCCAGGCGACCTCACGCTCGACGGTGGCCTTCTCGAGATGCAGTTCGCCCGTCATCCAGACGAGCTCGATCTGGTCGCGCAACTCGTTCATCAGGCCGTTGCGCTCGCGCTCGGTCCAGCGCGGCAATTCGAGCTCGCGCAGCACGAGATAGATGCGGCGGAACTTCTCCAGCACGGTGACGCGCTTGCCCTCGGTGGGGTGGGCCGTGATGGTCGGGCGAATGCGCAGGTCCTTCAGGAGACCGTGGATCTCCGGCGCCTTGATGCCGTTCTGGGCGGCCTCGGCCAGGACGGCATGGAAGCTCCCGCTCAACGCCTCGCGGCCCTTGGTGCGCTCGACCTGCCGGCGCCGGCGCATGGCGGCGTTCTGCTCGGCGATGGACAGCAGCTGGAACCAGATGCCCTGCACCTGAAGCGCGCGGGCGAGGAGCTCGGGCGAGAAGTCGGAGATGTTGGCGCGGCCGTGCAGCACGTCCTCGAGTTCGGGCTCGTGCCGGCGCGCCACTTCCACGAGGGCGCGGAACAGGATGTCGAGGGCCTCCTTCGACGAGGTGCCGGTGATGACCGGCGGCGCGAAGGTGTGGTCGATGGGGCCGACCGGGGCGTGAAGGGTATCCGTCATGGACAAGGCCACCTCGAAAGGAGTTTGTGCCGATCGACCGCGACGGAGGCGTTCGATGGGGGTGCGGCCGACCCGGTAGCATGGGACCGGCCGCCGGAACGATCAAGGGTCGGTTTTTTTGGGCATGACCGCCGACGCGGGTTCCTTCACCCCTCTGCGGGAGAAGGTGGCCCGCGAAGGGGGTCGGGCCGGGACGAAGTCCCACAAGAGGGGTGTACCCCGTTCGAAGAGGTCGCTCCCCTCTCCCGGCCACTCCGCGCCCACCCTTCCCCGCAGAGGGGGGAGGGTTCATGCGCTCACGCCGCCAGCTTACGCATCACCTGCGCCACCGTGGAGCCGAACTCGCCGGGGCTCGGGGCCACGGTGAGGCCGTAGGAGCGCATGATCTCGGCCTTCTCGGCGGCCGAATCGCCGGTGGCCGAGATGATGGCGCCAGCGTGGCCCATGCGGCGACCCTTCGGCGCCGTGAGGCCGGCGACGAAGCCGATGACGGGCTTCGACATGTTCTCCTTGATCCAGGCGGAGGCTTCGGCCTCCTGCGGGCCGCCGATCTCGCCGATCATCAGGACGGCCTTGGTCTCCGGGTCCTGCTCGAACAGGGCGAGGTGATCGAGGAAGGACGAGCCGTTGATGGGGTCGCCACCGATGCCCACCGAGGTGGTGATGCCGATACCCTCTTCCTTCATCTGCGCGGCGGCCTCGTACCCGAGGGTGCCCGAGCGCGAGATCACGCCGACATTGCCTTTCAGGTAGATGTGGCCGGGCATGATACCGAGCATCGACTTGCCGGGCGAGATGATGCCGGCGCAGTTCGGGCCCACCACCATGGTGCGCTTGTCCTTGGGGTAGCGTCGGAGATACCGCTTCACCCGCATCATGTCCTGGGCCGGAATGCCGTCGGTGATGGAGCAGATGAGGGCGAGGCCCGCATCCGCGCCTTCCATGATGGCGTCGGCTGCGAAGGGCGGGGCCACGAAGGTGATGGAGGTGGTGGCACCCGTGGCCTCCACGGCCTCCTTGACGGTGTTGAACACCGGCACGCCGAGATGGGTCTTGCCGCCCTTGCCGGGAGTGACGCCGCCGACGACGTTGGAGCCGTACTCCATCATCTCCTTCGCGTGGAAGGTACCCTTGTCGCCCGTGATGCCCTGAATGATGATCGGGGTCTTCTCGTCGATCAGAATGCTCATGACGTATCCTCCCCGTTCTCAGTTGGCGCGCGCGGCCGAGCCGGCCTTGGCGGCAGCGCAGGCCTCGACGGCCTTGGCGGCGGCGTCGGACAGGCTGTTGGCGGTGATGAGGTCGAGGCCGCTCTCGGCCAGGATCTTCTGACCGGCCTCGACGTTCGTGCCGGCGAGGCGGACGATGAGCGGTACATCGATCTTCACCTCCCGCGCCGCCTGGATGACGCCTTGGGCGACCCAGTCGCAGCGGTTGATGCCGGCGAAGATGTTGACGAGGATCGCTTTGACGTTGCGGTCTGAGAGGACGAGGCGGAACGCCGTCGCGACGCGATCAGGGCTGGCACCGCCACCCACGTCCAAGAAATTCGCCGGTTCGCCGCCCGCGTGCTTGATCATGTCCATGGTGGCCATGGCCAGACCGGCGCCGTTGACGATGCAGCCGATCTCGCCCTCGAGGCCGATATAGGAGAGGTTGTGCTCGGCGGCCTGGGCCTCGCGCGGGTCGCCCTGCGAGGGATCGTGCATGTCGGCGATGTTGCGCCGGCGGAACATGGCGTTGTCGTCGAAGGACATCTTGGCGTCGAGGGCCAGGACCCGGTCGTCCTTGGTGACAACGAGGGGGTTGATCTCCAGCATGGTGCCGTCGCAATCGCGGAACGCCCGGTAGGCGTTCATGATCGTCTTCACGGCGGCCGAGACCTGGCGGATGTTGAGGCCGAGCTGGAACGCGATCTCGCGGGCTTGGAATTGCTGCAGGCCCACCGCCGGCTCGACGACCACCTGGATCAGGGCCTCGGGCTCGTTGGCGGCGATCTCCTCGATGTCCATGCCGCCGCGCTGGGAGGCGATGACGCGGACCCGCTCGGCCTTCCGGTCGAGGACGTAGCCGAGGTAGAGTTCACGCTCGAACGGGTCGGCGGTCTCGATGTACACGCGCTGCACCGGCTTGCCCTCGGGACCGGTCTGCAGGGTGACGAGGCGCTTGCCGAGGAGGTCCTTGGCGGCATCGCGGACCTCGTTGTAGGTCCGGCACAGCTTGATGCCACCGGCCTTGCCGCGGGCACCGGCGTGGATCTGCGCCTTCACGGCCCAGAACGAACCGCCGAGCTCGGTGGCGGCGTAGACCGCCTGATCGGGGCTGAAGGCCACCGCGCCCTTGGGAACCGCCACGCCGAAGCCAGCGAGCAACTCCTTGGCTTGGTACTCGTGAACGTCCATGTGCGATCTCCTCGACGTTTCCTCGGGGCGGACCTTCTCGTAAATTTCACTTCGCGAAAAGGGTCTTGCCGTTTATATTTTTTTACATTCTCGTTGAGTCTGCCTTGAAGGCAGTTGGAATGCTTCTGGATTTCAGCAAACGCGACGACTCACCTTGGCGTTAGGGTCGCGGCGTCAAGCTTTGCGTGAAGTAATCCCCCGCGTTCTTTTGTGCGATGCGGAACGATCGGCGTCCCGCATCGCGAAGGATCAGTTCACCTTGGCCTTCACGATCTCGTAGATCGACTCATTGAGCGGACCAGCCGAGCCCAGCAGGGTCTCGAGTTCCTGGAGACGCGCGTCGGCGAAGGCACGGTCGTCCAGGCCCTTGGCGTTGACGTAGACGTTGAGCGCCGCGCTGCGCAGGCCCGCATGGGCGGACAGCACCGCGACACCGGCATCGGAGATGACGTTGAGGTTGCCCTTGTCGGCGACGGGCTGGGCGAGGTCGATGACCTTGCGGCAGGCCCGGCAACACTCGAGGGGCACGTCCGTGGCCACCTTGAGGGCCGCCTGGATCTTCTCCGCCCGCGCAGCCTTCTCCTCGTCCGTCGCCTTTGGCAGCGCGTAGGCGCCCATCACCGCGTCGAAGGCCGCCACATCGTCGGCGATCATGCGGGTGAGCTCGGCCCGGAGCGCCTCGGATTGTCCGAGGATCTCCTTCAGCTCGCCCTCCACCTCGACGTACTTCTTCTTCCCGATGGTGAGGTTGCACACCATGCTGAGAAGTGCGGCCCCCATGGCGCCGTGGATGGCGGCGGCACCGCCGCCGCCCGGGGTCGGGGCCGAGCTCGCGAGCCCGTCGAGGAAGGTCTGGATGGTCGCGTCGGCAGCCATGGCTCAGGCCATCTTCTTGGCGAGGGCGTAGATCTCCTCGGCGTCGAGGACCTGCTCGGTGCTGTCGAAGAGCTGGCCGACGCAGGCGCGGTGGAGCTTGAGCTTCAGGCCGCCGATACCGAGGGCCCCGAACACCTTCTTGCCGTGGCGTTCCTTGCCCTTGTCCATGGCGTCGATGCCACCGAAGCCGAGGGGCGGCTGGGCGTTGTAATCGGCCACGAACTCGATGCTGGCCTCGTCCTTCCAGTCGGCTTCCGACAGGAGCTCGATGCCGATGGCGCCGGCGGAGAACACGAGGTTCTGGCCCTTGACGATGGCGGCGCGAGAGGCGGCGTCCGGAGTCGCGGCGGCCGAGATCTCGACCTTGAAGCGCTTGTTGATCTGGTCCGCGGCGGCTTGGGCCTTGTCGAGGGAGCGACCGCACAGGATCACGGTGGCGCCTTCCTGGGCCAGGAGCGCGGCCGAGCGCATGCCGACGGGGCCGGTACCGGCGAGCACGACGGCCTTCTTGCCCTGGAGCGAACCGGCGGCCTTCTGCACCAGTGCGACGCCAGCGGCGGCGGTGGTGTTGGAGCCGTTGGAATCGAGCATCACCGAGACGCGGAACGGGCCGAAGAAGCGCTTCTTGACCGCGTTCAGCACCGCCTCGCCGGCCGCCATGCTGCCGCCGCCGACGAAGATCGCCGTGGACTTCTTCTCGGAGCCGCCGCGGGTATAGATCGTGCCGTCGACCAGGGCGCCGACGTTCTCGGGCGTCACGTTGCCGTAGCCGGTGATGTGATCGGCGCCGCCATCGTAGCCGACGACCACGTCGAACACGCTCGGCACGGCATCGGTGTCGAATTGGAACAGCAGTTTTTTCATTTTTGTCGATCCCTATGCTTGTCCGCGCTCGGGCGCGGTTGGCGTTTGATTCTGAATTCTCGTCTCGTCACCGGAGGGCACGCCGGGCTCCCTCTCCAAGAAGGAGAGAGAGCCCGCGCCCATCCATCGGCAAGGCCGGCGACCTAGACCACGTTCTGCGGCTTGCCGGCGACGAAGGCCTCGACGTTGTCGACGAGCTGGTCGGCCAGAATCTGCATGGCCTCCTTGCTCGCCCACGCCACGTGCGGGGTCACGATGAGGTTCGGAAGGTCGAGCTCGCACAGGATGTTGCCGTTCTTGGGCGGCTCGGTCATCACCACGTCGAAGCCCGCGCCTCCGATGGTGCCGTTCTGAAGGGCCTCGGCCAGGGCCTCCTCGTCGACGAGGCCGCCGCGCGCGGTGTTGATAATGAGCGCGTGCTTCTTCATCTTTGCGAGCTGTTCGCGGCCGATCATGTTGCGGGTCTCGGGCGTCAGCGGCGCGTGCAGCGTGATGACGTCGGACTGGGTGAGGATGGTCTCGAAATCGACCAGCCCCTCCTGGGGGAACACGTCGTAGGCGATGACCTTCATGCCGAGCGCTTCCGCCCGCTTGGCGATGGACTTGCCCAGCGCCCCGTAGCCGACGATGCCGAGCGTCGACCCGGCGATGTCGTGGATCGGATAGTCGAAGTAGCAGAACTGGGTGGATTTGGCCCAGTCGCCCCGGCGAACGGAATTGGCATAGGGCACGATGGCCCGGCGCAGGGCGAAGATCAGGCCGATCACGTGCTCGGGCACGGTGTTGAAGGCGTAGTTGCGGATGTTGACGACGGTGATGCCGCGTTCCTTGGCGACCGCCTTGTCGACCACGTCGGTGCCGGTGGCGGCGACGGCGATGAGCTTCAGGTCGGGCAGCTGCTTCAACACGTCGGCGCGCATCGGCACCTTGTTGATGAGGGCGATCTCGGCCCCCTTCAGGCGCTCGACGATCTCCTCGGGCGTCCAGGTCGACTCGTACTCGACGTAATCGTGCGGAAAATTGAATTCCCGAACCTTGGCGTCGAGGGACTCGCGGTCGAGGAACACGATCTTCTTCGTCATGGAAGCCCTCAGGTCGCTCCGGCCGAACCGCCGGCAGCAGCGTGGTCGATGGGGTCGCCGGGGCGAAGGATCGCCCCGGCGATTGTCGGATCAGGCCTTGGCCAGGGGGTTCTCGCGCAGGTAGCTCGACGCGGCGGCGACACCGGAACCGGGCGTGACCTTCACGCCGTGGTCGAGCATGGCCATCTCGGCACCCGCGATGGCGCCGAGCAGCGACAGCTCGTTGAGGTCGCCGACGTGACCGATGCGGAACACCTTGCCGGCGAGCTTGTTCAGGCCGGCGCCGAGCGCGAGGTTGTAGCGGACATAGGCGTGCTTGATGATCGCCGCGCCGTCGATCCCCTCGGGCACCACGATGGTGGTGACCGTGTCGGAGTTCCACTTGGGCTCCTTGGCGCAGGTCTTCAGGCCCCAGGCCGCGACGGCCTGGCGGGTCGCCTCGCCGAGCACGTGATGACGGTGGTAGACGTTCTCGAGGCCTTCCTCGTTGAGGCAGGCCAGGGCCTCGCGCAGGCCGTAGAGCAGCGGCAGCGACGGGGTGTAGGGGAAGTAGCCGGCCGGGTTCTGCTTCTGGTGGTCGGCCCAGTCGAAGTAGACGTGGGCGAGGCGGTCGTTCTTGCCGGCCGAGGCTTCGGCCGCCTTGAGGGCCTTCTCGCTGACGCAGATCACGCCGAGGCCGGCGGGCAGCATCAGGCCCTTCTGGGAGCCGGCGATGGCGCAGTCGACGCCCCACTCGTCCATCTTGTAGGGGAGCGAGCCGACCGACGACACGCCGTCGACGAACAGCAGGGCCGGGTGGCCGGCCGCGTCGATGGCCTTGCGCACGGCGCCGATATCCGAGGTCACGCCCGTGGCGGTCTCGTTATGGACGACCATGACGGCCTTGATCTCGTGGTTCTTGTCGGCGCGCAGGGCCTCGCCGATCTTCTCCGGGTCCGCACCCGTGCCCCACTCCTCGTCCTGCACGATGACGTCGAGGCCGAGGCGCTCGGCCATGTCGACCCAGAGCAGGCTGAACTGGCCGAAGCGCGCGGTCAGCACCTTGTCGCCGCGCGACAGGGTGTTGGTGAGCGCCGATTCCCAGATGCCGGTGCCGGAGGCCGGGAACAGGAAGATGGTGCCCTTGGTCGAGCCGAACACCGCCTTGGTGTCCTCGAACAGGGGCTTGGTCAGGGCGGGGAAGTCCACCGAGCGATGGTCCTCGGACTGCACCACCATCGACCGCAGGACGCGATCGGGGATGTTCGTCGGGCCAGGAACGAAGAGGTGGTTGCGACCCGGCCGTTTCGTTGCTGCCATGATGATGTCTCCGGTTCTCAAAGAAGTGCGCGCGATCCGTGCGACACACCTGGTTCAGTGACGGAAGATCTGCCCGTTTGGGCCGCCCTTCCGGGTGGATCGATGACGAGAGGCCGGCCCGGTTCAGGCAGCCGTCTCGGGTGGGCAGGCTCCTACGCGCTCGCGGACCCGCCGGAAACCCGGTCGGGCCCACTTACCCTCAGGCGATACTTGCCCTCAGGTAATGCTTACCCTCAGGCAGCCGACCCCGGAGGAGCCGGCCTCATGACGGAGACCCCGATCCCGTCGGGAGCGAGGCACCGTGCTGTCGATGGGCTGCGGGCGCTCGAGACCTGCGCCGCGATGCGCGGACGCATCGAAACGCGCGGACAGCCGTGAAACGGGTCCGACGATCTCAAGCCGTTCTCCAGGCCGGGGCGCGCTCGCGAAACCGCGCTTCCCCAGGCCGTGCAGGCGCCATCCTGCCCCGTATGTCGCTGCCCTTCTTCACCTCTCGGGGCTCCGGACACACGATGTCTCGCGCGGTCCGGTGGGGCATCTTGCGGCGACTATGCCTGCCTTCACGCAGGAAGGAAAACCCGAAAAACTTCGCGAAACGTCAAATAATTTTATAGTCCAGAAAGGCTTGCGATGCGGTGCCGCACGGCAGGGCGCCCCTCCCCCGGGGCCGGCCGGCGTCATCAAAGTGATACGGGAATCCGGTTTGGCTCGGTCCGATGCAGAGCTGCTCGGAGACCACCATGGGCGAAGATCCGGAGACGACCATCCGCGTCCGAACCCTGTTCCTGTCGGACATGCACCTCGGCACCAAGGGTTGCCAGGCGGCCCTGCTGCTCGAGTTCCTGCGCGACTACGATGCCGACGAGATCTACCTCGTCGGCGATATCGTCGACGGCTGGCAGCTCAAGTCCGGCTGGTACTGGCCCCAGAGCCACAACGACGTGGTTCAGAAGCTCCTGCGCAAGGTCCGCAAGGGCTCGAACCTCATCTACGTTCCGGGCAACCACGATGAATTCCTGCGCGACTACATCGGCATGACCTTCGGGGGCATCGAGGTCGCCGACCAGCGCCTCCACGTGGCGGCGGACGGCAAGCGCTACCTCGTGATCCACGGCGACCAGTTCGACATGGTGGTGCGCCACGCCCGGTGGCTGGCGTATCTCGGCGATGGTGCCTACACGGCGGCGCTGTTCGTCAACACCCACCTCAACACCCTGCGCCGCCGCCTCGGGCTGGCCTACTGGTCGCTCTCGGCCTGGGCCAAGCTGCGGGTGAAGAATGCCGTCAACTTCATCGGCAAGTTCGAGGAGTTGCTCAGCGCCGAGGCCCGGCGCATCGGCGCCGACGGGGTGATCTGCGGTCACATCCACCACGCCGCCAACCGCACCATCGGCGGGCTCACCTACCTCAACACCGGGGATTGGGTGGAATCCTGCACCGCCATCGTCGAGCATTACGACGGCACCATGGAGGTGCTGCACTATCCGAGCCTGGTGCGGGCCCGGGAGGCCCGTGACGCCGAGTTCGCCGGGCCGCGGCCCGACGGCGCCCGGGCCGTCGCGTGAGGCTCCTCATCGCAACGGATGCCTGGCACCCGCAGGTCAACGGCGTCGTGCGCTCCCTCGAGCACATGGCGGCGGCGGGCGCGGGCCTCGGCATCGACACGGTGTTTCTCACCCACGCGGATTTCGTCTCCGTGCCCCTGCCGGGCTACCCGGAGATCCGCCTGTCCTGCGCCACCCGCGCGGCGGTGGCGCGCCGCTGGGACGGTCTGCGGCCGACCCATGTCCATATCGCCACGGAGGGCACCGTCGGCTACGCCACCCGGCGCTACTGCCTCGGCCATCGCCGTCCGTTCACCACGAGCTACCACACCCGGTTTCCCGAATACCTCGCGGCCCGCGCCCCCGTGCCGGAATCGTGGAGCTACGCCTGGCTGCGCCGGTTCCACGGCGCCGCCAGCGGCACCATGGTGAGCACACCCTCCCTCGAACGCGATCTCGCCGCCCGCGGCTTCACCAACCTCATGCGCTGGACCCGGGGCGTCGACACCGACCTGTTCCGGCCCGACGCAGGGGCGCCCGATCCCCTCGCGGGCCTGCCCCGGCCGATCTTCCTGTTCGTCGGGCGCCTCGCGGTGGAGAAGAACATCGCCGCCTTCCTGTCCCTCGACCTGCCCGGCTCGAAGGTGGTGGTGGGCGACGGACCGGACCGGGCGCGCCTCGCCGCGCTCGCCCCCGACGCGCACTTCCTCGGCACCCGCACGGGCGCGGCCCTGGCGGCGGTCTACGCCGCCGCCGACGTGTTCGTGTTCCCGAGTCTCACCGACACCTTCGGCATCGTGCTCCTGGAAGCCCTGGCCTGCGGCGTGCCCGTCGCGGCCTACCCGGTCACCGGCCCCCTCGACGTCATTGGGGGTACGGATGCGGGCGTCCTCGACCCCGACCTGCGCAAGGCGGCGCTTGCCGCCCTGACCATCCCGCGCGACCGATGCCGGGCGCAGGCCCTGCGCTACACCTGGGCCGAGAGCGCACGGCAATTCTACGCCAACATCGCCGCCGCCCACGGCACGGCAGGCCCGCAGGCGCGCCACGGCACACCGAGCAGGACCATCGGTTTGGGCACAGGAACCGACGCACCGGCGTGGTGACTCGGGCGGGCCGGACTGGCAGGGTCCCGCCCCATTCCCGACACCGTGTTCACCCCGATGCTCCCCTTCGACGCTGCCCTCGCGAAAGACTATCCGGCGGTGATCGGCTGCGACGAGGTCGGACGCGGCGCCCTGTGCGGACCCGTGGTCGTGGCGGCGGTGTGGTTCGACCCGCACGCGTTCCCGGGCGAGATCCTGGCGGCGCTGGACGATTCGAAGCGCCTGAAGCGGGCCGAACGCGAGCGCCTCACCCCCCTGATCCGTGCCCATGCGCGCGTGGCCCTGGCCGCCGGGTCGCGGGCGCTCGTCGACCGCATCAACGTGCGGGGCGCCACCCTCGATGCCATGGCGCGGGCGGTCCATCGCCTCGGACTCGACGCCCCGGTGCTGGTCGACGGCCGCGACGCGATCCCGGACGTCGAACGATGCCGTCCGGTGGTCGGCGGGGACCGCCTCGTGCCGCAGATCGCCGCCGCCTCCATCGTGGCGAAGACCGTACGGGATGCGGCCATGCGCGCCCTCGCCCGGCGCCACCCCGCCTATGGCTGGGACAGCAATGTCGGCTACGGCACCAAGGTGCACCTCGCCGGCCTCGCGACACTGGGCCGCTCGGCCCATCACCGCTGCAGCTTCACCAGAGCCTACGGACCCGAGACCGATTTCAGAACAGCGACAGCTGCGCCGTCGGCCGGACAAACAGATCGGTCCTGAGCTTCAGACGTTCTTCCGGGTAGCCGAGGCGGCGGCGGGCGAGGCGCATGCGGCGCACGATGAGGTCAGCATAGGCACCGGCTCCGACCATGCGCCGGCCATACGTGGCGTCGTAGGCGCGCCCGCCCCGCGCCTGGCGCACCAGGGACATCACGTGGGCGCGCCGCCCCGGATAGTGTTCGGCGAACCAGTCGTCCACGAGGGCGTCGAGTTCCAGCGGCAGGCGCAGCAGCACGTGGTTCGCCTCCCGCGCGCCGCGTTCGCGGGCCGCCGTCAGGATCGCCTCGATCTCGTGGTCGTTGAGCGAGGGAATCACCGGGGCGGCGATGACCATGACGGGAATTCCCGCGGCACTCAGGCGCTCGATGGCCTCCAGGCGCTTCTTCGGGTGCGGCGCGCGCGGCTCCAGCCGGCGGGCGAGGTCGGGATCGAGGGTGGTGACCGAGACGGCCACCTTCACGAGATCGTCGCGGGCGAGATCAGCGAGGAGGTCCAGGTCGCGTACCACGAGGTTCGACTTGGTGACGATCCCGACGGGATGCCGGAACCGGGCGAGGACTTCGAGGATACCCCGGGTGAGGCGGTACTCGCGCTCGATGGGCTGGTACGGGTCCGTCGCCGTGCCGAGGGCGATGGTGGCGGGCCGGTAGCCCGGCGCCGACAATTCGGAGGTCAGGAGCTTCACCGCATCCGGCTTGTGGAACAGCCGCGTCTCGAAATCGAGCCCGGGCGAGAGACCGACATAGGCGTGGTTGGGCCGGGCGAAGCAGTAGACGCAGCCATGCTCGCAGCCGCGATAGGGGTTGATCGAGCGATCGAACGAGATGTCCGGCGAGGTGTTGCGGGTGATGAGGCTGCGGGCGCGCTCGGCCGTCACCACCGTGCGCAGGGGCGCCGGGGCGTCGGCCTCCCATCCATCGTCGAAGATATCGCGGCTGATAGTCTCGAATCGTCCGGTGGGATTGGCCGTCGCGCCGCGTCCACGCCGGGCGTCGCTCGGCCGCGTCGTCGTGGCGAGGCGCCGCGCGCCCTCCCCTGTGTCCGCGTCCGGCGACTCCGTCTCCATGCCGATCCTTCATCACCCGCCGCCGAATCGAACATATCATGAACATCATCGCGAGATGTTGCACATATTGCGGGCAAAGCGGCTTCTGGGTCGGGCCCTGCGCAGTCCGGGCAGGAAACCGGGCCGGTGACCGGCTTCAGTCCGGGGAAAAATGCGGTATGCGCGGGCATGATCTCCGCTCTGATCCATGTGGCGCGGCCGACCGATCTTGATGCGGTCGATCGGCTCGCCGACACCCTCGGCGCCCTCGTGGCCGGCGTCGCCGCCGGGCTCGTCGGCGATGCGGTCATCGTCGCGCCCAGCCACAGCACGGCGATCGACACCGTGGCGGAGGCCACCGGCGCCAAGCTCGTCCTGCGCCCGCGCGGCGGCTCGGCGTGGTCGGCCGGGGCCAAGGCGGCCCGGCGCGAATGGGTGCTCTGTTTGGAGGCCGGGGACGTGCCCGCCGAGGGCTGGATCCGCATCCTGGACCGCTTCATCGGCACCGCCCGACCGGACGTCACCCTGGGCCGCCTGCGCCGCCCGCATGCGGGTCTGCCGGCCCGCCTCGCCGCCCGGGGCGAGGGCGTCATCGGCGTCGGCGCGCCGCGCCCCGGCGATCTGGTGCGGCGCGAACGCCTTCTCGCCGGTCCGCGCTTCGTCCGACGGGTGAAGGTCCGCAAATTGCCGGCCCGCCTCGAACGCTCCTGAGGATCAGGATTCGGCGGCTGCCTCCATGCGCAAACGCAGGCGCTCGACATCGTCGTGGTTGCCGGACAGCAGGTCGGTGATGTCGCCGACGAGGAGCGCCGCGACGTGGCGGCACGCGGTGCCGTAGCGCCCCGCCATGCAGGTGCAGCGCAGGCGCAGGCCCGTGGCTCGGTCCTCCAGGGTGATGGCGTAGCGGTCGCCGCGCGAGCCCTTGACGGTGAAGCTCAGGGGCGGCGGGAGGCGCGGCCCCGACCGGGCGCAATCGGACGACGGTCCCGGGCCGGCGCGCGGCGGCAGGACGCGGTCCGGCCCTTCCGGCACCGTGGTGATCGGCAGCCGGATGGCGCGGGACAAGCCGAAGATGTCGGGCGCGCCGGTCCGGCGCATGGCCGCCAGGGCGATCTCGGCACACGCATAGGCGTCCTCGCCGGCATCGTGGTGCTCGAACCGGATGCCGAGGCGCGCCGCGACCTTGCCGAGGCCGCAGCCCTCCTCCGCGGGAAACACCCGGCGGGCGATCTGAACGGTGCAGAGGTAAGAGAAGGCCGGCGGCCGCAGGCCGTAGGCGACCAGCGACGCGCGCAGGACGCCCATGTCGAAGCCGGCGTTGTGGGCGAGCACGAGGCCGCTCGCCAGGTCGGGCAGGAACTCGGCCATCACCTCGGGAAACGTCGGCTGCGTCCGCACATCCGCCGGCACGATACCGTGGACCCGGATGTTGCCGGGGGAGAACCGCAAGTCCGGCGGCCGGATCAGCCGCGATTCCCGGCGCACCACCGCCCCGTCCGCGATCCAGGCGAGACCGACGGCGCAGGCACTGTCGCGACGCTCGTTCGCGGTCTCGAAGTCGAGGGCAAGAATCGGTGTCAAGTAGCTGGTGCCCCGCGCGCCCGAGGCGATGCGCGTCATGTAAGCCGCGCTGGAAGCCACCTCAAGCGCTCGCCACGAGGGCGAGCCAGGCCTCCTCGCTCACCACCTCCACGCCGTGCCTCTCGGCGTCCTTGAGCTTGGAGCCGGCGCCGGGCCCGGCCACCACGAGGTCGGTCTTGGCCGAGACCGAACCCGAGACCTTGGCGCCCAGGCGCTCGGCCGTGGCCTTGGCCTCGCTGCGGGTCATGCGTTCGAGGGAGCCGGTGAAGACCACGGTCTTGCCGGCGAAGGCCGTCGCCGTCACGGGTGCCGCCATGGGTTCCGTGGTGACGGCCTCGAGGAGGGCCCGCACGGCGGCGTCGTTGTGCGGCTCGCCGAAGAACGCGATGAGGGAATCCGTCGCCACCGGACCGATCTCGGCGTCGTCGGCGAAGTGCCGGTAGGCGTCGCCCGGGCGCTGGGACGCGGCCCGGGCGATCCCGGCGGCCGCCGCATCGGCGTCGCCGTAATGGGCGAGCAGGCTCGCGCGCTGGGGCGCCGACAGCCGGATGCGGCCGGGCGCCTCGCCGGCTTCCACCCCAGCCTCGCCCTCCTCCGCATCGGAGGTCTCGCGGGGGTAGCCGACCTCAAGCAGGCGGTCGCGCGTCGTCGGGCCGATGCGCGGAAGCGACGAGAGTTCGATCCAGTCCGGCCCCGCCTGGGCGGCGGCCGCCGCCGCGACCCCACCCATCAGGGCGGCCATGTCGGGAAAGCGTTTCGCCAGGGCCTTGGCCGTGGACTCGCCGATGTCGGGGATCCCGAGGGCGAACAGGAAGCGGTTGAGGGGCAGGCGGCGGCGGTCCTCGACGGCGGCGAGCAGGTTGTGGATCGCCTTGTCCTCCTCCTCGCCCTTCTTCTTCGTCGGCTTCTTCGGGGCCGGTGCGCCCTCGGCCCGGCGCTCGGCGGACAGGGCTTCGCGGCGGGCCACGATGGCGGCCTTCAGCTCCGCGAAATCGAGGCGGAACAGGTCGGCCGGCTGCTTGATGACGTGCGCTTCGAACAGCACCTCGATGTAGGTCTGGCCGAAGCCTTCGAGGTCAAAGCCGTTGCGCGAGACGAAGTGCTTCAGGCGCTCCACCCCTTGCGCGGGGCAGATCAGGCCGCCGGTGCAGCGCCGGACAGCGTCGGGCTTGCCCGTACGCGGGTTGATCTCCCGGATCGCCCGACTGCCGCAGGCGGGGCAATGGTCGGGGAAGACGAAGGGCGTCGCGTCCGCAGGGCGCTTGTCGAGCACCACGTCCATGACCTTGGGGATCACGTCGCCGGCCCGCTGCACCACCACCGTGTCGCCGACGCGGATGTCGCGGCCGTCGCGGATTTTTTCCCCGTCGCCGCCAACCCCCTGGACGTAGCCCTCGTTGTGGAGCGTGGCGTTCGACACCACGACGCCCCCCACCGTCACCGGCCGCAGCTTGGCCAGGGGATTGAGGGAGCCGGTGCGGCCGACATTGATCTCGATCCCCTCGACCACCGTGAGCGCCTTCTGGGCCGCGAACTTGTGGGCCAAAGCCCAGCGCGGCGAGCGCGAGACGAAGCCGAGCCGCCGTTGCAGGGCGAGGCTGTCGACCTTGTAGACGACGCCGTCGATGTCGTAGCCGAGATCCGCCCGCGCGGCCTCGATGCCGCGGTAATGGGCGATCATCGCTTGCGCATCGGTGAAGCGTTTCGTGCGGTCGTTGACCGGCAGTCCCCAGCGCCCGAACGCTCCGATCATCCCGGACTGGGTCTCCTCAGGCAGGGCCGACATCTCGCCCCAGGCGTAGGCGAAGAACTTGAGCGGCCGCGAGCGGGTGATCTCGGGATCGAGCTGGCGCAGGGACCCGGCGGCGGCGTTGCGCGGGTTGGCGAACAGGGCCTTGCCGGCGGCCTCCTGACGCGCGTTGATGGACGCGAAATCCGCGTGTGAGAGGTAGACCTCGCCCCGAACCTCGCAGATCTCCGGCACGTCGTCGCCCGAGAGGGTCTCGGGGATGCTGTCCACCACGCGGGCGTTGCGGGTGACGTCCTCGCCGGTCTCGCCGTCGCCCCGCGTCGCGGCGGTGACGAGGCGGCCGCCCTCGTAGCGGAGCGACAGGGACAATCCGTCGATCTTCGGCTCGGCGGTGAAGGCCAGCGTCTCGCCCTCGGGCCAATTCAGGAACCGGCGCACCCGGGCGACGAACTCCTCGACCTCCGCATCCGCGAAGGCGTTGCCGAGGGACAGCATCGGCACGGCATGCCGGACCTTGGCGAATTTCTCCGACGGCTTGGCGCCGACGGAGGTGCTCGCCGCCCCCGTGCCGGCGAGGTCCGGGAACCGCGCCTCGATGTCCTCCAGGCGGCGGCGCAGGGCGTCGTACTCGGCGTCCGAGATCTCCGGCGCGTCCTCCTGGTGATACAGGCGGTCGGCCTCGGCGATGCGCTCGGAAAGGGAGGCGTGCTCACCGCGCGCCGTCTCCGGCGTCAGGTCGTCGAGGCTGTCGGCGGCGGGCTTCGATGCGGGCATGCTGGGCTTCTGCGATGGGGACCGGTTCGGCCCGGCATACAACACGTCGTTCGATGCCGCATCGTCCCCCGGCACGGCGCGGGCAGGGTGTGCGACCGCACGTCGCCGGCCGTAACTTCGGCCCGCTTCGCCACGTAGATAGGACCGTCGGCGGCACCGGTCGCCCCGACAGCCGCGCATTCGGAACATGCCATGCCCGCCCTGCCCGCCATCTCCGCACCCTGGCGCGACCGCGCCGGACGTCTCTCGGGCCTCAAGCTCGGCGTCTTCCTGTTCGCCCTGGCGCCCGGCCTCTGGCTCGCCGGCGCCTATGCGGCGGACGCGCTCGGTGCCAAGCCCATCACCGCGCTCCTGCACGGCACCGGCGAATGGGCCGTGCGTTTCCTGCTGCTGTCCCTGGCCGTCACGCCCCTGCGGCGCCTGGCGAACTGGCCGAAGCTGATCCTCGTTCGGCGGATGCTCGGGCTGACGGTGTTGGCCTACGCGCTCATCCACCTCGCGCTCTACGTGATCGATCAGAACTTCGTGCTGACGAAGGTGGTCTCGGAGATCGTCAGTCGGATCTACCTTACCATCGGGTTCGTCGCCCTCGTGGGGTTCGTGGTCCTCGGCGTGACCTCCACGGACGGCATGATCAGGCGACTCGGCAAGGCGTGGCCGCGCCTGCACAAGACGGTCTACACCCTCGCGGTGCTCGGCCTCGTCCACTACTTCCTGCAGGCCAAGATCGACGTCTCCGACCCGGTGTTCTGGACCGGCGCCTTCCTGCTCCTCATGGGCTGGCGCGCCCTGCAGCGCCTGCGCTGGCCCATCAACCCCCTGACCCTGCTGGGGCTCGCCGTCGCGGTGGCGCTCACCACCGCCGGACTGGAGGCGGCGTGGTACGGGCTCGCCAGCGGCATCCCGGCCGGGCGCGTGCTCCAGGCCAACCTCGCCTTTCCCGACATGATCCGCCCGGCCTGGTGGGTGCTCGGCATCGGTTTGGTTCTGCCCGTCATCGATGCCGCGCGCCGCATCTGGGACCGGTTCGGCAAAGGCGCGGGCAAGGGTGCGGACAGGGGCGCGGGACCAGAGGCCCGACCGGTGCGGAGCCGGCCCGCCGAAGCGGTGGCCGCGCGCTGAAGCCGGCTTGCGGCCGCGCCCGGCCTCCCGCATGAGTCCGTGCCGATGGTTCGGGGGACGCGATGACGAAAACAATCTGGGCGGCCGGCATGGCCTGCCTCCTCGCCGTCGGTGCGGCCCGCGCCGAGTGCCCCCGCGCCGAACCGCCGCCCGTGAGCGCCCGGCCGACCAAACCCGCCTTCCCGGAGAAGCCGGCCTGCGTCGACGCCAAGGGCGGCTGCCCCGGCTGGGAAGCCTACAGCTACAACGACGCCATCAAGGCCTACAACGCCCAGATCGCCGTCTACCGTCCCCTGGCGGAGGCCTACGTGAAGGGCCTGAACGCCTACGTGAAGGCGGCCTCGGACTACGCGCAGTGCGAGGTGAAGGCGCTTCAGTAAGACCGGCGCCTTCGCAGTCTTCGGGGCGCATGAGAGGCTGTCGCCCATGAGCGCGCAGCCCAAAGCCGGCATGGATGTCGACGCCTTCCTGGCCTGGGCCCAGCACCAGCCCGGCCGCTACGAGCTCGTCGACGGAGAGGTCTTCGCCATGGCCCCGCAGCGCATGCGGTATGTGGAGACCTCTCCGTCCAGCTCGCGCCCAGGGTAGGCCTTCGAGAGGCCGGGCTTGCCTGTCGTATGCTGCCCGACGGGATCACGGGGCGGGTGGATGCGGCAACCTGCTTCGAGCCGGCCGCCCTGGTGCATTGCGGCGAACGCCTCGGGCCCGATGCCACGCAGGCCCCGGCCCCCATCGTAGTCGTCGAGGTCCTGTCCCCGAGTACCGGACAGATCGACACCACGCAGAAGCTTGTCGGGTATTTCCGGGTGCCGAGCGTGATGCACTCTCTCATCGTCGATCCGGTGCGGCGCATGGTCATTCACCATCGGCGCGGAACCGAAGACCTGATCGAGACGCGGCTCGCCTCCACGGGGCGGCTCGAACTCGAGCCACCGGGCCCGACCCTCACGGGAGCCGCTCTCTTCACCGAGTCTCCCTTAGCCGAGTCGTGAGGGATGGACGGAGTGTTGGGACGGCCGCCCTCGCTTGACCCCCGGCGGGGCTGGTGCCACAGCCCGGCGCATCCTTTTCCCCCGGCCAGACTGGACGGTTAGATGCCCGAATCCCTCGACCTCCTCGTCCTCGGCAACGCCATCGTCGACCTCATCGCCCGCGCGGACGAATCGTTCCTCGCCGAGCAGGGCGTGCCGAAGGGCGCGATGCAGCTCATCGACGAGGAGCGGGCCGAGGCCCTGTTCAACGCCATGGGGCCGGCCACCATCGTATCGGGCGGCTCCGGCGCCAACACCGCAGTCGGCGCGGCGCTGCTCGGCGCGAAGACCGGCTTCATCGGCAAGGTCCGCGACGACGAACTCGGGGGCCTCTACGCCCACGACCTGAAGGCCACGGGCGTGCGCTACACCGTGCCGGCCGCTACCGACGGTCCTGCCACGGCGCGCTGCTTCATCCTGGTGACGCCCGACGGCGAGCGCACCATGAACACGTATCTCGGCGCCTGCCAGAACCTGTCCCCGGCCGACGTGGACGAGGCCACCGTGCGCAACGCGCGCGTGACCTACCTCGAGGGCTACCTCTGGGATCCGCCGGCCGCCAAGGACGCGTTCCGCAAGGCCGTTCAGATCGCCCACGCCGCCGGCAACGCCGTCGCGCTGACCCTGTCGGACGCCTTCTGCGTCGGCCGGTATCGCGAAGAATTCCTCGGGCTCATCCGCGACGGCAGCGTCGATATCCTGTTCGCCAACATCGGCGAGTTGCAGAGCCTTTACGAGACCGACGACGCGGAGGTCGCCCTCAAGGCCCTGCGCGACGAGCGCGACGCCCGCGGCAAGCATCTCCTCGGCCTCGTCACCCGCTCGGCGGACGGCGCCATGGTGGTCAAGGGTGGCGAGATCCGCAGCGTCGAGGCCTCCCCGGTCCACGAACTGGTGGACACCACGGGTGCGGGCGACCTGTTCGCCGCCGGCTTCCTCGCGGGCCATGTGCGGGGCCTCGACAACGCCGCGAGCGCCCGTCTCGGCGCCCTGGCCGCGGCGGAGGTGATCCAGCACATCGGCGCCCGCCCCCAGCACGACCTCGTGGCGCTGGCCAAGGCGCAGGGCCTGCTCTGAGGCGATCCCACGGGAAGGCGCTCACATTCGCAGGAGCACCTTCCCCACGGCCTCGCGCCGCTTGAGGATCCCGAGGGCCTCGGCGTAATCCGCCAGGGGATAGACCCCATGGACCTTGGCGGTTAGACGGCCCTCCGCGACCCAGGCGAGGAGCTGGCGCTGGTTCTGCGCATGCGCCTCGGGTTCGCGATCGACGAACACGCCCCAGTGCACGCCCTGGATGTCGATGCCCTTGAGGAGGGCGAGGTTCAGCGGGATACGGGGGATGTCGCCGGCGGCGAACCCGACGACGAGGTAGCGCCCCTTCCAGCCCAGCGAGCGCAGGGCCGGCTCGGCGTAGTCGCCCCCGATGGGATCGTAGATCACGTCGACGCCCTTGTCCTCCGTGAGGGTCCGCAGGGCCTCGCGCAGGTTGTCGGCGGCGTAGTCGACGCTCATCGTGGCTCCGTGCGCCTCGGCGACCCTCAACTTCTCCGGCGACGAGGCGCAGGCGATGACACGTGCGCCCATGATGGCGCCGAGTTCCACCGCCGCGAGGCCGACGCCGCCCGAGGCGCCAAGCACCGCCAGGGTCTCGCCCGGCTGGAGCTTCGCCCGGTCCCGCAGGGCGTGGAGCGACGTGCCATAGGTAATGGTCAGGCCGGCGGCCTGCTCATCGGAGACGGCATCGGGAATCGGCGTGAGATGACGGGTCGAGACCGCGATGCGCTCGCGGCAGGTCCCGAACTTCTGGTGGACGATGACGCGGTCGCCGACCGAAACCCCCTTCGTATCCGGCCCGAGGGCCTCGACCACGCCGGCGGCCTCGCCGCCGGGCGAGAACGGCAGCTCCGGCTTCACCTGGTAGCGCCCGGCGATGATGAGGGTATCGAAGAAGTTGAGCGCCGCCAGGGTGATGCGCACCACGGCCTCGCCGGGCCCCGGCACCGGTTCGGCGATGTCCTCCAGGGAGAGATCGTCGGGGCCGCCGAGGCGGGTGCACAGCAAGGCCTTCATGGAAACGCTCCGTCCCTGTCCCGGTGCGCCCATGCACCGGGCGGACCGAGCGGTGCAACATCCAAATGCGATTCAGGTCCGGGCGTAGGTCGCCGTCAGGCAGCCCTTGGCGAGCACATGGCCCCGCATGGCGTCGATCACGGCGCCCCGGCCCGGTGAGGCGTCGAGGGCGAGAGCCACGTCGAGGGCATAGATCTGGAACAGGTACTCGTGCGGCCCGTGGCCGGTGGGCGGATCGGGCGGCAGCCACTGGTCCTGAAGGAAGCTGTTCTTGCCGAGATCCTGGGACTGGTGCGCCCCGCCGGGGCTCGGCAGCGCGCCCTCGGTCAGGGGGCCGGCCTCCGGCATCAGGTTCCAGGCGATGAGGTGGACGAGGGGGCGCGGCGTCGGGCTGCCCGCGTCCTCGACGATGAGGGCGACCCGGACGGTCCCCGGCGGGAGGTTGTCCCAGGCCAGGGGCGGAGACGTCTTCTCGCCGTCCTCGGTGAAACGGGCTGGGATCGACCCGCCCTCGGCGAAGGCCGGGCTCGTCAGCCGCACCGTCGCGGGCGTGTCGGGAAAGTCGGCGTGGTAGGTGGTCGCCGCGATGCCCGCCTTGAGGCCGGACAGGGCCTCGCCGACGGCGTGGGGGATCTTCTCGAGCATGACGGCCTCCGGTTGCGCGCGGTCAACGACGCGAGGCCGCCGGGAGTTCAGGCGCGGCGCGCGGCGATCATGTAGTTCACCGCCGTGTCGCGGCTCGCCCGCCACGAGCCGTCCAGCGGATTGAACACCACCCCGGTGGTGTCCGTCACCGCGAGGCCGCCGTCCTCGACGGCGCGGATGAGTTCGTGGGGTTTCACGAACTTGTCCCAGTCGTGGGTGCCCTTCGGCAGCCAGCCGAGGACGTATTCGGCCCCCACGATGGCGAGGGCGTACGAGCGCAGGGTGCGGTTGAGGGTGGCGGAGAACAGCAGCCCGCCGGGCTTCACCGCCGCGCAGGCGGTGGCGACGAAGGCCGGCACATCGACCACGTGCTCCACCACC
Source organism: Methylobacterium sp. Leaf469 (assembly GCF_001424745.1). Taxonomy (NCBI): domain Bacteria; kingdom Pseudomonadati; phylum Pseudomonadota; class Alphaproteobacteria; order Hyphomicrobiales; family Methylobacteriaceae; genus Methylobacterium; species Methylobacterium sp. Leaf469. The sequence continues at coordinate 91,838 of NZ_LMRE01000012.1, forward strand.
TCCATGGCCAGCACGATGTCGAAGCGCTCGCCCTCCGCCACCACGCTCTCGATGGTGCGGGCCCGGTAATCGACGCTCACGCCGGCCGCATCCGCGTGCGCCTGGGCGACCTTCACGTTGGTCGGCGCCGGATCGAGCCCCGTCACCCGGGCGCCGAGGCGCGCGAGGGGTTCGGACAGCACGCCGCCGCCGCACCCGACATCGACGATGGCGAGGCCGTCGAGGGGGAACGGCGCTTTCGGATCCCGGTCGAAATGCCGGCAGGCGGCGTCACGGATATAGGCCAGCCGTACGGGATTGAAGCGGTGCAGCACCCGCATGGGCCCGGTCGGGTCCCACCACGTCGCCGCGATGGCCTCGAAGCGGGCGACCTCGTCGCGGTCGATGGAGGATGAGGTGGGTCCGGTCATCGGGTCCGTCTGATTGGGCGGAAAAAAGTTCGGTGGAACAACAGTCCCGGGGATGGGTCACGGCCCACCGGCCCCGATTGTTGACACGCTCGGGTAGCCCTTGTACCCGCCGAAGCCCTGTCCGGTACAGCCGCAGAGCGACGCGGGCGTTTGTCCGGCCCGCCGCACCACGGCTCCCTTTCCACGAGAATCGACGCGGACGCTGCATGGCCCGTTTGGTGATGAAGTTCGGCGGCACGTCCGTCGCCAATGTCGAGCGCATCCGCAACGTGGCGGCCCACGTCGCCCGCGAGGTCGCGGCCGGCTACGAGGTCGCTGTTGTGGTGTCGGCCATGTCGGGCAAGACCAACGAGCTCGTCGCCTGGGTCAAGGACGCGAACCCGATCTACGACGAGGCCGAGTACGACGCCGTGGTGGCCTCGGGCGAACTCGTCACCGCCGGCCTGCTGGCCATCGCCCTGCGCAAGGCCGGTCTCAAAGCCCGCTCGTGGCAGGGCTGGCAGATCCCGATCCTCACCTCCGACGCCCACGGCTCGGCCCGCATCGAGGGCATCGACGGCGCCCGCCTCGATGCTGGCTTCAAGCGCGGCGAGGTCGCGGTCATCGCCGGCTTCCAGGGCATGCACGAGGCGACGGGCCGGGTCACCACCCTCGGCCGGGGCGGCTCGGACACCAGCGCGGTGGCCATCGCGGCCGCCATCGGTGCCGAGCGCTGCGACATCTACACGGACGTCGACGGCGTCTACACCACTGATCCGCGCGTCGTTCAGAAGGCCCGGCGCATGGAGCGCGTGACCTTCGAGGAGATGCTGGAGATGGCTTCCCTGGGCGCCAAGGTCCTGCAGGTCCGCTCCGTCGAGCTCGCCATGGTCCACCGGGTGCCGACCACGGTGCGATCGAGCTTCGACCCGCCCGACAACGCACGCCCCGGAACCCTCATCTGCGACGAGGACGAGACCATGGAACAGCAGATCATCACCGGGATCGCCTTCTCGAAGGACGAGGCGCAGATCACGCTGCGCCAGGTCAAGGACAGCCCCGGAATCGCCGCCGCCATCTTCGGGCCCCTGGCGGACGCCAACATCAACGTCGACATGATCATCCAGACCGTCTCGGGCGATCAGTCCACCACGGACATGACCTTCACGGTCCCGTCCGCCGATTACGATCGTGCGCGCCAGATCCTCGATGCCCAGAGCGGCGTCATCGAGTTCGCCCAGATCGAGGGTGCCACGGACGTGGTGAAGGTCTCGGCCATCGGTGTCGGCATGCGCAGCCACGCGGGCGTCGCCGCCAAGGCGTTCCGGGCGCTCGCCGAGAAGGGCATCAACATTCGGGCGATCACGACATCCGAGATCAAGTTCTCCGTGTTGATCGACTCCGCCTATACGGAGCTTGCCGTGCGTACGCTCCACTCGCTATACGGCCTCGACCAGGCCTGAACACATTGGCCCATCGCGCGCACGATTCTTGCGCGTGATGCCGCGTGAGCGCGCTGTCCGACGAAGTGGATACCGGTTCGTCTGAGGGCACGACACACAAGGAATGAGAGGCGCGATCCGGCCGGATCGGATCACGCCTCGAACCGAAGCCGGATCGAGGGACCATGCCCGCTGCGCCTGGAGGACCGCGCCTGCTGCTGCGCCGCCTCCGCGAAGCGATGGCGGAGCCGGTCAGTCCACAGGCACGTCTCGACCGGATCGTCACCCTGATCGCCGCCAACGTGGTGGCGGAGGTGTGCTCGGTCTACGTGCTGAGCGACGACAACACCCTCGAGTTGTTCGCCACCGAGGGCCTGAACCGCGAAGCGGTCCATCTCACCCGCATGCGCGCGGACGAGGGCCTCGTCGGCCTCATCGCGCAGACGGCCGAGCCGCTCTCCCTGTCCGACGCCCAGTCGCACCCGTCCTTCTCCTATCGGCCGGAGACGGGCGAAGAGGCCTATCACGCCTTCCTGGGCGTGCCGCTCCTGCGCGCGGGCAACACGCTCGGCGTGCTCGTGGTGCAGAACAAGACCTACCGGGTCTATTCGGAAGAGGAGATCGAGGCGCTCCAGACCACCGCCATGGTGCTGTCGGAGATGATCGCCTCGGGCGAACTCCAGGCGCTGGCCCCCGGGGCCGGATCCGCGGCCCGGCGGGCCGTGAGCCAGCGCGGCGTGGCGCTCGCCGACGGCATCGGCCTCGGGCACGTGGTGCTGCACGAGCCGCGCATCGTGGTGAAGCGGCTCATCGCCGAAAACCTCGACCGCGAGGTCGAGCGCCTCGAACAGGCCATCGGCGAAGTCCGCTCCGCCATCGACGACCTCGTGGAACGCGGCGACAGCATCGGCACCGGCGAATCGCGCGAGGTCCTCGAGACCGTGCGGATGTTCGCCCACGACAAGGGCTGGCTGCGCCGGATGCGCGAGGCCGTGCAGTCGGGCCTGACGGCAGAGGCCGCCGTCGAGCGGGTCCAGTCGGACAACCGCGCCCGGATGATGCGCCAGAGCGATCCGTATCTGCGCGACCGCCTGCACGACCTTGACGACCTCGCCAACCGGCTCCTGCGCACCCTCATCGGCCACGAGGGCAACGGCGACCGGGTGCTGCCCGAGAACGCGATCCTCGTCGCCCGCTCCATGGGGCCTGCGGCCCTGCTCGACTACGACCGCACGGCCCTGCGCGGCGTCGTCCTGGAGGAAGGCGGCCCGACGAGCCACATCGCCATCGTCGCGCGGGCGCTCGGCATCCCGGCGGTGGGCGAGATCGCCAACGCCACGGCGCTCTGCGACGCCGGAGACGCCATCATCGTCGACGGCGCAACGGGCGAGATCCAGGTCCGGCCCGGTCCCGAGATCGAGGCGGCCTACGGCGAGATGGTGCGGGTCCGCGCCAAGCGTCAGGAGCAGTACCGGGCCCTGCGCGACCTGCCGGCGGTGACCCGCGACGGGGTCGCCATCGGCCTGCAGCTCAATGCCGGTCTGCTCATCGACCTCACCCATCTGGCCGAGACGGGCGCGGACGGCATCGGCCTGTTCCGCACCGAACTCCAGTTCATGGTCGCCCAGCGCATGCCGTCGGCGGCCGAGCAGCAGACCCTGTACGAGGCGGTGTTCACCGCCACCGGCGACCTGCCGGTGACGATCCGCACCCTCGACATCGGCGGCGACAAGATCCTGCCGTACATGCCGGCCCTCGAGGAGGAGAACCCGGCGCTCGGCTGGCGGGCGATCCGCATCGGCCTCGACCGGCCGGCTTTGCTGCGGGTGCAGTTGCGGGCGCTGCTCCGCGCGGCCGGGGGCCGACCCCTCAAGATCATGTTCCCCATGGTGGCGACGGTGGACGAGTTCACCCGCGCCAAGGCCATCGTCGAGCGCGAGAAGGCGCACCTGCGCCGCCACGGCCACCCGCTGCCGAGCGATTGCAAGCTCGGCGTGATGGTCGAGGTGCCCTCGCTCCTGTTCCAGATCGACGAGATCGCGCGGGCCGCCGACTTCCTGTCGGTGGGGTCCAACGACCTCATGCAGTTCCTCTTCGCCGTCGACCGCGAGAACCGGCGGGTGGCGGGCCGGTTCGACACCCTGAGCGTGCCGGCCCTGCGCGCCTTCCGGCTCATCGCCGAGCGGGCGGCGGCGGCCGGCTGCCCGGCCACGGTCTGCGGCGAGATCGGCGGCAAGCCCCTCGAGGCCATGGCCCTCATCGGCCTCGGCTTCCGGCACCTCTCCATGTCACCGGCCGCCATCGGCCCGGTGAAGGCCATGGTGCTCGCCCTCGACGCCGCCGCCATCGCGGCCGTCATCGACGCCGAGATGGCCCGCGCCGGCGACGGCGCAACCCTCCGGCCGGCGCTCAGCGCCTTCGCCAAGGCGCACGGCGTTCCTATCTAGCGGGCCTTCAGAGTTTCCGACCCTGGCCCCTCCGGACCGACCGCGCCGACCCGAAACACTGGTGAGAGTACCCCACGGGCGATGACCCCCATTCCTTCCGACCGTCTCGACGCCATCCTGACGCGCCACGACATCGTCACCGCGACCCTCAGCGCGGGCTCGGCGGATTCCGACACCTTCGTCCAGCTGTCCCGCGAATTGTCGGAGCTGGAGGGCGTCGTCGCGGCGATCCACGCCTACCGGGCCGCCGCCTCCAACCTCGCCGACATCCAGGCGCTGATGGACGAGCCGGGCAGCGATTCCGAGATGCGGGCGCTGGCGGCCGACGAGAAGCCCGAGGCGGAAGCCGGGTTGGAGGCGGCGCACCGCGCCCTGCAGCTCATCCTGCTGCCGAAGGACTCCGCCGACGAGAAATCCGCCATCCTGGAAATCCGCGCCGGCACCGGCGGCGACGAGGCCGCGCTCTTCGCCGGCGACCTGTTCCGGATGTACGGCCGCTACGCCGACGCCAAGGGCTGGAAGGTCGAGGTGATCTCCGAGAGCGAGGGCACCGTCGGCGGCTACCGCGAGGTCATCGCCGAGGTGAAGGGCAAGGGCGTGTTCGCCCGCCTGAAGTTCGAGAGCGGCGCCCACCGAGTGCAGCGAGTGCCCGACACCGAGACGCAGGGGCGCATCCACACGTCCGCCGCCACCGTGGCGGTGCTGCCCGAGGCCGAGGAGGTCGATATCGTCATCAACGATGCCGACCTGAAGATCGACACCATGCGCTCGCAGGGCGCCGGCGGCCAGCACGTCAACAAGACGGAATCGGCCATCCGCATCACCCACCTGCCCTCCGGGATCGTGATTTTCGTCCAGGAGGAGCGCTCGCAGCACAAGAACCGGGCCCGGGCGATGCAGCTCCTGCGCTCGAAGCTCTACGATGCCGAGCGCACGGCCAAGGACGCGGTGCGGGCCGCCGACCGCAAGTCGCAGGTCGGCTCGGGCGACCGCTCGGAGCGCATCCGCACCTACAACTTTCCCCAGGCGCGGGTGACCGACCACCGCATCAACCTCACCCTGTACAAGCTCGAGGAAGTGCTGGCGGGCGTGGCCCTCGACGAGCTGATCGACGCGCTGGTGACGGAGCATCAGGCCGAGCTGCTCGCCGCGGAGGGCATGGCCTGAGCCGGCCATGTCTCCGGTCACGACCATGTCTCTGATCGCGGGCACGACTCGTCAGGAAGCCCTACGGCACGCGACCCGATGCCTTGCCGAGGGCGGCATCGCCGACAGCGACGCCCGCTTCCTCGTCCTCGACGTCCTCCGCCTCAGCGGGACGGAGCTCATCCTCGGTGGCTTCGAACCCATCGGGCCGGCGGGCGCGGCGGCCCTATCGGAGGCCCTCGCCCGGCGCCTCGCGGGCGAACCCGTGGCCCGGATCGTCGGCGCCTGGGAATTCTGGGGCCTCCCGTTCGGACTGGCGCCCGAGACCCTGGTGCCCCGCGCCGACACCGAGACCCTGGTGGAAGCGGCCCTCGGACGCCATCCCGACCGCACAAGCCCCTTGCGCATCCTCGACCTCGGAACCGGCTCGGGCTGCATCCTCGTTGCCCTGCTGTCCGAGCGCGCCAACGCCTTCGGCATCGGCCTCGACCGCTCGGAAGGCGCCCTGATCCAGGCCCGCACCAACGCCACGGCCAATGGGGTCGGCGACCGGGCCGCCTTCATGCGTGCCGACTGGTGCGCGGGCCTGATGGCCGCGTTCGACCTCATCGTCTCGAATCCGCCCTACATCCCGCTCGGCGTCATCGCGACCCTGGCCGATGAAGTCCGCCTCCACGATCCGGCAGCGGCCCTCGATGGCGGCGTCGACGGGCTCGATGCCTACCGGCGCATCCTGGATGACGTGGCGCGGGGGCCGGTGCGGCTGGCGACGGGCGGAAGCCTGCTGTTCGAGGTCGGCCACGACCAGGCGGAGGCCGTGCTGACCCTCGGCCGCGAGCGTGGCTTCGTGGCGGCCGGCATCACCCACGACCTGGCTGGACATGCCCGCGTGGTCGCGTTCGCGTCGAAGTGATGGCGATGTCGGGGACGGGATGCGCCGCTCGGACGAGAATCGTCGTGAACAACCGGGGGTGCCGCGAAAAAATGCTTGTTGCCGTCGCGGCGACCGGCTAGGCTCTCAGTCAGATCGAAAAACGATCCGTCGAGACGGATCGTGGCAGGAATGGTGCCGGCTCGTAGTCCGCGACGCTCCTCAGCGATCTCCCCACGATCAGGTTGGCGCGCTGTGAGACGACGCGCAGGAACTTGGTCACTTCGAGCCTGAAAACCGAAGAGCGCCTGAACGCGAGCGCGAGCCTCGGTGGACCGGGACACACGGCAAGCACGGCGCATTCCGATTCCGATCGCGGACCTGACAAACCGGATCACACGGTCCCCCTCCCGGGGTCACCATGGCCGGGCCGGATTTCGGCTCAAGGCCGCCGGGTCCCGGACCGCCTCACCAGCTCCCGTACGAACGAGGGTCAATCGAGACCGATGAGACCAAACCAGAACAGACGGGTGCGCGGTCGCAACCGCCCCAAGGGTCCGAACCCGCTGACCCGGTCCTACGAATCGAACGGTCCGGACGTCAAGATTCGCGGCACCGCCCAGCACATCGCCGATAAATACGCTCAGCTCGCGCGTGACGCGCAGGCGAGCGGCGATCCCGTGGCGGCGGAGAATTATTTCCAGCACGGCGAGCATTATTTTCGCATCATCTCGGGCGCGCAGGAGCAGAACCGTCAGCAGGCCGCCGGCGGCTACGCCCGCAACGGCTTCGACGACGACGGCGACGAGGATGGTGGCGACGACCAGGGCGCACCGCTCGGCTACGCCGCCCATTCCTACAACGACGACTACACCGATCCCGGCCAGCAGCCCCAGCCGGCGTATCAGCCGCCGGCCTACGAGGGACGGCAAGAGTCCCAGAGGCAGGAGTCCCAGAGGCAGGATTCGCCGCGTCAGGAGTATCCGCGTCAGGACGGTGGCCAGAACCGGAACGACCGCAACGACCGGCGCGACCGCTTCAACAACCGCAACGACCGTCCGCAGCGCTTCGACAACCAGCGCCCCGACGGGTCCCGGCAGGACGGCCAGCGGCAGGACTACAATCGGCCGGATTCTTCGCGACAGGACAACCAGCGACCGGATTACGGTCGGCAGGACCAGCCGCGCCAGGACCAGCCGCGCCAGGACCAGCAGCGCCAGGACCGGGATCGGCAGGATCAGCCCCGCAACGAGCAGCCGCGCCAGGAATATGGCCGTCGCAACAACGGCGCGCGGTTCGAATCCAATCGAAACGCCGAGGCCCCGCAGGATGGCGGGCGCGACGAGGCCCCGCGTCAGGACTTCGTCCGGCAGGAGACCGCCCGTCAGGATCCGGTGCGACCGGACTTCGTCCGCCCCGAACCCGTGCGGCAGGAGCCTGTCCGTCCGGAGTCCGCGCGGCCGGATTTCCAGCCGACCGAGCCGCGCCGGGTGGCGGATGCACCGCCCCGGCGGAGCCGCCGTCGCGACGAGGCCGAGCGTGCGCCGGCCGAGGACGTATCCGGCCTGCCGGCCTTTCTGATGACGCCACCGCGTCCCGTTCCCACCGAACGGCCCGTCGAGCCCCGCACGGCGGAGGAAGCCGCTCCGCAGGGGGCCCCGTCCTCCCCCGACGAAACGCCGACGGCTCCGAAGCCACGCCGTCGCCGCCGGGCCCGCTTCGAGGGGACCGATGGGGCCGAGCCCGGCTCCGCCGGTACCGACGATGTGACGCCGATCACCGAATAAGTTTGCCGCGATCGCTCTGGAAAGCCGCCCCCGTTGGGCGGCTTTTCGCGTTCAGGGCCGGTCTGGGCCGCCGAGTGCGGCATGCCAGTCCGCGTAGCCGTGGACGCGGTGGACGAGACGGCGGTCCCGCGCGGCCTCGCCGAATGGCGCCAGATCCCAGGTCCAGGACGCGTCGGGTGTCGGAAGCGGAACGCCGTGGAGGAGGTCGAGGCGGTCGGTCACACGGCCGTCGCGGTCCTCTTCGGTCTGCAGGACGTCGGTGACGAGGCAGACCCGCGCCGCGAGGCGGGACAGGCCGTCGAGATGAGCTCGGACGATCCGCCCACCGAGCTGCGGATCCGCCCCTCCGGAGCCGTCGACGGGCAGGATCGGCAGTTGCGAAAGCAGGTTGGCGGAGATCACGAGATCGATCTCCGGCCCGCCCCCGTGATCGGGAACCGCCCCTGGCCGGGTGAGATCGGCCGTGACCAGGGTGACGTCGGGACGGTGGCGCACCGTCCATCGGGTCGGCCACGGATGCACGGCATCGACGAGGCGGATGTGGGTGAAGCGGCGGGCGAGGTGGTCCAGGGGTACGTCGTCGAGGAGGCCCGAGCCGAGAACGACGACGGTGCGATATCGAGGGAGACCTTCGCAGGCCCGCATGATCACGGCACGGGCCCGTGTGAGATGCGGCTCCCAGGCCGTCTGGCACCGGCGCGAGCGGGACAGGAGCAGGACACTCTCGCGCAGGTAGCCCCGCCGGCGATGCGACCAGGGGGCGGGGGTCGTCAGGTAGTGGAACAGGTCGACCAGCACGGCGCCTCCTGAGACCAGGGGTGGCAGCCCGTGCGCCGCGGCGTCAAGCGGCCTTGGTCCGGCCCTTGGACGCGGTGAAGCGGACCGAACGGCGGGCCGTGGCCACCGACAGGGCCTGGAACGCCTCGAAGGTCCCCCGCATGTCCTCCGGCGACAGGCGACGGCCGGACCGGGCCTGGATCAGGTGCTTGAGGGTCCCCCACCCGAGATCGGACGCCCGTAGGAGAAAGAGAAGCGGATCGAGATCCGGATTACGGTGGGCCTGAGACGCCATCTCGGTCGGCACCCCGGCGATGCGGGCGATGGCGGCCAGGGCATCGTCCACCCGTCCCTGTACCACGAGGGCGACGATCGCCTTCTCCTCGAGATCGACGCCCCCGGGGGAAGCCGGCGAGAGCGGCGGGGCTTCGATCCGGCGGAGTTCGGGGATGGATCGGCGCAGATCGAGCACCGCCCGCAGAACCGGATCCTTCCCCGCCAAGTCCACCAAGGTCCCGAATCCCGTCGACGACAGGTGCGCGGTCTCGTTCCCGGCGATCCGGCGCACGGCTTGGGTCGCCGCCCGCGTGACGAGGATGTCGGTGATCCGCTCGCTCAGGGTCCGTCGCCGCGAAACCGCATCGAGATGCAATGGGCCGGCTTCCCTGACGATCCGAAGCAGGTCGTCCTCGTCGAGCCGCACGGATCGGGCGAGGACCGGCCCCGCGACGGTGATCTGCGGATCGAAGGCGAGGTCGCGCACGACGCGGCGCGGGGCATTGGCGATATCGGCGATCTCCTCGGCGAGGGCCGAACGGGCCGCGGCCTCGACGTTTCGGGCGAGGTGAAGGATGATCGCATCGAAGGGTTCGATCCCGCTCTCGCCCAGGGCGACGGCGTGATCGGTAAACAGAGCCGTGATTCGGCGAAGCATCGCCGCACGCTGATCGGGTGTTCCGATAGTGACGGCGTGTTCCATTTCGTGGATGAGCGTCTTGATCATAGCCTATCGGGGTGTGCCGCGCCGTTCGTCAAAATCGCACGCAGATGTTTAAAAACAGCCACCGGGAACCATCGTCGGAACGGCAATGTTGCTATCGCGCCCTTGCGCGGGCACCATCACGTCCCGGAGACATCGTGTCGAATCTCGTTCGCATCCTGCTCGCCATCTTCCTGCCGCCCCTGGCCGTCCTGATGACGGCAGGCATCGGATTGCAGTTCCTTCTCAATATCCTACTGACGGTCCTGGGCATCGTTCCGGGCATGGTGCACGCCCTGTGGATCGTCATGCGCGACCGCTGATCCGGCGCCGCGACGCGCCCTCCCCGCCGATGCACGGGGAAGGAGGCGCGGTTTCGAAAGCCCGAACGAGGGTGACATGAGCACACGCGGCTTCACCGGACGACGCCCGCCCGAGGCGACGCGGGAGCGCCTGCCGCCGGGCCAATATCTCACGGCGGATTTCCCGGTTCTGCAGATCGGGCCGAATCCGCGGATCGATCTCGACGCGTGGCGCTTCACCCTCCGGGCCGGATCGCGACCGTTGAAGATCTGGACCTGGGACGAATTCAACGCCCTGCCGCGCACGCGCTGGGGCGGCGACATCCACTGCGTCACGAAGTGGTCGAAGTTCGACACGGCGTGGGAGGGCGTCGGAATCGACGATCTTCTGGCGAATGCGGGCGTCGCGGCGCCGACGGCGTTCGCCCTGGCGGAGGGATACGACGATTACACCACCAACGTGCCGTTCGCCGACCTGACCGGGGACCGGGCCATGGTGGCGACCCATTACGACGGCGCGCCGATCGAGCCGGATCACGGCGGCCCGGCGCGCCTCCTCGTGCCGCACCTTTACTTCTGGAAGAGCGCCAAGTGGCTCAAGGGTCTGCGCTTCACACAGAAGGATGAGGGTGGCTTCTGGGAGATGCGGGGCTATCATATGTACGGAGACCCGTGGCGCGAGCAGCGCTTCACCGGTGACTGAGATGAAGCCTCTGCCCTGGCTGGATGCCACCATCGTGGGCATCGGTCAGGTGACCCCGCGGGTGAAGTGCTTCCGGCTGGCCGTGATGCTCGACCGCCCGGCTCTCGCGGGGCAGCACGTCGATATCCGGCTGACCGCACCCGACGGCTACCAGGCTCAGCGCAGCTACTCCATCGCCTCCGCGCCGAGCCCGGACGGGATCGTCGAACTCATGGTCGAGGGCCTGCCGGAGGGCGAGGTCTCGGGGTTCTTCGACGGGGTGGCGGAAGTCGGCGACACCGTGGCGTTGCGCGGTCCCATCGGGGGCGCCTTCGTGTGGCGACCGGAGGATGGCGGCCCCCTGCTCCTCATCGGCGGCGGCTCGGGCGTGGTGCCGCTCCTGGCGATGCTGCGCCATCGGGCCATCGCGGCGCCCGACGTTCCGGTCCTTCTGGTCTATTCGGTCCGCGAAGCGGCAGAGGCGATCGCCCAGGACGAACTCGACCGGAGGCGCCGCGACGAGCCCGGCTTCGATTGGATCCTGAACCTGACGGGCGAGGGCGGCCGGCGCATCGATGCCGCCCTCATCGGACAGGCGCTCGAACGCCTCGGGCGCCCGCGCCACACCTTCATCTGCGGCGCAAATCCGTTCGTGAACACGGCCGCCGACCTCCTCGTCGATGCCGGTCTTGCGCCCGGCACCATTCGGACGGAACGCTTCGGCGGCTGACGTCGATCTCCTACGCCAACAGCCGATCGGCGACCTCTTCGGCGAGGGACAGGCTCGCGGTGAGGCCCGGGCTCTCGATGCCGAACAGGTGGACGAGGCGGTCCAGCCCATGCTGCGCCGGCCCGTCGATGACGAAATCCGCCGCGGGCTCGCCCGGTCCGGTGATCTTTGGACGGATGCCGGCATAATCGGGGGTCAGCACCCCTTCGGGCAAACCGGGCCAATACCGGCGGATCGCACGGGCGAAGGCTTGCGCGCGATCGGGATCGACGGCGTAATCCTCGGTTTCCACCCACTCGACATCGGGACCGAAGCGCATGCGCCCGGCGAGATCGAGGGTGAGATGAATGCCCAGCCCGCCCTCGACGGGGGCCGGATAGATCAACCGCGCGAAAGCCGGGCGGCCGAGGCAGCCGAAATAGCTCCCCTTGGCGAGGATCTTTCGCGGGATGCGGACGGGTGGGAACCCGTCGATTGCTTTCGCGATAGCCTGTGCTCCGAGACCGGCGGCATTGACGACGGCGTCGAACGGCAGCGCATCCCCGTTCACCGTCGCGACCCAGGCGCCGTCCGCCCATGACAGGCGCGCGACCGGGCTGTGGAACGCGATGGCGCCACCGCGATCCTCGATGTCGCCCTGCAGGGCGAGCATGAGGGCGTGGCTGTCGACGATGCCGGTTCCGGGGGCGTGGAGGGCGGAGACGCAGGCGAGATTGGGTTCCAGGGCGCGGGCCTCGGCCCCGTCGACGAGCGCCAGACCCTCGACGCCGTTGGCGATCCCGCGCGCATGGATCGCCGCGATGGCGGCGCCCTCGGCCGCATCGGTAGCGACGATGAGCTTGCCGCAGGCGCGGTGCGGTACGCCGTGGCTGGCGCAGAACCCGTAGAGCCTCCGGGCGCCGTCGACGCAGTGCCGTGCCCGGAGCGAGCCCTCGGGATAGTACATCCCGCCATGGATCACTTCGGAGTTGCGCGCAGACACGCCCGTGCCGATGCCGCCCTCGGCCTCCGCCACCACCACGGCATGGCCCCGCAGGGCGAGCGCCCGACCGACGGCGAGTCCGACCACGCCGGCGCCGATGACGAGGATGTCGCTCATGATGTCCGCCGAATCACGGGCTGAAGATCAGAACCAGATAGACGAAGAACACCACGAGGTGCACGGCCCCCTCCAGCACCGTGGTGCGCAGCCCCGAGAACGTCAGGGTGCTGAGGATCAGGGTCACGACGAGCAGCGTCATCTCCGTCGGCGCGAGGCCGAGGACCACGGTCTGGCCCGTCAGCAGGCCTACGGCCAGGACCGCCGGCACCGTGAGGCCGACGGTGGAGGTCGCGGCGCCGAGGCAGAGGTTGATCGCCCGCTGCAGCTCGTTGCGCGCCACCGCCTTCAGGGCGCTGATGCCCTCCGGGGTGAACACGATGGCTGCGATGAGGACGCCGCCGAGGGCCGAAGGCGCACCGAGCGCCGCGATGCCGTGGTCCAGGATCGCCGCGAGGCTCTTCGACAGCAGGACGATGGGCAGGATGTTGGCGACGAGGAGACCGACGTGCTTCAGGATCGCGGCCGTCTGCCGGTCCGCCTCGGGCGCCTCGGCTTCGGGCACAACGGTGCCGGGGTTCGATTTCGCGATCCGCCCGCCGTCGTGGATGAAGAAGCTGCTGTGCCGTCCGGTCTGGATCAGCAGGAAGATCCCGTAGAGCGACACGGTGAACAGCGAGAACGAGATCGCCTGCACGGGCGTCAGGGTGCCGCCGCTCGTCGAGGTGGTGAAGTTCGGGATGATCAGCGCGATGGTGGTGAGCGGGATGATCACCGACAGGAAGGCCGACGTGCCCTGCAGGTTGTAGGATTGCTGGTGATGGCGCAGGCCGCCGATGAGCAGGCCGAGGCCGACGATGCCGTTGAGGACGATCATCAGCACGGCGAACATCGTGTCGCGTCCGAGCGTCGGCACCGCCTTCGAGGACAGCATCACGGCGGACACCAGGACCACCTCGATCACCACGATGGAGAGGGTGAGAACGAGGGTGCCGTAGGGCTCGCCGAGGCGATGGGCGAGTTCCTCGGCCTCGTGGACCACGCCGAACGCCGCCCACAGGATCACGAGGAACAGCCACAGGAACAGGCCCGTGGCCCAGAGCGGCGATCCGAGGTCGGCGAGCCAGGCGGGCCCGAACACGAAGAACGCGGCGACGCTCGCCCACGCCACGACCAGACGCAACACCGCCCCCATCTTTCCCCCTGTGGACGTCCGAACTCATGCCGCAATCGGGACGGACGGCACCGCCCGCAGGGCGGCTGGCTCACGGGGGCCACGGCCAAGCCCGAAAGACAAGCTTTAACTGTGCGGGAAACCACCCATGCGCGCGCAGACATGGCGCATGGCCGCGGTTCCGGCTACAAGCCACCGTATCCGTAACCGATCGAGGCCGGAATCACGCATCCGGGGGATCGATCCGCGCTTAGCGCGGCCATCCCCGGCGGGTTCCAGCCTGTTTGCCCGCAAGGCTCCTCAGTGCCCTTTCCGACCCTGCCGGCCCCGCTCTCCCGAGCTCTGGCCGCGCGTGACTACGCAGACCCTACCCCCGTCCAGAATGCGGTGATCGAAGCCGCCGCGCAGGGGCGCGATCTCCTCGTTTCGGCCCAGACCGGCTCGGGCAAGACCGTTGCCTACGGCCTCGCCTTCGCCGACACGCTGCTCGACGGTGCCGAGCGCTTCGGTCCGGCCGGCGCGCCGCTGGCCCTGGTCATCGCCCCCACCCGCGAACTCGCCCTCCAGGTCGAGCGTGAATTGACGTGGCTCTACGCCGAGACCGGCGCGCGGGTGATCTCCTGCGTCGGCGGCATGGACCCGCGGCGCGAACGCGCCCAGCTCAACGACGGCGCCCACATCGTCGTCGGTACGCCCGGCCGCCTGCGCGACCACTTGGAGCGCCGCAACCTCGCCACCCAGGATCTGCGCGTCGCCGTCCTCGACGAGGCCGACGAGATGCTCGACCTCGGCTTCCGGGACGACCTCGAATTCATCCTGTCGGTGACCCCGAAGGAGCGGCGCACGCTGCTGTTCTCGGCGACCCTGCCCAAAGCCATTGCGACGCTGGCCGAGCGCTACCAGAACGACGCCCTGCGCATCGCCGTGAAGGGCCAGGAGCGCGGCCACGAAGACATCACCTATCGGGCCGTTCGGGTGATGCCGCGTGAGCTGGAGCACGTGGTGGTCAACACCCTGCGCTTCACCGATGCTCCGACCGCCATCGTGTTCTGCAACACCCGCAACGCCGTGCGCCACCTCCAGGCGGTGCTGACCGAGCGCGGCTTCTCCGCCGTGGCCCTGTCGGGCGAACTCGGCCAGGGCGAGCGCAACGCCGCCCTTCAGGCCCTTCGCGACGGGCGCGCCAAGGTGTGCGTCGCCACCGATGTCGCCGCCCGCGGCATCGATCTGCCCACTGTCAGCCTGGTGATCCACGCCGACCTGCCCCACGACGCCGAGGTGCTCCAGCATCGCTCCGGCCGCACGGGCCGCGCCGGACGGAAAGGCACCTCCGTCCTGCTGATCCCGGCCTCCAAGCGTCGCCGCGCCGAGCAGATGCTGATGATCGCAAAGGTCAACGCCGAGTGGGCCGGCCCGCCCACCGCCGAGGAGATCCGCGCCCTCGACGGCGAACGCATGTGGCAGGACCCACTGTTCACCGATGCCCCGGCCGAGGAGGATGTCGCCATGGGCGAGGCCCTGCTGGCCCGTCGCACGCCGCAGGAGCTCGCCGCGGCGCTGGCCCGAATCTACCGGGCGCGCCTGCCCGAGCCCGAGGATGTCACCGATCCGGGCGCCGGCCCCGAGCGCAAGGCCCGGCCGGTCTACGACCCCGCCGACACCGCCCGCATCGACGCGGAAGGTCCGTCTGTCTGGTTCCGACTCAACCTCGGCCGGCGCGACAACGCCGACCCGCGCCGCCTGCTGCCGATGCTGACCCGACGCGGTAGCATCGGGCGCCAGGAGATCGGGGCCATCCGGATCTTCGATCGGGAGACCAAGTTCGAGGTGCGCGGCGGCGCAGCGTCCCGCTTCGCCCAGACCTTTGCCAAGAACGGCTCGCCCGAAATCCAGGTGGAAGCGCTCTTGGACGGTCCCGGCAGCGATCAGGAGGCCAGCGGCCCCAAGGGCTTCAAGAGCCCGCGCGGCGCCCGTCACGAGCGCGAGATCGGCAAGAAGCCGCGCGCCCGGACGAAGTAGCCCGAGGCCCTCCGGCTGCTCTTCGGTGAGCGACCGTCACCTCGCGAGCACGTCCCGACACCGGGTCGTGCTCGTTCGATCCCCTCCGGACCTGAACCGCAGGACCCGCGCGGAGGCCTCGAAGCCGGCCTTCGAACCGACCGAAGCTCCACGGCGAACGCCTTCAACTTCGATGCGCGGGGGTTCGGGCCGACGCGGACGATATTGATTGCAGTGGCTCGGTGCCTGAACTCATCGTACCCGATGACAGCAGGCCTGTGCCGACGTCGTTCTCAGAACTGTTCGGGGAAGCGCTTGACCGCGTTTCCGAGGGCCTCGACGCCTTCGACGAGCTTGCGTCCGACGGGGGCCAGAGACGGCACTTTCATGCCGAACATCTCGGTCTCCTCGGCTTCCGGCTCTGCGGCCTGGGCCGGTTGCGCGGCTGCGACCTTTTCGGAGGCACCCGGTACCGTTTTGCCGGCGGGCTTGGTCCGTGCCACGACCGGGGCGGGCTTCGCTTTCGGCCCGGCTTCGGCCGACGCCGGGGGAAGGGCCGCGAAGGTGCCGCCGGTCGTGGCACGGGCGCGGGTGGTCTCGACGGGAGTCGGGGCGACGAGGGGGGCCGTGCGGGCTTTCTCCACGAGGGCGACGGCGGGCGCGGACGGCACCGTCGCGGCATTCTCGATGGGGGGCAGGCGCGCGAGCTTCAAAGGCGACGCGATGTTGGCGACCTGAACCGGCTTGGTGTCGACAGCCTTCACGTCCGCAGGCTTGGTCTGGAGAAGCTTGACTTCGACCGCTTTCGTCTCGGGCGCCTTCGCTTCGACGACTTTGGCTTCGAGAGCTTTGGTTTCGAAGGCTTTGGCTTCCTGGGCCTTGGCCTCGACCGGCGCGACGACGGCTCGAACCGGGAGCGGATCGGCCTCCGCCGGCACCGGACCCGAGGGCCGGTGGGACGACGCCAGGGCAGGAACGCCGTCGCGCAAATCCGGCCAATCGGCCGAGATTCGCCCGATCCGGACCTTGGACGGCGGCGGGCCGGCGAGACCCGAGAGCATCGAATACGCCCCGGCGGACAGGCCGACGAGGCCGACACCGCCCAGAACCGCGATCAGCGCGGCGCGCATGACGCGCGATGGTGCCTTGGGCTCGGCGGGCGCGCGCCCTTCGGCGGCGATGCGCCGCTCGGTCGGATCGATGGCAATCGACATCAGCGTGGACTCATCCCGAACACACCCGGCGGTCGCGTCCGGTCGATGACGCGGTGCCGTGCCCGTGAACTGATCCCGACAATGGGGCATGAAGATGTCCGGCACCGTATCGACAGTCGAAGCCCGAGATTACCCGGATTAGATCTGTGTTAGTCCGGAGGCTTTAAGGAGTGGTATCGCGGTTCGTCTTCGTCACGTCCCGGGACGACGCAGGCACCATCTTGCAGAGGTGCGTCGCGCCCCCGGCTAGGACGCTCGCTCGATGAAGTCGGCCTGCGCCGCCACCACCCGGGCCACGCCGCGGTCCGCGCGGTCGGCGCCCTTCGGCAAGGCCTCGCCCGCCAGGAGCCGGGCCTTGAGGGCGACCCGGCCCGGATCGCCCCAGCACGTCAGCAGCGCCTGGAACGCGTCATGGTGCGCGCGGTCGAACGCGATCGGTCGCCCGTTCGCGTCGCGGCACGGGTGTGGCGGATGGAGATGGGCGCACGGAACCAGACCGGAGGGGATCGGCGCGGTCGCCGCATGGGTCCGGCGCGCCCGTACGACCTCCGGGGCGACGTAGGCGCGCGGCGCGGCCGCGCCGGAGCCGACGGGACCGCCGAAGACCTCGATCCGCCCGAGACGGGTCGTCATCACCACGTCGAGCCGGCGTTCCACGAGGAGCCCCGGCACCGGACTGCCGGGCGCGAAGGCCGCCCCGCCGCAAGCTCCCCACAGATTGTCGAGAATCCGTGGATCGCGGGTCCGCAGGCAGGCCGACCCCTGAGGCAGCCCGAGGCCGAGGTCGAACAGGAACGCCTCGCGATCCGTGGGCCGGGCAGCCGCGAGGTCGGGCCCGAGCGGCGTGACCACCTCCGGCCCCGGGACCAGAGCCGTCCCCACGGGCAGGCACAGGGCGACCGCATGGCTCCAGCCGCCACGGAACCCGGTTTCGTAGGCCACCGGCACGAGGTCGTCGGCGGGCGCGAGCATCAGGGCGCCGCGGCACGTCAGCCGGCCGAAACGCCCCATGGTCGCGACGGCCTCGCCGGGCGCACGACCGAACTCGGCCCCGGCACCGAATCCGCCGAGACTCCACCGGGTGGCCGGATCGTCGAGGAATGCGGCGAGCCGGTCCCGGATCCCCGCGGATTCATCGGGACGGGACGGCGCGGGGCTACACGTTCCATCCCGCCCGGACTCGGCTACAAGTGGAACGTCCCTCATCCGCTTCCCGGCACCCCCACCATGACGACGGCCCCCGCATCGAGCCCGCCCGGTTGGGCGGCCCGCCCCACCCTGTGGGCACGCTGGCCGACCCGCACGCGGATGATCGTCCTCGTCATCGCCATCGATCTCCTGGCGGCCCTGCTCTCGTGCGGGGTCATCGTGCTGAACGCGCGCTCCGCCGTCGAGGTCGAGATGAAGGCGGCCCTGTCCAATGTCGAGCTTCTCGTCTCCGACACCATCGATCTGGCGCAGGCCGCCTCGCCCGACACCCTGCTGCAGACCCTGCGCCTGCGTGTGCAGGGCCTGCGCCACGTGCGCGTCACCGTCCTCGACGCGGCGGGCGCCGTCGTCCCGGCACCGTCGCATCGCCAGCGCCGGGACGCCTACGACGCACCACACTGGTTCGTCGCCCTCATCGCCCCCGAGCCGCGCCAGCACGAATTGCCCATCGTAGTCCAGGGCCAGCGCCTCGGCACCGCCCGCATCACCACCCAGCCGCGGGACGAGATCGACGAGGTCTGGGGCTACGCCGTCTCCCTGTCGCTGGCGAGCCTCATCGTCAGCCTCGGGCTACTTGCCGCCCTCTACGTCGCCTTCGGCCGGGTGCTGGCGCCCCTGACGCAGGTCGCCGATGGCCTGACCCAGCTCGAACGGCAGGATTACACCGCACGCCTCGCGCCGCCGGCCTCGCGCGAACTCGCGGTCATCGCCGCCCGCTTCAACAGCGTGGCCCAGGCCCTGTCGGAAACCCGTGCCGCCAACGGGCGCCTCAACCGCCAGCTCCTCTCCGCCCAGGACGACGAGCGGCGGGCGACGGCCCTCGAGCTCCACGACGAATTCGGCCCCTGCCTGTTCGCCCTCGAAGCCAACGCCGCCTCGGTGATCCGCATGGCCGCCGCCGAGGCGGCGCCGGACCGGGGGAAGCTGACCCAGCGCGCCGAGGAGATCAGCGCCATCGTGGGTCAGGTCCAGACCCTCAACCGCGACCTCCTCAACCGCCTGCGCCCGCATGCCCTGGGTCAGGTGCCCCTGCCCGATTGCCTCGTCCTGCTCCTGCGCGACTTCACCCGCCGGCACTCGGGGACGGCCTTCACGGGCACGTTCGATCGCCTTGGGGCCGGCTACGGCGACGTCACCGATCTCACGGTCTTCCGCTGCATCCAGGAGAGCATGACCAATGCCGTTCGGCATGGCGGGGCCGCGCGCGTCACCGTGGAGGCGGGCGAAGTTCAGGACGGTTCCGGATCGCACCTCGCCATCGAAGTGCATGACGATGGCCGCGGAATCACGCCCGACCACCGGGTCGGGCTGGGTTTGTCGGGGATGCGCGAGCGCGTCGAGGCCTTGGGCGGCACATTGGCGCTTGACAATGGCCGGCCCGGGACGGTTGTCCGGATCATGATTCCGTTCGAGTCCGAACGGTCCGAGGACTCGAGCGCGATCCCCGCCGCATGAACGCGATCCACACCACTTCCCTCCGGGCCCCGGTCCTGGTCGTCGACGATCACCCCATCGTGCTCCAGGGCTGCCGCCGCGTACTGGAGGATGCCGGCATCGAGCGCATCGCCGAGGCCACCACGGTGGTGGCGGCCTATCGGGCCTTCCACCGCCTGAAGCCGTCCATGGTGATCTGCGACCTGACCTTCCAGGGCAGCGGGCTCGCCGGCCTGGCGCTGATCCGCCGGATGCGCGGCGTCGATCCGCAGGTGCGGATCCTGGTGTTCAGCATGCACAACGATCCGGTCATCGTCGCCCGCGCGCTGGAGGCGGGGGCGCTCGGCTACGTCCTGAAGGACCACGCCTCGGGCGAGCTGTTCGAGGCGTTCGACCGGGTCCGTGCCGGACAGGTCTACCTCGACCGGCGCCTCGCCACGGAGGTCGCCATGCTGCGCACGGACCCGCGCCGCACGCCCGAGGCCCAGCTGACGCCGCGGGAGCAGCAGATCCTGGCGCGTCTGGCTCAGGGCAAGTCCTACGGCGCCATCGCGAGCGACCTGTCGGTGAGCTACAAGACCGTCACCAACGCCTGCTCGCAGATGCGCCAGAAGCTCGGCGTCCGAACGCTCGCCGAACTCATCCACGTGGCGGTGACGCAGGCCCAGCGGCAAGGGTGAGGTCAGGCATCAGCCGAGCCCGCCCATCGCCCGCACGATCGCCCACTCTTCCTCCGTCACCGGCTGCACCGACAGGCGGGAATTGTTGGCGAGCACCATGGCGGCGAGGCGCGGCTCGGCCTTGATCGCCTCCAGGGTGACCGGCCGGGGGAGCGCTTCCACCGCGCGCAGATCCACCATCCCGAACCGGTCCGTGGCGTCGGAATCGTCGGGGTAGTACGGGCGGATCACCTCGACGATGCCGACCACCGCCTTGCCCTCGTTGGAATGGTAGAAGAACCCCAGCTCGCCGACTTCCATGGCCTGCAGGTTCTTCTTGGCCACATGGTTGCGCACGCCGTTCCAGTGGGTGCCGGCGGCCCCGGCCGCGACTTGGCTGTCCCACGACCACGTGGCGGGTTCGGACTTGTAGAGCCAGTGGGCCATGCGGATCTCCGGGGAACGGCGGGTGCCATACCATCCGGGAAGCGTGGCCGTCAGTCCCCCGAGAGCGCGTTCGCCCAGTAGCGCAGGCTGTCCGGATTGATCGGCGCGCCGGCCTCGGCATTGCGTGCGGTCACGAAGGCGTGAAACGCTTGCGCCTCCCGTGATCCCAACAGATTGCGAAGAGCCCGAAGGATGCGGGTGATGCGCAGGTGGTTGTGATCGTGGGCGCGCAGCCAGCCGTTGGTGTCCCCATAGAAGCGCATCATGCGATCACGCGCCGCCCGAAGACCCGAGAGCGCCGCCGGGTCGGCTCGGATCGCCTCGGCCTCGGCGCGGGTCAGCACGGGAGCGCCCGGCACGGCGAGACTCGCCTCGCGCAGTGGAAAGCACCACTGGATGAAATCGTGCACGCCCTCGATCCGGGCGTCGCCGAACGCGACCACGTCGGCGAGACGGCGTCCTTCGCCGTCCGATCCCTCGCCGGCGAGGAAGGCATGGATCGGCCCCATCCTCATTCGGCCTCCCCGCGGAGCGGGCGCGCCAGGAGCGCGGCGATGACGGTCTCGACGCTGGCCTCGCCCGCCACGACGGCGGCGACGGCCTCGGCCACGGGCATCTCGACGGCCCGCGCCCGCGCCAGGGCGACCAGGGCCGCAGCGGTGTAGGCACCCTCCGCGAGCTTGCCGCCGGCGGCGTCCTGGGGCGAGGCGCCGGCCCCGAGGCGCTGACCGAAGGCGAAGTTGCGCGATTGCGGCGAGGAGGCGGTGAGCACGAGATCGCCGAGGCCCGACAGCCCCATGAGGGTCTCGGGGCGCCCGCCGTAGGCGCGGGCGAAGCGCATGAGCTCGGCGAACGCCCGCGCGATGAGGGCGGCCCGGGCCGATTCGCCTAAGCCCCGCCCGGCGACGATGCCGGAGGCGATGGCGAGCACGTTCTTGCCGGCGCCGCCGACCTCGACGCCGCGCACGTCGTCCGTGTGATAGACGCGCAGGTTCGGCCCCGACAGGGCGGTGGCGAGACGCGCGGCGTGCCCCGCGTCGGCGGCCGCCAGGGTCACGGCGGTGGGCAGGCCACGGGCGACGTCCGCCGCGAAGCTCGGGCCCGACAGGACCGCCACGGGGGCGTCCGGTCCGAGGATCTCGGCGGCGACGGCGCTCATGAAGCGGTCGCTGCCGCGCTCGATCCCCTTGGCACAGAGGACGATCGCCGTCCCGGGGGCCCAGGACGGGGCGAGGTCGGCGAGCACCGTCCGCAGGGTCTGGGCCGGCGTCACCATGAGTACCGTGCCGGCGTCGCGCAAGGCGCATGCGTCGGCCGTGGCCCGGATGGAGGCGTGGAGGGGCACGCCGGGCAGGTAGCGTGCGTTCTCGCGGGTTGCTTCGAGGCGTGCGGCGGCCTCGGCGTCGCGCAGCCATAGGGTCACGGAATGTCCGGCGCCGGCGGCGGCGTTGGCGAGCGCCGTGCCCCAAGCACCGCCGCCGATCACCGCGATGGGTTTGCTCATGCGGCGCTCCTGTCAGGCCGCGGCGACGGGCTCGGCGAACGGCCAGCGGGCACGGGCCGGCGCGGTGAGATCGTCGACGAGGCCGAGGCGCAGGCGCTCGATGCCCGCCCAGGCGATCATGGCGCCGTTGTCGCCGCAGAGCGCGATGGGTGGCGCCACGAAGGCGAGGCCTGCCTCCCCGGCCTGGGTGGTGAGGGCACGCCGGATGGCGCCGTTGGCCGCGACGCCGCCGGCGGCGACCAACGCCGTCGGATGCCCGGCGACGGCGGCGAAGTCGCGCATGGCGACCCGCAGACGATCCACGATCACGTCGACCACCGCCGCCTGGAAGCCGGCGCACAGGTCGGCGACGTCGGCGCTGGACAGCGGAGCGAGCTTCTCGGCCTCGATCCGCAGGGCGGTCTTGAGGCCGGACAGGGAGAAGTTGGCTTCGCGCCGGCCCAGCATGGGCCGCGGCAAGGCGAAGCGCTCGGGGTCGCCGGTCTCGGCCAGGCGCTCGACTTCCGGCCCGCCGGGGTAGCCGAGGCCCAGGAGCTTGGCGACCTTGTCGAACGCCTCGCCGATGGCGTCGTCGATGGTGGTGCCGAGCCGCACGTAATCGCCGACGCCCTTGACCGCGACCAGCTGAGTGTGGCCGCCCGACGCCAGGAGAAGGAGATAGGGGAAGCCGATCCCGTCCGTGAGGCGCGCCGTGAGCGCGTGGGCCTCGAGGTGATTGACCGCGATGAGGGGCTTTCGCGCCACCAGCGACAGGGTCTTGGCGGTAACGAGGCCGATGAGCACGCCGCCGATGAGGCCGGGGCCGGCCGCCACCGCGATGCCGTCGACTTCAGCCAGACGCAGGCCGGCGCCGTCGAGGGCGCGCAGGATGAGCCGGTCCAAGACCTCGACATGCGCGCGCGCGGCGATCTCCGGTACCACGCCGCCATAGGCCGCATGTTCGGCGATCTGACTCAGGACCTCGTTGGAGAGGATGCGTCCGCGTCCGCCCTCGCCGGGGCAGACCACGGCGGCGGCGGTCTCGTCGCAGGTCGTTTCGATGCCGAGGACGTTCATGGGATCAGGACGTTCATGGGATGCGGACGGTCATGGAGCGGGTACGTTCCTGCGGCACGGTTGAAACCTGCGGATGCCGCGTCAAGGCATCACCGGCTGCGGCGGCGAGCTTCTGCGTCGGATGCATCCTAGCCGGGCTGGCGCTATCAGGGCAACGAGGGGTAGGGCAACGACTGGACGAGGTTTCGGCGGAATGCGGATCTGGGTGGCGCGGCCGGAGCCGGGGGCGACGCGAACGAGCCGGCGACTCCGGTCGCTCGGCCATACGCCTCTGGTCGCGCCGGTGCTGACGATCCGCCCCACGGGCGCAGCCCTGCCCGAGGGCGCCCATGCGGGCCTGCTGCTCACGAGCGCCAATGCGATCGCGGCCCTGACGGCGGCGGACCGGGTGCGGTTCGCCGCCCTGCCGGTCTTCGCCGTAGGTGTGCGGACGGCGGATCTGGCGCGCCGGGCCGGGCTCGAAGCGGTGCATGAGGCCGGGGGCGACGCCGCCGCCTTGTCCGCCCTCGTCCGCGCCACCCTGCCGGCTGGCAGCGCCCTCCTCCATGTCGCCGGCGCCGAAGGCAAGTCCGAGCCGGCCGCCTCCCTCAGGGCGGCGGGATATGCGGTCACCGCCGCCATCGCCTACGCAGCCGTGGCGGAGGCGACGCTTCCGCCGGCCGTGGCGGCGGCACTGGCGGCTCATCCGGCCGCCCTCGACGCGGTGCTGCACTACTCGCGCCGCAGCGCCGAGACCGCACAACTTCTGGCACGCCGCGCGGGCCGAAGCGGAGCCTTCGGCGCGCTCAAGCATTACTGCTTGTCGAGTGACGTGGCCGCCGCCCTGGCCGCGGCGGGTCTCGACGCGCATTTCGTGGCGGCACGGCCGGACGAGGAGAGCCTTCTGGCGGGTTTGGTGGCGGGAACCTGACGGAAGGGCCTCGCTCCGGCGCGGGCCGTGATGCTAGGACGAATCTGAATAAGCTGGGCTGCGATCGCCGAACCCGGGGGCACCGAACCGGTGTCGGGTGACGACGGCAGCGTCGGGAAGGGAGCAACGAACCGTGAAACCACCCAACAGCGACGCCAACCGCCCGGGCAATGCGTCCGGCACGCGCCCGCCCGAGCCGGCAAAGCCGAACGCACCGACGTCGAACGCACCGACGTCGAACGCCCTTGGTGCCAAGCCGGATGCGTCGCCGAGCAAGCCCGATGCCCCGAAGACCGCCCCCTCCACGAGTGACACCAAGCCCGCCGTTGCGGGCGTCGGCCAGCCGGGTGCGCCGAAGCCGCCCGAAGCGTCCAAGGACGCCCAGCCCGTGGGCAAGGATGCCAGGCCGCTGGACGGCGTCAAATCCCCCGACGCCCCGAAAGCCGCTGCGTCCGGCGTGCTGGGTGGCGACAAGCCCGCGGATGTGAAGCCGCCGGAGCCGGCAAGGTCCGCCGACCTGTCGAAGGACGCGAAGCCGGAGATCGGCAAGAGCGAGGTGGGCAAGAGCGAGCCGCCGAAGCCGGACGCTTCCAGGGAACCCCCCAAGGATTCGCCGAGGACCGCGACCTTCCCGAGCGGCGCGCAGGGCGCGGCAAAGCCGTCCGGTGGGGCGACGGACGGTCCGATCATCGATCTGAAGGCCAAGCGACTGCCCGATCCGGCACCGGCCCAGAAAGCGTCGGCGACGGGCGCCGGCATCATGCCGGGTGTCGCCACCAAGCCGGCGGACGCCAAGCCCGGAGATGGTGCCAAGCCTGGAGATGGTGTCAAACCCGACGCCGGCACCAAGCCTTCGGATACCGGCAAGTTTGGCGAGACTCCCAAGGCGGCCGATCCGAAAGCCGGGTCCGGCGGAACCACGCCGAAGATCGCGCCGACGCCTCCGCTAACACCGGCGGCGCGTGGGCCGGGCTTCGGCTCCGTCGCCACCGCCGGCCTTCTCGGCGGCGTCATCGGAGCCGCTCTGCTGTTCGCCGTCGAACGCGCGGGCGTGCTGCCTCAGGCCGACGACGGACGCCTCGCCGCCCTCGATCAGCGCATAGCGGCGCTGGCGCCGAAGGACGAGGTCGCGCGCCTGTCCCAGCGCGTCGCGTCCAACGAGACCGCCCTCAAGGCGGTGCCGGAGGCCGTCTCCACGGCCCGCGAGGCCCTGCAGAAGGCCAGCGCCGCGCCGGTTCCCAGCGGCGACGGCACCGCGCCGCAGGCGACCGCGACCCTGCCGCCCGACGTCGCCGCGCGCCTCGACAGCCTCGACCAGCGTGTCTCGGCCCTCCAGGAGGAGCCAGGCCAGCAGGGCGGCGAGGCCCGCATGGCGGTGGCGCCCGCGAACAACGACACCGCGCAGGTGACGGCCCTCGCCGAGCGCCTGAAGGCGGTGGAGGCCCAGATCGCCGCCGTGCCGAAGCCCACGGAGCAGCCCGACCTGACCCCGAAGCTCGCGGCGCTTCAGACCGCCCTCGACGACCGGGCCAAGGCCAATGCCGAGGCAATCAAGACCAACGCCGAGGCGACGCGCACCCTCGGCCAGAAGCTCACGGACGCGCAGCAGGCCCTCGACGCCAAGGTCCAGGCCGCCACCCAGGCGAGCCAGCAGGCGGCGGAAGCCGGCAAGACTCAAGCCGCGGAAGCCGCCAAGGGCATCGAGCGTCAGGTTCAGACCCAGCTTCAGGCACAGGGCGACAGGATCGCCGGCCTCGACAAGGCCCTGTCCGAGCGCGCCGAGGTCGCCACCGTTCAAGCCGCCCTGCGGGTGGTCTCGGCCGACCGGATCGTGACCGCCCTGAACGCCGGAACGCCCTACGCCGACGCCCTTTCCGCCCTGCGCAACTACGAGCCGGGTGATCCGGCCCGGCTCACCGCCGTGGCGGTCTTCGCCGATCGCGGGGCCCCGACGGCCCGCACCCTCGCGGCCGAATTCCGCACCGTGTCCGAGACGATCGCGGCGGCCCGCCGCTCCGCACAGGTGCGTTCGGTAGCCGAGACCGGCGATTTCAGCCAGAAGCTGATGAGCATGGCCGAATCCATAGTGCAGGTGCGCAAGGTTGATGGCGCGGCGCCGTCGGCGCAGGGCGCAGCGCCCGCCGCGGACCCGCTGCCGAAGGTGCAGGACGCCCTCGACCGGGGCGCCGTCGCGGAAGCCGCCCAGGCCTTCGCGGCCTTGCCGGAGGATGTCCGCGCCCAGGCCGGCGAGTTCGGGACCAAGCTGAAGTCCCGCGCAGCGGCCGGCGAGGCGGCGCAGGCTCTGCTCGCGGAGGCCTTCAAGGGCCTGCCCGCGGTGGGCCCGTCGCGGTAAGGCACGGCCCCGTCGCGGCGGTATCCCCGCCCGATGCCACCGACGAATGAATCGACGGGAGCATCCGAAGCTCCCGTTCCCGGATTACGGCGCCGCCGGCTCGACCGGCCCCACGCCCAGGAGTTTCTGATCCCATGTGGCGCGCTCTCGCCTTCCTGGCCCTCCTCGCCGTCGCCGCCTACGGCGCGACCTGGGTCGCCGACCATCCCGGCTCCGTCACCATCGTGTGGAACGGCTACGAAGTCGCCACCAGCCTCGCCATCGCGCTGATCGGCGTCCTCATCGCCGCCATCGTGGTCGGCTTCATCTGGGCCATCGTGCGCGGTCTCATCACCCTGCCGGAGGCCCTGGTGCGCGGCTCGCGCGACCGGCGCCGGGCCAAGGGCTACTCGGCCCTGTCGCGCGGCATGGTCGCGGTGGGCTCCGGCGATCCCATGGCGGCGCGGCGCCACGCCAACGATGCCGAACGACTGCTGGGTGCCGAGCCCCTCGCCCTGCTGCTGAAGGCCCAGGCCGCACAGATTTCGGGCGACCGCGAGGCCGCCGAATCGGCGTTCCAGCGCATGGTCGACGATCCCGAGACCCGGGTGCTCGGCCTACGCGGCCTCTTCGTCGAGGCCCGTCGCCGCGAGGACGACGTGTCCGCCCGTGCCTACGCGGCCGAGGCCGCGCGCCTCGCACCGAGCGTCACCTGGGCCAACGAGGCCGTTCTGGAAGCCCAATGCGCCGACGGCGATTGGAGCGGCGCGACGGAAACCGTCGAGCGCCGTGCCTCCCTAGGCCTCATCGAGAAGGGTCTCGCCCGCCGTCAGCGCGCCGTGCTCCTCACCGCGGCCGCGCAGGAGCGCGAAGCCGGCGAGCCGGAAGCCGCCACCGAGCGGGTACTGCGGGCGGTCAAGCTCGCCCCCGACCTCGTACCGGCGGCGGCTCTGGCCGGGCGCCTGCTCGCGCGCCGCGGCGACCTGCGGAAGGCCGCCAAGATCATCGAGGCCGCGTGGCGCGCCGGTCCGCATCCGGATCTCGCCAAGGCCTACCTGACCCTGCGCACCGGCGATTCCGTGCGCGACCGCCTCGCCCGCGCCGAGACCCTGGCCCGGCTGTCGTCGTGGCATCCCGAGGCTCGCCTCGCCATGGCCCAGGCGGCCTACGAGGCGCGCGAGTTCACCCAGGCCCGCGAAGCCCTCGCACCGCTGCTCGCCGACCGGCCCTCCGTGCGGGCCTGCCTCGCCATGGCGCGCCTGGAGGAGGCCGAACACGGCGCCGGCACGGGCCGCTCGCGCGAGTGGCTCTCCCGCGCGGCTCATGCCCCGCGCGACCCCCTGTGGATCGCCGACGGCATCGCATCGGAGCGCTGGGCCCCCGTCTCTCCCGTCACCGGCCGCCTCGACGCCTTCGTGTGGAAGACCCCGACGGAGGTTCTGGCCGGCCCCTCGGAGACCGGGACGGACGAGGCCGAGCCGCCGGAGGGGGCGATCTTGCCCATCGAAGTCGCAAAGCCCCTGGACGCCGCGAAGCCCACGGAACCGGCCCGACCGCCGGAGTCCGCCAAGCCGCCGGTGCCGGCCCAGCCGCCGGTGCCTGCTGGATTGAACGGTACGACGTCCTCCCCCGCGGCGTCCGGCATTCCCGCCGCCTCGAACCCGATGCCGGCCGGCACGTCGACACCCGTGGTCCTTCCGATGCCCAAGGCCGTGGACAAGGCGGCCGACGGGAAGGATCGCCGCGTCGTGTGAGACGTCGCGACACCACGGCGGATCACGGGTCGATGGACACCCTGTGATCTGCGGGGATGGCGCAGGACGACACGCGCCCACCCCCGGGGGTTTAAAGGCTGATTCACGCAAACACGCTAAGTCTCGGGACAGCGAGTTCTGCGTAATCGAAGTGCCATGCACCCATCTGTCGACGATGCGCCGGACCTCTCCGGCCTGATCGAACTGTCGCGCCTCGACACCCTCGATCTGAAACCCGTGATCCTGCGCGTGCAGACGGATCTGTTCCTGTCCGCACCGTTCCGCGACCGGAAGACCCTCGAAGCGTTCGAGGCCTTGGCCGGCGGCCTCATCCCCATCGTCGACGAGGAGACCGCCGAGATCGTCGCGCGCAAGCTCGCGGCCTTCCCGGAAACGCCGCCCGGCATCCTGGCGATCCTGGCCGCGCGCGGCGGGGCCGTCCGCGACGCCGTGATCGCGCAGGCGCCCACCCTCACCCCGACGGTGATCGAGGCTGCGCTCTCGGACGGCACGGATCTGGGCGGCGCCATCGCGGCGCGTCCCGACATCGACCGGAGCACCGTCAACGCCCTGTCGGCCCGTGCGGTCGGCGAAGTCGACCTGGCGCTCGCGGGCAACACGCACATCGTCCTCGGGGCCGAGACCCTGGCCCGCCTCGTCGGGCGCGGACGGCGGTCGGCCGACCTCGGCCGGGCGCTCCTGGCGCGCACGGACCTCGTCCCGGCGGACCTGTCGCCCCTGTTCCTCTACGCCGACGAAGCCCGGCGCGACGCCATTGGCGAGGCGGTGGCCGCGACCGCGGCCCTGCGCCCATGCCCGCCGCCGCCGCGCGAGGCCGGCGCGATCCTGACAGGCTTCTCGGGACGCGGCGACATCGCCGGCTTCATCGGAGCGCTCGCCGAGATGCTCGGCCTGCGCCGGGATTTCCTGGCCGCGACGCCGGACCCGCACCTGCGCTACGACCTGCTCACCCTCGCCCTGCGTGCCGCGGGCCTTCACGAGGAGGAGGCCGTCTACGTCTTCCTGACCCTCAACGAGACCGTGGCCCGCTCCGTCGACCGGGTGTTCGACCTGGTGAAGCTGTTCCGCAAGGTTCAGCGCCCCGCCGCGCGCAGCCTGCTCGCCGCCATTCTCGACACCGCCCTGCCCGAGCGCGCGGGCGATGCACGGGCGCACCAGCCCTACAACGCCCCCGACGCCGCGCGCCCGCGCGTCTCGCCGGCCGCCGCCGAGCGCGCGCCCCTTCGCCCCGCCCTCCCCGGTCGCCTGCGCCAGAGTTCCTGAGCGTTCCTCGACGGGCGGAGCGCGCCTACTCGGCCAGATCGAGGAGGTGCCGGCCGGCGCGATCGTCGATCTCGACGATCCAAAGATCGTGATCGAACCGCACCTCCTTGCCGATGCGGAGCTCGACATCGGCGGGCTCGGCCTCGCGCATCAGTGCGACGAAGCGCCGATCCGTGTCGCCGTCCGTATCGACGAGGGATTGGGGCGCCGGCCCGTAGAGGTCGGCGCGGCCGTCGAGGCGGTCGACCTTGACGAAGATCGCCCCCGCTTCCGCCGCGCCGCGCCGCCGCTGGACGGCGGCGATGCCCTCGATGCCGAGACGGCGCAGATGGGCCGAGACCCAGAAATCCGAACGCAGACGAGCCATCGCCCGGCTATAGCGGGATTTCCCGCGAAAGCGATCAGCCCGGCGATGCGGCGGCGCGAGCCGCGAGTTCGCGCAGGGTGCGGCCGGCGGGCTGGCCCTTCACCGGAAGCTTGCGGTCGCGCTCGAACCGCTCGATGGCCGCCCGAGTGCCGGTGCCGAGGACGCCGTCCGCCTTGAGGGGTCCGTAGCCGAGCTTGACCAGGGCACGCTGCGCCTTCGCCACCGCCGGATCGGCCTTCGGCGTAACGGACGCCGTGGTCTCGCCCTCGCGGATGATCTCCCCGATGGTGTCGCGGGAGACCGGACGCGGCGCGGGCTGGATGAGGGCGATCCGCGCAGGTTCGGACTTCGGTGCATCCGGCTTCGACGGCTCGGCGCTGGCGGGGTCCGCCTTGGCGGATGTCTGTGGAACCGCCGCCTTCGGAACGGCAGCCCTCGCCGCTTCGCCGGCATCGGGCCGGTTCGCCTCGATCCGGCGGGCGGGCGGCTTCTCGGTGATCGAGCGCGGCGCGGACGCGATCGGGCGCGGCGCGGGCTTGGGGAAGATCGGGGCCGGATGACGGCCCATCTGATAACCCAGCGCATTCAAGGAGATGAATCCCGCGGCACCGACGACGACGACGAAGCCGAGAACATCGCCGGGTCGCGTCACGCACAGGCGACCGGCCCAACGCACGACAGCGCCGAGATCGGACCGCCATCCGCCCGGCCGTGCGCTCGCGCCGGCGCGCTGACGCCGGGTGGCGGCATCGGCCCGGGGTCCGCGCGGCTGGGGCGGGACGATGATCTCGCGCTGATCGCGCATGGCGGCTCCCTCAAACTGGGCCGCCCCACCCGCGCACGGGACGCGGATGGGGGGTCGGGGCAAGCGGCCGGGTCCGGCCGCTCTGGGTGACGATGGGCCGGTCCTATCCGGCACGCCGCAGGGGCGAACCTCCGTCGGGCACGTAGCTCTCGCGGACGGGCTCGGACGAGGCCTCGAACAGGCCGATGGGCCGACGGATCGGCGCCGGCGACCGCGCCGTGTCTGTGGCGCCGGGAACGCGTGAAGCCGTGCGGATCGGGGCCGGACCGGCGAGGTTGGCCTGCGTCCGGGAGGTCACCGGCAGGGTGACGATGACGCTCGTGCCCTGGCCCGGAACACTCTCGATGGCGATGGCGCCGCTGTGCAGGCCGACGAGCCCCTGGACCACGGAGAGACCGAGGCCCGTGCCCTCGTGCGAGCGGCGGGTGTCGCTCTGAGCCTGGAAGAAGGGGTCGCCGACCCGGGGCAGATCGTCGGCCGCGATGCCGATTCCGGTGTCGGTGACGATGAGATCGAGGTGATGGCCAGCCTGCCGGATGGCGACCTCCACCCGCCCGCCGGACGGCGTGAACTTCACGGCGTTCGACAGGAGGTTGATCATCATCTGCCGGCAGGCGCGCAGGTCGGCCGTGATGTGGATCGGTGCGGTATCGTCGGAGCGGACGAGGACCACGCCGGCCTTCACGGCCCTGAGCTGCATCAGGTCGCAGCAGGTCCGCACGAGGGCGTTGAGGTCGAAGGTCTCCGGCGCGTAATCGAAGTGGCCGCTTTGGATGCGGGACATGTCGAGGAGCGTGTTGACCACGTCGAGGAGGTGCTTGCCCGAATCACCGATGATCACAGCGTATTCTCGGCTCTGCTCCGGTCCGATGGTCATGGCGCCCTCGCCCGCCAGGACTTCCGAGAACCCGATGATGGCGTTGAGCGGCGTGCGCAGCTCGTGGCTCACGGTGGCGAGGAAGCGGCTCTTCACCTCGTCGGCGCGCTCGGCCTCGGCGCGGGCGCGCTCCAATTCCTCGGCGTGGCGGCGGTGCTCCGTGACGTCGCGGGTCACGGCGACGACGCTCGAGCCGGAAGCCAGGGCATTGGGCAGGCCGGTGCGGGCGGCGTCGATGCGGTGGGCCCGCATCTCGGCGAAGATCACGCGGGGGGCCCCCTCGGCCCGCACGGCGGCGGCGTCGAGTTGGAGACGGAACTGCACCGTGGCGGGCACGCCGTGAGCGGCGACGTCGCTGAGGGTCTGAAGCAGGGCCGGCCGGTCGCCGACATGAACGCGCTCCAGGAGGCCGTGACCGCGCAGGCGGCTTGCCTCGGCGCCGATGAAGCGGGCCGACGACGCGCTGGCCTCGATGACGCGTCCGTTGCAATCGTGCCAGGTCACGAGGTCGTCGATAGCCGACAGGAGCATGCGATCGCGCAGTTCGTTGTCGCGCAGCTTGGCGAGCCACCGGCCTTCGTGGCGGAAGTGCTCGATGGCCTGGGCGGTGATGTGGCCGATGGCCGTGATGGCGAAGACCGGCATGGCGAGGGTCCGGGACCATTCCATCAGGACGCCGCTGACGCCGAGCGGCGGCAGGAACGCGACGGCGAGCGCCCCGAGGGCCGCCACGATGGCGGCCGCGAGGGTTGCCCGGCGCGAGCCCGAGACCACGGCCTCGAGGGGAATCGCCACGAGCCAGATGGCGGCGGCGGAGTTGGCGCCGCCCGTCATCATCGCGAGGCAGACCACGAGGCCGGTGAGGCCGGCCGACGAGATCGCGTGTGCCACCCAGAGGATGCCGGTGCGCGACAGGAGGACGGCGGCGAAGACCGGGAGCAGCAGGCTGGCGATGGCGAGGGCCTCGATGCCGCTCGGCACGCCCCGCAGAAGCAGGTAGGGCGGCAGACCCAGCATCATCACCAAACCGGTGGCCAGGCGCGAGACGAGGAAGCGCTCATGACGAAACCGCACGGCGGCGTCGTCGATCACCGACTCATGGACGAGACCCGCCAAACGGGTATCGATGAGGGACGCCAGGGCACCGTAGATACGCAATACCGACACGCACAGCGCGGATGGAGGCCTTACCGGCCCGTCCGACGCCCCTTGGTTCGACTTGAACTCGGGCTCGACCTGAACTCGACTGACCGAACCGTCGCAGAGCCGACTTAAGCGAGTCTTGCGAGGGGGGTGCCGCACGTCTCCACATGCTTTCCGGAAAGTAACCGCATCGTCCGAGACGGATGGCTCTCGCGGCGGCACGCCCGAAAAATCCGGTGACGCCCGGCTCCTGATCGTATCGGCCCCACAAAGCCGACGACGCTTTCGATCTCAGACCCAATAAAACGCCGTTCACCATCGCGACGAGTCGTGTCGACCGGCTCATGTCTGCTTTACCACTCGCGTGCGTTCCTGGAGTTCACGCTGTTCGTCGCCGCCCCGTACGGACCCTGGACCGAGTCATGCTGTTCCTCATCCGTGCCGCCGTGGTGATCGGCGGCCTGTCCTACCTCGCGCTCCTGAGGGACCGCCCGGACGCCGTGCCGACCCTCCCGGCGGTGTCGCCGCAGGCGCCGGCCCACGCTCTCGCGGCCGCCTTCGACGCGATGCCGGCGGAACCGCGCGAACAGCTCGTGCGCGAAGGAGTGGACGGCCTCGTCCGGCGCCTCGGCACGACCCGTCCGGCCTCCGCCGATACCTTGGCCGAGGCCGACCGGCAGCCGCCGTGGCGGGGCGTCGCGTCGCGGTAGCGCCCCGGCGGGGTCCGGTTGGCATTGCGGGGATCGTGCGGCTAAACCTGTCGTCGGGAGTATGACGACGGGGGCGCGGTCGGATGTTCGGATTCGGCATGGACTACGAAGGGCCGGCCTTCTGGCTGCCGCTGATCTGGTCGGGACTGCTCGCGCTCGCGGTGGCCATGTACGTGGTCATCGACGGATTCGACCTCGGCGTTGGCATCCTCTTCACCGCCGCCCGGAAGGGGAATTGGCGCGACCGGATGATGCTCTCCGTGGCGCCGATCTGGGACGGCAACGAGACGTGGCTGGTGCTCGGCGGCGGCGGCCTGTTCGCGGTGTTCAGCGTCGCCTACGCGATCCTGCTGCCGGCCCTCTACCTGCCGTTGATCCTCATGCTCATCGCGCTGATCTTCCGGGGCGTCGCCTTCGAGTTCCGGTTCAAGGCGGAACGTTCGCAGGCGCTGTGGGACTACGCCTTCCATTACGGCTCCCTGGTGGCGACCTTCGCGCAGGGACTGGTACTCGGTGCCTTCGTGCAGGGCTTCCAGACGGAGGGGCGCGGCTTCACCGGCGGGACCCTCGACTGGCTGACCCCGTTCAGCGTGATGACGGGGATCGGCCTCGTTTGCGGCTACGGGCTGCTCGGGGCCACCTGGTGCGTGATGAAGACCTCGGGCGAGCTCGAGATCTGGGCGCGCCGCAAGAGCCGGCAGTTTCTTCTCGCCACCGTCGCCTGCATGGCCATCGTCAGCGCCTGGGTGCCGTTCCTCGGCCTCGACATCCAGTGGCGTTGGGTGTCCTGGCCCAACATCCTCTACGTCGCGCCCGTGCCGGCGGTGACGGCCTTGGTGGCCTGGGGCATCCACCGCGCCCTCGCGGGAGGACGGCATCTCGCGCCGTTCCTCCTCGCCATCGCGCTGTTCCTGCTCGGATTCCTCGGCCTCGCCATCAGCCTGTTCCCCTACATCGTACCGCCGCGCCTGACGATCTGGCAGGCCGCCAACGCCGTCAGCGCCCTGCAATTCGCCCTTGTCGGCTATGCCGTGGTCATGCCCTTGACCCTCGCCTACACGGCCTACGCCTACTGGGTGTTTCGCGGCAAAGTCGCCGAGGACATTCAGGCGGGGGGTTACGGACATTGAGGGACGCCGGACGCGGCGCCGACCCCGGCGGGAGCGGCTCGGAGGGTAACGAATCCTCGGGTGCGTCGGGGCGAAACCGGCGCATGCTGTGGTTCGTGGTGTTCTACGCGGTGAGTCTCATCTCGTTTACCGCCCTCGTCTATGCCCTGCGCTTCATCGTGCGCGGGTAGGTCCGATGGATACCTGGCGACGATCGCTTCGCGAAATGGACTTCGCTCGACACGATCGTACGCACCACTGAAACCTTCGCTTCATTCCCTCGTGCTACCCTTGGGTTGTGTGGATGCGGACACGGGGGTAGCGTGTGGTGGCTCGTCGGCGGCGCATCCTTTCGGCGATCGGCCTGCTCGTGCTTCGCTTGCCTACGCTCCGCCTGGGGCGCCTCGGGATCGCCCTCGGAATTCTCGCGCCGATCGGCATGCTTCTCGTGTCCGGGATCATGCTACTCGACCTGCGCCGCGATGCCTGGAGCAAGGCCGAGCAGAATTCGAAGAACCTTCTCCAGGTTCTCGAACGCGACATCGCCCGCAACATCGAAATCATCGACCTGTCCCTCCAGGGCGTCATCGACAACCTGCGGGAACCCGGCGTCGCGCAGGCGACCCCGGAGATGCGGCAGCTCATCCTGTTCGACCGGGCCATCTCGGCGCGAGACATGGGCGTGATGCTCGTCCTCGACGAGCATGGCGAAAGCATCGTCGATTCCGGGGCCGTGCCGGCGCGCAAGCTCAACAATTCGGCGCGCGCCTACTTCCAGGCACACCGGG
Organism: Methylobacterium sp. Leaf469; assembly: GCF_001424745.1. Classification (NCBI taxonomy): domain Bacteria; kingdom Pseudomonadati; phylum Pseudomonadota; class Alphaproteobacteria; order Hyphomicrobiales; family Methylobacteriaceae; genus Methylobacterium; species Methylobacterium sp. Leaf469. The sequence goes on from NZ_LMRE01000012.1 coordinate 127,203, forward strand.
CGCGCGCCGATCTCGGCCTCGTGATCAGCGGCCCCATCGTGTCGCAGCTTCTCGGAACCCAAGTCCTCGTCCTCAGCCGCCGCATCGACAAGCCGGACGGCTCGTTCGGCGGTGTCGTTCTGGGCTCGCTGAAGCTGACGTACTTCAGCGGGTTGTTCGAGGATATCGGTCTCGGGCGCCTCGGCACCATCGCGCTGTATCTGCGCGACGGCACACGCATCATGCGTTATCCGTTCGACGGAGACACCATCGGCAAGAGCTTCGCCGAGGTCCCGAACTTCGTTCGCTTCGTCCGCGAAGGACGCGGCAGCTTCGTCAGCCGCACATTCAGCGACGGGTTCGAACGGCATTACAGCTTCACGGGCATCGGCGATCATCCGATGCTCCTCAACGTCGCCCTGTCCCGCGACGAGGTCGAGGCCGAGTGGCGCGAGCACGCCCTCGTCCTCGGCCTCATCGTCCTCGTGCTGTGCGGCCTCACCGCCAGCCTCTCGCTGCTGTTCGGACGCGAGTTGCGCCGCCGCTCGGAGGCGCAGGCGGAGCTGGCCCGGCTGTCGCAGACGGATGCCCTCACGGGCCTGTCGAACCGGCGGCGCTTCGAGACGATGTTCGATCGCGCGTGGCGGAGTGCCGGGCGCACCGGCGAACCGCTGTCCCTGCTCGTGGTCGATGCCGACCATTTCAAGCGCTACAACGACCGCTACGGCCATGCGGTCGGCGACGAGGTGCTGATCGGGCTGGCGCGCTGCCTCGCAGCCAGCGTTCACCGTCCCGAGGATCTCGTCTTTCGTGTCGGCGGGGAGGAGTTCGTCCTGCTCCTGCCGGAAACGGACTCGGCGGGTGCCCTACGGATCGCCGATCGCGTCCACGCGGAGATGGCGACGCTGACGGTGGAGGCGGCGTCCCTGGGCGCGGGTTCGGTCACCGTGAGCATCGGGGCCGCGACCGTCGTGCCGACCCCCGGCGTCGGCAGCGCGACGGCCGATCTCTACAAACGCGCCGATATCGCGCTCTACGAGGCCAAGGCCACCGGCCGCAACCAGACCCGCTGTGCTGCGCCTGACCCGACGAGCCGGGCGCGTCGTTCGAGCCCGCTCCGGGTGGTCGGCGCGCCCTGAGGAGACCGGCGTGCCGGCAACAGCACCGAACCTACCCCCACAACTCCGGCGTCGGCGGGTGGATCAGGCTGCCGTCGAACACCAGGGCGGGGTCTCGGTCCCGGGCCAGAAGCAGCGGACCGTCGAGATCGACGAAGTCGGCGTGGTGCGCGAGCAGCATGGCGGGCGCCATGGCGAGCGATGTTCCGACCATGCAGCCGATCATCAGGGAGAAGCCGCGGGCACGGGCCTCGTGGGCCAGCATCACCGCCTCGGTGAGGCCGCCGGCCTTGTCGAGCTTGATGTTGATGGCGTCGTAGCGGGTCGCGAGGGCGTCGAGGCCGGCGCGGTCGTGCAGGCTCTCGTCGGCGCAGATCGGGATCGGCCGCGGGATGGTGGCCAGGATCTCGTCCTCGCCCGCCGGCAGGGGCTGCTCGATGAGTTCGACTTGCGCCGCGACGCAAGCGGCGAGGTTCGCTTCCAGGGTGTCGGGCCGCCATGCCTCGTTGGCATCGACCACGAGGCGCGATCGGGGCGCCCCGCGGCGCACGGCGGCGATCCGGTCCGGGTCGCCCTCCCCCCCGAGCTTCACCTTGAGGAGCGGACGGGCGGCGGCCGCGCGGGCGGCGGCCTCCATGCTCTCCGGATCGCCGAGGCTGAGGGTGTAGGCGGTGGTGGCGACCTCGGGGGCACTGAGACCGGCGATCTCCCAGGCCGGGCGGCCGAGCTGCTTCGCCTCCAGGTCGAACAGGGCGCAATCGAGGGCGTTGCGGGCCGCGCCCGGCTTCATGGCGGTGAGCAGATCCGTCCGCGACGCCCCGGCCGCGATGGCATCGGCCTGCGCCAGGATGAGGTCGCGCACGCTGTCCACGGTCTCGCCGTAGCGGGCGTACGGCACGCACTCGCCGCGCCCGACACGCCCCTCCGTATCCGTGATGGTGGCAAGGACGACGACGGCCTCCGTGCGGCTGCCACGCGCGATGGTGAACGCCCCCGCGATGGGGAAGCGTTCGATGGCGGCGGCGAGGACCCGGCTCATGCGGCGGCCCCGGCCGGGAACTCGGCGATGAGACGGTCGACGATCTCCCCGACGCCGAAGCGCACGGGGTCGGTGGCCGGCAGGCCGTGCTCGCGGGCCAGATCGGCGAGCAGCGTCCGGGCGGCGCCCTCTTCCAGGCTCTGGGTGTTCACCGCGATCCCCACGGGGCGGATGTCGGGATTGGTGAGGCGTCCGAGTTGCACCGTGAGGTCGATGACCTCCCGGATCGTCGGCAGGGGATGCTGCACCCCCCGCATGGCGGTGCGGCTCGGCTCGTGGCAGACGATGAACGCGTCGGCCTGCGCTCCATGCAGCAGCCCGAGGCTGACGCCGGCGAAGGACGGGTGGAACAGAGAGCCCTGCCCTTCCAGAAGGTCCCAATGGTCGGGCGCGGCCGCCGGGGCGATCCACTCGACGGCGCCGGAGATGAAGTCCGCCACCACGGCGTCGATGGCGACGCCACGTCCCGAGATGAACACGCCGGTCTGGCCCGTAGCGCGGAAATCCGCGTCGAGGCCGCGATCCCGCATGCCGCGCTCAAGCGCCAGCACCGTGTACTTCTTGCCCACCGAGCAGTCGGTGCCGACGCTGAGCAGGCGCTTGCCGGGGCGCTTCGTGCCCTTGCCCGTGGCGAAAGTCTCGGAGGTGTGGCGCACGTCGTGGAGCTGGCGCCCGTTGGCCTCGGCCGCCGCCGCGATGGCCGGCACAGCGCCGAGGCGGGCGTGCAGCCCGCTGGCGATATCGAGGCCGGCCTCCAGCGCCGCGACGATCTCCGAGACCCAGTGGTCGGGCAGGACGCCCCCCGCGTTGGCGACACCGATCACCATCGTGCGGCAGCCCTTCTCCACGGCTTGCGCGAGGGTGAGGTCGGGAATGCCGAGATCGGCGGCGCAGCCGGGCAGACGCATCTGGCCGACGCACCATTCGGGACGCCAATCCTTGATGCCGTAGGCGGTCTTGGCCGCCAGGGTGTCGGGTACGTCGCCGAGGAACATGAGGTAGGGCGTCTCGATCTGCATGCTCGTCCATCCCTGGGGCCGCGCGCCCGCGTCTTCAGCGTCGGTCCGCTATGCGCGAGGAATCCCGCGCTGCCAAATTCGCCTGCGACAAAGCAGGATCACGGCCACCGCATCGGTTTCATGACGGTCCCCGGCGGAGGGGGTTGCGGTCCGGAGCGATGTCGGGTGTGGTCGCGCATCGCCACGGAGAGACGACGCGCGTGAAGATGTACGGCAACTGGCGCTCGGCCGCCGCCTTCCGGGTGCGGATCGCCCTCAACCTCAAGGGCATCCCCTGCGAAGAGACCTTCATCGATCTCGATGCGGGCGACCAATTCAAGCCAGAGTTCCTGGCGATCAACCCGCAGGGCGCGGTGCCGGCCTTCTTCGACGGCGACGGGCCGCCCCTGACCCAGTCGCTCGCCATCCTCGACTATCTCGAGGACATCCACCCCGCCGTGCCGCTGCTGCCGGCCGATCCGCGCGCCCGTGCACGCGCCCGCTCGCTCGCCCAGGTGGTGGCCTGCGACACCCACCCACTCTATGTGCCCCGGGTGCGCAACTACCTCATGCAGGCCTACGACATCCCGAAGGACCGGATGATGGGCTTCGTGCGCCACTGGTTCGAGAGCGGGTTGAAGACCCTCGAGACTCGCCTGACCCGGGAGCCTGGGACCGGACGCTACGCGCAAGGCGACGCGGTGAGCCACGCCGACCTCTGCCTTGTCAGCCTCTGGGTCGGCACCGGCATCTTCGGAGTGGAGACCGCGCCCTACCCGACGGTCCGGCGCATCGCGGAGGATTGCCTGTCGCAGGAGGCCTTCGCGCGGGCGCACCCCCTGCGCCAGGCCGGCGCGCCTGCCTGACGCATAATTTTCTTTGACCCGAACGTGCTCACCCCAAATATAAGCGTTCTAAGAATGGGCGGTGCCCCCGGCGCCACACGGCGTTCACGCTGGCTCGACATCCGCCCCCTTCCTTGACGAGACGCAGGACGACAAACGCATGGTACCGGGCGAATCCGTGGAAAACCTGCATCGCATCGTGGTCGTCGGCGGCGGCGCGGCGGGCCTTCAGCTGGCGACGAAGCTCGGCGACGCGCTGGGCAAGTCCGGCAAGGCACACGTCACCCTCGTCGACCGCGCGCGCACCCATATCTGGAAGCCGCTGCTGCACGAGGTCGCCGCCGGCAGCCTCGATGTCGGCCACCACGCGGTGGATTACCTCCACCACGCCCACCGCCACCATTTCCGCTACCGCATCGGCCAGATGACCGGCCTCGACCGAGCGACGCACACGATCCAGCTCGCCGCGAGCCACGACGCGGAGGGGCGCGAGGTCACGCCCGTGCGGTCCATCGGCTACGACACCCTGGTGCTCGCGGTCGGCTCCACCACCAACGATTTCGGCACGCCGGGGGTGAAGGAGAACGCCATCGCCCTCGACACGCAGGACCAGGCGGTGCGCTTCCACCAGCGCCTCGTCAACGGCATGCTGCGCGCCCACACCCAGGTCGGCCCCGTGCGTCCGGGCCAGCTCCACGTTACGGTGATCGGCGCCGGCGCGACGGGCACCGAGCTCGCGGCCGAGCTGCATCGGACCACCCGCGACGTGGCCTCCACGGGCCTCGACCGGATCGACCCGGACAAAGACCTCAAGATCACCCTGGTGGAGGCGGCCTCCCGCATCCTGCCGGCGGTGCCCGAGCGCCTGTCGCAGGACGTGGTGCGCCTGCTCGACAAGATCGGCGTCGAAGTGCGGATCAACGCCCGCGTCACCGAGGTCCGGGCCGACGGCGTGCAACTCGCCGACGGGGGCTTCATTCCGTCCGAACTCGTGGTCTGGGCCGCCGGCGTGAAGGCGCCGCCGTTCCTGCACGACATCGGCGGCCTCGAGACCACGCGCAACAACCAACTCGTGGTGACGCCATCCCTGCAGACCACGCGCGACCCAGACATCTTCGCCATCGGCGACTGCGCCTACCTCGTGGAGAAGGGCTCGGATACGCCGATCCCGCCCCGCGCCCAGGCGGCGCATCAGCAGGCGAGCCATCTCATCAAGCTCATCCCCGCCAAGATCGCCGGCAAGCCGTTGAAGCCGTTCAAGTACCGCGACTTCGGCTCGCTGGTGTCCCTTGGCGAATACTCGACGGTGGGCAGCCTGATGGGCTTCGTGCGGGGCAAGAACATGTTCATCGCCGGGCTGTTCGCCCGGATGATGTACCGCTCGCTGTACAAGATGCACGAGCAGGCCCTGCACGGCACCGTGAAGACCGCCCTCGACGCCGTCGCCCGCGCGCTGACCCGCCGTACGGAATCGCGGGTGAAACTGCACTGAGGGTTTTTGGCTGATACGGTTTCCGGGTGATGACTTCGGTCGGTATTCACGCGACGTGCCCCCTCTCCTGGAAGGAGAGGGGGACCCGCGTCGGCCCCCGAACGATCGAGCCGGAATTAGTATCAGCGAAGATATTCAACCGTAGGCCGCCGCCGGCTCGGGTCCGGTGCGCGACGAGGACACCATGATCGACATCATCCAGGCTCTTCAGCAGCGTAACCCGACGCTCGGCCCCTACGTGCTGGTGTTGCGGTCGGACTCCCGCGCCCGCGATGCCTCCGATCCGACCCGGCTCGCGCCGGAGGCCGAGGCCTGGATCGCCGAACACGCGCCCGGCGCGAAGTTCTCCCAGGAGAAGGTGCTGCTCGCCCCCTATCCGGGCGCGATGCCGGCCGACCGGGTGGTCGCCGTGATGGCGTTCGCCGACGCCCGCCAGCTCGCGGCCTTCGCCACCCAGTGGACCGCCGACCCGGAGCCGCCCGAGGACGATGAGGCCGCCTAATGCGCCGCGTCAGAAGTGGCTGAAGGAGGCCGCCGCGTAGGTCTTTCGCGCGCCATCCGCGGCTTCGAAGACGGGGGGCCCGTCCCCGGCCAAGACCGTACCGATGGGGTGGAGGGGGATGCCGACGGCTTCCGCCCCGGCGCGAATCGCCGCGAGGCTTTCGGGTGGAACCGCGCAGAGGATCTCGTAATCGTCTCCCCCGGTGACGATCGTATCCATCAGGTCCGGCGCGTGCGCTGCGGCGCTTGCAGCAGCTTGAGAGAGCGGAACGTCGGCGAGACGGACAAGGGCGCAGCGCCCCTCCCCCTTCAGCATCTTGGCGAGATCCCCCGCGAGCCCGTCCGAGATGTCCATGGCGGCGCGGGCGTGCCGCCGCAGGACCGGTGCGAGGCCGAGGCGCGGGCGCGGATGCCGGTAGCGGGCGACCAGGGCGGCGCGATCCGCCGCGCCGATGGCATCGCCCCAATCCGGCAGGGGTGAACGGCACAGGGGCAGGCCGAGGGCGGCGTCGCCGATGGTACCGCTGACGCAGAGCACGTCGCCGATCGCCGCCGTCATCCGCCGCACCATGGTGCCGGCGGGCACTTCGCCCAGCGCCGTGACGCCCACCGACAGGGGCCCGGCGGCCCGGACCGTGTCGCCGCCCAGCAGCGCGCCGCCGAACGCCGACAGGGCGTCGCCGAGGCCTGTGGCGAAGGCGGCGAGCCACGCCTCCGTCCAATCGTCGGGCAAGGCCAGGGTCAGGAGAATGCCGCGCGGAGCCGCCCCCTTGGCGGCCAAATCCGAAAAGTTCACCCCGACGGCCTTGCGGGCGATGGAGGACGGCGGATCGTCGGGGAAGAAGTGTACACCGGCCACGATGGCGTCGGCGGTCAGCACGAGGTCGTGGCCGGGAGTCGGCGTGAGGGTGGCGGCGTCGTCGCGCATCCCGTCTGCGCCGGGGCCGGCCAGCGGCGCGAAGTAACGCGCGATCAGCCCGTCCTCGGTGGGACGGTCGCGGCTCACGCCCGGCCCGAACCGGGCAGGCTGGAACCCGGCAGACCAGCAAATTCCTGGCCCCGGACCTCGCGGGCCACCTTGTCGAGGACGGCGTTGACCATGCCGGGCTCGTCGCCGCCGTAGAAGCTGTGGGCGACATCGACGTATTCGGAGATGGCGGCACGGGCCGGCACGTCGCGGCGGTGCATGAGCTCATAGGCCCCGGCGCGCAGGATCGCGCGCAGGACCATCTCGATGCGCTTCAGGGGCCAGCCTTGCGACAGGGCATTGTCGAGCATCGGATCGATGGCGCGCTGCTCCTCGACCACGCCGCGCAGGAGATCGCGGAAGAAGGCGATCTCGGCCGGCGGGTGTTCGACACCGTCGACGGTCTGGCCGATCCAGAAGGTCTCGAACTCGGCCACTGCCTCGATGACGCCCTTGCCGGAAATCTCCATCTCGTAAAGCGCCTGCACCACGGAGAGGCGCGCGCCGCTGCGCTCGATGACTTTGGCCATGGGGCTCAATCCTCTCCGACGGGCGCGGCCGCGGCGGCCCGCTTCAGGGCCAGCACCGCCAGCGCCGCCTCGGCGGCACCGCCGCCCTTGTTCAGTTCGGACACGCGGGCGCGGGCGAAGGCCTGCGCCTCCGTCTCCACCGTCAGGATGCCGTTGCCCAGCGGCAGCAACCGGGCGACGGAGAGGTCCATGAGGGCGCGCGCGCTCTCGTTCGCGACGATGTCGTAATGTCCGGTCTCGCCCCGGATGACGCAGCCCAGCGCCACGGCGGCGTCGTAGGGCTGGCCGGCGCGGGCGGCGGCCTCGACCAGGATGGCGATGGCGGCAGGGATTTCGAGGGCGCCCGGCACGGTCACCACCGTCGTCTCCGCCTCGGCCGCGTCGAGGGTCGCACGCGCGCCAGCCAGCATCGCGTCGGCGAGTTCGTCGTAGTAGCGGGCCTCGACCACGAGGACGCGGGCGCCCCGGACGATGGCGGGCGACGGGCGGGGGACGTGCTGGGTCGAAACCATCGTGGGGCCTTGTGGATGCGCGGCGCGGGAGCGGACTTTTCGTGCGTCTCGACGTTGCCGCCCTGGATCGGCCGGGTTGTCCCGGCTCGCGCGTCGAGCCCGTGCCGTAGCCTGCCCGATCGGAAGGGCCGAGCGATAGACCGAAGGCGCCCGGCCGACAAGCGGCTCCCCGGCGGAGGGCTTCAGCGGGTCAGGGCGCCTTGCGCCTCCGTGAGGCGCGCGGCGTAGCGGGCGATGAGATCGACCTCGAGGTTGAGGGCATCGCCCTGGCGCCGCTGGCCCCACGTCGTCACCGCCAGGGTGTGGGGGATGAGGAGGACGGAGAAGAGATCGTCGGCAACCGTGTTGACCGTCAGCGAGGTGCCGTCGAGGCAGACCGAACCCTTCTGGGCGATGAAGCGCGACAGGCCGGCCGGAGCCCGCAGGGTGAAGCGGTCGCTCGGCGCCCATTGCGGATCGCCGGTACCCCCGGTGACGGAGTCGCGGGCGACGATCTCGGCACGGCCATCGACATGCCCGGTGACGAGGTGGCCGCCGAGTTCGTCGCCGATCTTCAGGGAGCGTTCGAGGTTGACCCGCGTGCCCGCGACCCAGGTACCGACGGTGGTCAGCGCCAGGGTCTCGGCGGCGGCGTCGACGCTGAATTCGCATCCCCCTGCCACCGGGTCCACGGCGACCGCCGTCAGGCACGGGCCGGAGCAGGCGATGGAGGCGCCCAGCGCGATGGTGGCTGGATCGTAGGCGGAGCGGATGCGGATGCGGCGCAGGCGGTCGTCCCCCGATACGCCGACGACCTCTCCCACGTCGGTGACGAGACCGGTGAACATCTAGACGCTCCGCTCATACGTGATCGCGCGATCGGGACCGAACGCGCGCGCTTCGACGGGCTTCAGATGGCCCTTCTCCAGGCTGGATGCGAGGTGCGACCCGATGGCCGGCAGGCCGCCCGTCCCGAGGGCCGTGGGTCCGGTGATCAGGGTGCAGACATCGATGAGGTCGGCGCGCGCCAGGGCATCGGCGAGGCGGGGGCCGCCCTCGCAGCATAGGCGGGTGAAGCCGCGCTCGGCCAAGGCTTCCAGGGCAGCGGGCAGATCGACCCGCCCGGCCGCATCGGCGGCGACGCCGATCACCTCGACGCCGAACGAGGCCAGCATCCGCTTCACATGGGCGGGCGCGTTGCGGGTGGTGACCACGAGGGTGGGAATGTCGCGCGCGCCTCGAACGAGGTGGCTCGACGGCTGGAGCCGCAGGCTCGAATCGAGGACGACGCGCAGGGGCGAGCGCCCGGACAGGCCGGGCAGGCGCACGGTGAGCGACGGGTCGTCGGCCCGGGCCGTGCCGATGCCGACGAGAATCGCGTCGGCATGGGCCCGCCACAGGTGGACGGCACCGTCGCCGATTGCGCCGGTGATGCGCAATCGCTGGTCAGGCGCCCCGGCGGCGAAGCCGTCCCGGGTCCGGGCGAGCTTGAGGTGCAGGCTCGGCCGCCCGAGGGTCACGCGGGTGACGTGGCCGCGATGGTCGCGGGCCGCCTCCTCCCGCAGGACGTCCGTCGCGACGGCGATCCCGGCCTCGCGCAGGCGGGCGTGTCCCCGTCCGGCGACGCGCGGATCGGGGTCTTCGAGGGCAGTCACCACGCGGGCGATCCCGGACGCCACGATGGCGTCGGTGCAGGGCGGAGTGCGGCCGTGATGCGAGCACGGCTCCAGGGTGACGTAGAGGGTGGCGCCGCGCGCGGCCGCGCCCGCCATGGCGAGGGCCTGGGGTTCGGCATGGGGCCGCCCGCCGGCCTCGGTCACGCCCTGTCCGACGATGCGCCCGTCCGCGACCACGACGGCGCCGACGGAGGGGTTGGGCCAGGTCCGCCCGAGATTGCGGTGGCCGAGGGCCAGGGCCAGCCGCATGTAGGCGGTGTCGCGCGCGCTCATGGTCGCGGACGGGGCTTGGCGCGCAGGGGCGTCACCGTGCTGTCGGGCTCCTCGCCCTGAGCGGCCCCGGGCGGCGCCTCGGCCAAGGTACCCAGGAGCGCCTTGAAGTCGCTGGCCTCGCGGAAGTTCTTATAGACGGAGGCGAAGCGCACATACGCGACGTCGTCGAGCCCCTTCAGCCCCTCCATCACCAGTTCGCCGATGGATTCCGTGGTGATCTCGCCCTCGCCGCCGCTCTCGAGCTGCCGGGTGATGCCGCTGACGAGGCGCTCGACGCGTTCCGGGTCGACGGCGCGCTTGCGCAGGGCCACGCCGATGGAGCGCTCGAGCTTGTCCCGGTCGAACGGCACCCGCTTACCCGAGCGCTTGAGCACCGTGAGTTCGCGCAGTTGCACCCGCTCGAAGGTGGTGAAGCGGCCGCCGCAATCCGGGCAGACCCGGCGCCGCCGGATGGCGTCGTCGGTGGGGCGCGAATCCTTCACCTGGGTGTCGGGGCCGCTGCAATAGGGACAGCGCATCGGGCGGACACCTGTGCGGGGAGCGGGGAAGAACGAGAAACGGCCGCGCACCCTCCGGTCCGCGGCCGTCTCCCTTAGCGTGTTGCGGTGCACGCGTTAAGCGCGAACACCGCCTGGTCTCAGGCGTAGATCGGGAACCGGTCGGTGAGGGCGTGAACCTTCTGCTTCACGGCCGCCTCGATCTCGGCATCGCCCGCTTCGCCCTTGGCGACCAAGCCGTCGAGGACTTCCACGATGAAGCCGCCGATCTGCTTGAACTCGGCGACGCCGAAGCCGCGCGAGGTGCCGGCCGGGGTGCCCAGCCGAATGCCCGACGTGATGGTGGGCTTGGCAGGATCGAACGGGACGCCGTTCTTGTTGCAGGTGATGTCGGCGCGGCTGAGCGCCGCTTCCGCCGCCTTGCCGGTGAGGCCCTTCTTCTGCAGGTCGACGAGCATGAGATGGTTGTCGGTGCCGCCCGAGGTGATGTCGTAGCCGCCCGACATCAGGGTGTCGGCCAGCGCCTTGGCGTTCTCGATGACCTGACGGGCGTAGATCTTGAACTCGGGCTTGAGGGCCTCGCCGAAGGCGACCGCCTTGCCGGCGATGACGTGCATGAGCGGGCCGCCCTGGAGGCCGGGGAAGATCGCCGAGTTGAACTTCTTGGCCAGAGCCTCGTCGTTCGTCAGGATCATGCCGCCGCGCGGGCCGCGCAGGGTCTTGTGGGTCGTGGTGGTGGCGACGTGCGCGTGCGGGAACGGCGACGGGTGCACCCCGGCGGCGACGAGGCCGGCGAAGTGGGCCATGTCGACGAAGAAGTAGGCGCCGACGGCATCGGCGATCTCACGGAACTTGGCGAAGTCCCAATGACGGGGATAGCCGGAGCCACCCGCGATGATCACCTTGGGCTTGTGCTCGTGGGCGAGCGCCTCAACCTGCTCCATGTCGATGCGCTGGTCGTCGCGGCGCACGGTGTAGGAGACGGGCTTGAACCACTTGCCCGACACGTTCGGGGGGGCGCCGTGGGTGAGGTGGCCGCCGGCGGCGAGATCGAGGCCGAGGAACGTATCGCCCGGCTGCATGAGGGCCATGAACACGCCCTGGTTCGCCTGGGAGCCGGAATTCGGCTGCACGTTGGCGAAGCCACAATCGAACAGGCGCTTGGCGCGCTCGATGGCGAGGTTCTCGGCGATGTCGACGAACTGACAGCCGCCGTAATAGCGGCGACCCGGATAGCCCTCGGCGTACTTGTTGGTGAGGACCGACCCCTGAGCCTCGAGCACCGCCTTGGAGACGATGTTCTCGGAGGCGATCAGCTCGATCTCGTGCTGCTGACGACCGAGTTCCTGACCGACGGCGGCGGCCACTTCCGGATCGGCGTCGGCGAGCGACGCGTTGAAGAACGAATTCGAGAAGTGCTTGTCGGCAACGGTACCGGCGCTCATGGATGGCCTCGATTGTTGAACGGGCGAAGGCGTCCGTTATCCGCTGGCGTTACGGCGGGCGGACGCTCGATGCGCATTTTATTACACGGGCGGCGGGATCGGGCCAAGCGCAGCTAATTTGCGGTGTCCTACAAAAAAACTTTCACGCGCTCTCTGAAACGAAGGCACGAAGTCCTGGAACAAACCGTGCCGCCACTCCGGCGATGCCAAACCGGAACGATCGTCACGCGATAAAACACTCATAAGTTGTATTTTCCGAGATAGTATGGGAATAAGGACCTACATCGATTCGGAGGTACGCATGATGTCGCGGCAGTTCCAGATTGCTCTCCACCGATGCGAGGTCGCTGCCATCCGCTTGCGACTGGCTCTACTTCGAAGCGCCTACGATGCCGTGAAGGCCGGGTTCAACGCCAGCCAGTCTCGCGACGAGAGAGGGCGGTGGAATGGTGGAGGAGGCGGACCTGGCATCGTCGTCGTTCGACGCGACCGGACCGGTCATCCGAAGATCGATCTGACGTCCGATCGCCTCGTGGAGGTCATGAAGGAAGTCGTCGCCAATGTCGGGACCGGAAGGGGGCCTCTCTACGGAACGGCCATCCACACCGAGGCAGCAAAACTCATCAGAGAGTCCGATTTTCCTGGGATAGGCCGGCGCGGAGTCGAACAGAGTTTCAGTCTCGGCGACACCGTGCGGTATGGCCTCAATGGCAGCATCAGGACGGATATTGTTCTCCGCGACGGTCGAACGAATGCCGCGCCCATCTTGGCGGTATGGGATGTCAAGACCGGTGGCGCGAAGCTCACCCCGGAACGCGCGGCACAGATCCGACAGCATCTCGGCGTCGGCGACGACGTCCCTATCGTCGAGCTGCACATCTCGAAGGGACTCGACGCGAAAAGCTACATCTACGCGATGGTTAGTTCATTCTCAATCATAGGGCCGAACCCATGAGCATGGATCTTTACGTTTTCTATGACGGCCAGTTTCCGAACCTTATCGAATGGCAAAAAACCATCGACGGATTTGGGTTCGACTTGAAATTCTCCCGAGATCAGATCCTCATAGGGGAAGGGGGCCTGATCAAAGCAAAATGGAAAACCCGTGATGCTTCGTTCGAATTTCGACCGTGCGATTTCGACAAACTCACGGAAACCTACGACGATATCGACTTTGGTAGAAGGTGGAGCACCGCTTATGCCTTCTATTGGTCCGGTTTACCCGAATGCGTCGCCGCCTATATCGCTGCCGTGACACTCGCCCAGATGCGTGACGGCGTCGTATTCGATCCCCAGGACAGTCTTATCCTCCGGGACCAAGAGGCGATACGCATGGCACGCGAGAACGAACTTCTGCTACCGAAGATCGAGGCTTCCCTACGCCATTGAGAACTGTTCTCGCGAAGTGAATTTGTGCTCGTCCCGGCCTTACACGAGCCAAATGTCCTGAATCGGCCGGGATCGACAAGCAAACACAACAGACAGGATGCCGTCATCCGGGACGGGGCCCTATGGCACCCGCCCCGGAAAAGATCAGGGACTCGAGAAGCCGATCCCCTTTCGCTGCCTTAGTTCTCCTCGTCGCCCGGCTCGAAGCTCGGCACCGGCTCGGCGCTGGCCACGGGGGTCGGGGCCGAGAGGGTCGAGGGCACGTTCACGCCGTCGCGCTTGTAGATGTCGTCGCGGAACTGCACCGAGCCGTCCGGGGTCGCCCAGGCGGTGATGTAGGTCCAGTAGACCGGCACGGGAGTGCTGAGGGTGGCGTCCACCCGCTTGCCGCTCTCGATGGCCTGCTCGACCTGGTCGCGGCCCCAGCCGGGCGTGTCCTTGAGGAGCCAGGTGATGTACTCGCGCACGTTCTGCACGCGCACGCAGCCCGACGAGATGAAGCGGAAGTCGTCGCCGTAGACACCCTTCGAGTTGGTGTCGTGCATGAACACCCCGTGCGGGTTCGGAATGTTGATCCGCACGATGCCCATGGAGTTGAAGTCGGCACCCGAATCCTGGCGATAGCGGTAGCGCGTGCCCTCGTCCGAATTCCAGTTCACCGAGGCCGGGGAGATCTCGGTCTCACCGGTGAAGATGCGGATCTTGTTGTCGGTGAGGTAGTTCGGATCCTTCTGCATCTTGGGGATGAGGTCCTTCTTCACGATGGAAGCCGGGACCGTCCAGAAGGGGTTGAAATTGATCTGCGTCGCCTTGGTGTTCATGATCGGCGACTGGCGGTCGATCTTGCCGACGCCGGCGGCGTGCAGGGTCACGACCTGGCCGTTCTCCACGGTCTGGACCAGGGCGGCGGGGATGTTGGTGATGACGAAGCGGTTGCCGAGGTTGCCCGCGTAGGAGCGCAAGCGCACCACGTTGATTTCGAGCTGGTGCAGGCGAATATCGGCCGGCACGTTCATGGCCTGCTGGGTCGCCATGCTCATGGCACCGGTCTGGCTGAGGCCGTGGCGGGCCTGGAAACGCTTCACGCCGGCCGACACGTAGGAATCGTAGACGCCCGAGCCGCCGGACGCCGAATCGAGGTCGCCGGAGATGATCAGGCGCTGACGCACGGCGCTCACGGCCGGGCCCTTGGAGCCGATGCGCAGGCGGTCGGCCCCCGAGACCGGCTTCCAGCCACCCCGGTTCACGATATCCCGGTAGCGCTCGATGGTCTGCTCCGAAGCGGCGATCGTCTGCGGCGACAGGATCGGCGTCGAGGAGCGCTGCACCTGCATGGTGGTCGGCGCGGCGTAGTCCTGCGCCCACTCGGCCTGAGCGTAGCCGCTGGGCTCACGGGCGGAGGCGGACTGAGCCATGAAGGCCACGGACGCGGCGAGGGCGAGGCCGAGGGACCTGTGGAGGCCGGAAGACCTGGGATGGAGAGCCTGTTTCAGCATCGGGCGAACTCTGATCTGACGTAGGGTGCGGCGTGCGGTGCCCGGCCGCCGGCGCATGACGCCGTGTCCGAAGCACCCCTTGCCGCGAACGTGTCGGGGTGCGGTTAAGAACTCATGGCGTCCGGGCTACAATATGGCGCTGCGGGACTTTGCGATGACTTCCGCGCGGGCGTATCGCCCCCGCCACAGGACGGTGCAGGCACGAATCGGCTCTACGGACCGCTCGGGCATCGCCGAAGCGCCGCATCGGGCCGGGTAGGATCGGAGGCGGTCAAGCCGCGCCACTCTCCGCAAGCCTCCGACGCAGCTCGCTTTTTTCGAAGCACGCGATGATTTCGGGGACGCCTTCGCGACGGCGCCGTCGTGGACCGGTCGCCCGGGGAATCACCGCAGGGTGTGGGCACGCCGAAGAAGTGCCCTTGCGCACGATCGATTTGCGCGCATGGTCGTCCCGCCTCGGCCGTCCCCGACCGGACCCCGCCATCTCGTCCTACCGCCCGACCCAACGGACCCCTGCGATGAATCAAACCGCCCGCACCGCCCTGCGCTTCGCTCTCGTGGCCTCCGCCCTCGGTCTCGTGCCGCAGGCGCGCGCCGCCGAGCCCATCACGGCCGGGACTTTGCGGATCGAGACACCGTGGATGCGGGCGACGCCGGGGGGCGCCAAGGTCGCGGGCGGCTACGTTCGCGTCACCAACACCGGTACCCAGGCCGACAGGCTCACGGGGGCGGCCATCACCACCGCGGGCCGGGGGGCGATCCATTCCATGACCATGGCGGGCAACGTCATGAAGATGGCGGCCGTGCCGGACGGGTTGCCCATCGCACCCGGCCAGACCCTGGAACTGAAGCCCGGCGGTCTTCACTTGATGTTCGAGGATCTCAAGTCCGCCCCGACGGTCGGTGAGCCCGTCTCCGGCACCCTGACCTTCGAACGCGCCGGGACCGTCCCGGTCACCTTCTCGGTCGCGCCCATCGGCGCGACGAGCCCGAACGCGACCGCCCCCGGCGCCCCGGCCGCGCATCACCACCACTGAAACCGGCGACGTCTGGATTCCGATGGGCCACACCAGGGGCAACCTGGATATCGGCTTGGAAACCCGCGTCCGATCAAGGCACTAACCCGGGCGCGTTGGCACGCCGCCGCGAACCCGATTAGACCCCCCGAATGAGCCTTTCCGCAGCCATAGAGCCGCACACACAGACCGCGATCCATCCCGACATCCATGTCGGGCGCGACGGCTGGCTGTTCCTCACGGGGGGCAGCAACGCCGTCCAGGCGCAGTACGGCGCGCCCGGATTTCCCCGGGGGAAGCTGTGGCGCTGGCGTCGCCTCCTCGAGGCTCGGACCCGGCGCCTGGAGAAGATGGGGATTCGCTACGCCCACGTCGTCGCCCCCGAAAAGCTCGCCATCCACGGCCACGCCTTCGACGGCCTCGCCCTCGACCCCGACCGCGCGCCGGCCGTGCGCCTGGAACGCTGGTTGCGCCTGTCGCCGGCCCGTCGAACCTATGTCGATCTCGTACCGCCGTTCCGGGTGCGGGCCCGGGACACGGCGCTCTATCGCCACACGGACACCCACTGGACCTTCGCGGGGGGCTGGCTCGCCTATGCGGAGATCTGCCGGAGCCTCGGGGTGCGTCCGCGCTACGACATCGCCCAGCGCCGCATCGGCACGCCCCAGGTCTATGGCGGCGATCTCGGTTCGAAGTTCACGCCGGTCCGCTGCGAAGTCGCCGAGCCGTGCCTGTTCGAGAGCGCGGCCCGGAGGGTCCACGCCAACGCGCTGATCACGGCGTTCGAGCAGGAGGGCCGGGGGCGCGACGCGCATATCGGCACCCACGCGATCTTCCGCAACGCGTCACCCGGGGCCGATCCACGCCGCCTCGTCCTGTTCGGGGATTCGTACGCGCATCATACGCCCAACGGCGCCACCGGCACCCTGACGCCGCTCTTCGCCGACACGTTCCGGGAGGTGCATGTGCTGTGGTCGACGAGCATCGACTGGAACACCATCGCGCGGGTCCGCCCCGATTTCGTCGTTTCGGAAATCGCCGAACGCTTCATGGTCGACGTGCCCCAGGCCGGCTTCGACATCGACAAGCTCGCGGCCCTGGCCCTGGCGCGCAAGGGCTTCTGACCAACGGGAATAGGGTTCCGGTGAACGAAAACGGCCGGGATCGGGTCCCGGCCGCTTCGAAGGCTGCGTCTCAGTACAGGCCGCCGGCCTGAGCGGCACGGTCCGCGTCCGGCGGAGCGCCGCCGCTGGGCGGGGCGTTGCTGGGCGCCGCGACGTAGGCATCGGGCGGCGCGGTACCGGGCTTGAACGCCTCGAGGATCGTGCCGGGGCCTTCGCCGGAGCCGGCACGCATGCCGGACGAAGCCGAAACGCGGATGAGCTTGATCCCGGGCGGGACGCGGAACGGCGTGGGCGGCTTGTCCTTGAGGGCCTGCTTCAGGAAGTCGAGGGCGATGGGGGCCGAGAGGCCGCCGCCCGTGGCGCGGTCGCCGAGCGAGCGCGGCTTGTCGAAGCCGATATAGACGCCGACGGCGAGATCCGGGGAGAAGCCGACGAACCACGCATCCTTGGCGTCGTTGGTGGTTCCGGTCTTGCCGGCGAGCGGCTTGCCGACCTGCTTCAGGATGGTGGCGGTGCCGCGCTGGACCACCCCTTCCATGATCGAGACCATCTGATAGGCGGTGAGCGGATCGAGGACCTGCTCGGAATCGTCCACGAGCTTCGGCTCGTCCTGGCCGGACCACTTCTCCGCGTCGCAGCCGAGGCACTTGCGGGCGTCGTGCTTGTAGATGGTCTCGCCGACCCGGTCCTGGATGCGGTCGATGAGGGTCGGACGGATACGCCGGCCGCCATTGGCGAGCATCGAGTAGGCGGTCACCATGCGCATGACCGTGGTCTCGCCGGCGCCGAGCGACATCGGCAACACCGGCAGCATGTCGTCGTAGACGCCGAAGCGGCGGGCGTACTCGGCGATGAGCGGCATGCCGACGTCCTTCGCCAGCCGCACGGTCATCAGGTTCTTCGAGTGCTCGATGCCGTAGCGGAGGGTGTGCGGGCCGCCGGACTTGCCGTCGTAGTTCGACGGGGTCCAGGCCTCCTGACCGGGGCCGGCCTCGATGGTAATGGGCGAATCCTGGACGATCGAGGACGGCGTGTAGCCGTTGTCGAGGGCCGCCGAGTAGACGATCGGCTTGAACGACGAGCCCGGCTGGCGCATCGCCTGCGTCGCCCGGTTGAACTGGCTCTCGTCGTAGGAGAACCCGCCCACCATGGCGTGGACGCGGCCCGTGTAGGGGTCCATGGCCACGATGGCGCCGGAGACTTCCGGACGCTGGCGCAGGCGGTAGGCCCCGCGGCCGCCGTCGATCGCCTCGACGTAGATCACGTCGCCCGCACTGAGGGCGGCGGCGGGCGAGCGGCCGGTCCAGCGCGTCCCCTCGGCCGCGATGGTGCCGGTCTCCCGATCCTTCGAGACCTGGCCCGAAGCCTCGCGCCGGGGCTGGAGGCCGATCTGCGCGGCACCCCCGGTGGTGCTCAGTACCACGGCGAGGCGCCAGGGCTGCACGTCGCCGAGACCCGGAACCTCGGCTACGGCCAAGCCCCAGTCGCGGCCGACGAGGTCGACCTTGGCCTGGGCCCCGCGCCAGCCATGGGACTGGTCGTAGCGGATCAGGCCGTCGACGAGGGATTTGCGGGCCCAGGCCTGCATCTTCGGGTCGAGGGTCGCCCGGACGGAGAGGCCGCCCTCGTAGAGCTTCTTCTCGCCGTAACGCTCGGCGATCTCGCGGCGGACCTCTTCGGTGAAGTAGTTGGCGTTGGCGGCGTTGGCGAAGGCGACGCGCGGGTTGACGCCGAGCGGCATCTTGCGGGCGGCGTCGCCCTCCTCCTTGGTGATGTACCCGTTCTGGGCCATCAGGCCGATGATCTCGTTGCGCCGGTCGAGGGCCTTCTGGGTCTGGCGATAGGGGTGGTAGTTGTTCGGCCCCTTCGGCAGGGCGGCGAGGTAGGCCGCCTCGTTGATCGTCAGTTCGTGGACGGACTTGCCGAAGTAGTCCAGCGCCGCCGCCGCGACGCCGTGCAGGTTGCGCCCGGGCACGATGGTGCCGAGGAAGATCTCGTTGAGGTAGAGTTCGAGGATCTTGTCCTTCGAGTAGGCGGCCTCGATCCGGAAGGCGATGAGCGCCTCCTTGGCCTTGCGCTCGAAGGTCTGCTCGGGGCTGAGCAGGAAGTTCTTCGCCACCTGCTGGGTGATGGTCGAGGCGCCCTGCTTCTTGCCGCTCTTGAAGTTGGTCAGCGCGGCGCGGACCAGCCCTTCCGGATCGACGCCGCCGTGCTTGTAGAAGTTCTTGTCCTCGGCCGAGAGGAAGGCCGCGACGACGATCTTCGGCATCGCTTGGATCGGCAGATAGAGACGGCGCTCGGTGGCATACTCGGCCAGCAGCGATCCGTCGGCGGCATGCACCCGGCTCATCACCGGTGGCTCGTAATTGGCGAGCGCCGCGTGGTCCGGCAGATCCTGGCTGTACTTCCAGTAGAAGAACGCCCCGGCGGCCGAGGCGACCACGAACAGCATCGCACCGATGCTGAACAGGAAGCCGAAGAAACGAAGGATGATGCGCATCCGGGTCCCGTTCGTCGCTAAATCTGCCACCGGTCCGGCCTGGACGCGGCTCGCCGCTCTCGGCAGCGGGCATGAGGAAGGGCGGCGTTCGCTTGGGGCTACCCGCGCGGCCGTTCCCGTCGAAGTCGCGACGTCGGTTGGACCGGGGCGCCGTGAGCCCCGGTTTCACTCTCATTCTATGGTGAAACTGGGGCGATTGCCGCGGAACGCCGGGGCGGGTTCGGCCGGGTCAGGGAGGTCCGGTTACCGAAGAACGCGTCGATGGCCTTGGCCATTCCGCCGGTGACGTCGGTGCGCCAGGCCTCCGACTGGAGGAGATCGAGGTCGCGCTTGCTCGACAGGTAGCCGAGCTCCACCAGCACGGACGGCACGTCGGGCGAGCGCAGGACCATGAAGCCGGCCTCGCGGTGGGGCTTGGGGCTCATCTCCATGACGGGGCCGAGCTGGGCCATCAGGCCTTTGGCGAAGCCCGACGAGAAGGTGCGGGTCTCGCGCAGGGTGAGTTCCTGGAGGATGTCGGCGACGTGCCCCGGCCCCTCGTTCGACTCCGTGCCGGCGGCGGCGTCGGCCTTGTTCTCGCGCTCGGCGAGGCGGGCCGATTCGGCGTCCGTGGCCTTCTCCGAGCCGGTGTAGATGGTCGCACCCCGCACCTGTGGGGCGGACTGGATCGAATCGGCGTGGATCGAGACGAACAGGTCGGCCTTCGCGTCGCGGGCGATGCGCACCCGCTCGGAGAGCGGCACGAACACGTCGCGGTCGCGGGTCATCCGCACCCGGTAGCGTCCGCCCGATTCGAGGCGGGCGACGAGGGCCTGCGCGAAGCCGAACACGATGTCCTTCTCGAACACGCCCGTGACCGCGATGGCGCCGGGATCGGTGCCGCCGTGGCCCGCATCGACCATGATGAGCGGGCGGGCATCCGTCGCCTCGGGCGGAGCCACGGCCTTGCGCGCCTGGGGTGCCGGATCGCTCGCCACCGCAGCGCGCTTGAAGCCTTCGCGGTCGCTGCGCTGGAACTCGACGGTCAGGAGCACGGCCCCGTCGCGGGCGCGGGTCACCGTCTCGATCTTTCCGACGGTGGCGGGCTGGGCGAGGTCGACGACGATGCGCGAGCGTCCGGGTGCGAACAGGCCGTAGCGGAACGAGGCGACCACACCCTCGCGCTTGCGCCCGGTCTCCGTGCCGAGCTGAAAGTTGACCTCCGCCAGATCGATCACGGCGCGGTCGGGCCGCTCCATCACGAAGGCGCGGGCCTCGATGGACTTCGACAGGGTCAGGGTGAGCTTGGTGATGCCGGGACCGCCGCTCGACAGGTCCGCCGCGATGGCGACCGCCGCCGGGGGGCGGACGGACTTGTCGCCGTCCTGGGCCCGCGCGGAGGGACTGGCGGTCAGCGCGAGGCTCGCCGCGAGGACGATCGACCGAAGCAGGCGGTGGGATGCGAACATGGGTCCGGCGTTCCGGTTCCTGATGGCGTCCGGTTAAGCGATACGGCCGGGATGGTTAACGGTTCCTTGTGCCACGCCGTCGGTTGGCATGGGGTTGTGGCCGGCGCGCGACACCCGCGCGGGCCATGATCGGCACGAGCTCGCGCCTCACCGACGCGAACAGCGCTTCGGCGGCGCGGCGAGCGCGGCCCTGATCGTTCGCAAGTCGGAACGTCGCGTCGCCATCCATCGCTGCGTTCCCTTCCCGGACGCCGCATCGGGCCGGGCGCTGGACCGGTGAAGACGGTCGATGGAAAAACCCTCGCCGGCCGGGGGCACGTGGCCTCGGGGCCGGACGGGCGTCAAGGTCGCCATTGCCCCGTCGTGGAAGGGACTTATCGCGGGACGTGCGGCGTTTCCATCTTGCCAAATCCCTGCGGCGATCTGTAATGAAACTGTACCCTTCCCGGTGCCGTGCGGTATGCTCCGCGGCCCGCGGACGTTTCGAGTGATCGCTCGGGCGTCTTCGCCGTCGGTTCCCGCGCCATGCTCGCCGGTGCTCCAAAGAGCCGGGCAGGTGACGGTTCAAGCTGCGGCCGCTCGGCTCGCGGCCATTCTTCGAAATCCGTGGCCGGCGGTATCCGGCCCAAGAGTCTTCGCGAGGTCAGGGAGAGGATGGGAGGACACACAGCATCGGTTGCCGTTGCTCGTGTTCGACGCATGCGCGTTTCGCGTGGCGCCGCAGTCCCGTCGGCCCTGACCAGGATCAACCCCACGCGCGCCGATCACCGGCGCCCAAAGGCGGTTGACGGCAATCCCTTCCCCACAGTTCCCGCGATCCGCGTTTTCGGATCGTCGCGCGCGTTGACCGTCCGGCCCGATGGGCCGGGACGGGGCGGCACGCCACGGGAGCCGCTCGGTTCGAGGAGAACGACGTCGGCCGCCCTGTCGAAAGTTCGTCATGGCCAACAACAACAAGATGCTCATCGATGCGATGCACCCGGAGGAGACCCGGGTCGTCACGGTCCACGGGTCTAGGGTCGAGGAATTCGACTTCGAAGCCGCCAACCGGCGCCAGCTTCGGGGCAACATCTACCTCGCCAAGGTGACGCGGGTGGAGCCTTCGCTCCAGGCGGCCTTCATCGAGTACGGCGGCAACCGCCACGGCTTCCTCGCCTTCAGCGAGATCCATCCCGACTACTACCAGATCCCGCTCGCCGACCGGCAGGCCCTGCTTGAGGACGAGGCGCGCGACGCCGAGGAGCATCGCGAGCGTGAGGAGCGCAAGCCCCGCCGCCGCTCGCGCGGCCGCCGCGCCGAGGCCGCCTCGGCCAAGACCGCCGAGACCGTGAGCGTCGCGGATCCGTCGGCCGACGCCGCCGAGACGGACGTCTCGGCCGTGAACGTCGGTGAGCAGACCGTGTCCGGGTTCGACGACACGGCGGCGCCTTCGGCCGAGACGGGCAGCGATGCGTCCGCCGAGCTGGCTCAGGCCGAGCACGCCGTGGAATCCACGGAGGAAGCCGTTGCCCAGGCGAATGCCGACGAGGCACCCGCGACGGACGCTTCCGCAACCGAGACTCAGGCGACTGGAGCGGCTCCCGAGCCGCACATCACCGCCGAGGCGCACGTCGCTTCGGCGCCTCATGTCGAGCCGGCCGCCGAGATCGCCCTCGAAGCCGCGCCCATGGGCGGGTCCGCCGAACCCGTCGCGGCCCCAGCCGAGACCTCCGAGGACGAATCCGACGAGGACGAGTCCGATGAGGAGGACGAGGACGAAGACGACGATTCGGATGAGGATTCCGACGAAGACGACGATTCGGACGAGGACGACGACGAGGACCACGAGGGCGAGGACGGCGAGCGCGAGCCCAAGATCGCCCAGGTCGGCGGCAACGGCGACGCCCTGGCCGAGATCCCCGAGCGCCCGCGCACCTATCGCCGCCACTACAAGATCCAGGAGGTGATCAAGCGCCGCCAGATCATCCTGGTGCAGGTCGTCAAGGAAGAGCGCGGCACCAAGGGCGCGGCGCTCACCACCTACCTGTCGCTCGCCGGCCGCTACTCGGTGCTGATGCCCAACACCGGCCGCGGTGGCGGCATCTCGCGCAAGATCACCAGCGCCGCCGATCGCAAGCGACTCAAGGAAGTCGCGCAGGATCTGGAGGTGCCCGAGGGCATGGGCGTCATCCTGCGCACGGCCGGCGCGTCCCGCACCAAACCGGAGATCAAGCGCGACTTCGAATACCTCATGCGCCTGTGGGAGAGCGTGCGCGAGCTGACGCTGTCCTCCTCGGCCCCGGCCCTCGTCTACGAGGAAGGCTCGCTCATCAAGCGCGCCATCCGCGACCTCTACAACAAGGACATCGACGACATCCTGGTGGCGGGCGACGCGGCCTACCGCGAGGCGCGCGACTTCATGCGCATGCTGATGCCCGGCCAGTCGAAGGTGGTGCAGCCCTACCGCGACCCGACGCCGATCTTCGCGCGCCACGGGGTCGAGCAGCAGCTCGACGCGATGTTCTCGACCCACGTCACCCTGAAGTCCGGCGGCTACCTCGTCATCAATCCGACGGAGGCCCTCGTCTCCATCGACGTGAACTCGGGCCGCTCGACCCGCGAGCACGACATCGAGGACACGGCGCTCCGCACCAACCTGGAGGCGGCCGAGGAGGTCGCCCGCCAGCTGCGCCTGCGCGATCTCGCCGGCCTCGTCGTCATCGACTTCATCGACATGGAGGAGAAGCGCAACAACCGCGCGGTCGAGAAGAAGCTCAACGAGTGCCTGAAGAACGACCGCGCCCGCATCCAGGTCGGCCGCATCTCGCCCTTCGGCCTGCTCGAGATGAGCCGTCAGCGCATCCGCACCGGCATGCTCGAGAGCTCGTCGCTCCCCTGCGTTCATTGCGGCGGCTCCGGCTTCGTGCGCGCCACGGCGTCGGTGGCCCTGCAGATCCTGCGCGCCATCGAGGAATCGCTCCTCAAGAGTGCCACGCACAACCTCGTGCTGCGCACCCGCACGGAAGCCGCGCTCTACATCCTCAACCAGAAGCGCGGCCACCTGCACGAGCTGGAGGTGCGCTTCGGCGTGACCGTGACCATCGCGGCCGACGAGCGCCTCGCCACCACGGCGGCGTTCCAGCTCGACCGCGGCGAGCCGGCCGTACGCGCCGAGGGCGCCATCACGGGCGTCCGCGCCATCGCCATCAACCCGGCGATGGAGACGGAGGACGACGAGGAGTTCGAGGACGAAGTGGTCGAGACCGCCGAGGCCGAAGCGGAAACCGAATCTCAGGCGTCCGACACCGAGGAGGCCCGCGAGGGAACCAACGAAGGCGGCGAAGGCCGCGGCGGCCGTCGCCGGCGTCGGCGCCGTCGTGGTGGACGTCAGGATAGCGGCGCTCAGGTGGGCGGCGAGGACGAAGGCCGGTCGGAGTCCGAAGAAGACGAGTCCGATGAGGCCGGATCGACGCTCCAGGCCGAGGAGACGGGCTCCGAGGTCAACGGCTCGACCGAGATCGTCACCACGGGCGAGGATGACGGCTCCGGCCGTCGCCGTCGCCGGGGCCGTCGCGGTGGCCGGGGGCGCGATCGGGACAGCCGTTCGCGCGACACTGCGAGCGAGTCGACGGACACGGACGCCGAGGCCTCGGAGTCCGAGACCGTGGCCGATGCCCCCACGGCCTTCGCGGGCGGCGAGGAGCCGGTGAGCGCGGAAGCCGTCATCGCGGCGACGCAGGCGAGCGCCGACCCCGTCAGCCAGGATCTGCCGGTTGGACAGGATCTGCCTGTCGCCGAGGATCTGCCCGTCGCCTCGGCGCCCGAGCCGGCCGCAGCGCAGGTCGACGAGCAGGCTTCCCGGGCGCCAGCGTCCGCCGAGGTCGAGCCGAGCGCGGAGCCTGCGGCTGCGGCGCCCACGCCCGAGCCCGTCGCCGTGGTCCTGACGCCGTTCGATCCCGACCGGCCCAAGCGCGCCGGCTGGTGGTCCCGCACCAAGGCCGCCCTCTCGGGCGAGTGAGGCGCAGCCCGATCGGGTTTGAGAAACGAAGAAAGGCCGGATCGGGGCAACCCGATCCGGCCTTTCGCGTGTTGAGCCAGCTTGAAGTGTTCGGCCTACTTGGCGCCGAGAAGCTCAACATCGAAGATCAGGGTGGCGTTGGGCGGGATCAGGCCACCGGCACCGCGTGCGCCATAACCCTGGTCGGACGGGATGATGAGGGTGCGCTTGCCACCGGTCTTCATGGTGGCGACGCCCGTATCCCAGCCGGCGATGACCTGACCGGCGCCGAGCGTGAAGGTGAAGGGCGTGCCGCGATCCCGCGAGGAATCGAATTTCTTGCCCGGCTTGCCGTTGTCGTCGAGCCAGCCCGTGTAGTGGACGCTGACCTTCTGGCCGGCCTTCGGCTCGGGTCCGGTGCCGACGACCTCGTCGCGGTACTGGAGCCCGGAGGGCAGGGTCACGGTCTCGGCGGCGGAAGACGCTGTGGTCATGGCGAGGAACAAGGCTCCGGTGAGGGCGAGGGTCGGGCGAAACATACGGCGCTTCCTGTCTGGCGAACCGATGTGGGCCAGTCGCGAGGCACGATGTGGGGCGTCAGCCCCTGCCCATCAACCTCTGAGCCAACGCGCTCTCGGCGAGACGTCGCTTCGCTTGCGCCCGGGCGGCATGCTCGAACCGGGCGAGACGAACCCGCCGCTCGACGGACACGAGCCCGCGCACGCCCTCGGGAGCAGCGATGATATCCGCGACGGTCTCGCGATCCGGGTAGAGGCTTTCCAGAGCCGAGCCAGCGAGGGTCGCGGAGTCCAGGCGCTCGGCGAAGCCGGTCTCGTGAAGCGCGCGCACGATCTCGGCTTCGAGCACGAGGCCCGGCGCCCCGGCCCGCTCGGCTTCGTCGTAGGTGGTCTTCAGCAGGCAGGCGGTCCCGCCGGCAACGAGCGCGAGGCTGATGGCGAGGGGGCGCCCGTCGCGCATGAGGAGATCCGCCCGCGCGCCGACAGGCCCGCCCGCATCGGAAAAGAGCGCCCGCGCGAAGGCGGCATGCGAGGTGCGGCATGCCAAGGCGCTTCCGGCGGCGCCCTTCCATCCGGCCTGTTCCAGGGCCAGGAAAGCCGCTACGGCCGCGCGCAGGGGTTCACCTGCGGTGGCGGTCTCGAGGGTCAGGGCACCCCCCTCCGACAGCCTGCGCCGGCGCCGGCGCAGATCCTTGAGACGCGCCCGGTTGGGATGGTCGGCCTCGAAGGCAGCGAGACTGGCGCGCCGATCGAGCACCGGCCGCGGGAAGGCGTCGACCTCGCCGAGCGCCCAGCCCGCCGCGTTCAAGGCGGCGGAGAGTGCCCGTCCGAGGTGGGTCCCGGTGGCGAGCAGCGGCCAGCGCCAGGGCCGCCCGCCGGATGCGGCGCGCAGGCCCGCCACGAGGGAAGCGAGGGTCGCCGACAGCTCCGGTCCGTCGGCGACGAGGGGCAGGGTCGCGGTGACGAACGGCGACAGGAACGGACGGGCGACGGGACGGCCGAGGCCGCACAGGTCGTAGGTGAGCCGGAACGGCAGAACGGCGTCGAGGCGGTCGCCGGACCGCACCGTGACGATCCGCAGATCGTCCGACACGAGGCCGGCACTGCGGTGCGCCTCCAGAACGTGGCGGCTGTAATGCGGGTGCGGATCGATGGCCCGCGCGAAGAGGCCGTCCCAGGCGGCCCCGTGCCGGGAGAGGTCGGTGAGAGCGACGACGGCGAAGGTCGGATCGGGTCCGGATATCCGGCGGGTCGGAGCGATCATCGGTCTCGTGTCCGAAAGGAGCCGAGCCGGACCGGCGTGGCGAGGCCGTGGATCGCGTGGGCGGCGATCGCCATGGCGAGGCCCCGCACGGTGGTGGCGACCGCCATGGCGATCGCGGCGCCGATGACACCGTAAGGCGGCACCAGCACCCAGCACAAACCGGCGGCGAGACAGAGCATCGCCAGGGTGACGGCCGCGCAGACGCCCTCGCCGCCCAGCATGGTCAGAAGGTCCTCGCCCGGCCCGAAGACGCTCGCGGCGACGCTGCCCGCCACCAGAACCGCGAGGATCGGCAGGCTGTCGCGGAATTCGGGGCCGAACAGACCGAGGAGCAGGGGCGCGGCCACCAGCACGCCGGCCCCGACGAGAAGCGTCGCCGCCAGGGTCAGGGCGCCCTGCATCCGCACCAGGGCGGCGAGGCCGCCCCGGTCCCCGGCCGCATGGGCGGCGGTGAAGCGCTGCGCCGTGGCGGCGGAGGCGGCGAAATGCACGAAGGCGACGAATTGCTGGATGCGGGTGGCTGCAAAGTACAGGCCCACGGTGGCGGGCGGCATCAGGGCGCTGAGGATCACCACGTCGACGACGTTGAACCCGGCGCTGGCGAGATCCGTCAGGGCGATGGGCAGGCAGGCACGCAGCCAGGGGCGCCAGCGATAGGCGCGCGGCCCGGGCGGATGGACGGCACGCAGGCGGCGGATGAGACAGATAGCCTGGAGGGACGCCGCGAGCGCCGTGGCCAGGAGGGTGCAGGCGATGGCGACCCAGGCCTCGGCCGGAGCGCCGGACCACACCGCCCCCACCATCGCCGCCATGATGAGCCCCTGGCGCAGGAGGTAGGGCGGCGCGATGGCGAGCACCGCCCAATTCTGACTGCGGGCGACGCCCTCGCAGAAATCCTGCAGGGCGAACAGGGGGAGGATGGCGGCGGCGAGCAGGATCGGCGCACCGTAGGGGCCGGCGAGCAGCGTTCCCTCCGCCCGGAGGACGAGGAGCCCGGCACCCGCCAGCAGGCCGGCGGCCAGCAGCGTGACCACGGCGCCGCCGAAGAGGAAGCCCCGCACCGCGTCGTCGCGGCCCACGCCTTGGTCCGCCGGCAGGAAGCGGCAAGCCCCCTGCGACAGGCCGAGGGTCGCCGAATGGCCGAGGATGCCGATCCAGACCCAGACGGCCGCGAAGATGCCGTACTCGGTGCCGCCCATGAGGCGGGCCATGAGAACCTGCGCGACGTAGGCGAAGCCGGCCGAAGCGATGCGGATGGCAAACACGTCGAGGGCGGCCCGGGCCGGCCCGGAGCGGGCTCCGCGCAGACGCGCCGCGAGGGTGCCCCAAACCGATGCGCCGATGCGATCCGTCGCCATGCCCATTCGTGCGTCCCCGGCCCGACGATCGGGTCTAGCGCACCGGCCTTGCGAGGGGGTTAAGTACGACGACCCGGAATCGGCGCGTCGGCTAGAGCCGCGCCCGACCACGTTGGGTCGGGACGTATCGCGAAACCTTTATTTTGCCGCGCTCTTTTCCGTCGAACCGGCATCCACTTCGGCGGAGAGCGCTCTCGGCATCAATCGCCGGGGGCGACGAGGACGGACGGCGGTGGGGACGCCGCCTTGACCGCCGCATCGCGCGGCGGGACGATCACGGCCGTGGGCGTCTTCGTGGTTCCGGTGACGACGGTATCGGCCTGGAGAAGCGACAGGGTGATGGCACGGGTGACGTGTTCGGCCATGCAGCGCAGGCCGAGGTCGTTGAGGCGGAACTGGGAA
The DNA here is from genome assembly GCF_001424745.1 of Methylobacterium sp. Leaf469. NCBI lineage: Bacteria > Pseudomonadati > Pseudomonadota > Alphaproteobacteria > Hyphomicrobiales > Methylobacteriaceae > Methylobacterium > Methylobacterium sp. Leaf469. The sequence continues at coordinate 155,545 of NZ_LMRE01000012.1, forward strand.
CCGAGCAGGTGCCCCTCCCCCTTCTGGCCCTGGCCCGACAGGTAGCGCATCGCCTCGTAGCGCTGCACCAGGGGCACGCCCTCGCGGACGGCCACCTCCTGAACCTTGCGCACCAGGCTGTTGTAATACTCGTCCGCCGCGAGGCTCGCCGTATAGACCGGGGTGACCAGCACCACGTCGATCTCGTGGCCTTTGATCCACTGCACGGTCTCGTCGAGGGCGTTGGCGAAATCCTCCGCGTCCACCCGCGCGAGGGCGTCGTGGGTGCCGACCTGCCAGATCACGAGGTCGGGCTCGATCTCGGCCACCATGTTGCGCAAGCGCTCGGCGGCGCCGGACGCGATCTCGCCCTGCATGCCTCGGCTCTCCACCACCACGTCGACATCGGGCAGGGAGCGCTCCAGGGCGGTCTCCAGCTTCACCGGATAGGTCGCCGACGCGCCGGGGCCGGCCGACGACGAGCCCACGGTGAGCACCCGCACCGGCCGCTTCTCCGTCAGGGCGAGCTTCACCGCGCCGAGACGCGCCAGGGTGTACAGCTTCGAGCCGGGCACCCGGCATTCCGGCGACAGGGTGACGTCGAGGGCCTCGGCGCCGTCCGGCCCCGGCGCGGTCATCACCATGGTCTTCGGCGGCGAGACCACGGTGGCCGGGCCCGCGGTGGGCGCGGGCGCCGACGGCTCGGCGCGGACGGGGCGGCAGGTTGCGGCAAGTGTCAGGCCGACGGCGAGCGTCAGGCTGGCGGCGAGGAGGGCCGCGGCTTGCGGGAGCGCCATTCGACGAACCATGCGGTGAAACCCAGTGCGATCAGGCCCGATCCTACGACGGAAACGTCAACGAAGACACCGCCACCCGTCCAGAAGCGGACGAGTTGCGCGGCCAGACTCAGGAGCGATCCGATGGAGAACACGGCGAGGGAGTTGCGGCCGAGGCCGGTGAGGTAGCCCGCCACCGGGCCGAGGCGTGGTGCCAGCACGGCGTAGAGGGTCTGGAACGCGAGCAGCATCCCGAGGAAGTGGATCAGCCGGGCGGGGGTCAGGTAGGTCTTGTCGAAGGTGAAGAGCAGGCGCGGCTCCGGCACCAGCAGGGGATCGGGCCGGATCTCGAGGACCGACAGGACGATGCCCGTCAGCACGATGGCGATGCCGAGGGGCACGAGACGGACGGACCAGGTCCGCAGCCACGGGGAGCGCCGGTTCCAGTCCTCGGCGACGAACCCGAGGACGAGGAGAAGCTGCCAGCACAGGGGATCGAAGAACCAGTCGCCCTCCCCCGGCCAGGACGGTAGGTTCAAGTCGAACACCAGGCTCGCGAAGTAGAGCCCGAACGACAGGGCCAGCGCGGCGACGCGGCTGACACGGGCCAGCAGCACGAAGATCGGCGCGATGCCGAGGAGCACCACGTAGAGCGGCAGGATGTTGAAGAAGCCGAGCTGATGGGTCAGCAGCGCGAAGCCGACCATGGTTTGGATCGGATCGGCGAAGAACCCGCCGGCATTGTGCCATTCGAGGAGAAGCGGATTGTCGAGAACCAGGGCGGTGCCGGCGATCATCGCCAGGGCGAGGGCCATGGTGGTGATCTGCGCCCGATAGACCTCGATGGTCCGCGACAGGAGTCGCAGCACGGATTTCAGGCGCGGTTCGGGGCGTCCGTCCCGTCCCCGCGTGGCGATGCCGATGGACCAGCCGGCGAGGAACACGAACAGCTCGGCCGCGTCCGAGATGCCGTACTGCGAATAGGTATAGCGCTCGAAGGTGTTGCCGGGGATATGGTTGACGAAGATCGTGACGAGGGCGAGCCCGCGCCAGAAATCGATCGCGTTCGGTTCGCGCATCGGACAGTCCGGGTTCCGTCGGCTCGAAAGGGCTTCGCGGGCGTGACCGACCCGGACGGACCGCTCCATGCGGTCAAGGCCGGTGGTGATACGGTGCCGGGGGCCTTCTGCAAAGGCTTGACTGATCCGCAAGAATGCTGCGGTGAAGCGTCGGCGGTCCGGTCGGGACGCGGGGAAGCTCTATGCCACGCAGGCCCGGGTGGAACCCCGCCCGCTCCCACCCGTTCAACGGCGCTGGGAACGAGAGAACGGCGTATCTTTTGCCCGTCGGTCGAAGACGCTTCGCCGGCTCGGCCCTTGGGTACCCAAGGCCTTGATGACAAGGCCCCGATGAACAGAGTCGCCGAATGACCACCCCCGCCACCGCCGACGCCATGCCGATCCCCACGGGGGTACCGGGGCTCGATCACATTCTCAACGGCGGCTATGCGGCCCAGCGGGCCCACCTCATCGAAGGGCGCCCGGGCAGCGGCAAGACCACCCTCGGCCTGCAGTTCCTCATGGACGGCGTGAAGCTCGGTGAGCGTGCGCTCTACATCACCCTCTCGGAGAGCCGGCGCGAACTCCTGTCGGTGGCCGAACGCCACGGCTGGAGCCTCGACGGCATCGACATCTACGAGCTCGTCCCACCCGAACTCAGCCTCGACGCGAAGCTGCAGCAGAGTCTCGTTCATTCCTCCGACCTCGAACTCGGCGAGACCGTGCGGATGGCCCTGGCGGAGATCGAGCGGGTCAATCCGTCCAGGGTGGTGTTCGACAGCCTGTCGGAAATCCGCCTGCTCTCCCAGGGGTCCCTGCGCTACCGGCGCCAGGTGCTGGCGCTCAAGAGCTACTTCCTTCTCAACAACGCCACCGTGCTGATGCTCGACGACCTCAGCGCGGAGGAGAACGACCTCAATCTCCACTCCATCAGCCATGCGGTGATCCGCCTGGAGCAGGTGACGCCGGATTACGGCGCCGGGCGCCGTCGCCTGCATGTCATCAAGATGCGCGGCACGAAGTATCACGGCGGTTATCACGACTTCACCATCCGGAAGGGTGGCCTGCGCGCCTACCCCCGCCTCGTGGCCGCCGGGCATCACACGACCTTTCCGGAGGAGACCGTCTCCAGCGACGTGCCCGAACTCGACCGGGCGCTCGGTGGCGGCCTCGACCGGGGCACCACGACCCTGGTGATCGGCCCCTCGGGCGCCGGCAAATCGACCCTCGCGCTCAGCTATCTCGCCGCCGCCCTCCGACGGAAGGAGCGTGCGCTCATCCTGTCCTTCGACGAGACCATCGGCATTCTTCTGCGGCGTGCCGCCGGTGTCGGCATGGATCTCAGCGGTTTCGTCGCGGATGGGCTCCTGCGCGTCGAGCAGATCGATCCGGCCGATGTTTCGCCGGGTGATTTCGCCGGCCGTATCCGCGACGCCGTCGAGAACGATGGCAGCCGGATAGTCGTCATCGACAGTCTCACCGGCTACATGAGCGCGATGACGGGCCAGCCTGCCCTCGTTCTTCAGATGCACGAGCTCGTGACCTACCTGAACCAGCAGGGCGTGGTGACCATCCTGATCCTTGCCCAGCACGGCATGGTCGGGCGGATGGATTCACCCGTCGACCTCACCTACGTCAGCGACGCGGTGGTGATGCTGCGGTTCTTCGAGGCCTCGGGCCGGGTACGCCGCGCTCTCTCGGTGCTGAAGAAGCGCACGGGCATGCACGAGGACACGATCCGGGAATTCCGGATCGACACCCAGGGCCTGCGCGTGGGCGAAGCACTGACGGGCTTCCGCGGCGTTCTCACCGGCGTGCCGACCTACGAGGGCGACCGCCGCGATCTCCTCGACGACCGGGAAACGGGCAAGCCGACTCGCACCTCCGAGACCCAGGCCGGCGCCAGCCATGCCAAGCCGTGACGCCAACGTCCTGATCCTGGCGCCCGTCGGTCGGGACGGAGCCGTAGCCGCCGCGATCCTACGCCAGGTCGGGATTCCATCGCGGATCGAGACCAGCCTCGAGGATCTCGTCGCCGGTCTCGACGGCGCGGCCTGCGCGGTGGTCACCGAGGAAGCGCTTCTCAAGTCCGATCGCCGGGACATCGCCGGTTGGGTCGAGCGCCAGCCGCCCTGGTCGGACTTCCCCTTCGTGCTCCTGAATCACCGCGGGGCGACGCCCGACGAACGGCTGACCAGCCTCCTCGGCAACGTCACCGTCCTCGAGCGCCCGTTCCACCCCGCCGTCTTGGCCAGCGCCGTGCGCTCGGCGCTGCGCGCGCGGCGTCGGCAATGGGAAGTCGAGGCGCATCTCTTGGAACGTCAGAAGACCCACGAGCGTCAGGCGCTCCTGATTCGCGAACTGCATCACCGCGTGAAGAACACCCTTGCGACGGTGCAGGGCCTGCTCGGGGCGACGGCGCGCAGCACGAAGACCATCGAGGCGTTCTACAGCTCGTTCTCGGACCGCATCGTCTCCCTCGGCAAGACCCACACCCTGCTGACGGAGGATTACTGGCAGACGGCGCCCCTGCACGAGCTGCTGCAGAACGAACTCGGCCATTACAACGCGGCGGATGGCGGACGCATCGCCCTCGACGGACCGGCCATCGAGCTCGCCGCCGACCTCGCGGTTCCGGCCGGGATGGCGTTCCACGAGTTGACCACCAACGCGGCGAAGCACGGCGCCCTGTCGCAGCCGGGCGGCCGGATCACCGTGACGTGGTCGGTGGCACAGACGGAGAGCGGCCGGACGCTCAACCTCGATTGGACGGAATCCGGCGGCCCGCCCGTTTCCGTGCCGGAGCGCAAGGGCTTCGGCTCGACCCTGCTACAGCGGGTGCTGGCCCAGCAATGCAATGCCCTCGTGGCCATCGACTACGACCCGGCGGGCCTGCGCTTCCATCTCGAAGCGCCGATGCCGGAGGAGCGGCTGGTGCCGAGCTACTGAGGCGATGCGCTACTTCACGATCCGGTCGAGGCGGTTGTTGACGAAGAAGTACAGCTCCTTGGCGCCGGGCTCCGTATAGAGCACCTGCACCTCGCGGCCCGAGCGGCCCTCTCCGACGAGGACGTCGGTGGGCGGTTTGCCCTTCAGGCGCACGAGATCGCATTCGCCGATGCCGGGTTCGATGGCGGCCGCTCCGGTGGGAACCGGACCGGAACAACTTCCGTCCCCATTCAGCACCGGCCCCGAGAAAGTCGGGGCTGGAGCGGGCCTCGGGGCGGGCGTCGCCACCGGCACCGGCTCGGGCGCCCGCGTCTCCGTGCTTGTACAGGCGGAAAGCCCCCAGCCGGCGAGGACGAGGAGCCCAAGGGGCGACAACCGATGGGCGGGGCGTGGGATCACAATTTATCCTTCTGCGTGGGCTTTTGCGGCTCCACCACCGTGCCGCGTGCCTTGAGCGCCGCTTCGAACAGCGCGGCGGCGTCCTTGTGGAAGGCGGCGCGGGAATCCGGACGGGAATAGAACATGTGTCCGCCGGGGTACACGGAGAGGCTCAAGCGCCCGCCGCCGAAGGCCGGCATCTGGTCGATCAACAGCTTCGAGGCGAAGTAGGGCGTCACCAGATCGGTGAAGCCATGGGCGACCAGCACCCGCAAGTTGCCGTCGAGGGCGAGGGCGCCGCGCAGGGCACCGAGGGCTTCGGGCGCCATGCGTCCACTTCCCCAGGTCCAACTCCGGTTGACCGCGCCGTTGAGGAGTTCGTAGCGCAGATCCGGCACCTTCCAGTTCAAGCGCTCCGCGTAGAGGGCGATCATCGCGCTGGTGAGCGGTGCCTGGATGGCGGTGAGCAGCGGGTCCTCGAAGCCCGAGGACAGGGCCGACGGGTCCGGGTCCCAGCCTGTGACGCCGGTGTCGTAGGCGCTGGCGACACGTCCGGTGTCGCGACCGATCTCGCGCTGGACACCGCTCGACGAGAGCCGCCCGGCCTGACGCCGCACGAAGGCCGGATCGAGCCCGGCCAGGGCCCCGACCCGGTCGCCGAGGCGTGCGACGGCGGCCGCATCCGACGGTCCTTTCAGAAGGTCGGCGAGGTAGGGGCCGATGGCGTAGGCCTCGGCCTCGGCCAGGGTCGCGCGGGTCGGCGTCCCGCCCGCCCGCTCGATGGCGGCGGCGGCGAAGGACGGCAGCTTCAGCATATGCCCCCACGGCGTGGTGCGGGGGGTCTGGAGCCAGGCGAAATCGAGGACGGGTGAAAGCAGGACGAGGCCGGACAGGCCGACGCCGATCTCCTCCTGGAGCTTGGCCGCGATGAGCGGCCCCCGGAACCCGCCATAGCTCTCGCCGACGAAGAACTTCGGCGCGGCCATGCGTTCGTTGGTGCGCAGCCAGCGGGCGATGGCCGAGGACAGGATCGAGGCATCGGCGTCGACGCTCCAGTACTTCTTGCCGTCGCCGTCCGCCGCGCGGCTGTACCCGGTACCGACGGGATCGATGAAGACGAGGTCGGTGAAGTCGAGCCAGGTCCCGTCGTTGGGCACCAGGCCGATGGGCGCCGACGGGCTGATGCTCGCGCCCTCGACGGGCAGGCGCCAGGGCCCGATGGCCCCGATGTTGAGGTAGGCCGAGGCCGCCCCCGGTCCGCCGTTGAGGGCGAAGGTGACGGGGCGCGGAGCGCCCGCCCTGCCCGGCATCGAGTAGGCGATGAAGGCGATCTCGGCCTGGAGCTTACCGGCCTCGTCCACCAGGGGAAGACTGCCGGCCCGGGCCGTGAACGCCAGCGTGCGCCCGTCCGGCAGGGCGACGCTGTGCTCGGTGACCGCGTCGGCCGGGAGCTTGCGCCCCTCCGGCCCCCGCGCCTCGGGGGGCTTTCGGGTTTCCTGAGTCGGTCGGTCGCCGTGGGGCGAGGGCTGGGCGGCGAGGGGATTTGTCAGGAGCAGCACGGCCGCGAAGCCGAGGGCGAAGCGTTGCATGGTCTGTCCTCGGGAAGCGCGCATCAGGCTTTCTTCTGCCAGCGGCCGTCTTCGTCCTGCTGCCAGTAGGCGATGGCGTGGCCGGCGGCCTTGGCCTCCTTCCACTGCTCGCGGGCGCGCAGGAGCGCGTCCTGGTCGCTGCCGTCGAACAGCACGCAGATACGGGCGTAATCGTCGGCATCCTCCGGCAAGGCTGCCCCCTCGACGAGGAAGCGGATGGCAGCACCGTTGGGGTTGGCGCCCTTCAGGGTCAGCACGACGGGATGGCCCGCATGATCCGGGTCGCGGTCGGTGCCATGGGGCAGGAAGCTGTCGTCGGTGTAGGTCCAGAGGCCGTCGTCGAGGGCCTGGAGCCGCTCTTCCGTCGCGACCTGGATCGCCGCGCGCCATTGCCGCTCCAAGGAGCGCTCGACGAGGCTCGGCAGCACCCGCTCCAGGGGCTGGTGCTGCAGGTGGTAGAACAGGATCTCGGTCACGCCCCCTCCTGGCCCGGTCGCGACGACACGGGGCGCGAGCGACCCGAGTCCTGTCGGCACCAGAGTTAGGCATGCCGGGGAGGATAAGGAAGCGCTCATGCGCCGCGCGGAAACGTTTCCCGGCGCGGCGCGTCGTCCCGGCTCAGACCAGCCGGCTCTGCACGATGGCGGCGCCGACGAAGCTCTGGAACAGCGGATGCGGCTCGAACGGTCGGGATTTCAGCTCCGGGTGGAACTGCACGCCGATGAACCACGGGTGGCCGACATGCTCCACGGTCTCCGGCAGCAGCCCGTCGGGCGACAGGCCGGAGAAGCGCAGACCCCGGGCCTCCAGGCGCTCGCGATAGGCCATGTTGACCTCGTAGCGATGGCGGTGACGCTCGGAGATGGCCGTGGTGCCGTAGATCTCGGCGATCTTCGTGTCGGCGTGGAGCGTCGCGTCGTAGGCGCCGAGCCGCATGGTGCCGCCGAGGTCGCCAGCGGCCGCGCGCTGCTCCAGTTCGTTGCCGCGTAGCCATTCCGTGAGGAGGCCGACCACGGGCTCCGTGGTCTCGCCGAACTCCGTCGAGTTCGCATCCGGCACGTCGGCCAGCGACCGAGCCGCCTCGATCACCGCCATCTGCATGCCGAAGCAGATGCCGAAATACGGAATCTTCCGCTCCCGGGCGTAACGCGCCGCCCGGATCTTTCCCTCCGCGCCGCGCTGGCCGAAGCCGCCGGGTACGAGGATGCCGTTGATGCCTTCGAGGAACGGCGCGGGGTCCTCGCGCTCGAACACCTCGGCCTCGATCCATTCGAGGTTGACCTTCACCCGGTGGGCGATGCCGCCATGGGTCAGGGCCTCGGTGAGCGACTTGTAGGCGTCCTTGAGGCCCGTGTACTTGCCCACGATGGCGATGGAGACCTCGCCCTCGGGGTTGCGCACGCGCTCGGAGATGGTCTGCCACTTGGTCAGGTCCGGCTCGCCCTTCGGTGTGATCCCGAAATGCGCCAGCACCTCGCGGTCGAGTCCGGCTTCGCGGTAGGACAGCGGCACGTCGTAGATGGAGGCGACGTCACGCGCCTCAATGACGGCGGTCTCGCGCACGTTGCAGAACAGGGCGAGCTTGCGGCGCTCGTCCACGGGAATCGGCCGGTCGCAGCGGCACAGCAGCATGTCGGGCTGGATGCCGATGGAGCGCAGCTCCTTCACCGAGTGCTGGGTCGGCTTGGTCTTCAACTCGCCGGCGGACGGGATGTAGGGCAGCAGGGTGAGGTGGACGAAGGCCGTGGCGCCGCGCGGCAGTTCCTGGCCGAGCTGGCGGATCGCCTCGAAGAACGGCAGGCCCTCGATGTCGCCCACCGTGCCGCCGATCTCGACGAGGACGAAGTCGAACGCCTCGTTGCCATCGAGCACGAACGCCTTGATGGCGTTGGTGACGTGCGGGATCACCTGGATGGTGGCGCCGAGATAGTCGCCGCGCCGCTCCTTGGTGATGATGTCGAGGTAGATCCGGCCCGTGGTGATGTTGTCAGCCCGCGTCGCCGGCAGACCGGTGAAGCGCTCGTAATGGCCGAGATCGAGGTCGGTCTCGGCGCCGTCGTCGGTGACGAACACCTCGCCGTGCTGCGTCGGGCTCATGGTGCCCGGATCGACGTTGAGGTAGGGGTCGAGCTTGCGCAGGCGGACCGTATGGCCGCGCGCCTGTAGCAGAGCCGCGAGGGCGGCCGATGCGAGACCCTTGCCGAGCGAGGAGACCACGCCGCCGGTGATGAAAACGTACCGCGTCATGGGCCTCGGTTCATAAACAAGGGTGGACGATTCGCCAAACCACAATAACGCTTATCCCCCGCGCAAGCCGGGCATGCACGGAATGTCGTCCGTTCGGGGGGCGTCGGTTCGGGTTTCCAGCCCGGATGGGCCGGTGCCGACCCGGCAGCGAAACGTCGGGCGGGCGTGAAAAGCGGCGGGTATCCGTCGACTGCGATCAGCGCGACTGCGGCGCCTCGGGGGCGACAGGCGCGGTCGGCGCAGGGGCGGCGCTCGGAGCCGGCGCGGCGGCGCCCGGAGCCGCCGGCGGCGTGCCGCCCTGCTGCTGCCGCAGGGTATCGAGGAGATTTCCGGCATTCGGCTGGCCGGCGGGCGTCGTGGTGCCGGCGCCGTCGAGGATCGAGCGTGGGGCGGCGCTGCGATGCGACAGCACGCCGAGGGTCATGCTCGTGGCAAAGAACAGCGCCGCCAGGATCGCCGTGGCCCGGGTCAGGGCATTGGCCTGTCCGCGCCCGGTCATGAAGCCCGAGACGCCACCGCCGCTACTGCCGCCGCCGAGCCCGAGGCCGCCCTCCGAGCGCTGGAGCAGCACCACGGCGATGAGGCCGAGCACGACGATGAGGTGGATCGAGATGAGGACGGTCTGCATCGGTTATCCAGGGGCGGCACCGCCGGGGGCGCACGCGGGAGGGATCGGGCGCGACGCACGCACCCCGCGCCGGCCGGTGATTTGAGCCGGCTGTTACACCAACCCGCGCCGGAACGCCAATGGGCCGCCGGGTCAGCGGGCGTAAGCGCCGACGATCCCAAGGAAGTCGTTCGCCACCAAGCTCGCACCGCCGACGAGGGCGCCGTCGACGTTCTCGACGGCCATGAGTTCGCGGGCGTTGCCAGGCTTCACCGAGCCGCCATACAGAATGCGGACCTTCGCGGCCTCCGGGCCGATGAGCTGTCCGAGCATCTCGCGCAGGGACGCGTGCACCTCGGCGATGTCGGACGGCGTCGGGGTCAGGCCGGTGCCGATGGCCCAGACCGGCTCGTAGGCAATGACCGTGTCGGCGCCCGTAGCGCCCTTCGGCACGCCGATGGCGAGCTGCGCCCGCACGATGTCGAGGGTGCGGCCCTCCTCGCGCTCGTCCTGGGTCTCGCCGACGCAGATGATGCCGCACAGGCCGGCGCGGCGCGCGCCCAAAGCCTTGGCGTGGACGCCGTCGTCGGTCTCGTGGTGATAGGCCCGGCGCTCGGAATGGCCGACGATGACGTAGGAGGCGCCGAGATCGGCGAGCATTTCGGCTGAGATGCTGCCCGTGAAGGCGCCGCTCGCCTTGGCGTGGAGATTCTGGCCGCCGATGGCGATGGGCGAACCGTAGACCGCCGCGACGCAGGAGGAGATCAGGGTCGAGGGTGGACAGATCAGGACGTCGACCTCGCAGAGCAGATCCGGACTCAGACCGTTGCGAACGGCCTCGACCACGGCGACGGAGCCGCGCAGGCCGTTCATCTTCCAGTTGCCCGCGACCAGTGGCCTGCGCCCCGCCTTCGTCATGGAATCTTCGCTCCGCGTCTCGACCCGTCCAGCTTCGCGCCGGCCCTACCAGATCAGCCGGGCCGGGCGCAAACCGGCGGAGCGCAGGAGCGGCGGTCTTTGCGCGCCGGTCTTTGCGATGGGGCGCGGATGGTCTATCGCGGGCGACCTTACAGAACGGGGCCGGTCTCGCCGCGCCCCGTTCCCGAAGACAAGAACCCGGACGCTTCGATGCTGACGAACATGCGCAAGGCGAGCCAGCACTGGCTCGGTAAGATCATCCTCTCCGTGGTGTTCGTCTTCCTCATCGCCGGCGTGGCGATCTTCGGCGTCGAGGAGTTCTTCCGTGCCGGCTCGACCAGCACCGTCGCGACCGTGGGCAAGACGCCGATCTCGGCCGAGGCCGTGCGCACGGCCTACCAGAACCAGCTCCAGCGCTACCAGAGCCAGACCCGCCGCACCCTGACGCCGGATCAGGCCCGGGCGCTGGGCCTCGACCGTCAGGTACTGGCCCAGCTCGTGAGCGAGGCCTCCCTCGACCAGCAGACGGCGTCCCTCGGCCTCAGCATCCCCGATGCCGCGGTCCTGCGCGCCATCCGCGAGGAGAAGAGTTTCCAGGGCGCAGACGGCAAGTTCGATCCGTCGCTGTTCTTCCAGACCCTGCAGCGTGCCGGCCTCAACGAGGCGACCTTCGTGCGCGAGCAGCGCTCCGTCGCCGCCCGTCTCCAGCTCGCCGAGGCCGTGGCCTCCGACCTTCACGTGCCGGCGGCCCTGCGCGAGGCCGTGCACCGCTACACCACGGAGCGGCGCGCCGTGGCGCTGATGATGCTGCCGCCCTCCCTCGTCGGCGAGATCCCGGCGCCCACGGACGACGCGATCAAGACCTTCTACGAGGAGAACAAGTTCGCGTTCCGGGCGCCCGAGACCCGCGCGGTGAACCTGCTGGTCCTCGATCCCCAGGCCATGGCGAAGCCCGAGGCGCTGAGCCCCGAGGACATCGCCAAGCGCTACGAGGCCGACCGGGCGAAGTACGGTACGCCCGAGCGCCGCACGATCCAGCAGATCGTGTTCCCCGACGAGGCGGCGGCGGCGGTGGCGCGCCGGAAGATCGAGGCCAACGAGGCGCCGTTCGAGGCCGTGGCCGCCGAGAGCGGCGCCGACGCCAAGAATCTGACGCTGGGCACCCTCACCAAGGCCGAGCTGTTCGACAAGCCCGTGGCCGACGCCGCGTTCGCGTTGCCCAAGGACGCCGTGAGCCAGCCCGTGAAGGGCCGGTTCGGCACGGTGTTGCTCCGGGTCACCGCCATCGAGCCCGAGACCCTGAAGCCGCTCGCCGACGTCCAGGCCGAGATAGCCAAGACCATCGCGCTGGAGCGGGCGACGAGCGGGATCGAGACCGCCCACGACGCCATCGAGGATGCCCGCGCCAACACCAAGTCGCTGCCCGAGATCGCCAAGGATCGCGGTCTTCCCCTCGTGGCCGTGCCGGCCCTGAACGCGCAGGGCCTCGACGCGGAGGGCAATCCGGTGGCCGGCATCCCCGACCGCGAGACCACCGTGGCGGCCTTGTTCCGCTCAGAGATCGGTGGCGACAACGAACCCCTGCGTACGAAGTCGGGCGGCTATGTCTGGTACGACGTGACCAATATCGATCGCGCCCACGACAAGCCCCTGGACAGCGTCCGCGACGAGGTCGTGGCCCGCTGGCGCGCCGCCGAGAGCGCGCGCCTCCTCGCGGCCAAAGCCAAGGAGCTGTCCGACCGCCTCGACAAGGGCGATACCGTCGAGACAGTGGCGCAGGCCGCCGGCCTCAACGTCGAGACCGTGTCCGACATCGCCCGCAACCAGCCCCAGGGCGACCTCACCGCCGACGTGGTGAACCGCATCTTCGCAACCGCCGTCGGCAAGGCGGCCTCGGCGGAGGCCGGTGAGCGCCGGGCCCTGTTCAAGGTCACGGCCGCCACCATGCCGGCCTACGTCCCCGGCGCCCCGGCCGACGAGGCCATCGCCAAGCGCTTCCAGTCGACGCTCGCCGACGACGTGCTCGGCGAGTACATCGCCGAGGTGCAGAAATCGGTGGGCATCACCGTCAACCAGACGGCCTTCCGCCGCGCCGTCGGCGGCGGTGAGTATTGATCGGGCGATGACACAGGCATTGGACGACGCGGCCTTCGTGCAGGCCTACGAGGCGGGACGTCCGACCCTCCTCAACCTCACCCTGTTGGCCGACCTCGAAACCCCCGTCGCCGCGTTCCTGAAGCTACGCGCCAGCCATTCGGGAGCGGCTTTCCTGCTCGAATCCGTCGAAGGCGGGGTCGTTCGCGGCCGCTACTCGATGATCGGGCTCGATCCCGACCTGGCTTGGCGCTGCCGCGACGGCCGGCCGGAGATTGCCCGCGACCCCGGCCTGACCGACTTCGTACCGGACGCGGCGAGCCCGCTCGCGAGCTTGCGCGCCCTCATCGCCGAGAGCGCCATCGACCCCGACCCGGACGCCGACGCCCTGCCCCCCATGGCGGCGGGGCTGTTCGGCTATCTCGGCTACGACATGGTCCGCGCCATGGAAAAGCTGGGCGAGCCGAACCCCGATCCGCTGGGCGTGCCCGACGCGATCCTGGTACGCCCCCGCGTCATGGTGGTGTTCGATTCCGTGCGCGACGTGATCACCGTGGTCGGCCCCGTGCGGCCGGAGCCCGGAATCCCCGCGCGCGCCGCCTACGAGGCCGCCCTCGCCCGCCTCGAGCGGGTGGCCGATGCCCTGGAAGGCCCGCTCCCCATCGAGGCGCGCAGCGACCCGCGCGCCATGGCGGCCCCCGAGCCCGTCTCGAACACCACGCCGGACCAGTATCTCGGCATGGTGGCGCGGGCGAAGGAGTACATCGTCGCCGGCGACGTGTTCCAGGTGGTGCTGTCGCAGCGCTTCGAGGCGCCCTTCACCCTGCCGGCCATCGCGCTCTACCGCTCCCTGCGGCGCACGAACCCGGCCCCGTTCCTGTGCTACCTCGACTTCGAGGCGTTCCAGGTGGTGTGCTCGTCGCCCGAGATCCTCGTGCGGGTGCGTGACGCGCGCGTCACCATCCGGCCCATCGCCGGCACCCGGCGGCGCGGCGCCACGCCGGCCGAGGACAAGGCCCTGGCGGCCGAGCTCCTCGCCGACCCGAAGGAGCGCTCCGAGCACCTCATGCTGCTCGATCTCGGTCGCAACGACGTCGGCCGCGTCGCCAAGATCGGCTCGGTGACCGTCACCGGCTCGTTCTTCCTCGAATACTATAGCCAAGTGATGCACATCGTCTCCAACGTCGAGGGCGACCTCCATCCGCGCCACGACACCCTCGACGCCCTGGCGGCGGGGTTTCCGGCCGGCACGGTCTCGGGCGCGCCCAAGGTGCGGGCCATGGAGATCATCGACGAGCTGGAGCGCGAGAAGCGCGGTCCCTACGGCGGGTGCATCGGCTATTTCGGCGCCCGCGGCGAGATGGACACCTGCATCGTACTGCGCACGGCCATCGTGAAGGACGGCCGCATGCACGTGCAGGCCGGCGCCGGCATCGTCTACGATTCCGACCCGGCCTCCGAGCAGCAGGAATGCGTCAACAAGGCCAAGGCCCTGTTCCGCGCGGCGGAGGACGCGGTGATGTATGCGAGCCAGGCGCGGCGGGGGCAGTAGGCCCCACGATTGACCGGACCGCCCTGCGCGGTCAAACCGCCGTGCATGGCCAGTGAGCGAACGATGTCCAACGTCCTCGTCATCGACAATTACGACTCGTTCACGTGGAACCTCGTCCACCTGATCGGCCCCCTGTGCGGGTGCATCGAGGTCGTGCGCAACGATCAGGTCACCCTGGCGGAGATCCGCGAACGGGGCCCCGATGCCGTGGTGCTGTCGCCGGGCCCGTGCTCGCCCAACGAGGCCGGCATCTGCCTCGAGGTGGTCAAGGACCTCTCGGCCGAGATCCCAATCTTCGGCGTCTGCCTCGGGCTCCAGGCCATCGGGCAGGCCTTCGGCGGCGACGTGGTCCGGGCGCCGGCACCCATGCACGGCAAGGTCTCGTCCATCGAGCACCGGGCGTCCGGCATTTTCCGCGGGCTCAACGGCCCGTTCGACGCAACGCGCTACCATTCCCTCGTGGTCGAGAGGACGAACTGCCCGGAGGCCCTGGCGGTGACGGCGGAAGCCGACGGACTGATCATGGGGCTGCAGCACACGCGCCTGCCGGTGCACGGGGTGCAGTTCCACCCCGAGAGCATCCTGTCGCATCACGGGTCGCAGATTCTGCGGAATTTCCTCGACATCGCGGCGGCCTGGAACGCGGCACGTGACAAGGGCCGGCCCGGCGTGCATTGAGCGATCGGTCAGCACTGATTGATCTCATTCCAGACGGCCGGTGGATTCGTTCAGGTGGATTCGTTCAAGCCGCTCCTCGCGAAAGTCGCCGCCGGCACGAGCCTCGACCGCGCCGAGGCGAGGCGCGCCTTCGACGATCTCCTGTCCGGTGAGGTGACGCCGGTCCAGGCCAGCGCCTTCCTCATCGCCCTCAAGGTACGCGGCGAGACAGCGGACGAGATCGTCGGCGCCGTCGAGGCCATGCGCGCGCGGATGCTGCCCGTCGCCGCCGTTCCGGGCGCCGTCGACGTGGTCGGCACCGGTGGGGATCATTCGGGGAGTTACAACGTCTCCACCCTCGCGGCCATCGTCACGGCGGCCTGCGGCGTGCCGGTGGCCAAGCACGGCAATCGCGCCGCCACCTCGCGCTCGGGCGCCGCCGACGTGCTTGCGGCTTTGGGCGTCCGCATCGGCCTCGATCCCGACGGCCTCGCCCGCTGCCTCGCCGAGGCCGGCCTGTGCTTCATGTTCGCCCAGACCCACCACGGCGCCATGCGTCACGTGGCGCCCGTGCGGGCCGAACTCCCCACCCGCACGATCTTCAACCTCCTCGGGCCGCTCGCCAACCCGGCCGGGGTCAAGTTCCAGCTCTTCGGCGTCTCGTCCCCCGCCTGGTCCGAGCCCCTGACCCGGGTGCTCGCCGAGCTCGGCAGCGAGCGGGTCTGGACCGTGCACGGCTCCGACGGCCTCGACGAGATCACCGTCACGGGCCCCACGGCCGTGGTCGCCCTGGACGGGGGCCACATCACCCACGCGACCCTCGACCCGCGCGAAGTCGGCTTGAGCCTCCACACCCTCGACGCCCTGCGCGGCGGCGACCCGGAGCACAACGCCGCCGCCCTGCACGGGGTGCTGGAAGGCGCCAGCAACGCCTACCGCGACATCGGCGTGATCAATGCCGGCGCCGCCCTGGTGGTGGCGGGTGCCGCCGCGACCCTCCGCGAGGGCGTCGTGCGGGCGCAAGACGCCCTCGATTCCGGAGCGGCCCGCGCGACGCTGGCCGCCCTCGTCCACGTCTCGAACGCCTGAAGGCGGCCCCCATGTCCGATCCCGCGACGCCCGATCCCGCGACCGACGAGACGGCCTCCCCCGGGCGCCGCGACGTGCTCGCCCGCATCGAGGCCTACAAGCGCCGCGAGATCGCCGAGGCGAAGCTGCGGGTGCCGCAGACCAAGCTCGAGAAGCGCGTCGCCGGCATGGAGCCGACGCGCGGTTTCGCCGCCGCCATCGCGGCGCACATCGCGCAAGGGCGGCCGGCCCTCATCGCCGAGGTGAAGAAGGCCTCGCCGTCGAAGGGGCTGATCCGGGCCGATTTCGACCCCGCCGCCATCGCGAACGCCTACGAGACGGGCGGCGCCACCTGCCTCTCGGTGCTCACCGACACGCCTTCGTTCCAGGGCAAGCCGGAGTACCTCACCCAGGCGCGCGACGCTTGCGCCCTGCCGGTCCTGCGCAAGGACTTCCTGTTCGAGCCCTATCAGGTGTTCGAGGCGCGGGCCTGGGGTGCCGACTGCATCCTCGCCATCATGGCCTGCCTCGACGACGACGAGGCGCAGGCCCTGGTCGAGACCGCGCACGATCTCGGCATGGACGTGCTGGTGGAGGTCCACGACGATGCCGAACTCGCCCGCGCCATTCCGCTCGGGACGACGCTCATCGGCATCAACAACCGCAACCTCAAGACCTTCGAGGTCTCGTTCGAGACGGCGATCCGCCTCGGCCACAGCGTGCCGGAGGACCGCATCGCGGTGGCCGAGAGCGGCATCTCGAATCACGCCGACGTGGTGCGCCTCGGAGAGAACGGCCTGCGTACGGTCCTCGTCGGCGAGAGCCTGATGCGGCAGGACAACGTGGCGGAAGCGACCCGGCACCTGCTGTTCGGGGACAAATGAGGACGGACCGTTGGCCGAACTGACCCATCTCGACGCGGCGGGCGCGGCCAACATGGTCGACGTTTCCGACAAGGCCGCCACCACCCGCACGGCGCGGGCCGTCGGCACCGTGGTGATGCTGCCCGAAACCCTGGCGCTCATCCGCGAGGGCGACGCCAAGAAGGGCGACGTCATCGGCACGGCGCGGCTCGCCGGCATCATGGCGTCCAAGCGCACCCACGAGCTCATCCCCCTGTGCCACCCGCTCCTAATCTCGAAGGTGCGGGTCGACTGCACCATCGACGAATCCCTGCCGGGCCTGCGGGTCGCCGCCGAGGTCAAGGTGCTGGGTCCCACCGGCGTCGAGATGGAGGCCCTCACCGCCGTCTCGGTGGCGTGCCTGACCATCTACGACATGGTGAAGGCCGCCGACCGGGGCATGCGGATCGAGGGTATCCGGCTGCTCGCCAAGGATGGCGGCCGCTCCGGCGCCTATCTGGCGGAGGATGCCGTTTGAGCGGGCCGATCCCCGTCGCGGAAGCGCTCGCCCGCATCCTCGCGGGCATCGCCGGCCCCGTCCCGGCCGATACCGTCGCCATCGCGGAAGCCGCCGGTCGGACCCTGGCGGAGGATGTGCGGGCCACCCGCACCCAGCCCCCTTTCCCCGCTTCCGCCATGGACGGCTACGCCGTGCGCGCCGACGACGTCGCCACCTGCCCGGCCACCCTGCGGGTGATCGGCACCAGCGCGGCCGGCCATGGCTTTGCGGGTTCGATCGGGCCGGGCGAGGCCGTTCGCATCTTCACCGGTGCCCCGGTGCCCGAGGGCGCCGACGCCATCCTGATCCAGGAGAACGCCGAAGCCGGGGACGGCCGGGTCGTCGCCCGCGAGCCCGTGGCGGCCAAGCGCTTCGTGCGCCCGAGCGGCCTCGACTTTCACGAAGGCGATGTGCTCTTGCGGGCCGGCGAGAGCCTGGATGCCCGCCGCACGGCCCTCGCGGCGGCAGCGGGCCATGGCCGGATCGGCGTTCGCCGGCGCCCCCGGGTCGCCATCCTGGCAACCGGCGACGAACTCGTGGCGCCGGGCGAGCCGGCGCGCTGGGACCAGATCGTCGCCTCCAACGCCCTCGCGGTGGCGGCGCTGGCCCGCGAGGCCGGGGCGGAGACCCTCGACCTCGGCATCGTCGGCGACACCCTCGAGGCCCTGGAAGCCGCACTCCTCCGGGCCGTCGCGGCAAAGGCCGACCTCCTCGTCACTCTCGGGGGCGCGTCGGTGGGCGACCACGACCTCGTGCAGTCGGCCCTCACCCGCCAGGGGCTGGAACTCGGGTTCTGGCGCGTGGCCCTGCGTCCCGGCAAGCCGCTGATGCACGGGCGCCTCGGTCCCACCACGGTGATCGGGCTACCCGGCAACCCGGTCTCGTCCATCGTCTGCGGCCTGCTGTTCGTGGTGCCGGCGATCCGGGCGTTGCTGGGTGACCCACAAGCCGGCGCCGACCGCAGCGAGCCGGCGATCCTCGGCCACGCCATGCCGGCCAACGACGGGCGGCAAGACTACCTGCGCGCGCGCCTCGATACGGCGCCCGACCGCCTGCCGGTGGTCCACCCGGAGAACCGGCAGGATTCCTCGATGCTGTCCGTCCTCGGCCAGGCCGAAGCCTTGCTGATCCGGGCGCCCCACGCGCCGGCCGCCGAGAGCGGCGCGCCGTGTCGCATCCTGCGCCTCGATCGCCGCATCCTGTAGCGCCGTTCGGCCTCATGGCGACGCCTGGACGAAGCGGTCCGTTCGGTTCAGGATCGGAGCCGTCGCGCCCATCCGAGGTTTCGCCCTTTGCCGCACTTCGAAGATTTCTACGCCGACAAGCTCCGTGGCGCCCTCGGCGTCACCGACGCCGAATCCGTGCTCGACCTGCGCGGCACCAACCGCCCGACGGCGGAAGCGTCCCTCGCCGACATGCTGGAGCGCAGCCGCTTCGGAAAGAGCAAGACGGTGGCCATCCGCCTCGATCCGCCGCCGGAGGGCGGGGGCGAGACCCTGTTCCAGCCCACCGGGCGCCTGCTCCTCGACGCCAAGCGCAAGGGGCTCGTCGAACGCCTCCAGACCCTGCCGGCCGGCGACGGTCTCGGCTTCTACGTGGCACTCTCGGGCAAGGCCGCGCGTTCGGTGGAGTGATCGCAGCCCCACCCCCGGGATTTCCGTGAACCTCCTCGGCCGAAACGTCATCGAACGCCTCGCCCGGTCCGGCTACGGCGCGCGCGGCGTCGTCTACTGCATCGTCGGCGGTCTCGCGCTGCTGGCAGCCCTCGGACGTGGTGGCCGGGCCGACGACAGCGAGAGCGCGATCCGCTGGGTCCTCGCCGGTCCGTTCGGAAGCGTCCTCGTCGGGTTCATCGCCATCGGCCTCCTCGGCTTCGCCCTGTGGCGCTTCGTCGAGGGCCTGACCGACGCCGACCGTCGCGGCACCTCGCCGAAGGGTCTCGTCGTCCGCGCCGCCCATATCGGCAGCGCGGTGATCTACACCGGTCTCGCCATTACCGCCGGCAGTCTCGCCCTCGGCCTCGGCCGTGCGCGGGGCGGCGACGGCATGCAGGACTGGACCGCCTGGCTCCTGTCGAAACCCTTCGGCCTCTGGCTCGTCGGGCTCATCGGCCTCGGGGTGATGGCGGGGGGCGTCGCCTTCCTCGTCAAGGCTGCCACCGGCAAGGTCACGGACCGCCTGAAGCTCGACGCCGGGCAGTGCCACTGGGCCAAACCCGTGGGCCAGTTCGGCTACGCGGCCCGCGGCGTCGCCTTCCTTATCATCGGCGGGTTCTTCCTCGCGGCGGCGTGGTACCAAGCCTCCTCCGAGGTGAAGGGGTTGGCCGGGGCCTTCGCGGCCCTGCGGGCCCAGCCCTACGGCTGGGTGCTTCTCGCCATCGTGGCGGCCGGGCATTTCGCCTTCGGCGCCTTCGGCCTGATCCAGGCCCGTTTCCGCCACATCGACGCCCCCGATCTCGACGAGACCGACGACGCCGTGCTGAAGGCACTCCGCCCCGGCGGGTAAGCCCGCCGCGTTGACAGGAACGGGCGCGGCGCCGATACCGCGCCTCGGCCGGAGCCCGTATGGGCCGGAGTTCATGCAGCAGCGCACCTACAAGAACGCGGTGATGGTGGTCCACGATTGCGTGGCGACCGCTCTGGCCGTGATCCTCACCTTCGTGTTCCGCTTCAACGGCGATCTCCTCGCCGAGCGCCTGCACGCGCTTCCCCTGCTGCTGCCGCCCTTCGTGATGTTCGCGGGGCTCGTCTACGCGCGGTTCAAGCTCTACCGGACGAAGTGGCGCTTCGCCTCCCTGCCGGATCTCGCCGGAATCGTGCGGGCGGCGAGCGTACTCGCCCTGACCCTCCTCGTGCTCGACTACGTCCTCGTCTCCTCGACGATGTACGGGTTCTACTTCTTCGGCAAGATCGCCATAGGCCTGTACTGGGTCCTGCAGATCTTCCTCCTCGGCGGCCCGCGTCTCGCCTTCCGCTACCTGAAATATGCCCGCTCGCGGCAGAGCCACGCCCGCACCGCAACGACCCCGACCCTGCTGCTCGGGCGCGGCACCGACATCGAGATCTTGGTCCGGGCCATCGAATCCGGCTCCGTGCGGCGCCTCGCGCCCAAGGGCATCCTGTCGCCCCGCGCCGACGAGACCGGCCAGACCATGCGGGGCGTGCCCGTGCTGGGATCGTTCGCCGACCTCGAACGGGTGGTGGCCGATCTCGCCCGCGACGGCACCCCCGTGCGCCGCCTCGTCGCCGTGCCGAGCGCGCTCGCTCCGGAGGCCGCGCCCGACGACCTCATCGCCCGGGCCCGCCGCCTCGGCCTGCCCCTGTCGCGGGTGACGAGTCTTGGCGAGAACATGCGCGACGCCGGCCTCGCACCCCTGGAGATCGAAGACCTGCTCCTGCGCCCCACCGTGGCCATCGACCGGCCGCGCCTGGAGCGCCTGCTCACGGGCGCTCGGGTGATCGTGACCGGCGGCGGCGGCTCCATCGGCTCGGAGATCTGCGCCCGGGCCGTAGCGTTCGGCGCCGCCGCCGTGCTCGTGGTCGAGAGCTCGGAGCCGGCGCTCCACGGCATCCTGAGCCGGCCGGATATCGCCGGGGCGCACGTCACCGGCGTGCTGGCCGACATCCGCGACCGCGACCGCCTCGACGCGGTCTTCGCTGCGTTCCGGCCGGACTACGTGTTCCACGCCGCCGCCCTGAAGCAGGTGCCCTACCTCGAGCGCGACTGGACCGAGGGCATCAAGACCAACGTGTTCGGCTCCATCAATGTCGCGGAGGCCACCCTGGCGGTGGGTGCCCGGGCCCTGGTGATGATCTCCACCGACAAGGCCATCGAGCCGGTGTCGCAGCTCGGCGCCACCAAGCGCTTCGCCGAGATGGTGGCGCAGGCCCACGACGCCGCGCAGAGCTGCGCGGCCGGAACGGTCCCGACGCGGCTCATCGCCGTGCGATTCGGCAACGTGCTGGGCTCCGTCGGCTCCGTGGTGCCGGTGTTCAAGGCGCAGATCGCCCGGGGCGGCCCCGTCACCGTCACCGACCCCGAGATGGTGCGCTACTTCATGACCGTGCGGGAGGCCGCCGACCTCGTCCTCACCGCCGCCTCCCATGCCGACCGGGAGGCACGGGTCGCCACCTGCGCCAACGGAATCGACCAGCGCGCGGCGGTCTACGTGCTCAAGATGGGCCAGCCCGTGCGGATCGGGGATCTCGCCGAGCGGATGATCCGGCTCGCCGGCTTCGAACCGGGCGTCGACATCGACATCGTCCATACGGGCTCGCGGCCCGGCGAGCGCCTCAACGAGATCCTGTTCGCCCGTGAGGAGCCCCGAATCGCCCTCGACGGGATCGACGGCGTGATGGCTGCGCGGCCCGTCTTCGCCGACCGGACGGTCCTGGACGGCTGGGTCGTGCGCCTTCACGCGGCGGTGGCGGCCCAGGACCGGGCGGCGGCGGAAGCGGTGTTCGGCGAGGCGATACCCGATTTCCGCAACCGTCCGGCGGCAGGCGCCAGGACAATGGCGGAACCGCAGGGTCCGATCCCGGTTGATCCCTCGCGTAAATCGCGGGAACCAACGGTCGCGCTTCCGAATTGAGGCGCTGACCCGAACATCAGGGACCGGGCCGGCCGAACGACACCGGTGCCGGTCCGTCGATCCGAGGAGAAGATCTTGCAGCGTGTTTCGAAGCTTCTGGCAGGCAGCCTGTTCGCGACGGCCCTCGGCCTCGCCGGCGCGCCGGTCCTCGCGCAGGGCATCTCCATCGGACCCGGCGGCGTTCAGGTCGATCCCGGCTACCGCCGCGGCTACGACGACCGTGGCCCGCCGCGCAGCGAGCTGACCCGAGGCGAGGCGGCCCGCATTGCCCGTCGTGAAGGCCTCATCGATGTCGACGGTGTCGACCGGCGCGGCCCCCGGATGATCGTGCGCGGCTCGGATCGCCGCGGCGACGACATCTCCGTGGTGCTCGACAGCCGCTCGGGCGATGTCCTCGACGTCCGCCGCTGAGCCTTAGGGATCGAAGGGAAAAAGGTCCGGCGTGCTGCGCCGGGCCTTTTTTCATGCGGTCTCGGCTCGGGCGAAAGCGGCAAGGCCGTGGCCCGTCGTGTGCGACGGGGCCCACCCTAGCGCCGACAGGCCGTCGGCCCGGGCGACGAGCCCCGTCGAGAGGCGGGCATAGGCCTCCTCCCGTCCCGCCAGACGGCAGGCGACCCCGATGAGGCCGGGCGGCACCGCGACGAGCTTCGGCGCCCGGCCGAGGCCGTGCCGCAAGGCCGCGATCATCTCGGGCAGGGTCAGGGGATCGGGCTCGGCGACCACGAGGGCACGGCCGAGGGGGGCCGGTGCAGCGAGCGCCGTGGCCACCGCCGCCGCGAGATTGTCCACCGACACGAGGGAGCGCCGTGCCGTGAAGCCCCCGAACGGCAGCGGATAGGGCGTGCGCGCGAGGCGCAGCAGGGCCGCCATGTTGCCCTTCACCCCGGGACCGTAGACGAGGACCGGCCGCAGGGCGACCCAATCGAGGCCGATCTCGGCCAGGGCCGCCTCGGCGTCGCGCTTCGAGCGTCCGTAGGCGTCCGTGGGTTCGGGCGCATCGGTCTCGCGGACGGGTCCGGCGGCGCTCGGTCCGATCTGGGCGCGGATCGAGGACAGGAACACGAAACGGCGGATTCCGACCCGCGCCGCGCTTTCGGCGAGGCGCCGCGTGGCCTGCGTGTTGGAGGTTCGGTAATCGTCCTCGGGGGTGCCCGACATGGCGTGGGCGAGGCCCGCCGAGTGGACGACGGCATCGACGCCGGCCAGAGCCGCAGCCATGTTCATGGGTCGGCTGAGGTCGCCAACCACGGCGCCGCTCGCCCCATCCGGTACGGCGACGGGCCGGCGCAGGAGCACGCGGACCCGGTAGCCCCGGGCCGAGAGGGCGTGGAGGAGATGCCGGCCGATGAAGCCGGTGGAGCCCGTCAATGCGATGAGCTGTCCGCCCAAGATCGTCTCCTGCCTTAACCGGGCCCCCGGCGCCGCCCGAAGGCGTGCAGGAGGCTTGCCACCAGGGCGCCCCCCGCCCCCGAGGCCAGGACGGTGACGGGCCAGGACGGCCAAAGCAAGGTCGCGCTGGCTAGGGCCGCCAAAGCGAGGTTGAGGACGAACACACGGCCCACGACGGCGACCACCGGGAACCCGTTATCCGTGGCGCGCTGGTACCAGTGCGAGCGATGGGCCTGCCAGACCGGCTCCCGCCGCAGCAACCGGCGCCCCAGGGTCAGGGTCGCGTCGGCGAGATAGTAGAGCGGCAGGAGGATCGCGGCGGCGAGCCCACCCTCCGCGGCGAGGCGGTAGAGCAGCCACGCCCCGAGGAGCCCGAGGGGCAGCGACCCGACATCGCCCAGGAAGAGCCGGGCCACGGGGCGGTTGAACGGCGCGAAGCCGAGCACTGCCCCGAGGAGCGCGGCGGCGACGAGCATGGGCAGGAACGGCAGCCCTCCGGACAGGCCGAGGAACACGAGGGCGCCCGTGAGGGGCACGAACTCGGCCACGCTCATCCAGTCGAGCCCATCCATGAAGTTGACGAGGTTCACGAACCAGAGTCCCGAGAGGATCGCGACGCCCCGTTCGAGGGGCAGCGGCAGGCCCGGCATCAGGCGCCCGCCCACCGCCAGCACCAGTCCGGCGACCACGAGGCCCTGTACGCCGAGGCGGAGGGAGGCCGGCAGGGGACGGATGTCGTCCACGGCGCCCAGGATCGCGAGCAACAGGACGGCGTGGGCGAGGACGAGGGCTTCCAGGGCATCGAGTCCGGCGCCGCGCAGGGCCAGCACCACGCCGACGGTGGCGAAGACCGCCAGCACGATGGCGATGCCGCCCCCCTGCGGCGTCGGCACCGTGTGGCTGGACCGGGCATTGGGACGCGCCAGGGCATAGCGCCGGAGCAGCGGCTGCAGGGCAACGATGAGGGCCGCGCATAAGCCGGCGGCGAGCGGAACGGCGACGAGGGGCGCGAGGAGCATGGGCGGTCCGTTGGGCGTCCGGGGGGAGCCGTTCCGTTCTTTTCGGCCTGGGAGGATTAGTGATCCGACGATCTTCGGCCGCGTTCGCTCAGGTACAGGACAGACCCGTAGCGGCGTGGGTCTCGGCCGGGTCCTCCCCTGCCAGACACAGGGCACTCGCATAGGGGCAGGGTGTCGTTCCGGGGCGTCGCAGGCGAACCCGGGTCCGCTGGGGGCCCCGGGATGGCAAAGCGTGGCGTTACTTCCAGTACCCCCGAACGCCCGAGGCGATCGTCCTCAGACTTTCCAACGGCTCGGTAGCGTCAGAAGACCTTCTCGGCATCCTTGCGGGAATTCACCCCGTCAGCCTTGTCGACGGCCTGCTTGTCCAGCGCCCGATTCACCACCTTGGCCAGCCCGACCATGATGGTGTCGAGGATGTAGTCCTTCGGCGTGTAGACCGCCGTGACGCCCATATTCTTCAACACGAGTTCGTCGTCGGGCGAGATGATGCCGCCCACCACCACGGGGATGTGGTCGAGGCCGGCTTCGCGCATCTTCGCCTTCACGTCGCGCACCAGGGGCACGTGCGAGCCGGACAGGATCGACAGGCCGACGACGTGGGCGCCGGTCTCCTTGGCCTTGGCGACGATCTCGGCCGGGGTCTGGCGGATGCCGTCATAGGTCACGTCGAAGCCGACGTCGCGGGCGCGCAGGGCGATCTGCTCGGCGCCGTTGGAATGGCCGTCGAGGCCAGGCTTGCCGACCACGAGCTTCGGCGTTTCGCCGAGGCGCTCGCCCAGATCCGCGATGAGGAGCTTGGCTTCCTCGGCCGCGCCCGACGACACCGTGTCGAGGCCGACACCCGTGGGTGCGCGGTACTCGCCGAACACCTCGCGCAGGCGCGTGCCCCACTCGCCGGTGGTGACCCCGGCCTTCGCGGCGGCGATGGACACCGGCATGATGTTGGCGCCGGAACGCGCGGCGGCTTCGAGATCGGCGAGGGCCTTTTCCACGGCCTTGCCGTCGCGTTGCGACCGCCACGCCCGGATGCGCTGCTCGGCCTCCATCTCCACGGTCTCCGAGACGGTGAAGATGGCCCCCTCCCCGGCGGTGAGGGGCGAGGGCTCCCCGGCCTGGAACTTGTTGACGCCGACGACGACCTGATCGCCGGCCTCAATGGCCGAGATGCGCTTGGCGTTGGATTCCACGAGCGCCCGCTTGAGGGCGCCGGTCTCGACGGCGGCCACGGCCCCGCCGATGCCACCGATCTCCTCCAGGGCCTTGCGGGTCTCGGCTTTGAGGGATTCGACCTTGGCGTCGATCACCGTCGAGCCGTCGAAGATGTCGTCGTATTCGAGGAGATCCGTCTCGAAGGCGAGGATCTGCTGCATGCGCATGGACCATTGCTGGTCCCAGGGGCGCGGCAGGCCGAGCGCCTCGTTCCAGGCGGGAAGCTGCACGGCGCGGGCGCGGGCGCGCTTCGACAGGGTGACGGCCAGCATCTCGATGAGGATGCGGTGGACGTTGTTCTCGGGCTGCTGCTCCGTCAGTCCGAGGCTATTCACCTGAACGCCGTAGCGGAAGATACGCTTCTTCGGGTCGGTGATGCCGTAGCGCTCCTGGGCGATCTCGTCCCAAAGCTCTGAGAACGCCCGCATCTTGCAGATCTCGGTGACGAACCGCATGCCGGCATTCACGAAGAACGAGATCCGGCTGAACACGTCGGCGAAGCTCGCCTCGTCGAAATCGGGGTCGTCCCGCACGGTATCCAGCACCGCGATGGCGATGGCGAGGGCGTAGGACAGCTCCTGCACCGGCGTCGCCCCGGCCTCCTGCAGGTGGTAGGAGCACACGTTCATCGGGTTCCATTTCGGCACTTCCTTGGTCGTGAACAGGATCACGTCCTTGGTGAGCCGCAGGGAGGGGGCCGGCGGGAACACGTAGGTGCCGCGCGACAGGTATTCCTTGATGATGTCGTTCTGGGTCGTGCCCTGGAGGCCGCTGAGGGGCGCGCCCTGCTCCTCGGCCACGGCGAGGTAGAGCGACAACAGCCACGGCGCCGTGGCGTTGATGGTCATCGACGTGTTCATCTGCTGCAGCGGAATCTGGTCGAACAGGGTCCGCATGTCGCCGAGATGCGCGATCGAGACGCCGACCTTGCCGACCTCGCCGCGCGCCAGTTCGTGGTCGGGGTCGTAGCCCGTCTGCGTCGGCAGATCGAAGGCCACGGACAGGCCGGTCTGCCCCTTGGCGAGGTTGCCCCGGTAGAGCGCGTTCGATTCCTTGGCGTTGGAATGCCCGGCATAGGTCCGGATGATCCAGGGCTTGTCGCGCTTGACCTCGGCGACGGTCGCGTTCGCGCTCATTCCACTCGACTCCGTTGGATGCTGTGCCGCGCTTGACCGCGCGTGATGGCCGGCACCCTAACCAAGCGCAGCGCGCGCGTCATCTGGCCGAAGGTTCGGCAGGCGGGCCGCGACACGCGAAGGCTTGGAAAAATTCTAGATGCACGGCGAAAGCGAATTGAACGGGGCATCACCAAAGTCGGATGCCGCGATGCACTTAAGCATCTGAAATACCGACAGGATACGCCGCGGCATCGCTCAGCAACGTCGCGAAAAATATTGTATACGAATACAGGCCGCCGCCCGGACAGCGAGTCGCCCACAAGCACCGGGCCTTCATGGCCTTTCTGGGGCCTTGGAGCGCTTCCGGTTCGCCGATATAGGGTCGCTCACAACAAGATAAGGGAGAGCCTGAGATGGCCGCGAGCGCTGCGTCGAGCACGACTGAGATCAAGGACTTGTACGAGATGGGCGAGGTCCCGCCCCTCGGTCACGTGCCGGCGAAGATGTACGCCTGGGCGATCCGGCGCGAGCGCCACGGGCCGCCGGAACAGTCCCACCTGCTCGAAGTCCTCCCCGTCTGGGAGATCGGCGACGACGAAGTGCTCGTTTACGTCATGGCCGCCGGCGTCAACTACAATGGCGTCTGGGCCGGCCTCGGCGAGCCGATCTCGCCCTTCGACGTGCACAAGGGCGAGTACCACATCGCGGGCTCGGACGCGTCGGGCATCGTCTGGAAGGTCGGCGCCAAGGTGAAGCGCTGGAAGGTCGGCGACGAGGTCATCATCCACTGCAACCAGGACGACGGCGACGACGAGGAGTGCAACGGCGGCGATCCGATGTTCTCGCCGTCCCAGCGAATCTGGGGTTACGAGACCGGGGACGGCTCCTTCGCCCAGTATTGCCGGGTGCAGTCGCGCCAGCTCATGGCCCGGCCGAAGCACCTCACCTGGGAAGAGGCGGCCTGCTACACGCTGACCCTCGCCACCGCCTACCGCATGCTGTTCGGCCACGCCCCCCACACCGTGCGGCCGGGCCAGAACGTCCTGATCTGGGGCGCCTCGGGCGGTCTCGGCGTGTTCGGCGTCCAGCTCTGCGCGGCGTCGGGCGCCAACGCCATCGCGGTGATCTCCGACGAGTCGAAGCGCGACTACGTCATGGGGCTTGGCGCCAAGGGCGTGATCAACCGCAAGGAGTTCGATTGCTGGGGCCAGCTGCCGAAGGTGAACAGCCCTGAGTACAACACCTGGCTCAAGGAAGCCCGCAAGTTCGGCAAGGCGATCTGGGACATCACCGGCAAGGGCAACGACGTCGACATCGTGTTCGAGCACCCGGGCGAGTCGACCTTCCCGGTCTCGACCCTGGTGGCCAAGCGCGGCGGCATGATCGTGTTCTGCGCCGGCACCACCGGCTTCAACATCACCTTCGACGCCCGCTACGTCTGGATGCGCCAGAAGCGCATCCAGGGCTCGCACTTCGCCCACCTCAAGCAGGCCTCGGCCGCCAACCAGTTCGTCATGGATCAGCGCATCGATCCGTGCATGAGCGAGGTGTTCCCGTGGGAGAAGATCCCCCAGGCCCACACCAAGATGTGGAAGAACCAGCACCCACCCGGCAACATGGCCTGCCTCGTCAACGCCCCGCGCGCCGGCCTGCGCACGGTGGAAGACGTGATCGAGGCCGGCAAGAACAAGTAAGCCTGAGCCTCAGGGTCTGAGGCTCTCACGCTCGACTGCCCGAACGATCACCTTCCCTAACGATCACCTGCCCTTTTCGGAGGGCAGGTGCTTCGCGTAATCCTCGCGTTCCTCTTTCTGCTTGATGAGGTCCGCATAGGCCTGCCGCATCTCCGGCGAGACGGAGACGGAGCGGGTCTTCTCCTTCTTGCGCTTGGGTGCCTTCTTGAACTGGTTGGCGGTCTCGGTCATCGGCTGGTTCCGGATGGGTCGCGTCGCCCCGAGCATAGGCCAGGCCGACGACGTTCGCGAGACATGCGCGCGACAAGATGGACGGACGGTTCCGGTCGCACCCGTGCACTGGTAGAGACGGTCCGACACGTTTTCCGGACCGGACGAACCACAATGGAAAAATTCACCACCCTCGAGGGCGTCGCGGCCCCCATGCGGATCATCAACGTCGACACCGACCGGATCATCCCCAAGCAGTATCTCAAGACCATCAAGCGCACGGGGCTCGGCAAGGGCCTGTTCTCGGAGATGCGCTACCGCGACGACGGCTCGGAGAACCCCGACTTCGTCCTCAACAAGCCGGCCTATCGCAACACCAAGATCCTCGTGGTGGGCGACAATTTCGGCTGCGGCTCGTCGCGCGAGCACGCGCCCTGGGCGCTGACGGATTTCGGCATCCGCTGCGTGATCTCCACGAGCTTTGCCGACATCTTCTTCAACAACTGCGCCAAGAACGGCATCCTGGCGATCACGGTCTCGGCCGAGGATCTGGAAAAGCTGTTCGAGGATGCCGAGCGCGGCGCCAACGCCACCCTGTCCGTCGATCTCGAGGCCCAAACCATCAAGGGGCCGGACGGCGGCACCCTGCATTTCGACATCGATCCGGGCCGCAAGGAGAGCCTCCTCAACGGCCTCGACGAGATCGGCCTGACCCTGAAGCGGGCCCCGGCCATCGACGCCTACGAGGCGAAGATCGCCGCGCGCGGCTGGGCCTGAGACCGGACGTGCTCATGGTTCGTTTACCATGGGCACGCCTTAACGGTGGGCAGACCCGAACATCCGCTCCGGAGACCGCCCCATGACGCCGCGCGCGACGCTCACCGCCCTCCTCTGCCTCGCGGGTGCGACGGCAGCCCCCGAGGCCCGGGCCGACTTCCAGGATTGCCTCGCCGGGCTCCAGGCCCAGGCCGCCGCGCAGGGCATCTCGGCCCAGACCTTCCGCGCCGCGACGAACGGCATCGCCCACGACCCCAAGGTCCTCGAACTCGCCGGCGCCCAGCCCGAGTTCAAGACACCGATCTGGGACTACATGGCGGCTCTCGTCGACGACGAGCGCGTCGACGACGGCAAGGCGGCCATGAAGCAGCACGCCCAGGCCCTCGCCAACGCGGAATCGCGCTACAGCGTCGACCGCTACACCATTGCGGCGGTGTGGGGCGTCGAATCGAACTTCGGCAAGAACCTCGGCAAGATGCCGCTGGTCCAGTCCTTCGCCACCCTGATCTGCGCCAACCACCGCCGGAAGGACTTCTTCAAGGGCGAGCTGATGGCCACCCTCAAGATCATCGAGCGCGGCGACATCGATCCCTCCCGCCTCAACGGCTCCTGGGCCGGCGCCTTCGGCCAGACCCAGTTCATGCCCACCACCTACCAGCGGCTGGCGGTCGACGGCGACGGCGACGGGCGCCGCGACCTCGTCGATTCGGTCCCCGATGCCGTCGCCTCCACGGCGAACTTTTTGCGCGTGGCGAAATGGCAGAACGGCCAGCCCTGGGGCTACGAGGTGCGCCTGCCGCGCGGCTTCAATGCCAGCGGTGCCGGCCGCAAGAACCGCCACGCCGTCTCCCACTGGGCCGCCATGGGCGTGACCCGGATCGACGGGCGTCCGCTCTCCGGCGACGCGCCCATCGGCATCCTGATCCCCGCCGGGGTGAACGGCCCCGCCTTCGCCGTCACCAAGAACTTTGACGCCCTGTATTCCTACAACGCCGCCGAATCCTACGGCCTCGCCATCGCGGTCCTGTCCGACCGCCTGCGTGGGCGCCCCGGCATCCAAGCCGAGTGGCCCACCGACGACCCGCCCCTGTCGCGCGCCGAGCGCCGCGACCTCCAGACCCGGCTCGCCGCCCGCGGCTACGACGTCGGCGAACCGGACGGCAAAGTCGGGTCCAAGACCCGCGACGCCATCAAGGAGATCGAGCGCAGCCTCGGCATGCCGGCGACGGGTCGTCCGGGCGCGAAGGTGCTGGAGGCGTTGCGGCGGGGCTGAGCGGGTGACGGTTTCCCATACCGTTCATCCCACCGATCACCTCATCCTGAGGTGCCGCGCCAGCGGCCTCGAAGGAGGGCTCCATTCCCAATGCGATCCTTGGAGCCCTCCTTCGAGGGCTCCGCTTCGCTCCACCACCTCAGGATGAGGAAGCGGATCGGCACGATGGACAAACGAAAAAGGCCGGGCAATCGCCCGGCCTTTTCCATGGATGGATATCCGAAAAAACCTACTCCGCGGCGGCGGTCTTCGCGGCGGACTTGGCGGCCTTCTCGGCCTTGCGGGCGTCCTTGTTCGCCTTCGACGCGTCGGCCTTGGCGGCCTTCTCGGCGGGACGGTCGGCGCGCTCGACGATACGGGCGGACTTACCGCGACGGTCGCGCAGGTAGTACAGCTTGGCGCGACGCACCTTGCCGCGACGCACGACGACGATGGAATCGATGAGCGGCGCGTAGAGCGGGAACACGCGCTCGACGCCCTCGCCGTAGGAGATCTTGCGGACGGTGAAGCTCTCGTTGAGGCTGCCGCCGGAGCGGGCGATCACCACGCCCTCGTAGGCCTGCACGCGGGTGCGCTCGCCTTCCTTCACCTTGACGTTCACGATGACCGTGTCGCCGGGCTGGAAGTCGGGGATGGTCTTGTTGAGCGAAGCGATCTGCTCCTGCTCGAGCTGCTGGATGATGTTCATCGGTCACGTCCTGCCGGTGCGCGCCCGGGATCCCCGGATGGGATCGTGGGCGTCAGGATTTCGGCATCCTGTTTTGAGTTGAGGCGGGCCATACACGAGGCGTGTATTTTTGTCTACGCGGCGTCGATTGTTTCGGGCCGCGCGCTCTCCGAGAAGCACCGATCCTTCCCCAGGCGGCCATGGCTCCGAGTTCCCCCCGGGAGTTGAGAAAATCGCCCACGGGGTCCACATGGATATCCATGCCGGGCGATCCCGGCATGATTCCCGGCCGGCCTTGAACCGGCGCCGCGGACGAGGATTTCGTACCCATGTTCATCCAGACCGAAGCCACCCCGAACCCCGCCACCCTGAAGTTCCTGCCCGGCCGCGTCGTTCTCGACACCGGCACCTTCGAGGCGCGCGACGCCGAGGCCGCCGCCCGTTCGCCCCTGGCGCAGCGCCTGTTCGACGTGCCCGGCGTCGCCGGGGTCTATTTCGGCCACGACTTCATCTCCGTCACCAAGGCGGAGGACGAGAACCTGTGGCCGCAGGTGAAGCCCGCCATCCTCGGCGCGATCATGGAGCACTTCCAGTCCGGCGCCCCGGTGCTCGCCGAGGGCACCAGCTCCGAGGACGACGAAGCGGAGGAATTCTTCGATCCGGCCGACGCCGAGACCGTGGTCACCATCAAGGACCTCCTCGAGACCCGCGTGCGCCCGGCGGTCGCCGGCGACGGCGGCGACATCACCTTCCGAGGCTACAAGGAAGGCGTCGTCTACCTCGAGATGAAGGGCGCCTGCTCGGGCTGCCCCTCCTCCACCGCCACCCTGCGGCACGGCGTACAGAACCTGTTCCGCCACTTTCTGCCCGAGATCCGCGAAGTTCAAGCCATCTGAGACCGACCGCGCCGACTTGCGGCGCAAAGCGGCAACACTGCACCGTGAATTCATCGAAAACGGCCGCCTCGCTCTCACGGGGCGGCCGTTTTTGTCCTACCATCGAGCTCCCGGCGGGCGCGTGATCGGCTCACGCGGGGCCGGGGCACATCGGGAGTGACGTTGCGTATCCTGGCCATCGACACGGCGCTCGACGCCTGCTCCGTCTGCATCGCGACGGACGAGTCCGACGATCTCCTCGCCCACGAGTCGATGATCCTCGGGCGCGGCCATGCCGAGGCCCTGCTGCCCATGGTGGAGCGCGTGGTCGCCCGCGTGGAGGGCGGCTTCGAGGCCCTCGACCGCGTCGCCGTCACCGTCGGGCCCGGCAGCTACACCGGCCTGCGCGTCGGTCTCTCGGCGGCCCGCGCCATCGGGCTCGCCACCGGCATTCCCGTGGTCGGCGTCACCACCCTGTCGGCGCTCCTCGCTCCGCTCCTCGCTCTCAACGGTGCAGGCCTCATCGTCGCCGCCATCGATGCCCGCCACGGCGCCGTCTACGTCCAGGCCATGAGCATGGGCGACGGAATCGTCATCCCCCCGAGTCTTCTCCCCCTGGAGGAAGCCGCCGCCATGCTCGACGGCACCGTGACCCTCGTCGGCTCCGGCGCGCCGGCGCTGGCCGCCCTTCTCAAGGGGCGCGGCCTCGACGTACAGCTCGCCGGAACCGGCGCCGCCGACATCGCCTGGACCGCCTCCCTCGGTATGCTGGCCGACCCCGCCCAGGCTCTCGCCCGCCCGCTCTACCTGCGCGGCCCCGACGCGCAGCCCCAGGATCACGCGAGGCTCGCCCGCCGATGACGCGACCCGTCACTCCGTTCTGGCCCTTCGAGATGTGGTCCGCGTGGTGGGACGCCTGGGGCGGTGCGCCCTACGTCGCCATCCTGCGCGATTCCGGTCAGGCTCGCGCCCTCGCTCGCCTCCACGCCACCGCCTTCGCCCGCCCGTGGGACGCCCACGAGTTCGAGCGCATGCTGTGCGAGCGCTCCACCGAGGCCCACGCCCTGTGGAAGGGCGGCACCATCCAGGGCTTCGTCCTTTCGCGCAAAGCCGCCGACGAGGCCGAGATCCTCACCGTCGTGCTGGCGCCGGGCGCGCGCGGCAACGGCTTGAGCCGCCGGCTCGTCGGCGACCATCTCGCCCATCTCGCCGTCAACGGCGTACGGCGGGTCCATCTCGAGGTCGACGAGGGCAATGCACCGGCCCTCAAGCTCTACGCCCGGCACGGCTTCCGGCAGGTCGGCGCGCGTACGGGCTACTACCACCGCGCCGACGGCAGCCGCGCCACCGCCCTCACCATGACCTCCGAGCTGGCGTGAGTCCGGCGGCGGCCCGATGACCCGCATCGGCACGCTCCTGCGCCTCGCGCTCTGCGCCCTCGCCTTCGGGCTGATGGTCGGCCCCCATCTGCTCAGCCTGCGCTACGGGCGCGGGCGCCTCGCCGGGGACCTGCCGACGCGCTTCCACCGGGTCTTCCTGCGCCTGTTCGACGTGCGCGTGACCCAGAGTGGCACACCGCCGGACCCGGGCGAGGCGGCCCTGGTGCTCGCCAACCACATCTCCTGGCTCGACATACTGGTGCTCGGGTCCCTGCGCCCGCTCTCCTTCGTGGCGAAATCCGAGATCGCCGGCTGGCCCGTCGTCGGCACCCTGGCGCGGCTCCAGCGCACGGTGTTCATCGACCGGGCGCGCCGCGCCGCCACCGCCCACGTCAACGCCACCGTCGCCAGCCGGTTGGCCTCGGGCGATCTCATCGTGCTGTTCGCCGAGGGTACGACAGGGGACGGCACCCGCCTGTTGCCGTTCCGCTCGTCCCTCGTGGGTGCGGCCCGCGCCGCGATCGACGGAACCGCCGGCGGCCCCGACCGCATCCGTCTCCAGCCCCTCGCCATCACCTATCCGCGCCGCAACGGTCTGCCGATGGTCCGGTCCGAGCGGCCGGGCGTGGCGTGGTACGGCGACATGGAGCTCGCCCCTCACCTCTCCGACTTCTTCGCGAACGGCCCCATCGACGTGCACGTGGTCTGGGGCGCCCCCATCGCGTTCGAGGCCGGCACCGACCGCAAGCGCGCGACGGCCCTGGCCGAGGCCTCCGTGCGCGAGGCCCTTCAGCGCGCGGTCACCGGTCGCCCGCCCAAGGGCGCGGTCTGGGGCGGCGCGCGCCTCCTGCCCGACGCCGCCCCCGATGACACAGCCTCCGGCGTGCCCGCCCTCTGATCCGGCTTCCGGGTCGCGACGTCGTGCCGGAACCGTGTTAAGGCCGTGGCGAACCACGGGTCGGGACCGGACTGTTGAAGAAAGCCTTCGTCAAATCCTACGGCTGCCAGATGAACGCCTACGATGCCACCCGGATGGCGGACGTGCTCGGCGCTGAGGGCTACACCGCCACCGACACGGTGGAGGAGGCGGATGTCGTCATCCTCAACACCTGCCACATCCGTGAGAAGGCGGCCGACAAGGTCTATTCGGAACTCGGACGCCTGCGCGTCCTCAAGACCGAGCGCGCCGCCGCCGGACACGACACCCGCATCGTGGTGGCGGGCTGCGTCGCCCAGGCCGAGGGGGCCGAGATCCTGTCCCGCGCGCCGAGCGTCGACGTGGTGGTCGGCCCGCAGAACTATCACCGCCTGCCCGATCTCCTCGCCCGCTCGCGCACGAAGCGCGTGGTCGATACGGAATTCCCCGTCGAGGACAAGTTCGACCACCTGCCGGCGCGGCGCACCCTCGGGGTCACGGCCTTCCTCACCGTGCAGGAGGGCTGCGACAAGTTCTGCGCCTTCTGCGTGGTGCCCTACACCCGCGGCGCCGAGGTCTCGCGCTCCGTGGCGGCGATCCGGGCCGAGGCGGAGCGATTGCTCCAGGGCGGCGCCCGCGAGATCACCCTTATCGGCCAGAACGTGAACGCCTATCACGGCGTCGGCCTCGACGGCGGGTCGGCCACCCTGCCCGACCTCATGCGCGAGATCGCGTCGCTGCCCGGCATCTTACGCCTGCGCTACACCACCAGCCACCCCAACGACATGACGTCCGACCTCGTGGCGGCCCATGGCAGCCTGCCGGCCCTGATGCCGTTCCTGCACCTGCCGGTGCAGTCGGGCTCCGACCGGGTGCTGAAGGCCATGAACCGCAAGCACACGGCCGTGAGCTACCGCGACCGCATCGCCGAGATGCGGGCGGTGCGGCCCGACATCGCCCTGTCGTCGGATTTCATCGTCGGCTTCCCCGGCGAGACCGAGGCGGAGTTCGAGGAGACCCTGCGGCTCGTCGCCGACATCGGCTTCGCCAGCGCCTACTCGTTCAAGTACAGCCCGCGCCCCGGAACGCCCGCGGCGGAGTGGGACGACATGGTGCCGGAGGACGTGAAGACCCGCCGTCTGCACGCCCTGCAGACCCTTCTCGATGCGCAGCGCCACGCCTTCAACGCCTCGTATGTCGGCGCCGTGGTCGAGGTTCTCGTGGAGAAGGCCGGGCGCCACCCCGGTCAGGTGGCGGGCAAGACGCCTCACCTCCTACCCGTTCAGTTCGACGCGCCCACATCCACCATCGGCACCCTCGTGCCCGTGCGGATCGTCAGGGCCGGCTCCAACAGCCTGTTCGGCGAGACCGTCGCCGATGCGGCGGTCGCGGCGTGAGCGTGGCGGCCCCGTTCCGTGGCATCACCATCGAAGGACACCGGCGTGGCAGCATCTGACGGGATCGGACGGATCGGCCCCTTGCGCGGGCGCGGCCCGGCGGCGCGGGCGGGCGAGATCGTCGAATCCCTCGAGGCGTCCCTGACCTTCGACGACAACCGTCTCGCGAGCCTCGTCTTCGGCCAGTACGACCAGAACGTCGCCCATCTCGAGCGGCGCCTCGGCGTCACCGCCACGGCTTTGGGCAACCACCTCGTCATCAAGGGCTCGCCCGAGGCGGCGGAACTTGCCCGCAAGGTGTTCGAGCGCCTCTATGCCCGCGTCCGGGCCAGCGGGACCGCCCTGACGCTCGGCGACGTCGACGGCGCGATCCAAGAGACGACGCAGCAGGGTACCCTGTTCCCGGCGGCCGAGGTCAGCGCCGAGCCCGACCGGCCGGTCTTCGACCAGATCGCCACCCGCCGGCGCGGCGCCGTGCGCGCCCGCAACACGGCGCAGGACGCCTACATCAAGCTGCTGCGCACCCGCGAACTCGTGTTCGCCGAGGGCCCGGCCGGCACCGGCAAGACCTGGCTGGCCGTCGGCCACGCCGTCTCGCTGCTGGAGCAGGGTCACGTGGAGCGCATCATCCTGTCCCGCCCGGCCGTCGAGGCCGGCGAGCGCCTCGGCTTCCTGCCCGGCGACATGCGCGACAAGGTCGATCCGTACCTGCGCCCGATCTACGACGCGCTCTACGATTTCATGGAAGCCCGCCACGTCGACCGTGGCCTTCAGACCGGGATCATCGAGATCGCGCCGCTCGCCTTCATGCGCGGACGCACCCTCACCAATGCCGTGGTGCTCCTCGACGAGGCGCAGAACACCACCTCCATGCAGATGAAGATGTTCCTGACGCGCCTCGGCGAAAACTCCCGGATGATCATCACGGGCGATCCGAGCCAGGTCGATCTGCCGCCGGGCCAGCGCTCGGGCCTCGTCGAGGCGGTGAAGATCCTGGACGGCGTCGAGGGCATCGGTCGCGTCACCTTCCGCGACGTCGACGTGGTACGCCACGACCTCGTGCGCCGCATCGTCACCGCCTACGAATCGGCCGCCCACGGCGAGCACGAATCCGACCGCAACCCGAATCCGCGCCGCCGGCCCAATTCATGATCGAGACCGAAATCGACGTCGCCGTCGAGGACGCACGCTGGAACGACGTGGTGCCGGACCTCGAAGCGTTCGTGATCCGCGCCGTGGAGGCCGGGCTCGCCATCGCACCGGATTCCCCCAAGGAAGCGGTGGAGGTCAGCGTCCTGCTCACCACCGACGCTGCGGTGCAGGCCCTGAACCGGACTTGGCGCGGACAGGACAAGCCCACCAACGTCCTGTCGTTTCCTGCGCCCCCGCAGCCCCCCCATGCGGGAATGGCGCGGCCGCTCGGCGATGTCGTTCTTGCGTATGACACGATGCTGCGCGAGAGTGCCGAGCAATCGAAGCCGCTCAGTCACCACCTCGCGCACCTCCTTGTCCATGGCACCCTCCACCTCCTCGGTCAGGACCACGAGACGGGCGACGCGGACGCCGAGGCCATGGAGGCGCTCGAAATCGCGGCCCTCGCCACCCTCGGCATGCCCGATCCCTACGCCGATTGAGCGGCAGCAACGCCCGTCATCCCAGATCAGAGAGACATGACGAACGATCGAAGTCGCGGCGCGGCCCAGGCCGCGCCCAGCGCGAACGACGGTGAGGCTCACCCCCGCGAGCCCTGGTACGACCGTCTGCTGCACGTCTTCCACCTCCGGCCGCGCGATTCGTTGCGCGACGATATCGAGGACCGGCTGGCTGAGCCCGATTCGGGCGAGAACGCCTTCTCGCCCATCGAGCGCGCCATGCTCAAGAACGTGCTCGGCCTGCACAAGGTGCGGGTGGACGACGTGATGATCCCGCGCATCGACATCGTCGCCGTGTCCATGGACACGAGTCTGGGCGAATTGCTCAAGCTGTTCCGCACGGCCGGGCATTCGCGCCTGCCCGTCTACGGCGAGACCCTCGACGACCCGAAGGGCATGGTCCACATCCGCGACTTCGTCGAGCATATCGCCGCCCGCGCGGAGGTCGGCCATCGGCGGCCGGGCGCGACCCCCGTCGAGTCCTCCCCCGCCGAGCCTTCGGACGAAACACCGGTCCCGCGGCCCCGCCGGGGTGCCCGCGCGTTGCGCACTCTCAACCTCGCCAGCGTCGATCTTTCGGCGACCCTCGCCTCCACCCGGATCCAGCGTCCGGTCCTGTTCGTGCCGCCCTCCATGCCGGCCATCGACCTCCTCGTGCGGATGCAGGCGACCCGCACCCACATGGCGCTGGTCATCGACGAGTACGGCGGCACGGACGGCCTCATCTCCATCGAGGATCTCGTCGAGATGGTGGTGGGCGACATCGAGGACGAGCACGACGTCGCCGAAGGCCGCCTCGTGCAGCGCGTCGAGGGCGAAGGCGACGTCTTCGTGGCCGACGCCCGTGCGGGCCTCGCCGAGGTGTCGGAGGCGAGCGGCGTCGACCTCGTCGCGGCAGTCGGCGAGATGGCGGAGGAGATCGACACCATCGGGGGCCTCATCGTGACCCTCGCCGGACGCGTGCCCTCGCGCGGCGAACTCATCGCCGGCCCGGGCGACCTCGAATTCGAGGTGCTCGACGCGGATCCACGGCGGGTGAAGCGCCTGCGTCTCAAGCGCAGCGATGCGCAGATCGCGTCGGTGGTGCCGCTGGCGCTGCCGCCGCCCGCACCCAATCCGAGCCTCGAAGCCCCCGCATCGTGACGGCGACGGTCGTTCGATGACTCTTGGCCGCGCCGACGCCATGCCGGCGCCCGGCCCCCTCGCCCTCCTCGCCCAATGGGTGATGCTGAGCGCGGGGTGGCGCCGGCTGCTCGTCGCCTATTGCGCCGGGGCGTTCGGGGCCCTGGCGATGCCGCCCTTCGGCGCCCTTCCGGCCCTCGCCGTCGCTCTGTCGGTGGCCGTCTGGCTCCTCGACGGCGCCCCCACGGGCCGCCGTGCTTGGCATACCCTGCGGACCGCCGGCCTCATCGGCTGGGCCTGGGGGTTCGGCTATCTCACGGCCGGCCTGTGGTGGCTTGGCTCGGCCTTCCTGGTGGAAGCGGAGGAATTCGCCTGGGCCCTGCCCCTCGGAGTGATCGGCCTGCCGGCGGTGCTGGGCGTGTTCTACGGGTTCGGGTTCGCCCTGGCCCGCCTCGTCTGGTCGCCGGGCGCGGGGCGCGTCCTCGCCCTCGCCTTCGGGCTCGCCGCCTGCGAGTGGCTGCGCGGCCACCTGTTCACGGGTTTCCCGTGGAACACCCTCGGGATGGCGCTCGGCCAGAACCTCTGGCTGATGCAGAGTGCGGCCGGAATCGGCCTCTACGGCCTCACCCTCCTGGCGGTCCTGATCGCCGCCGCTCCCGCGACCCTCGCGACGGGCGCGTCCCCGTCCGCCCGTTTGGTGCCGACCGTTCTGGCGGGCATCGTACTCGGGTCCATGGCGCTCTTCGGCGCGGCGCGCCTGCCGGCAGGGCCCGACGCCACCGTGGCGGGCATCCGGCTGCGCCTCGTCCAGCCGAACCTGAACCAGGACGCCAAGTTCCGCCCCGAGAACCGCGAGGACATCCTCGACCGCTACATCGAGCTCAGCGACCGGGCCGCCGCCCCGGACCGGTCGGGCCTGTCCGACGTCACCCACGTGATCTGGCCGGAATCGGCGTTTCCGTTCCTGATCCAGCGCGACCCGGCGGCCCTGGCCCGCATCGCCGCCGCCCTGCCGCCGGGCAAGCAGCTGATCACGGGCGCGGCCCGGGCCGACACGCCGCTCCCGGGCGAGCGCCCGCACTTCTTCAACGCGATCCTCACCCTCGCGGCCGGGCCGAAACTCGGTGAAGTCTACGACAAGGTTCACCTCGTCCCCTTCGGCGAGTATCTGCCGGATCCCCTCGACGCATTCCTGCGGGCCCTGCACATCCGTCAGTTCGTGTCGATTCCCGGCGGGTTCACCGCCGGTGACCGAGCCCGTCAGCGCATCCTGTCGGTACCGGGATTACCGCCCATCGCCGCCACCATCTGCTACGAGGCGATCTTCCCCGGCGCCATCGTGCCGGAAGCGGGTCCGAGCGGACCGCCGCCGGTGCCGGGCCTGATCCTCAACCTAACCAACGATGCCTGGTTCGGCGACACGCCCGGCCCGCGCCAGCACTTCGCCCAGGCGCGCCTGCGCGCCGTCGAGGAAGGCCTGCCCCTGGTGCGCGACGCCAACACCGGCATCTCGGCCGTGGTCGACGCCCATGGCCGGATCGTCGCGAGCCTGCCCGTCGGGGTCGAGGGCGTCCTCGACGCCGATCTCCCCGTGCGGCTCGCCGATCGTACCCCCTACGCCCGCTTCGGCGACGCTCCCTTCGCGATCCTGCTCGGCCTCACCCTCATCCTGGCGCTCACGGCGCGACGGCGGTCGGCGTGAGCCGGCCGGTGTCAGCGGCGCGTCCCCTCCTCCTCGGCGCCGGCATCCTGCTCGTCGCGTTCAACATGCGCCCGGCCCTGACCACCGTCGGGCCGCTCATCGAGACGATCCAGGCGGCGACCGGGCTCGGGACCCGGGGTGCGGCCCTCCTCAACACCCTGCCGGTGCTGTGCATCGGCCTCGCCTGCGTGCTGGGCCCCCTCGTGATCCGCCGACTCGGCGCCGATCGCGGCGTCCTGCTCGCCGTCGCCATCGTCACCCTCGGTTCGGGGCTCCGGGGCTTTGGCGGATTGGGACCGCTCTTTGCCGGCGCCTGCCTCGCCGCCCTCGGGATCGGCCTGTCGGGCGTCCTGCTGCCGGGGCTCGTGAAGCGCGAGTTCCCCACCCAGGTCGGCCGCGTCACCGGGCTCTACACCATGGTCCTGTGTCTCGGGGCCGCCGCCGGGGCGGGCTTCAGCGTGCCCCTGACGCAGGCCGCCGGAAACTGGTCCACGGCCCTCGGCCTCTGGAGCGTCCCGGCCCTGGTCGCCACCCTGGCGTGGCTCCCCTTCGCCCGCGCGCCCGACCCGGCCGAACGCGCCGTGCGGCGGCGCCCCCTGTGGCGGGACCGGCTCGCCTGGCAGGTGACCGGGTTCATGGGCCTGCAATCGTCGCTCGCCTACATCATGTTCGGCTGGCTGCCGGTGGTGCTGCACGACCGAGGCCTCAGCGCCATGGAGGCCGGCTACGTCGCGTCCCTCATGAGCATCGGGCAGGCGCCCTTCGCCCTCGTCGTGCCGTCCCTCGCCGCGCGGGCAAAGGACCAGCGCTTGTTCGCCATGCTGTTGCTGGGCCTCGCCGTGGTGACCATCCTGGGCCTGGTCTTCGGGCCCCTCGGTCTCGCTCTGCCGTTCGGTATGCTGCTGGGCGGCGCCCTCGGAGGCCTGTTCGGCCTCGGCCTCACCCTCATCGTCCTGCGCGCCCGCGACACGGCCGGCGCGGCGGATCTCGCCGCCATGTCCCAGAGCGTCGGCTACACCTTGGCGTCCCTCGGCCCCCTCGGCTTCGGCCTCGCCCACGACCTCACCGGCGGCTGGGGCGCCTCCGTCACCCTGTTCTGTCTCATCGCCGGGGGCGCACTGATCTGCAGCTTCTGGGCCGGGCAGAACCGGACCGTCGGCGTGCCGGACCCGCGCGGCGCTTGAGACTGACTCCGGATGATCAATTCGGAGACAGTCTCAGACAGCCCGCGCGGCGCTTGAGCGAAGCCCAAATCCGCATCGCGAAGCGATCAACCGGTATGAGACGGCGCCCCCTGCGGCGGGACAGCCGCCGACGATCCCTCGGACCAACGAAAAACCCCGCACGGCCGGGGGGCCGTGCGGGGCTGGGGTTCCGGTGACGCCGGTCTACGGCGCCTGAGGCTTACTCGGCGGCGACGCGGTGGGCTTGGCTGCCGTCCGTGTAGGTCTCGGCCTGGAGGCGCTTGCCCGGAGCCGCGCGGCCCGGAAGCGGCGGCAGGGCCAGGGCCTTCGCCAGATCGATGCCCGCCCCCTCGGCGACGCGGCGGCCGTAATCCGCATCCGCGTGAGAGAAGTGCCAGACCATCCGCAGCTGGATCGCCTCGGGGCACTGCTTCATGTCGCCGACGAGGTTGGCGACGAGGTCGTCGCGCTCCCAATCCTGGAACGAACGGTAGCGCACGCCGGCCTGCGTGTAGTCGTCCTCGGTGCGCGAGGTCTGGAAGCGGCCGAGGTGGCCCTCCACCGGCTGGTGGTAGTCCTTGGCGGGCTTGGGCGCTTCGGCGAGGCCCTCACCGATGGTCGAGGGCTCGTAGTTGATGTGGCGGTTCTGGCCATGGCCGTCGACCCCATAGGTCATCTGGCCGTCGCGCTGGTTCGAATAGACCTTCACGCCGGGCTGCGGCGCGTTGATCGGCAGCTGGAGGTAGTTGGCGCCGACGCGGTAACGCTGCGTGTCCGAGTAGGACAGCGTCCGGCCCTGGAGCATCTTGTCGTCCGAGAAGTCGATACCGTCGACGAGCACGCCCGTGCCGAAGGCCGACTGCTCGACTTCCGCGAAGAAGTTGTCGGGCACGCGGTCGAGCACCATGCGGCCCACCGGCAGCAGCGGGAAGTCTTCCACCGGCCACAGCTTGGTGTCGTCCAGGGGATCGAACGACAGGTGGTCGTTCGGGCCGTCGGGCATGATCTGCACGCAGAATTCCCACTCGGGGAAGTTGCCCTTGGAAATGTTGTCGTAGAGGTCGCGGGTGGCGTGGCCGACATCCTTGGCCTGGATCTCGGAGGCTTGGGCCGAAGTCAGGTTGCGGATGCCCTGCTTGGGCTCCCAATGGAACTTGCACAGCACCGCTTCGCCCTGGTCGTTGACGAGCTTGTAGGTGTTGACGCCCGAGCCTTCCATCTCCCGATAGTTGGCCGGGATGCCCCATGGCGACTTCAGGTGGGTGACCATGTGGATGGCTTCGGGATGCTGGGCCACGAAGTCGAAGAAGCGCCACGCCTCCTGGCGGTTCGTCACCGGGTCCGGCTTGAACGCGTGGATCATGTCGGGGAACTTGATCGCGTCGCGGATGAAGAAGACCTTGAGGTTGTTGCCGACGAGATCCCAATTGCCGTCGACGGTCTTGAACTTCACCGCGAAGCCGCGCGGGTCGCGCTCGGTCTCAGGCGACTCCTTGGCGCCCGCGACGGTGGAGAAGCGCACGAACATCGGCGTCTTCACGCCGGTCTCATTGAGCACGCGGGCGCGGGTGTACTTGGAGGCCGGCTCGTTGCCGATCTTGCCGTAGGCCTCGAAGTAGCCGTGGGCGCCCGCACCGCGAGCGTGCACCACGCGCTCCGGAATGCGCTCGCGGTCGAAATGCGTGATCTTCTCGATGAACTGGTAGTTCTCGAGGGTCGCCGGACCGCGCTCGCCCACCGTGCGGGTGCTCTGGTTGTCGCGAACCGGGTGGCCCTGACGGGTGGTCAGAATCGGGCGCTGATCGCTCATGCGGTGCTCTCTCCAAATGGTTGAATCGGACCGGGGGATGGGTTCGGAGCACCGTGGCTCGCGAACGCCATCGACCCTGGAATTGTTCTGAGACCAGCTTATGGACCCCCGTGGATCGTTTGGCCAATGCATCGTGGCAAACGTTCTGATAGACGCAACCTATGAACCTGTCAGGATTGTCCCTGCGCGACCTCGAGTATGTCGTGGCCGTCGCCGAGGAGACGCATTTCGGTCGCGCCGCCGAGCGCTGCAACGTCAGCCAGCCGACCCTGAGCGTGCAGGTGCGCAAGCTCGAGGAATCCCTGGGCCTCGTCCTGTTCGAGCGCGGCAACCGCCGGGTGATGCTCACCCCCGCCGGCCAAGGCATCGTCCGGCAGGCCCGCACGGTGCTGGCCGAGGCGCAGCGCCTGCTGGTGCTGGCGAGCGAGGGACGCGGCGCGCCGCTCACCGGCCGCCTCGTGCTCGCGGCCATCCAGACGCTCGGCCCCTACCTTTTTCCCTTTGTCCTGCGCAGCCTGCGCCAGGAATTCCCGCTGCTGGCCCTGGCGCTGAGCGAAGCGCGCACGGCGGAAATTCTGGAAGGGTTGCGCGACGGGCGCATCGACGCCGCCCTGCTGTCCCTGCCGGTGCCGTCGTCAGGGCTGACGATCTCGCCGCTGTTCATTGAGCCGTTCCTGCTCGCCTGCCCGGCCGAGCATCCCCTGGCCCGCGGCGGCGCCCTGCGGGCCCGCGACATCGCCGGGCCGGACCTTCTTCTCCTCGATGAAGGCAATTGCCTGCGCGACCAGACCGTGGCGGCCTGCGGCGCCGGCAGTACG
This sequence comes from Methylobacterium sp. Leaf469, assembly GCF_001424745.1. NCBI lineage: Bacteria > Pseudomonadati > Pseudomonadota > Alphaproteobacteria > Hyphomicrobiales > Methylobacteriaceae > Methylobacterium > Methylobacterium sp. Leaf469. The sequence continues at coordinate 199,623 of NZ_LMRE01000012.1, forward strand.
GCCGGCCGCCACGCCACGAGTCTGGAGACCCTGCGCTCCATGGTGGCGGCGGGGGCCGGCTACACCCTGCTGCCGGCCCTCGCCGTGCCGGCGGCGCCCGATCCGAGCGGCCTTACCGTGACGCGGGGCTTCGACGTCGACGGTCCCGGCCGTACCGTCGCTCTCGCCTGGCGTGCCAGCGATCCGCGCGGCGCCGGCCTCGCGCACCTTGCCGCCTTCTTCCGCGCGCACGCACCGGCCGGTACCACCGCCTGCCGCGACGACGGGGCTTCGGCACCTGCATCGGCCCGTCGTGACAGCGTCTCCGATCCGGTGTAGCGCGCCAGATCTCCCCTACGGCCCTCCCTCCCCCGCTCTCGCCTCCCGGCTCCCGCTGTGCAGTTCTTCCGGTCCCTCGGCCTCTGGGTGGCGCTCGTCGCGGCCTCGGGCGCCCTCGCGTACGGCCTGACGCTGGGGCATTTTCCCGCCGCCCTCCTGCTCGGGCCGATGCTGGCCGCCATCGCGTTCGGCGTCGGCGGCGCCGGGCTCGGCGTTCCGAAGCCCGGCTTCCTCGCCGCACAGGCGATGATCGGTTGCCTCGTAGCAAAAGCCGTCACCGCCGAGATCGTCGCCACCATCACGGAAGACGGGTGGATCATCCTCGCCGTGGTCCTCGTCACCGTGGTGGCGGGCGCCGTCGTCGGCTGGACCCTGACGCGCCTGCGCATCCTGCCCGGCACCACCGCCGCCTGGGGCTCCTCCCCAGGGGGAGCCGCCGCCATGGTGGCGATGTCGGAGGAGTACGGCGCCGATCCGCGCCTCGTCGCCTTCATGCAATATGTCCGGGTCGTCGTGGTGGTGCTGTCGGCCTCCGCGGTCGCACGCCTCCTCACCGATGTCGCAGCGCCGGCCGCACCGGCCGCCGGCACGACACCGCCGCTGACCGTCCTGGTGACCCTGACGGTGGCGGCCGTGGGCTTTGCCCTCGCACACCTCCTGCGCCTGCCGGCCGCCGCCCTGATCGGACCGATGCTCCTCGGATCCGCGCTCCACGCCGCCGGACTCGTCGGCATGGCGCTGCCGATCCCGCTCCTCGACCTCGCCTACGCGACCATCGGCTGGTACGTCGGCCTGCGCTTCCGCCGGGAGACCTTGCGGGAGACGGTGACGGCCCTGCCCGGAATCCTCATCGCCACCGTCGCGGTCATCGCGCTCTGCGCCGTCTGGGCCTACGGCCTCACCCAAATCCTGCCCATCGACTTCCTGACCGCCTACCTCGCCACGAGTCCCGGCGGCCTCGATTCGGTGGCGATCATCGCGGTGGGCTCGAAGGCGGACGTGTCGTTCGTGCTCGCGGTGCAGACCCTGCGGCTTTTCGTGGTGCTGATCACCGGACCGCTGCTCGCCAAGTGGATCGCCAAGGGTGCTCCGGCGGGCGCTCCAAAGGCCTGACCATGCGCGCGCTGCTCGTCGCCTTCCTCAATTCCTGGCGCGGCCTCGCCCACGGCGCCCGCACGGAGCGGGCGGTGCGCCTCGAACTCGCCCTGCTGCTCCTGGGTTTGCCACTGGCGTTCCTCGTCGGCGCCGGCCTCTGGGTCCGCGTCGCTCTCGTGGCGAGCCTCCTGCTCATGCTGGCGGCGGAGTTCCTCAACACCGCCATCGAAAAGCTCTGCGACCATCTCCACCCCGGCCATCACCCCAAGATCGGCATCGTCAAGGATCTGGCCTCCGCCGGGGCTTTCCTGGCCCAGGCCGTCGCGGCCCTCGTCTGGCTCGCCGCCCTGTTCGAGCGGGTGAGCTGAGCCGACGCGCAGCCGTAAGCCGCACGGTGGCCGGGGTCCGATCGGCGAAGCGGCCTCGCGTCTTTCGTGCGCCGGACCTATGTGCGGGTAACCGAACCGTCGCCCACCCGAATCGGACACCCGTCTCCTTGACCGACTACATCCGAAAGATCCTCACCGCCCGCATCTACGACGTCGCCGTCGAGAGCCCCCTCGACCCGATGCCGCGCATGTCCGCGCGCCTCGGGCGCCCGGTCCTCCTCAAGCGCGAGGACCTGCAGCCGGTGTTCTCGTTCAAGCTGCGCGGGGCCTACAACAAGATGTCGGGCCTCTCGGCCGAGGTGCTGGCGCGCGGCGTCGTCTGCGCGTCCGCCGGCAACCACGCGCAGGGTGTGGCGCTCGCCGCCGCGCGGCTGAACGTGCGGGCCGTCATCGTGATGCCGCGCACCACGCCGGCCATCAAGGTCGATGCCTGCCGGGCGCGCGGCGCCGAAGTGATCCTGTTCGGCGACGCCTTCGACGAAGCCCTCGGCCACGCCCGTGAACTGGAGGTGGCGCAAGGCCTGACCTTCCTGCACCCGTTCGACGATCCCGACGTGATCGCCGGCCAGGGCACCATCGGCATGGAGATCCTGACCCAGCATTCCGGGCCCATCGAGGCGATCTTCGTCCCCATCGGGGGCGGTGGATTGGCCGCCGGAATCGCCACCTTCGTGAAATACCTGCGGCCCGAGACCAAGGTGATCGGCGTCGAGCCGGACGACGCCGCCTGCATGGCGGCGGCGCTCGCGGCGAACGAACGCGTGATGCTGCCCACCGTCGGCCTATTCGCCGACGGCGTCGCCGTGCGCCAGGCCGGCGAGGAAACGTTCCGCCTCTGCCGCGAACACCTCGACGGCGTCATCACCGTCGACACCGATGCCATGTGCGCGGCGGTGAAGGACATCTTCGACGACACCCGTGCGATCTCCGAGCCGTCGGGCGCGCTCGCACTGGCCGGGGCCAAGGCCTACGCGGCGCGCGAGGGTGCCGGAACCGGCACCCTGGTGGCGATCTCAAGCGGTGCCAATCTCAACTTCGACCGCCTGCGCCACATCGCCGAGCGCGCCGAGATCGGCGAACAGCGCGAAGTCTTGCTCGGCGTGACGATTCCCGAGCGGCAGGGCGCTTACCGCGCCTTCATCGGAACCCTCGGTCCGCGCGCCATCACGGAGTTCAATTATCGCTATGCGCGCGGCAGCGAGGCGCAGATCTTCGTCGGCATCAACTTGCCTGGCGGCGCGGTCGAGAAGCGCGCGCTCATCGCGGAGCTCTCGGCGGCCGGCTACCGAGCCCTCGATATGAGCGACAACGAGATGGCTAAGGTCCATATCCGCTACATGGTCGGCGGCCGGGCGACCGGACTTTCCGACGAGCGGCTCTATCGCTTCCAGTTCCCCGAGCGCCCGGGCGCCCTGATGAAGTTTCTCGACGGTCTCGGCGAGGGCTTCGCCATCACCCTGTTCCACTACCGCAACCACGGTGCCGATTACGGCCGAGTACTCGCCGGGATCGATGTGCCGCCGACCGAACGGGCTCGCTTCGACGCGGCCATCGCGGCCCTAGGCTATCCATGCATCGACGAGACCGATAACCCCGCCTACCGGATGTTCCTCGACGACCACACATGAGCGGGCAGATGCCTCGTCCGGTTGCGGAGACGTTCAGGCTATCGAGCCATCGGGGTACGGTCCCACGTCGGACACCGACGAAATTCTATCGCAGATCAGTAGTGGGAAGCATTTTATCTCGCAGGGCAGATGTGATCGAGTTATGATTCGAACTCAATAGATTTTAGCTGCCGGCATAGGACGGGGATAAGTCTTCCTTAGAAATTGCCCGGTAAACCGAGGCGTTCTCGCCCCGGTGCCCCCCGAATGTCCGCCTATTCCAGCCTCAAGATCCGCCTGCCGGCCATCACGGTCGGGCTCGCCCTCGTCAGCGCCACGGCGATGGGCGGGCTGAGCTGGTACTTCGCTCGCTCCGGCCTCATGGAAGGGGCGCAGGACCGGCTCCAGCTCGCCGCGACGGCGCGCAAGATCGGGATCGAACTCGTCGCCGAGCGCGCGGCCGGCGATCTCGCCACCACGGCGGCCAATCCGCAGGTCGGTGGCAACTTCACGGATCTCGTCGAGGCCCTCGATCCGGCGAAGGCCGAGTTCGCCGCCGTCGTGCAGGCCTACACGTCCCCGACCAAGCTCGAGGATCGCCTGAATGCCGAAGCGGCGGGCACGATGTACGCGCGCCGGCACGCCAAGGTGCAGGAGGTGGCGCGCAAGCTCATCGAGCGGCGCGGCTACGCCGACCTGATCTTCGTCTCGGAGGACGGGCGCATCGTCTACACCACCACGAAGGGTGCCGACTTCGCCCATGCCCTGTCCGAAGCCGACCTCGCCAAGACCGGGCTCGCCCGCCTGATCGAACGCCTGAAGGGCGCGGATGCGACGGCGACGCTCTACGAGGATTTCGCCGCCTATCCGGCCGAAGCCGGACCGTCGGCGTTCCTCGGGCAATCCATCACGCGCCGGGCCAACGTCGCCATGGGCACGGGCCAGGCGGCGACCCGCATGGGCTTCGTGGTGATGCGCGTCACGCCTGCCCTGTTCGACCGGACCCTGTCCGACCGCGGCGGTCTCGGCGACACCGGAGAGGTCGTGGCGGTCGGCACCGACGGTCGCCTGCGCAGCAACCCGCCCCTGGGTGTCGCCCAAGCGGGCGCCGGATCGGCCGGCAAGGTCTCGGCTGGCAAGATATCGGCTGGCAAGATATCGGCTGGAATGGAAGCGGCCGGTCTCGGCCTGAGCCCAGCGCTCCTCAACACCGACCGTCCCTTCACCTATGCCACCGCCGATGGTGACCGGATGGCGGCAACGGCACGGGTTTCGGTGATGGGCGCCCCCTGGACCCTGGTCGCGGCGCAATCCGACACCGAGATCCTCGGCGCCGTCGGCACCCTCACCCGCGCCCTCGCGCTGACCGCCCTCGGCGTCCTGGTGCTCACCGCCCTCCTCGGTCTCCTGTTCGCCCGGGGCATCGTCCGTCCCCTCGGCGCCCTCACCCGTGCCCTCGACGCCCTCGCCCGCCGCGAAACCCTGGCCGACGTGCCGGGCAGCGGACGCGCCGACGAGATCGGCGGCATCGCCCGGGCCGTCGTCACCATCCGCGACATCTCCCTGGAGGACGCCGCCCGCCAGCTCGAGACCACCGCCGCCGCGCGGATGCGGGAGGAGACCGATCGCCGCGCGCTGCTCGCCGAGCTCGCCGACGGCTTCGAGCGCTCCGTGGGACGGATCGTCGAGACGGTGTCGCAGGCGGCTTCCGGCCTCAATGCCGCGTCGGACAGCATGATCACCGCCGTGGCCGGAACCGCGCAGCGCTCCGTCACCGTCGCGGCGACCGCCAACGAGACGGCCGGGAACGTCAACGCCGTCGCGACGGCGGCGGAGGAGCTCGGTGCGACCGTCGGCGAGATCGGCCGCCAGGTCGAGCAGGCCGCCGACATGTCGCGCAAGGCCGTGGACGAGGCGGGCCGCACCGCCGACACCATGCGCCGGCTCTCGACGGCCGCCGCGCGCATCGGCGACGTCGTCGGGATGGTCTCCCAGATCGCCGGGCAGACCAACCTGCTGGCCCTGAACGCCACCATCGAGGCGGCACGCGCCGGCGAGGCCGGCCGCGGCTTCGCCGTGGTCGCCGCGGAGGTCAAGAATCTGGCGGAGCAGACCGCGCGCGCCACCACGGAGATCGGCCAGCAGGTGGAGGCGATCCAGGCTGCCACCGGGGAGGCCGCCGGCGCGATCCAGGGCATCGTCGGACGCATCGAGGGGATGAGCCAGGTCACGGGCAGCATCGCGGCGGCCGTCGAGGAACAGGGCGTGACCACCCAGGAGATCGTCCGCAACATGGGGCAGGCCTCGGCCGGCACGGGGGCGATGACGCAGGACATCGCCGCGGTGGCGACCTCCGCCGAGGAAGCGGGCGCCTCCGCCGCACAGGTCCAGCGCGCCTCCGCCGATCTATCGCGCCAGTCAGAGAGCCTGCGGGCCGAAGTGGACGGATTCCTCGCCACCGTCAGGGCCGCCTGAGCGCCCGGACCGGCTTACGACGCGGAGAATCGCCCGGGGTTCGCCCCGGGCGCTTCCGCTTTCAGCCCAGACGTTCCTCAAGGTGCGCCGCCACCCGGAGCGCGTTCGCCACGATGGTGAGGGTCGGGTTCACCGCGCCGATGGACGGAAAGAAGCTCGCATCGGTGACGTAGAGATTGTCGACCTCGTGCGCCCGGCAATCGAGGTTCAGCACCGAGGTTTGGGGATCGGTGCCGAAGCGCAGGGTCCCGGCCTGATGGGCGGTGCCGCTCAGGGGAATGTTCTTGCCGAGGTAGAGCGAGCGCTCGAACAGGTAGGTGTAGGCACCGGCCGGTTGGAGCAGGCCCTCCAGGGTGTCGCGCAGGCGGTCGTGGGCTTCGCGGTTGGTCTCCGTCACGTCGAGGATCACCCGACCGTCCGCTCCGAGGCTCACCCGGTTGTCGGGGTGCGGCAGGTCCTCGCTCTGGAGCCAGAAGTCCATGGAATGGCGCGCCACCATGGCGAAGGGCGCCTCGGGCAGGAAGCCCGTCCATTTCGGGAATTCCTCGCCGCGGATCTGATCGGGATGCGTCTTGGCGCACATCTGGATCAGACCCATCGGATACTCCCAGGCCTTCGATTCGAAGTAGTAGTCCGACACCGCCAGCGTTTTCTGGAAGACCGTGTCGTTGGGCTCCTTCGACAGCGCCATCAGCACCGACATGTTGTGGCGCATGTAGTTGCGCCCGACCTGATCCGATCCGTTGGCGAGACCGTTCGGATGCGCGTCGGAATGCGAGCGCAGGAGCAGCAGGGCCGACGAAAGGGCTCCGCACGCCACCACGACGATGTCGGCGCTGTAGCGCTCCTCTTCGCCGCTTCGGGTGACGTGGACGGAGGTCACCCGGCGGCCCGACGCATCGGTTTCGAGACGCGACACGTAGGCGTTGGTGAGGAGGGTGACGTTCGGGTACGCGGCCAGCGTCGGATCGACGGTCATCACCTGAGCGTCGGCCTTGCCGTTGAGAAGGCAGGGGAACCCGTCGAAGGCGTCGCAGCGGATGCAGGTGCTCGTCGGGGTCGGCCGGCCGTTCCGCTCGTCGAGCTTGATGCCCAGCGGTAGGTGGAATGGGTGCAGGCCGTGCCGGGCCCAGTCGTCCGAAAGCCGCTGGATGCGCGGCTCGTGGGAGACGGCGGGGTGATCGTAGGGTGCGCTCGCCCAGGGCTCCCCCGGGTCCTCGCCCCGATTGCCATGGACGGCGAACAGGCGCTCGGCCCGGGTGTAGTACGGCTCGAACACGTCGTAGCCGAGCGGCCAGGCCGGTGAGACACCATCGACGTGGCGCACAGCCTCGAAATCGCGCTCGCGCATCCTGAGGAGGGCCGCGCCGTACACCTTCGAGTTGCCGCCCACGTAGTAGTGCAGTGCCGGACTGAAGGCCCGCCCATCGCCGCCGTACCACGTTTCCTTGGCCTGATAGGCACCGTCCACGAACACGGTCTTGGCGCTCCAGTTCGCCTGCGAGCGAGGCAGGTAGTCGCCGCGCTCGAGGAGGAGGATGCGTTTTCCCGTCGGCGCCAGGGCCGCCGTGAGGGAGCCGCCGCCGGGACCACTGCCGATCACGATGACGTCGTAACGATCCTGGGACATGGGTCGATCCTGGGCTGGGCAGCCGTGCCGAACGATCCGCCGGACGTTCGAGACGGCCAACGTGAACCCGTCCGCCCCGTTCCGCGCTGCGGTGCACACAATGACGCGCGTGGGCGCAACCGTACGGACGGAGTGGCGTTGGAAGCGGGCAGGGCACGCTCGTGCCCTGCAACACCGCACGAGGCTCCGATGATCGCTGCGTTCGCTGTGAACCCTGCGTCCGACGCAGCGGATACCGGCCGATGACCTGGCTCGATCTCGTGGCGGTGCCGCTGCTCGCCAAGATCTGCCTCGTCTGCATGTTTCCCCTGAGCGCTTACGACAAGGTGGTTCACTGGGACGAGGCGTTGGCCCAGGCCGCCTCCGGCCCCCTGCCGTTTCCGGCGCTGCTCCTCGTGCTTGGCATCCTCGTCGAGACGATGACGCCGGTGATGATCGTGATCGGCTGGTACGACCGGGCCGGCGCCTTTCTACTCGCCGGCTTCTGCGGCGTGACGGCCGTGCTGTTCCACCGCTTCTGGGAGTTCCCCGGCTTCTGGTCGCGGGACGGCGAAGGGCGCGCCCATTTCTGGGACTTCTTCAAGAATTTCGGCCTCGTCGGCGGTCTGCTGCTCGTGGTGATCGGCGGCTACGCCCCGGCCTCGCAGGTCGCGCACCATCCCTTCTCGAGCGGCCCGCAAGCGGCGGAGATCCGTATACCAGCCGCACCAGCCCGACCCTGAGACAGGAAACCCGCCATGACCGGAACGACGCCATGACCGGAACGACGCCATGACCGGAACGACGCCGACCATGCCCTATTGGCACGTCTTCACCGACCCGGAGGGGATCAGCCGCCAGGAGCGGTTCACCCTCTCGAACTTCCGGTTCCAGGGTGTCGGCCCGGATGTGGCGCCGCAATGGAACGACAAGCAGGACCCGACCAAGGCGGGCGTCACCTTCACGGTGCTCCCCGTCGGCTGGGTCGGCGAATGGCACGAGAACCCGAAGCCCCAGTGGATCGCCGTCCTGACGGGGCGCTGGTTCGTCGAGACCATGGACGGGCACCGGGTCGAGATGGGGCCGGGCGACCTCATGTTCGGCGAAGATCAGAACACCGTGGCGCATGACGGCCGCAAGGGACATCTCTCCGGCACCGTGGGCGACGAACCCTGCACCATGATGGTGGTCGGCCTCGACGTGTCCCCCACGGTGAACCAGCCCGGCCGCTTCACCTGAGGGGGTCGCCATGGACGGCTTCGAGATCCACGACCCGCGCTTTCGCGCCTTCGTGCTGCCGAACGCTCCGTTGGAGACCCTCGCGGAAGGGTTTCGCTGGTGCGAGGGCCCGGTCTGGTTCGGCGACCGGGACGAACTCCTGTTCAGTGACCTGCCCAACGACCGGGTGATGCGCTGGAGCGAGCACGGCGGCCTCAGCGTCTTCCGCGCGCCGAGCGGCTTCGAGAACGGGCATGCCCGCGACCGCGAGGGGCGGCTGCTGTCGTGCTCGCACCGCGGGCGCTGCATCACCCGGACCGAACTCGACGGCACCGTCACGATGCTGGCCGACCGGTACGAGGGACGGCGCCTGAATTCGCCCAACGACATCGTCTGCCGGTCCGACGGGACGATCTGGTTCACCGATCCGCCCTACGGCATCCAGACGGATTACGAGGGCGGCAAGCAGGTCTCCGAACTGCCGGCACGGGTCTACCGCCTCGACCCGACAACGGGCGACCTCACCATCGTGGCCGACGATTTCGAAGGGCCGAACGGCCTGTGCTTCTCGCCCGACGAGACCCGGCTGTACATCGCCGAAAGCGGCCTGCAATTCGCCGATGCGCCGACGCGGCACCTGCGGGTGTTCGTGGTCGGCGCAGGCGGCAGCCTCTCCGGCGGGCGGGTGTTCCATACGGTCGAGCCCGGCTTCGCCGATGGGTTCCGTTGCGATACGGACGGGAACCTGTGGTCGAGCGCCGGCGACGGCGTCCACTGCATCGACCCGTCCGGCGCCCTGCTCGGCAAGATCCTGACGCCCGGCCCCGTCGCCAACCTCGCCTTCGGCGGTCGCGAACGGTCGCGCCTGTTCCTCTGCGCCGGCCAGCGCCTCCAAGCGATCTACCTCAACCAGCGCGGAGCGCGCCTGCTGTGAGGCCCCGCGTCACCCGTCTCCTCGGCCTCAGTCGCACGGTGGCGGATCTCGCCCGAACGGAGGCGTTCTACCGCGACGGGCTCGATTTCCGCCGCCTCGGCCCGGTCGAACGCATCCCGAGCGCCGTACTGGATGCGCTCGGCCTTCCGGAGGCCAGCGGGGGGCGGTTGCGTATAGGGCTTGGGGACCAGAGCATCGAGTTCCTGGCCTTCGATACGCCCGGTCAGCGCTACCCCATCGGTGCCCTGGCCAACGATCCGTGGTTCCAGCACGCCGCCATCGTGGTCGCGGACATGAACCGCGCCGTCGCGCGCCTCGACTCCTTCGCACCCGTGCCGATCTCGCGCGGCGGTCCGCAGCGCCTGCCGCCCACCTCCGGAGGCGTCACAGCCTGGAAGTTTCGCGATCCCGACGGACATCCCCTGGAGCTCCTGGCCTTTCCGAAGGGTGCGGGCGCCCGGCGTTGGGCCGAAGCCCCCGGCCTGTTTCGCGGCATCGATCATTCCGCCATCACGGTCGCGGACGCGGAATCCGCCATCGCATTCTTCCGCGACGCCCTCGGGCTGCACCTCGACGGACTGAGCCGCAACAGCGGGCACGAGCAGGCCGCCCTCGACGGCTTGGACGAGCCCGTGGTCGACGTGATCGCGCTCCGGCCCGACGCGGCGGCGGTGCCGCACGTCGAACTCATGCATTACCGCGCGCCCGTTCCCACCGCCGCCCGCCGGCCCTTCACGGCCCGCGACCGGTTCACCTCCCGGCTCCGCTTCGGCCTCCGCGACCTGCCGGCCCTTCGCGACCGGCTCGCGCGCGACTGGCCGCACGTTCCGCTTCACGCCGCACGCGACGGCAGCGTGATCGGTCTCGCGGGTCCCGACGCGCACGGAATCCTGCTCATCGCGGAGGGCTGAGGCTGCCCCACCTCACATGAGCCCCGTGCAGGGCTCGGCCTTGACGCGCCCGGCCCCACGCGTCCAATGCCCGGCTTCGGAGTCCCTCGCGGAACTCCTCGGGGCTACCCGCCCCAATCCGGGCCCGTGAGGGGCCGCGGGAGGTCCGCGAGAGCCGCTCAGATCGGGACGCCCGCCGATGCCACCGCTCCTCGCCCTGCCGTTTCCCGCCATCGATCCGGTGGCGGTGGCCATCGGGCCGCTCACCATCAAGTGGTACGCGCTATCCTACATCGCGGGCCTGCTCGGCGGCTGGTTCTACGCCCGCCGGCTCGTGGCCATCGACCGGCTCTGGGGGGCCGGCAAACGGCCGAGCCTCGACGACATCGACGATCTCATCGTCTGGGTGGCGCTCGGCGTCGTACTCGGCGGGCGCATCGGCTACGTGCTGTTCTACAACCTGCCCCTCTACCTGAACGACCCCCTGGAGATCCTCGCCATCCGCAACGGCGGCATGTCGTTCCATGGCGGGTTCCTCGGGGCGGTGCTGGCCATGGGTCTGTTCGCGCGCTCGCGGAATCTCGCGCCCTTCAAACTGTTCGATCTCGCCGCCGTCACCGTCCCCATCGGGCTGTTCTTCGGCCGCATCGCGAATTTCGTGAACGGCGAGCTGTGGGGCCGTATCGCCCCGGACTTCGATTATGCCGTGGTGTTTCCCTCCGGCGGCCCCCTGCCCCGCCACCCGAGTCAGCTCTACGAGGCGGCCACGGAAGGCGCCCTGCTGTTCGGGGTGATGGCTGTGGCGGTACGGGTGTTCGGCTTCCGCAGGCCGGGGCTTCTCAGCGGGATCTTCGTCCTCGGCTACGCCCTCGCCCGGACGTTCTGCGAATTCTTCCGCGAGCCCGACCGGCAGCTCGGCTACCTCTTCGGCACCGAGGGCTGGCGCACCGGCGGAATCACCATGGGGATGCTGCTCTGCGTGCCTATGGCGCTGGTCGGCATCGCCACCATTCTGCTCGCCGCCCGTGGCGTGACCGCACCGCGGGAATCCGTTTCCAGGCGGCCCGATCCCGCCCGGACCGATCCGACGTGACGACGCCGCTCTTCGCAATTCTGCGCGACGAGATCCTCGCCACGGGGCCGATGCCGCTGGCGCGCTACATGGACGTCTGCCTCGGCCATCCGGTCCATGGCTATTATCGCACGCGCGATCCCCTCGGCGCGGCCGGGGATTTCACCACCGCGCCGGAAATCTCGCAGATGTTCGGCGAACTCGTCGGCATCTGGATCGCCGCCACCTGGGGTGCCCTCGGCGCGCCCGGCGACCTCGCACTGGTGGAACTCGGCCCCGGGCGCGGCACCCTGATGCAGGACGCGCTCCGGGCCCTCGCCCGCGCCGCCCCGGATCTTCGCCCCCACCTCCACCTCGTCGAGACGAGTCCGGTGTTGCGGGCGGCGCAGGCCGAACGTCTCGCCGCCGTCCGGCCGACCTGGCACGAGACGGTGGAGACCGTGCCGCCGGGGCCCGCCCTGGTGGTGGCCAACGAATTCTTCGACGCCCTGCCGGTGCACCAGTTCCAGCGTACGGAGCGTGGCTGGTTCGAGCGCTGCATCGGCCTGACACCCGAGGGGGAGCGCCTCGCCTTCGGGCTCGGCGCGGAGCCCGATCCGCGCATCGTGCATCAAGCCCCTGTCGGCGTGATCCTCACCCTGCCGGGCGCCGCCCTCGACACCGTCCGCATCCTCGCCCGGCGCCTCGTGCGCGACCGGGGCGCCCTGCTGTCCATTGATTACGGCCATACGCAGCCGGGCTTCGGCGATTCGCTCCAGGCGGTGGCGCAGCACCGCTTCGTCGATCCCCTGGCGGCACCGGGGGAAGCCGACCTCACCACCCACGTGGATTTCTCCGCCCTGGCTCGGGCCGCCTCGGCCGAAGGCGCCCGGGTGCACGGACCGGTCGACCAGCGTGATTTCCTTCAGGCCCTTGGCCTCGGCGCGCGTGCCGAGCGCCTGGGAGCCGGCGCAACGCCGCAGCAGGCGGTTCGGATCGCCGCAGCCGTCTCGCGCCTCACCGATCCGGCCCGGCGCGGCATGGGCAGCCTATTCAAAGTGATGGCGATCTCCGATCCCGCCTTGGCCGCCCTGCCCGGACTTCCGACGCCCGACCGTTGACGCCCGTCCGAGGCCGCGGCTTCGCGAACCCTGCGTTTCCGGCGGCGGCCCGCCATTGTCGGATGTGATCAAGCCCCGCCTTGCAGGGACGTAACCCGCGCTTCACCGATCCGTACGGCCGGGCTGGGAGGGGGATCGCACGACGCCCGGGTGGCCCCGGGCGCCGCGCGTCCACCGAGCCCGTTTCAGAAACTCACGGCCCGAACCCGGCGCACCTGCGGGATCGCGTCGATCTGCTTCAGCACCGCATCCGACACCGGCGCATCCACGGCGCACAGGCAGATGGCGCTGCCACCTTCCTCCTCGCGGCCAAGGTTGAACGTCGCCACGTTGACGTTCGCTTCGCCCAGGATGCTGCCCAGCCGCCCGATGAAGCCCGGCTTGTCGTGATTGCGCACGTAGAGCATGTGGCGCGCGAAGGCCGCGTCGATGGCGATGGAGCGGATCTCGATCACCCGGGGCTTGCCGTCGTGGAACACGGTCCCGGCCGCGTCGCGCGGCATGTCCTCGGCGTCGACAGTGATGCGGATCACCGATTCGAAATCCGTGACCGCACCCTCGCGCTTGATCTCGTCGACGACGATCCCCCGCTCCCGGGCGAGCGCCGGGGCCGACACCATGTTGATGTCCTGCAGGAACGGCCGCAGCACGCCCGTGATGGCGGCGGAGGTCAGCGCACGGGTGTTCATGGAGGCCACCGCCCCCTCGTAGGTGATGCGGATGCCCTTGATCGGCGCCTCCGTGAGCTGCCCGAGGAACGAGCCGAGCTTTTCGGCGAGGGCCACGAACGGCTTCAGGCGCGGCGCCTCGTCGGCTGAGATGGAGGGGAAGTTGATGGCGTTGGTGATGGCGCCCTGGAGCAGGTAGTCGGACATCTGCTCGGCCACCTGCAGGGCGACGTTCTCCTGGGCCTCGTTGGTGGAGGCGCCGAGATGCGGCGTGCAGATGACGTTCGGATGCCCGAACAGCGGGTTCTGCTTGGCGGGTTCGGTGACGAACACGTCGAGGGCCGCGCCGGCGACATGACCGGAATCGAGGGCGGCCCGCAGGGCGACCTCGTCGACGAGGCCGCCGCGTGCGCAGTTGACGATCCGCACGCCGCGCTTGGTCTTGGCGATGGCCTCGGCCGACAGGATGTTGCGGGTCTTGTCCGTCATCGGCACGTGCAGGGTGATGATGTCGGCCCGGGCCAGCAGGGCGTCGAGCTCGACTTTCTCGACGCCGAGCTCCACGGCACGCTCCGGCGACAGGTAGGGATCGTACGCCACCACCTTGAGCTTGAGGCCGATGGCCCGGTCGGCCACGATGGCCCCGATGTTGCCGCAGCCGATGATGCCCAGGGTCTTGGCCGTCAGCTCCACGCCCATGAAGCGGTTCTTCTCCCACTTGCCGGCCTGGGTCGAGGCGTCGGCCTGGGGCAGCTGGCGGGCCAGGGCGAACATCAGCGCGATGGCGTGCTCGGCCGTCGTGATGGAATTGCCGAAGGGCGTGTTCATCACGATGATGCCGCGGGCGGTCGCCGCCGCCACGTCGACATTGTCGACGCCGATGCCGGCCCGGCCGATCACCTTGAGGCGACCCGCCTCGGCGATGACCTTGCTGGTGACCTTGGAGGCCGAGCGGATGGCGAGCCCGTCGTAATGGCCGATGATCGCCGTGAAGGCGTCCTTGTCCTTGCCGAGGTCGGGAATGAAGTCGACGTCGATGCCGCGGTCGCGAAAGATCTGCACGGCCGCATCGGAGAGAGCGTCGGAAATGAGCACCTTGGGAGCAGCCATGATGGCCTCCGGGTTCTGGGAAAAGGGATTTTGGGGTTTGGCGCAGGGCACCTCGCCCCTTTCCTGCGGACGACCGTTTTCACACGGATCGCGGGCAGCGCGGGCCCCCACACATTCCAGGAGAGGGACAGGGTGAGGTGTGTGACCTTTTCGGATGGTTCGCACACCTCACCCCAACCCTCTCCTTCCAGGAGAGGGGGCCGGTCGCGCCTTTCATGAACCCCTTCGGGCCTTCAGAACGGCGACGGTGCGGGTGTACGAATCCGGCATCCTCCCCCGCAGAGGGGGGGCGGCCCTACGCGGCCTGCGCGAGCTTCGCCTTCTCGGCGGCGAACGCCCAGTCGAGCCACGGCATCAGCGCTTCGAGGTCCGAGGCCTCCACCGTGCCACCGCACCAGATGCGCAGGCCCGCCGGGGCATCGCGATAGGCGCCGATGTCGTAGGCGATGCCCTCGCGGTCGAGGGTGTCGGCGATCCCCTTGGCCACGGCCTCGACGGCCTTTTCACCCTTCGCCAGCACGTCCGGATCGGTGATCACGAGGCACACGCCGGTGTTGGTGTAGGTGGCGGCATCGGCGGCGAGATGGCCGATCCATGGGGTGCGGGCGACCCAGTCGTGGACCACCTTCGCGTTGGCGTCGGCACGGGCGAAGAGCGCCTCGAGGCCGCCGATGCTCTTTGCCCAGTTCAGCGTGTCGAGGTAATCCTCCACTGCCAGCATCGAGGGCGTGTTGATGGTGTCGCCCTTGAAGATGCCCTCGATGAGCTTGCCGTCCTTGGCCATGCGGAAGACCTTCGGCACGGGCCAAGCCGGCGTATTGCCCTCGATGCGCGCGACGGCACGGGGCGAGAGCACGATCATGCCGTGCGCGGCCTCGCCGCCCATGACCTTCTGCCAGGAGAAGGTCACGACATCGAGCTTGTCCCAGGCGAGCGGCATGGCGAAGGCGGCCGAGGTGGCGTCGCAGATGGTGACGCCCTCGCGGTCGGCCGCGATCCAGTCGCCATCGGGCACGCGGACGCCGGCGGCGGTGCCGTTCCAGGTGAAGATGACGTCGTTGTTCCGGGTATCGACGGCGGACAGATCCGGCAGGATGCCGTAATCCCCCACATGGACCTTCGGCGAGATCTTGAGTTCCTTGAGGGCGTCCGTGACCCATTCGAGGCCGAACGCCTCCCAGGCCACGACCTCGACGGTGCGCGTCCCCAGCATCGACCACATGGCCATCTCGACGGCACCGGTGTCGGAAGCCGGAACGATGCCGATGCGGTAATCGGCCGGCACCTGCAGCACGGTGCGGGTGAGGTCGATGGCTTCCTTGAGCTTGGCCTTGCCGATCACCGAGCGGTGGGAGCGCCCGAGGGCGGCGCCTTCGAGGGCCTGGAGGCTCCAGCCGGGGCGCTTGGTGCAAGGACCGGACGAGAAATTCGGCACGCGGGGGCGCGTGGTGGGTCGGCTCATGGTGGTCATCCTTACAGATGAAAGCTCCTCGTTGGGGAGGAGTGGCCCGCCCGGAGCAGTGAACCGCGCGCGGCGTCGGGGCAAGTTTCTTTTTATGAAACTCAGTTGGCTTTCGATAAAAGCCGTTTGAGGCAGCCTACAAACGGCTTATTCGCCCCACCATGACTTGTGTCTCACCGCTCGGATGGGTCGAGCAGGTCCGGCCGGCGTTCGCGGGTGAGGCGGAGGGCCTCCTCGGCGCGCCAGCGCGCGATGGCACCGTGATTGCCGCCGGTGAGCACGTCCGGGATGGTTCGCCCCTCCCAGTCCCGGGGCCGGGTGTAGTGCGGGTATTCGAGGCGCCCGCCCTCGAAGCTCTCCTCGACGCCCGAGGCTAGCTTGCCCATGACGCCGGGGAGCAGGCGCACGCAGGCATCGAGCAAAGTCAGGGCTGCGATTTCGCCGCCGGACAGGATGTAGTCGCCGATGGAGACCTCCTCCAGGCCGCGTCCGGCGATGACCCGCTCGTCGACGCCCTCGAACCGACCGCAGACGACGACGACGCCCGGCCCCGCGCTCAGGGCGCGAACGCGGGCTTGAGTCAGGGGTTTTCCGCGCGGGCTCATGAGCAGGCGCGGGCGCGGATCGTCCACCGGGGCCGCCGCGTCGAGGGCCGCCGCCAGCACGTCGCAGCGCAGCACCATGCCGGCCCCGCCCCCGGCGGGGGTGTCGTCCACGGCGCGGTGGCGGCCGAGGCCGTGCTCGCGAATCTGGCGAGCCTCCAGGGTCCAGGTGCCCCGCGCCAGGGCTTCGCCCGAGAGGGAGTGACCAAGCGGCCCGGGAAACATCTCGGGGTAGAGGGTGAGGAGGGTGGCGCGCCAGGCCGTGCTATCTTCAGTCATGATGCTCCATGACGCGGGGCGGGGCGGCGGGTCAACGCGCGCGGGGCGGGCACTTTTGCAGACCGGAACCCGTTGTCCCGGCATGATGCGCCTCGCTCCGCTTGCCGCCGCTCTCCTCGGCCTTCTGCCCTTGCCGGCGCACGCCGCCGACCCCCTCGGGCCGCCGGGTCTCCCGGCCGCCGCCTTCCCGAAACCCGACCGGCCGGTGGCGGAGATCATCGCGCCGCTCTGGGCCCAGGAAGGGCAGCGCGACCGGGTCGACGAGGTCGGGCAGGTCGCGCGCCTCATGGGGATCGGGCCGGGCCAGACCGTCGCGGATATCGGCGCGGGCAGCGGCTACTACACCGTGCGGCTGGCGACGCGGGTCGGCCCCCAGGGCCGCGTGCTCGCCGAGGACGTGACCCCGGATTACCTCGCGGGCCTCGAACGCCGCGTGGCGGCGCTCCCCAACGTCACGGTGGTGCGGGGCGAGGCGCACGATCCCCGGCTGCCGCCGGGCTCCGTGGATGCCGCGGTTCTCGTCCACATGTACCACGAGATCACCCAGCCCTTCGGCCTGCTCCACAATCTGGCGACGGCGATGAAGCCCGGCGGCCGGGTCGGCATCGTCGACGCCGATGCGATTCCCTCCCGCCACGGTACGCCGCCGGCCCTGCTGCGCTGCGAACTCGCCGCCGCGGGCTACCGGGAGACCGGCTTCCAGGTTCTCGACGGGGGCGTCGGCTACCTGGCGATCTTCGCGGCCCCCGCCGCCGCGGACCGGCCGGAGCCCGCCGCGATCCGGCCCTGCCGGGACACGGCGACCCGCACCGCTCCGACGCCGCGCTGAGGGCGGTTCACCCTTCGGTAGCCGGCTTGGCGCTACGGTCCCGACGAACTTTTCGACGGGAGGCGCGGCGTGATCCTCGGCCTGTGGCTCGACTTTCCGGTCTGGCTGATCTTCACCAGCCTGGGCGGTGTCTTCGCGGGAGCCACCGGGCTCCTCGTGCTCCTGACCAACTCGCGCCGGACCCGGCCAATCCTGTTGCGCCTCGGCACCGGCATGGTGCCGGCCTATTTCACCGCGATCTCGGTGCTGCTCGCCCTGCTCACGGGTACCGTCGCCAACGATGCGTGGGAGCGCCAGCGTCAGGCGGGGCGGGTGGTGCAGAACGAGCGCTCGAACCTCCTGGCGGCCCATGATCTCAGCCTCGCCACGGTGTCGGACATGAGCGAGATCCGTGCCGCCCTCGTGACCTACGCCAACGCCCTGATCCTGGACGAATGGCCGAAGATGACGGACGGGCTGTCGTCGCCCGTGGCGGGGGCCGCCCTGGGTCGCCTGATGGCGGTGTCGGCCGACCCCAAGCACGAGGCGGCGGGCCGGGCCGCCCATGCCCTCCTGCTCGACGCCGTGATGAACCTGCGTACGGCCCGGGGTGAACGCCTCGCGCTCAGCGACGCCCAGGGGGATCAATCGAAATGGCTGACCCTGATGGTTCTGGCCGGGCTGACCCTCGTCGCCATCGGCCTCGTCCACCTCGAACGCCCCGTGGCGCAGGCGACGACGCTCGTCATGTTCTCCATCGCCATGGTGACGACTTTGGGGGTCGTCGCTCTACACGAGCGCCCGTTCGACGGCCCCATGGCGCGAAGCCCGGCGCCCATCGAACGGGCGAAGGCGGTGATGCTGGAGGGACGGGATTAGGGGGGAAGGCTGACGGATGGGACCAATCCTGGTCTTACTGTCACTTTTGACGCGAGGCGGCCCTAACCAACACTCGCCGGTGACATGCCTTGCATCGACCATGTAACGGAGCGGAGATTGGCGCTCGGAGGTCAGTTGGCAATGCAGGTCCGTCGTTTCGAAGATTCTGACGCCGAAGCCTTAGCTGATCTTATGATCGAGATGGCGGGCTCATATGGGGCAACCATCAGGTCCGATTTGGTGGTCGTCAAGGACATCCTTCGGCAGGCCCGAAAGGTCGACATCATCGTGGCGCATGACGATGCCCGTCTGCTCGGCTTTGCGACATTCACATCTCTCTACCCTGTCGCTGGCTTGCTCGCCTTCACCTACGTCCAGCAAATTTACGTCGGCCAAGCCGCACGTCGGCTCGGTGTCGCGCAGGACTTGATGGCGGGGGTTGCCCAAGCGGCGAAGGCTGCAGGCAGCACGAGGGTCGAGTGGTCCACCTCGACCGGGAACATCACGGCACGATCGCTTTACGACGGACTGGGCGCAGCCAAGTCTGACAAGGTGTATTACGTCCTCGATGGAGTTGCCCTCGAACAGATGGCGACGAGAGGGCAGCCGGGCGATCAAGTGCGGTTGCCACCGATCACCGACGTTCAGGACAACGACTAAACGTCAGATCTTCCCTAAACCGGCTCGTCGGGCGGGCGCGGTCCGGCCGGAGCGAACAGGTCTTCGGGCGGGTCGATCACCACCCGACCACCGGCGATGTCGAGCTCGGGCACGAAGGCCTTGGTGAAGGGCAGCAGCGCCGTGGCGCCGCCGAGCGCCGGCTTGATCTCCAGGAGATCGCCGCCGCCGTAATTCGGCACGTCCGCGACGGTGCCGAGGCGGGTGCCCGCGGTGTCGACCACGTCGAGGCCCACGAGGTCGGCGGTGAAGAACTCGTCCGCGTCCGCCACGGTGCCGAGACGCTCGCGGGGGAGGTAAAGGGCGAGGCGGTTGAGGCTTTCCGCCCCCGTGCGGTCGGTCACACCCTTGACCCGCACCACGAGGAGGTCGGGCGCGGCACCGCCGGCCTGGCGCACGTCGGTGAGTTCGATGCGGCGGCCGTCGGCGCCGAGGAGCGGGCCGTAGGACGCGATGGCCTGCGGGTCGCCGGTGTAGGATTTCAGGCGGATCTCGCCGTTGAGCCCATGCGCCCGGCCGAACTCGCCCATCTGGACGAGGCTCGGATCGGTGGCGGGCAGGGGCGCATCGGCATCGGGCCTCAGTCGGTGGGCCGAAGTCGGTACGCTCTCGCCGATGCGTCCGGGACGCGCGCGGCGTCCGCCGTCCCCGTGGGGCGTGTGACCGGGGGGACGGCGGGCCATCGCTGACGCCTCAGGCCGCGGCGTCTTCGGCCGGGGCAGCGGCCTTCTCGGCGCGCTTGGCGGCGCGCTCCTTGGCCTTCTCGCCCGGCTCGGCCTTCTGCGGGTTGTTGCGCACGGGGCGCTTGGCGAGGCCGGCGGCGTCGAGGAAGCGCAGAACGCGGTCCGTGGGCTGGGCGCCCTTGGCGAGCCAAGCCTGGATCTTGTCGGACTCCAACACGATGCGGGCCGGATCGTCCTTGGCCTTCATGGGATCGTACACGCCGACCTTCTCGATGAAGCGGCCGTCGCGGGGCGCGCGGGCGTCGGCGACGACGATGCGGTAGTACGGGCGCTTCTTGGCGCCGCCACGGGTGAGACGGATCTTGAGGGACATGGTGTCTACTTTCTCTCTTCGATTGCGTTGTGATTGGCCGCAATCGTCTGGTGGTGCCGGATGACTTCCTTGACCACGAAGGTCAGGAAGGTCTCGGCGAAATCGGGATCGAGCTTGGCGTCGATCGCGAGTTTGCGCAGGCGGGCGATCTGCATCGACTCCCGCCCGGGATCGGAAGCGGGCAGGCCCTTGCGGGCCTTCAGTTCGCCGACCCGCTGGGTGCAGCGGAACCGCTCGGCGAGCAGGTAGATCAGGGCGGCATCGAAATTGTCGATGCTCTCGCGCAGGCGCACGAGTTCGGGGTCGATCCCCTGCGCCGCCATGGTCTCGGGGCCGCTCATTTCTTTTTCCCCGGCAGAAAGCCGCCGAGGCCGGGCAGGCCCTTGCCGCCGAGCCCCGGAAGGCCCGGCATCTTGCCCCCACCGCCGAGGCCCGGGGGCATCGGAGGCAGCTTGCCACCGAACTGCTTCTGCATGTCGGCGATCATCTCGGGCGTCGGCTCCGGCATGCCCGGGGGCAGGCCCGGCATCCCACCCGGCATCCCGCCGCCGCCCATTCCGCCACCCATGCCGAACATGGAGCCGAGGGCCTGGCCGATGCCGCGCTTGCCCGAACCCATGGCCTTCATCATGTCGGCCATGGTCCGGTGCATCTTGAGGAGCTTGTTCAGCTCCTCGACCTTCGTCCCCGAACCCGCCGCGATGCGCTTCTTGCGGGAGTTCTTGAGGAGGTCGGGATTCTTGCGCTCCTGCGCGGTCATCGACGAGATGATGGCCCGCTGGCGGGCGAACATCTTCTCGTCGAGGTTGGCGTTCTCGACCTGCTTCTTGATCTGACCCATGCCCGGAAGCATGCCCATCAGGCCACCGATGCCGCCCATCTTCTCCATCTGGGCGAGCTGCATCGACAGGTCGTCGAGGTCGAACTTGCCCTTGCGCATCTTCTCCGCGGTGCGGAGCGCCTGCTCGTGGTCGATGGTCTCGGCGGCCTTCTCCACGAGGGAGACGATGTCGCCCATGCCGAGGATGCGGTTGGCGACGCGGGAGGGGTGGAACTCCTCGAGCGCATCGACCTTCTCGCCGGTGCCCACGAGCTTGATCGGCTTGCCGGTGACGGCGCGCATGGACAGCGCCGCGCCGCCGCGCGAATCGCCGTCCATGCGGGTGAGCACGATGCCGGTGACGCCGAGGCGCTGGTCGAAGGCCCGCGCGGTGACGACCGCGTCCTGGCCGGTCAGGGCGTCGGCCACCAGCAGGACTTCGTGCGGGTTGGTGGCGGCCTTGACCTCGGCCGCCTCCTGCATCAGCGCCTCGTCGAGGGTGGTGCGGCCGGCGGTGTCGAGCATCACCACGTCGAAGCCGCCGAGGCGGGCCGCATCCATGGCGCGCCGGGCGATCTGCACGGCCGACTGGCCGGCGACGATGGGCAGGCACTCGACCTCGACCTGACGCGCCAGGATCGCCAGCTGCTCCATGGCGGCCGGGCGCCGGGTGTCGAGGGAGGCGAGCAGCACCTTGCGCTTGTCGCGCGATGCCAGCCGGCGGGCGATCTTGGCCGTCGTGGTGGTCTTGCCCGAACCCTGGAGGCCGACCATCAGGATGGCGACGGGGGCGGGCGCGTTGAGGTCGATGAGCCCGACATCCGAGCCCAGCATCGCCGTCAGCTCGTCGTTGACGATCTTGACGACCATCTGGCCGGGGGTGACCGACTTGACGACGACGGCACCGACAGCCTTCTCGCGCACCTTCTCGGTGAAGTCGCGCACCACTTCGAGGGCGACGTCGGCCTCGAGCAGGGCGCGCCGGACCTCCCGCAGGGCGGCCGTGACGTCGGCCTCCGTGAGAGCGCCGCGGCGCGTCAGCCCCGAGAGAATGCCGGACAGGCGATCGGACAGGCCTTCGAACATGCGTCAGGCTCCCTGGACCAGGATCGTCACGGCGAATCCCGTTCCGTCACGTCTCGTCACGCCGTCGCGCATCACTGGTTGACGCCTGCGCTCGCAGCCCGGCGCGCCTGGAGGGCGTTCTCGAAGCTGCGCACCGCACGGGCGAACTTGTCCCGGCATTCGGGATTGCAGAAGCCCACGACGGCGCCGTTGTAGAGGGTCAATGAATCGGCCGAAATCGGCTTGCCCGACCAGGGGCAGACGTCGTTGACCGCGTCCGCGACGCGCAGCGGTGTGTTCGACGTGTCGGGCGTGGCGTTGGGCATGCGGCTTTCGAACGAACGAGGGATCGACGCCCTCTACCCCAACGCGAATCTCGCCCGAGGGCGCATCGCGCTGTCGGGCGTTGACCTCCGGCCTCATGGGGCCGGTCGGCGTTCGTGCTGACGATCGGATCGTCGGAATCGATTGGGCTCGGTTAGGACGCCGACACCCGCGAGTCAAGTTTCTCAAACGGTGGAGCGGGTTCCGACCGTGAACGGATCGGCTTCCTACGGTCCGCAGAATGCATGCCCCCTCCCCCGAAGACCCGGCGAACATGGTACGTGCGCCGGCATCGCTCTCGCACAGGCTGGCCTCGCCGGGGCGTTCTGACGTAAAGGCTCGGCCTCCCGCCCGGCCCCTCACCTCTCGGACGCGCGCCATGAAGATCGACGGCCAGCCCTACCGCACCATCTTCCCCGATGCCGACGGCGCCGCCGTGCAGGTGATCGACCAGACCCGACTGCCCTTCGCGTTCGAACTGAAGCGTCTCGCCTCCATGCACGAGGCCGGCACCGCCATCCGCACCATGGTGGTGCGCGGCGCGCCCCTCATCGGCGTGGCGGCGGCCTACGGCCTGGCGCTCGGCCTCGCCGAGGATTCGTCCGATGCCGGCATCGAGCGGGCGGTGGAGTTCCTCGCCGACACGCGCCCGACGGCCATCAACCTGCGCTGGGCGCTCGACCGGGTCGCGGCCAAGCTGCGCACGGTGCCGGAGACCGAGCGTGCCGCCTTCGCGTTCGCCGAGGCCGGGCGCATCGCCGAGGAGGATGTGGAGAGCTGCCACGCCATCGGGGTGCACGGCGCCAAGATCCTGGCCGATCTCCACGCCAGGACCGGCCGCACCGTCAACGTCCTGACCCATTGCAACGCCGGCTGGCTCGCCACCGTCGATTGGGGCACGGCGCTCGCCCCCATCTACGTCGCGCACGATGCCGGCGTGCCGGTCCACGTGTTCGTGGACGAGACCCGGCCGCGCAACCAGGGCGCGGCGCTCACGGCCTTCGAGCTCAACGCCCACGGCGTGCCCCACACGGTCATCGCCGACAATGCCGGCGGCCACCTCATGCAGCACGGCCGCATCGATCTCTGCATCGTCGGCTCCGACCGCACCACGGCCTCGGGCGACGTCTGCAACAAGATCGGCACCTACCTGAAGGCCCTGGCGGCCTCCGACAACGGCATCCCGTTCTACGCCGCCCTGCCGTTCTCGACCATCGACTGGACCCTCGACGACGGCGTGGCCCAGATCCCCATCGAGGAGCGCGACGGCCGCGAGGTCTCGCACCTCACGGGCCGCCTCCCCGACGGCGCCTTCGCGACCATCGAGGTGGTGTCCCCCGGCAGCCCCGTGGCCAACCCCGCCTTCGACGTCACCCCGGCCCGCCTGGTGACGGGCATCATCACCGAGCGCG
Organism: Methylobacterium sp. Leaf469; assembly: GCF_001424745.1. NCBI lineage: Bacteria > Pseudomonadati > Pseudomonadota > Alphaproteobacteria > Hyphomicrobiales > Methylobacteriaceae > Methylobacterium > Methylobacterium sp. Leaf469. The sequence continues at coordinate 223,493 of NZ_LMRE01000012.1, forward strand.
GCGTGGCGCGCGCGAGCGCGGACGGGTTGCTGTCGCTGTACCCGGAGCGGCGGGCGGCGGCGTAGACGCCCTCAACCCTCGTCTTCGGCCTGATTTCTGGGCGTCAGACCAAGAAAAACGACGAGCGCACGATCGAGCCGAACGCTGTCCACGGCGTCGAGCGTCCCGCGACGCCGTCCAAGCTTCGATTTCGGAACGGTCGTGATTTTGTCGACCATCAGACGGGATACAGCGCGCAGGCCGTTGCTGGGATTCGGCACCACGGCGAGACGGATCAGGGGCGCATCTGTCGGGTCGGTCGTGAACGCACAGATCGTGATGGAGTCGGTCGCGTCGAACCGATCCTCTTGAAGGATGACGACGGGTCGGGGTGTTCCAGCATAGTCCTTTCCGCCCGAGTCGGTCCAGATCTCGCCGCGTTTCACGCATCGTCCCAGCGCGAGACCGAATCGATGAAATCCTGGTCGTCGGCGGCCTCCGCACGCGATGCAACGGCCGCGGCCTGCCGATGGGCTTCCGCTTCGAAGGCGGCCGCACGCGGATCGGGGACCCAGATCCGCACCGGCCGCAACCCCTGACGGCGGAGCCGATCGTGACGCTCCCGGATCGTCTCCGTGGTGCGTTCGGTCTTCGAAGCAGCACTCACGTTCCATCTCCCCAGAAGACATCGAGGTGCGCCGCCTCGACGTGAATGCCAAGGCACACGATTGGTCGGAGAGACACACGACGCAACAGGCCGCCTCCGCGCTCAGTGAACGGGCGCCCACTGCCAGAACACCGACCCGGTGAACTCGAACACCTTGGTGCCGTGCTGGTTCACCGCCGTGTTGTGGTGGGTCGCGAGGCCCCAGCCGGGGCGGGAGGCCGATCGGCGCTTGGCCGTGAGGGCGCAGGCATAGCGCAGGGTGTCGCCGGCATAGACCGGGGCGAGCCAGCGCATGTCGCGGAATCCCGGCGAGGGTCCGAGCTGCGGCACCGGGCCCGACCGGGCGGTGAGCGCCATGTCGCGGGCGCGGGTGATGTGGAGGCGCTTCATCCAGACGGCGGCCGTGTGCCAGCCGGATGCGCAGAGCGCGCCGAAATGGGTCTCCCGAGCCGCGGCCGGATCGAGGTGGAAGGCCTGCGGATCGTAGGCCTTCGCATAGGCCACAATTGCTTCGGGCGTGAAGAGGTGATGCCCGAGGTCGCGGGCGACCCCGATGGGGGCATCCGCGAGGAAATCGAGCTGCACCGCGTCGGTCCCCTCCGCGGGTGCGCTCGGCTCGATGGGATTGACCACACGCGGCGGCAGCGGCGTGGCCCCCCGGCGGGCGAACATCACCGTGAAGGCCTGGGTCATCACCGCCTCGTCGCGGCCGTTGCGCAGGGTCAGGTCGAACCGCACGAAGCCGCGGTCGGGCTTGGTGTTCGAGGCCCGGCAACTGTCGACCTTCACGGAGATGCCGAGGGTATCCCCTGGCAGCACCGGCCGCAGCCAGCGCAGCTGCAGGACACCGGGCGAGCCCATGGAGGTCGCGCCCCGGAAGACGTGCTTCTGCAGGAGCCGCATGCCGAAGCCGGCGCTCTGCCAGCCCGAGCCGATGAGCTGCCCGACGAAAGTCGCCTCGGCGGCCGTCTCGTCGAGGTGGAACGGCTGCGGATCGAACTCCCGCGCGAACGCGACGAGCTCCTCGCGGGTCACGGTGATCGGCCCGCCCTCGATGACGGCGCCGGGGGTGAAATCCTCGAAAGCGATACCGGTCATGCGCCCGCTCAGTTGGCGAAGCGGAAGTGCAGCACGTCGCCGTCCTGGACCACGTACTCCTTGCCCTCGAGACGAAACTTGCCGGCCTCCTTGGCGCCGCTCTCGCCCTTGAGGGCGACGTAGTCGGCGAACGCGATGGTCTCGGAACGGATGAAGCCCTTCTCGAAGTCCGTGTGAATCACGCCCGCCGCCGCCGGCGCCCGCGTGCCCTTCTCGATGGTCCAGGCGCGGGCCTCCTTCGGGCCGACCGTGAAGTAGGTGATGAGGCCGAGAAGCTCGTAGCCGGCGCGGATGACGCGGTTGAGGCCGGGCTCGGCCAGACCCACGGCCTCGAGAAAGTCGCCCTGATCGGCGACCGGCATCACGGCGATCTCGCTCTCGATCTTGGCCGAGACCACGACCGCCTTGGCGCCCTCGGCCTTGGCCTGCGCCAGCACCGCGTCGGAATAGGCGTTGCCCTTGTCGGCGTCGCCCTCGTCGACGTTGCAGACATAGAGGACGGGTTTGGCCGTCATCAGCCCGAGGGTCTGGAACAGGGCCTCCTCCTCGGGCTTGCGGGGAACGAGGCGGGCCGGCTTGCCCTCGCGCAGGAGCGGCAGGGCGCGATTCACGAGGTCGAGGGCCTCCTTGGCCTCCTTGTCGGCGCCCTTGGCCTTCTTCTCCAGGGCGAACAGGCGCTTCTCCAGGCTGTCGAGGTCGGCGAGCATCAGTTCGGTTTCGATGGTCTCGATGTCGGCCTTCGGATCGACCTTGCCCTCCACATGGGTCACGTCGCCGTCGGTGAAGCACCGCACCACGTGGGCGATGGCATCGACTTCGCGAATGTTGGCGAGGAACTGGTTGCCGAGGCCCTCGCCCTTCGAGGCGCCGCGCACGAGGCCGGCGATGTCCACGAAGGTAAGCCGCGTCGGGATGATCTCCTTCGAGGCGGCGATCTTCGCCAGATCGTCGAGGCGCGGATCCGGCACCGCCACCTCGCCGACATTCGGCTCGATGGTGCAGAACGGATAGTTCGCCGCCTGCGCCGCCGCCGTCTGCGTCAGCGCGTTGAACAGGGTCGACTTGCCGACGTTCGGCAGGCCGACGATACCGCATTTGAAGCCCATGGTGTCAGTTCCGTTGAAACACGTCGTTTGGCGACGCTTGAAAGGGATCGATGAGGGCCAGCCCCTCGAAAACCGTGCCGTGTCCCATATCCTCGGTGAGGAAGAACCGGCAGCCGGCCAGCGAAGCACCTGCCACGAGCAGGCAGTCGAACCATTGATATCCAAGCCGGTTTCGGACGGACCATGCCAATTCCACGTCCTCCTCCGAGATCGGACGATCGCCCCAGCTTCGCAGGGCCGCGATGTCCGAGCGAATGTCGTCCGCTGAGCGATGGCTCTCCTTCTTCAGGAGCCACCGAGTCAGTTCGTTGAGAACCTGAAGATTGGTGCGCGCCCGCCCGCTCGCTCCGACCGTTCCAAGCCAGGAGCGAGCCCGCTCGCGCTTCGTCGCATTGCGGTCGTCTCGTGCGTAGATGAGAACGTTCGTATCGATGAAAACGAGATCAGTCGTAGAGATCATCGCGTGAAGGAGCCTTCCCGTTCTCATCGGTGAGGGGGAGAAGGGGCCCGGCCAGGAATTGCTCGAGCGCTTCGAGCTGATTGAGCGGACGTCCAACTCGGACTTCGACCGTCTCGGCGATGAATTTCGACAAGCTCTTACCGTCCCGCGCCGCCGCCACACGAGCGCGTTGCAGAACCGCGTCGTCCATTGTCACCGTGACATTCTTCATCGCCCGCTCCCCAGTTCCGCACCCGATATCGTGTCCCCGTGTTTTCGTGTCAATTCGCAGCCTCAAGCGGGCTTGCCCGAACTCGCCCGTTCGCCGACGCCCTTGACGTCGTCCCAGCCGCGCCCCGCCATGGCGAGGTGAACCTTGTTCTGGAAGCTCGCATCCTCGCCCGCCGCCAGCAGGGCGATGTGGTCGGCGATGGCCCGGTTGAGATCGTCGAGCCAGGGCCCCTCGTCCTTGCCGAAATCGTTGAGCACGTAGGCGTGGACCAGGGCCTTGTCGCCCGGATGCCCGATGCCGAGGCGGACCCGGTGATAGTCGTTGCCGCATTGGGCCGTGATCGAGCGCAGGCCGTTATGCCCGGCATTGCCGCCGCCGAGCTTCACCCGGACCTTGGCCGGGGCGAGGTCGAGTTCATCGTGCAGCACGATCACGCTGCCGAGGGGGATCTTGAAGAAGCGCTGCACCTCGGCGACGGACCGGCCCGAGTCGTTCATGAAGGTCTGCGGCTTGAGCAGGACCGCGCGCTCGGTTCCCAGGACCGCCTCTGCGATCTCACCCTGGAACTTCTTCCGCCACGGACCGGCCCGGTGCACCCGCGCGATCTCGTCGAGGGCGAGGAAGCCGATGTTGTGGCGGTTGCGGGCGTAGCGGGCGCCCGGATTTCCGAGGCCGACGATCAGGCGCATGGCGCGACGTTTCCTGCCGAACGAGGGAGAACCGGACCAGCGAGGGAGTCTGGGAACAGGTGAAAAGGGTCTGGAAACAGGAATGCCCCGACCTCGCGGCCGGGGCATCCTCAGGGACGTGAAACCGGGGGGAGCCCCAGGTCTCAGTCCTCCTTCTTCTCGTCCTCGGCGGCCTCGGCGGCCTCCTCGATCTTCTCTTCGGCGGCTTCGGCCGACTGGGCCTCGGCAATGGCGGCCTCCTCGGCCTCCACCTCGGCGCCGAGCACCGTCGGCGGCACGACGTTGGCGACGGTGGCGTCGGGTTCACCCGTAAAGGTGGCGCCAGCCGGCAGCTTGACGTCGGCGATGTGGATGGCGTCGCCGATCTCGCGGCCGGTCAGGTCGATCTCGACGGCCTCGGGGATCGCATCGGGGGCGACTTCGAGGGCCAGGGTGTGCAGCACGATGTTGAGGGTGCCGCCGCGCTGTTTGATGCCGGGGGCCGCGTCCTCGTTGATGAAGTGCACCGGCACCTCGACGGTGATGGACTGGCCGGCGACGACGCGCAGGAAGTCGACATGCAGCGGCACGCCGTTGACCGGGTCGAGCTGGAAGTCGCGCGGGATCGCACGGGTCTTCTTGCCGCCGGCGTTGATCTCGAACAGCGTGGTCTTGAAACCGCCGGCGTAGATCAGGGTGCGGGTGCGGATGAGGTCGATGGCGATGGCCTGCGGGGCCTGGCCGCCGCCGTAGATGACGGCGGGAACTTGGCCCTGGCGACGAACGGCCCGGGCGGCCCCCTTGCCGACCCGGTCGCGTGCCACGGCCTCAAGCGTCTTGACTGCGCTCATGGCGTGATCCTTCAAAGATTGAAACAAGCCGGGGAACAACGAAAGGCCGCCCGAAACGGACGGCCACACCGAACCCCGATTCGCGCCCGTGCCTCCAAGGGTGTCTGGCGGGCGCGGGTTGCCTATAGCCTGGGGGGCGCCCGGGTTCAAGGACCCGCCCCGCACGACGCCGGAGGGACAGTGGCCCCCGGATGGACGCGAACGCGTCGGCTTCAGGCGAAGGTGCCGGGGGCAGCGCCGCCCGGACTTCTTCTGTCGACGCCGTTCGGATAAGCCTCATCGAGATCCTGGAGAGGCCCCGCGATGTTCCCCAAGCCCCACGCCGCGCTCGTGCCGAACACCTTCGCGTTCGAGGAACTGCCGCTGGTCAAGCCGACGGGGTTTCGCGAATACGATGCACGTTGGCTGTTCCCGCAGGACATCAACCTGATGGGCGTGCAGGCGCTGGGCCTCGGCATCGGCACCCTCGTGCACGAGATGGGCGTGCGCCCCGACATCGTCACGGGCCACGATTTCCGGGCCTACTCGTCCTCCATCAAGCTCGCCCTCATCGCCGGCATGCAGGCGGCGGGCCTGCGGGTGAAGGATGTCGGCCTCGCCCTGTCCCCCATGGCGTATTTCGGGCAGTTCGCCCTCGATTGCCCGTGCGTGGCCATGGTCACCGCCTCGCACAACGACAACGGCTGGACCGGCGTGAAGATGGGCGCCAACCGGCCCATGACCTTCGGCCCCGAGGAGATGGGCCGCCTGAAGGAGATCGTGCTGGGTGGAACCTACCGTTACCGGGATGGGGGCGCCTACGAGTTCGTCGAGGGGTTTTCGCAGGTCTACCTCGCCGATCTGAAGGCGCGGGCGAAACCGATCTCGCGAAAACTCAAGGTGGTGGCCGCCTGCGGCAACGGCACGGCCGGAGCATTCGCGCCGCAACTTCTCGAGGCCCTGGGCGTCGAGGTGATCCCCCTCGATGTCGACCCGGACTACACCTTCCCACGCTACAATCCGAACCCCGAGGACATGGCGATGCTGCACGCCATCGCGGCGCGCGTGAAGGAGACGGGGGCGGATGTCGGACTCGGCTTCGACGGCGACGGCGACCGCTGCGGCGTGGTCGACGACGAGGGCGCGGAAATCTTCGCCGACAAGATCGGCGTCATGCTCGCCCGCGACCTCGGCAAGCTGCATCCCGGCGCCACCTTCGTGGTCGACGTGAAGTCGACGGGGCTCTACCACACCGACCCCGAGCTCCAGGCCCTGGCGATCCGGACGGATTACTGGAAGACGGGGCATTCCTACATCAAGCGCCGGGTCAACGAGCTCGGGGCGCTTGCCGGCTTCGAGAAGTCGGGGCATTTCTTTTTCAACGAACCGATCGGGCGCGGCTACGACGACGGACTGCTCACCGCCATCGCGGTGATCGAGATGCTCGACCGCAATCCAGAGCGCTCCATGGCCGACCTCTACCGAGCGTTGCCGAAGACCTGGGGCTCGCCGACCATGTCGCCCCATTGCGCCGACGAGGTGAAGTACGGGGTGGTCGAGGCCGTGACCGCGCGGTTCCGGGCGATGTTGGACGCGGGCGAGACCCTCGCGGGCGCCAGGATCACGGACCTCGTCACCGTCAACGGCGTCCGTGTCGCGACCGAGGACGGCACCTGGGGACTGGTGCGGGCCTCGTCGAACAAACCCGAACTCGTGGTGGTGATCGAGAGCCCGATCTCGGAGGACCGCCTCCATGCCATGTTCGCGGCGGTGGACGGGGTGCTGCGCGAGAACGACGGGGTCGGTGCCTACAACCAGACCCTCTGAGGAAGCGAAGGGGAAGGCGGTCTACTTCCCGCCGACCGCCATGGCACGGCGGGCTTCGGCCTGGCCGCTGACTTCGCCGAAATAGCGCGTCGAGTCGCCGAGCTGCGCCGAGGGCTGGCAATTGGGCGTGCACGAATACGATTCGCGCTCCAGGCCACGCTGCACCGTGACGACGGCGGCCTGGGGCGCCTGCACGCTGATGGTGGATTCGGCCAGCATGTTGCCGCCGCGGTCGAGGGCGATGAGGTTGGTCGAGCCGAAGCTCTTGCCCGTGAGGATGAGGACGCCGTTCTTCTGAAGGGACACGTCGGCGATGATCGGATTGCCGACGATGACCGTCTGTGTGTTCTCCGGCAAGCGGATTACCTTGGCGTTGTCCACCGTCACCGTCACCAAAGTCGGCGCCTGCGCGGCGGCCGGTCCGAGGGCGGCGGCGAGCAGAAGGGCGGCGAGCAACGGAACTACCGCACGGGACGCGGTGGATCGGAAAGCTGGGGAACGGTCGTCCATGGGGATCACTCGTGCCTGGGGACCGCACCCGCGCGGATTGGAGCGGCGGTCGACCGCGTTCGTCGAGCCGACGGATCACCAAAACACAGGGAGGGTAAACAGGCCCCTAAGGACGGGCCGTGACCGGGCACGACACCGGCGAACCGCCTCCTCCATCGTCTTCGCAGACGGTCTAGTCTTTACGATAGCTTTACCATGCTGCGATCGGACCGGACGAGCCCAGCTTTCGGCGACTCGTTTAACCGATTTGCAACGTGGGACGGGCAATGTCGTTTCTGTCGCCGGACGAAACGTGACGATCTTCGACGGCACCTGATTTCTTCTCGGTCGAACAAGGATCCTGCGTCATGACGAACATCTTCAAGCGTTTTGCCTCCGACGAGTCCGGCGCCACCGCCATCGAGTACGGCCTCATCGCCTCGCTCATCGCGGTTGCGATCATCGCCTCGCTCAGCACGGTTTCTTCGTCGATCAAGACAACGTTCACGAGCATCGGCACTGGCCTCGATACTGCGAGAACAACCGCCACTACCAAATAATCACAGTAGACAGATCGACGATTTCGTTAAAACCGTAAATCGAAACGTGGATCCTAACCTCCACGATGTCGAGCACGAAGATCGAAGGGCTTGAAGGAGGCGTGATGACCGGTCACGCCTCCTCCCTTTTCGCGGGTCCGCCATCCGGTGGACTTCACGAAGCTTCCGCAACGCCGTGGTTCTCGAATTCGATGGCCTGCGGCGTTCGACATGCCTCATGACTCACTCTCATCCCGGAAGCTTCACCATGGCCGCCGCGAGCGTTCTGATCGTCTTCCCGTTCCTGATGGTCTACGCTGCCGTCAACGATCTGTTGACGATGCTGATCCCGAACCGGGTCATGCTCGCGCTCGTAGCCGGCTTCGTTGTCATCGCGGCGAGCTTCGGGTTGGGATGGACCGAGTTGGCATTCCATGTGGGGGCCGGCGCACTCGTCCTTGCTGCAACCTTTACCCTATTCGCCCTCGGGCATATCGGCGGCGGCGACGCAAAGCTCGCGGCGGGCACCGCCCTTTGGATCGGCTTCGACCATCTGCTCGATTACTTCACCCTCGCGGCCCTGGCGGGCGGCGTGCTCACGGTGGCGATTCTCGCCCTGCGCTCGCAGCCCCTGCCGGTGTTCGTCGGGTCGACCCTGTCGCGCATGCCGTTCCTCCTCCACCTCCACGACAAGCGCACGGGCGTACCCTACGGTATCGCGCTGGCCTTCGCGGCGGTGATGGTCCTGCCCGAGACGGCGATCTGGACGCGGGCCCTCGGTCTTTGATCGACGCGGACGAACGGCAGCGCCTTCGCGGTGACCGGCGGACCACGCAATCCAGCAGGAAGTCTTAACCCTAATTTGAGGAATCCGGGACCATCGTGACGGGGCGCGGCACTCGGCCGTCCCACAGGTTCATCCCCGGCAATGAAACCCGCCCGCCTTGCCGTCCTCGCCATCGCCCTGGTCACCGGCGGCCTCGCCGCCTACCTGATGAGCGGCGACGACAAACCCCCGGCTCCCGTGATCCTGGCCGCGCCGCCGCCGCCGGTCCTGCCGACGACCGACGTGCTCGTCGCCGCGGCCGAGCTGCCGATGGGGCAAAGCCTCCAGGCAGCGGATCTGCGCTGGCAGCCCTGGCCCGATCAGGCCATCACGCCCGGCTACATCACCCGCACCAGCCAGCCCAAGGGCCTGGAAGACATCACAGGCTCCATCGCCCGCTCCGGGTTCCTCTCCGGCGAGCCGATCCGGCCCCAGAAGCTCGCCCGCTCGGACGGTGGGTTCATGGCCGCCATCCTGCCATCCGGCATGCGCGCCGTGGCCATCGTCACCGATTCGCGGGGATCGAGTTCCGCCGGCGGCTTCATCCTGCCCAACGACCACGTCGACCTCATCCGAACCTACCGCGACGAGGAGGCCATGCAGGCCGGTGGATCCGAGACACAGATCTCGGAGACCATCCTCACGGACATCCGCGTGCTCGCCGTCGGCCAGATCGTCCAGGAAAAGAACGGCAGCAACGTCGTGACCGGCGAGACCACGACCCTCGCCCTGACGCCGGCGCAAGCCGAGATCGTCACCCTGGCCCAGAAGGTCGGCCAGCTCTCCCTGTCCCTGCGCAGCCTCGTCGATTCCGGGCGCACCACCGAGGTGGCGCCGGACACCCGCGGCGAGGGTGGTGTGACGGTCGTGCGCTTCGGCGTCTCCAAGCAACAGTCGCGGCGCTGATGGCTCCGGCGAACGCGATGACAGGGGTTTTACCGATGATTGTCCGATCCCGGAGCGCCACCCGCCAACTGCCGATCCTAGTGGTGCCGGTCCTTGCGAGCCTCCTCGCCGGTCCGGTCACGGCTCGGCCGGTGCCCGACCTCGCTCCGGCGCCCGTGCTCGCCGTGGGCTCGAACGAGGCCGCGACCTCGCGCAAGATCGAGCTGACCATGGGCCGCTCCATCGTCATCGACCTGCCGCGCGACGCCAAGGAAGTGTTCGTCGCCAACCCGAAGGTCGCCAACGCCGTCGTGCGCTCGACCCGCAAGGTGTTCGTCATCGGCATGGAGGACGGCGCCACCTCGATCTTCATCATGGACGGCGAAGGCCGACAGATCACCGCCCTCGACGTCACCGTGGCGCGCGACCTCCAGCTCGGCGCCCTGCGCCAGATCCTCACCCAGAGCATCGCGAATGCCCGGTTCGACATCCGCACCGCCGGCAGCTCGATCATCCTGTCCGGCAGCGTCAACTCCGCGGCGGAAGCCTCCCAGGCCATCGACATCGCCAACGCCTTCGTGGGCCAGTCCGGCTCTGCGGGCGCGGGCGGCGCCTCGGCGGGCGCCGCCGCGGGCAGCACCCCGACCCGAGGCACGGTGATCAACAACATCACCATCCGGGGCCGCGATCAGGTGATGCTGCGCGTGACCGTGGTCGAGGTCGCCCGCACGGTGCTGAAGCAGTTCGGCATCAATATCAGCGGCAACTGGTCGGGGTTGAACCTCGTCAACACGGCACCCCTGGCCCTTAACGGGGGATCTTTTCCAAGCGGGAACGCCTTGACCGGCACCGTCACCGGAACGGGCGGCGCCAGCCTGTCGGCGACCCTCCGGGCGTTCGAGCAGGCGGGCGTCTCCCGCGTACTGGCCGAACCGACCCTCACGGCGATCTCGGGCGAATCGGCGAAGTTCACCGCCGGCGGCCAGATCCCGGTGCCGGCGACCCTCGCCTGCGTTCAGGGCACCGGCACGAACCAGATCTGCACCCCTTCCATCGCATTCAAGCCCTACGGCGTCAGCCTGACGTTCACACCCGTGGTGCTGGCCGAGAACCGCATCTCGATCCGCGTCGGCACAGACGTCACCGAGATAGACCAGCAGAATTCCATCAACATCGGTCAGGGCAATTCCAACATTGCCGTGCCGGGTTTCACGGTGCGCAGCTCCGAGACCACCGTCGAGCTCGCCTCCGGCGCCAGCATGATGACCGCCGGCCTGATCCAGCAGCGCAACAAAGCCACCATCTCGGGGCTGCCAGGACTGATCAACCTGCCGATCATCGGTGCCCTGTTCCGGTCGCGCGACTACCAGCGCCAGGAGACGGAGCTGATGATCATGGTCACCCCCTACATCGCCAAGCCGATGGAGGCGCGCCAGCCCACGCGGCCAGACGACGGCTTCGTCGACGCCCAGGACGCGCAGGGCATCCTGCTCGGACGCCTGAACCGCCTCTACGGCGTCGCGGGCGCAAGTCCGCTCGGACCGGCCTATCGCGGCCGCGTCGGCTTCATCACCGACTAGTCCTACCCGCTCAAAGACCCGGCCCCCGTTCCGCCAGGACCCCTTCCATGCCCGCGTCTCCCACGCCTAAGTCTTCCACGCTCAAAGCCCTGGCCGCAATCAGCGCCCTGACGGCGCTCCTCGGCGCGTGCCAGAACCGTGCTCCGGCGACGACGGGCTCGCTCTATCCGACGGACTACCGGGCACGGCACCCCATCGCCCTCACGGATGCGGGCCGCAGCCTCGACGTGTTCGTCACCGGCACCGGCCACATCGATCCGCGCCAGGCCGCCGACATCGATGCGTTCCTCGTCGACTTCCGGCGCTACGGCCGCGGCACCCTCGTCCTCGACATGCCGCGGGGCGTCGCCCCCGCCATGGGGGCCGCCGTCGAACGCACGGGCGCGGCCATCCGCCGAATGAGCGCCGAGGGCGGCTTGGCCCCCGGACAACTCGTGGTGACGAGTTACGCGGTCGCAACCCCGACCCTCGTCGCCCCCTTGCGCCTCAGCTTCCAGCGGATGGAGGCCAAGGTCGCGGGCCAGTGCGGATCGTGGCCGCAGGATCTCGGGGTCGGCGACGCCGCCTTCAACGGGCGCAACGAGGCCCATTGGAACTTCGGCTGCTCGACGCAGTCGAACATCGCCGCTCAAGTCGCCGATCCCATCGATCTCGTGCGCGGCCGTCCCGAGGGGCGCATCGACACCGTCCGCCGCACGAAGAACATCGAGAAATTGCGGGCCGGCAATGATCCGTCAATTCCCTGGCGCCAGGATGGCAAGGCTGACGTGAAATCCCAGGTCTCGCAGTAGCCCCCGGCCGCGGCGCCTGCTCCGGGGTGCCGAGTCCGAAGACGTGCCGATCGACCGAAACCCGCGACTCCCGAATGCGCCCTTCGGGGCAACCTGAACCGGAACCAGAGCCATGGTGGACCCGAACCAGACACCCGAGCGCCTCATCGCCCCGGTGCCGCGGATCACGATCCAGGCCTTTTGCGAGACCCAGGACACGGCTGTCGTGATCGAAGCCGCGAGCTCCGACCGGCGGATGCAGAAGGCTCACGTGAAGGTGCAGATGGGCGGCGGTGCCGCCGCCGTCGAAGCCTATCGCCATGCGCCGACCCCGAACGTCATCGTCATCGAGACGCAAGGGGCCAAGTCACGCCCGATCGAATGCCTCGATTCCCTCGCCGAAGTCTGCGACGCCGGCACCAAGGTCATCGTCATCGGCCACGTCAACGACGTGATGCTCTACCGCCAGTTCCTTCAGCGCGGGGTGAGCGAGTACCTCATGGCGCCCGTGGATCCGATCATGCTGATCCAGGCGATATCGGACCTGTTCTCGGCCCCGGGCGCCAAGCCCGTCGGCCGCACCATCGCGGTGGTGGGTGCAAAGGGCGGCGTCGGCGCGTCCACCCTCGCCCACAACCTCGCCTGGACCATCGCCCGGGAGCAGGACACTGCGACGGTGATCGCCGACCTCGATATCGCCTTCGGCACCGCGAGCCTGAACTTCAACCAGGATCCGCCCCAGGGCATCGCCGAAGCGGTGTTCTCGCCCGAGCGCCTCGACGCGAACCTCCTCGACCGCCTGCTGTCGAAATGCGCCGACAACCTCACCCTTCTCGCCGCGCCCGCGACCCTCGACCGGACCATCGACCTGTCGGAACAGGCCATGGACGCCGTCATCGACCTCCTGCGCAACACGGTCCCGTGCGTCGTCCTCGACGTGCCGCATGTCTGGACCGCCTGGTCGAAACGTCTCCTCGTCTCGGCCGACGAGATCCTGATCGTGAGCGCACCCGAACTCGCGTCCCTGCGCAACACCAAGAACCTTCTGACCTTGCTCCAGCAGAACCGCCCGAACGACGCCAAGGCGCGCGTCGTCCTCAACGGCGTCGGCATGTCGAAGCGCCCCGAGATCAGCGTCGCCGAGTTCGCCAAGGCCCTCGACGCCCCGATCACCGCGAGCCTGCCCTTCGAGCCGGCCCTGTTCGGAACGGCGGCAAACAACGGCCAGATGATCGCCGAGGTGCAGGCCGGGGCCAAGGTCACGGACGTGTTCTCGGCGCTGGCCGCCACCCTCGTGGGGCGTTCCGAGACGCGGCGCCCGCGCGCGAACCTTCTCGAGCCGCTCCTGGCGCGGCTGCAGCGCCGCAAGGCGTCGTGATGCGCGATCCGCATCGCCGCCCGGTCCCAGCTCCCTCGACCGGAGACATCCCCCATGTTCGGTAGGCGACACGGCTCGGCGGCCGCTCAGGTCGCCCCCATGCACCTCGCCCCGCGTCCAGTCGCGACCCAGCCGATCCACCAGGAACCGGCGGGGCGCCCGCGCGTCGAGGTGCCGGTGCCCGTCCAGCCCGTGGTCGAGGCGGCAAAATCCGAGGATTACTTCCGCACCAAGAGCATGATCTTCGGCGCGCTGATCGAGGCCATCGATCTGGCGCAGCTCGCTCGCCTCGATGCCGAATCCGCCCGTGAGGAAATCCGCGACATCGTCTCGGAGATCATCGGTCTCAAGAACATCGTCCTGTCGATCAACGAGCAGGAAGACCTGCTCGACGACATCTGCAACGACGTCCTCGGCTACGGTCCGCTCGAGCCGCTTCTGATGCGCGACGACATCGCCGACATCATGGTGAACGGCGCCAACCGGGCCTTCATCGAAGTCGGCGGCAAGATCCAGCTCACGGGCGTGCGGTTCCGCGACAATCAGCAGCTCATGAACATCTGCCAGCGGATCGTCAGCCAGGTCGGCCGACGCGTCGATGAGGCCTCGCCGATCTGCGACGCGCGTCTCCCGGACGGCTCGCGCGTCAATATCATCGCGCCGCCGCTGGCCATCGACGGACCGGTGCTGACCATCCGTAAATTCAAGAAGGACAAGCTCACCCTCGACCAGCTCGTCACCTTCGGGGCGATTTCGCCGGAGGGCGCGCGCATCCTGCAGATCATCGGCCGGGTGCGCTGCAACGTCGTCATCTCGGGCGGCACGGGCTCGGGCAAGACCACCCTGCTGAACTGCCTCACGGCCTACATCGACCACGACGAGCGCATCATCACCTGCGAGGACGCGGCCGAGCTGCAGCTCCAGCAGGCCCACGTGGTGCGCCTCGAGACCCGGCCGGCCAACATGGAGGGCTCGGGCCAGGTCACCATGCGCGATCTCGTGAAGAACTGCCTCCGCATGCGGCCGGAACGGATCATCGTCGGCGAGGTTCGCGGCCCGGAGGCCTTCGATCTGCTCCAGGCCATGAACACCGGTCACGACGGCTCGATGGGCACGCTACACGCCAACTCGCCCCGCGAGGCCCTGAGCCGCCTCGAATCGATGATCACCATGGGCGGGTTCACCCTACCGTCGCGGACCCTGCGCGAGATGATCTGCGGCTCCATCGACATCATCGTTCAGGCCACCCGCCTGCGTGACGGTTCGCGGCGCATCACGCACATCACCGAGGTGATGGGGATGGAGGGCGACGTGATCATCACCCAGGATCTGCTCCTCTACGACATCCTCGGCGAGGATCAGAACGGCAAGCTCATCGGGCGGCATCGCTCCACCGGTATCGGGCGGCCGCGGTTCTGGGAACGGGCGCGGTACTACGGCGAGGAGAAGGCCCTGGCTGCGGCCCTCGACGCCGCCGCCGTACTGGAGGAGGGCAGCCTGTGAGGCACCCGTTCTTGAGCGACGGGGTCCGTCGCATCCCCACGGTGACGCCGTGAACGCCAACCTGCCCCTCGCCGCCGGGCTCGCCGCCCTGGCCGCCGGCGCAGTCGCCTGGGTCATGCTGACCCCGCTCATGACGGGCGAGAAGCGCGCGAGCCAGCGCCGCCGGGCGATCAGCGTGGTGACGCCGGGGGCGAGCGCGCGCGCGGTCACCACCAGCCGGCGCGAGCAGGTGGCGAAGAGCCTCAAGGAGATCGAGGCCAAGAAGGCCGGCACCCGCGCCAGCCTGGAGCTCAGAATCGCCCAGGCCGGCCTGACCTGGAGCCGGGAGCAGTACTACGTCGTCTCGGGCGTGCTCGCCTTCCTGTTGGGCCTCGTCGCCTATCTGACCATCAGCAGCATTCCGGCGACCCTCGCGGCGATCTTCGCGGGTGGACTCGGTCTGCCGATGTGGTTTCTCGCCCATTGGCGCAAGCGCAGGGTCGCGCGCTTCATCGCCGAGTTGCCAACCGCCATCGACATCATCACGCGCGGCGTGCGCGCCGGTATTCCCGTGAGCGACTGCTTCCGCATCATCTCGCGCGAGGCCGAGGAGCCGATCCGCTCCGAGTTCCGGATCGTGGTCGAGTCGCAGACCCTCGGCCTGTCCCTGGGCGAAGCCCTGGTGAAGATGCACGAGCGCGTCCCCGTCTCGGACGTGAACTTCTTCGCCATCGTCATCGGGATCCAGGCGAAATCCGGCGGCAACCTTTCGGAGGCCCTGGCCAACCTTTCCCGGGTGCTGCGCGAACGCAAGAAGATGGCCGGCAAGATCCAGGCGATGAGCATGGAGGCCAAGGCGTCGGGCGGCATCATCGCGGCGCTGCCGTTCGTGGTCGCGACCCTGACCTACATCGCCAGCCCGGACTACATCGCCCTGCTGTGGACGACGGATATCGGCAAGATCGGCCTCGTCGCCTCGGCGATCTGGATGTCGCTCGGCATCTTCACCATGAAGAAGATGATCAGCTTCGACTTCTGACGGGAGCGCGACCGCGCGAAAGCCTGAAAACCATGCTGGACGTCCTCGCCCACAAGCTCATCGAT
Source organism: Methylobacterium sp. Leaf469 (assembly GCF_001424745.1). Classification (NCBI taxonomy): domain Bacteria; kingdom Pseudomonadati; phylum Pseudomonadota; class Alphaproteobacteria; order Hyphomicrobiales; family Methylobacteriaceae; genus Methylobacterium; species Methylobacterium sp. Leaf469. Next base: position 239,392 of record NZ_LMRE01000012.1, read on the forward strand.
CCGCGCTTCCTCGGAATGGCGCTCGCCGGAATCGCGGCGGCAGCCACCGCCTTCGCCCTGCTCCAGCCCCTGATCGAGCCCGATCGCCTGGGCAAGCGCATGAAGATGGTCGGGGAGGAGCGCGACGAGCTGCGCCAGCGCGAGCGCGAACGCCTGTCGAACACCGCCGCCAAGGCGACCCTTCGGGTGGCGCCGAAAGCCTACATGAAGCGCGTGGTCGAGCAGTTCAACCTCAGCCGCTGGCTCGGAACCGAGACGGCGCGACAGCAGCTCCTCATGGCCGGCTACCGCTCCCCAGGCGCCGAGACCGGGTTCCTGTTCTTCCGCATGGTGACGCCCATCGCGATGCTCGTGGCGTCGATCCTCTACTTGTTCGTCCTCAACGTCATCGACCAGCCCGTGGCGATCCGCGCCATGATGGTGATCGCCGCCGTGCTTCTCGGCATCAAGATGCCCGAGCTCTACCTCCACAACGCCACCAAGAAGCGCCAGACCGAGATCCGGAAGGCCTGGCCCGACGCCCTCGACCTCAGCCTGATCTGTGTCGAATCCGGCATGTCGGTCGAGCACGCTTTCCGACGGGTGAGCACGGAGATCGCGACCCAGTCCATCGTGCTCGCCGAGGAACTCGCGGTGATGACCGCCGAACTGTCGTTCCTGCCCGACCGGCGCCAAGCCTTCGAGAATCTCGCCAATCGCACGGGCCTCGACCCGGTCAAGGCGGTGACCACCGCCCTCATCCAGGCCGAGCGCTACGGCACGCCCGTCGGCCAGGCCCTGCGTGTGCTCTCCCAGGAGAGCCGCGACACCCGGATGAACGAGGCCGAGAAGAAAGCCGCGGCCCTGCCGCCGAAGCTCACCGTGCCGATGATCCTGTTCTTCCTGCCGGTGCTGTTCGTGGTGATCCTCACCCCGGCGATGATCCAGGTGTTCAAGTAGGCTTCGGACTGGGACCGCAGCCGGCCCGTTCGTTGCTGGAACGCGATCGCTCCATACTCTCGCAAAGGCACCGATCTCGACGGACGACCGGACGCCGGATGTTCGGTTCCGATCTGTTCCGTGACGAGTCGGACCGGAGGAATCCACACCCCCGTTCGTCGAGGTCCGGACAAGCGATGCCCGAGCCGTCGAGGCATCACGGGCAAGAGCCCGCTGCTTTCGTCGTTCCCATCCAGCCGGATCGCGACGTGACCCTATTCGATCCGGCCGGCATCGTCGAAAGGTCCGACCGTCGGGATCCCTCATCGCGTAGGTCGCCGCTCGACGGACGATTTCCACAAGGACCGCACGTCTCGATCTCCGCCAGTCTCGATCCTGGTTCGGCTCGCGCTTCCTCGAACGAACGCGAGCGTAGGAGCCGGTCCGACCGGCTGCGAGACGGACAATGATGTGATTATCCGCCTTGTCGCACTCATCGACGACGTCATCAGCCGGGGCAGGCTGTGTGGGGGATACACCGAGCCCACGCCGACTTGGCCGTGGGGCATTCGATCGGGCGGAGACAGAGAAACGATTTTTGGTTCAATACTAAGATATTGCAGCAATCGTGAGGGTGATTGCTTTTTCCGACACAGCGTCTTCGGTCAGCCGCAAACACAAACTCATCCTGAAATATCCCATCAATCACCGAACAATGGAGAACAGGGTTCAATTCCGATTTGTTTAACAACTATAGGTTATCGATGGTGGCGCACCACCAGCGAGTAGCGATCGACCCAATGATCAGCAGCAAGCCCGTCCTCGACGATCGTACCGCTCGCCTGCAGCAACATCTGGTTTCCATTTCCGAAGCCATCGTGCGCACTCACCGGGAAATCGCCGAACTGCAACAGGAGCATGAGGCCGGGCGAGCCTGCGACGAACTGCAAGCCGTGGTTCTCGGCACGGAGCAGGCCACCGACAGCATCCTCACCGCCTCCGAGACCGTGGACGGCCTCGCCCGTGGGATAGCCAGACGGACGCAGGACGTTGCGACCCGGGCGGACGCCGAGGCCATCCAGCGCCAGATGCAGGCCATCTTCGAGGCCTGCAATTTTCAGGATCTCACGGGGCAGCGGATCTCGAAGGTCGTTCGCACCATCGCCTATGTCGAGGAGCGGGTCGGTGAGATGCGGCGCCTCTGGACGGGTCAAGCCGGGACGACGGGGTCGGCCAGACCGGCAGCCCGCAAGGCGGTCGGCGCTAGGCCGGATGAAGAACAATCGCTGCTGAACGGTCCCGCACTGCCCGGCACGGCTGCCGTCAGCCAGGACGCCGTCGACGCGATGTTCCTGTAAGACCACCACACGAGGACTTGCCGATGGGCCGGATGCCGCAGATCGCCGGCATGACAACGCGGATCGCTCCCGCGATTGCGCGGGTGGTCAAGCCGGTGGCAGCAACCGTCGCACCCGGTTTCCGGTCCGCCCGGGTCTGGATCGGGCTCGGGATCCTGGCACCTCTCGGCATGCTCGGCGTCTGCGTCGTGATGCTGATGGAACTTCGTCAGGACGCTTGGGACAAGGCGGAGCAAACCTCCCGAAACCTGCTGCAGGTGATCGAGCGCGACATCGATCGCAACATCGAGATCATCGACTTGGCGTTGCTCGGCATCGTCGACAATCTCAAGCTGCCGGGCTTGAGCGAGATCGCGCCGCAGTTCCGCCAACGCATCCTGTTCGACCGCGCCGTCAATGCCAAGGACCTCGGCGTGATGCTGGTGCTCGACGAGAACGGCGATGTGGCCTTCGACGCCGCGAGTTGGCCAGTGCGCCGCCTCAACAGCGCCGAACGCCCCTACTTCCAGGCCCACAAGGCCAACCCCCACCTGGGCCTCCAGATCAGCCGGCCGCTGATCTCACAGCTCAGCGGCACACCGATCGTCGTGCTCAGCCGGCGGATCGACAAGGCCGACGGCTCCTTCGGCGGCGTCGTGCTCGGCAGCCTGTCGCTGCACTACTTCAACCGCCTGTTCGACCGGATCAAACTCGGACGGGCAGGGACGATCAACCTGTTCCTGCACGACGGCACGCGCCTCGTGCGCCATCCCGAGCCCAATTCGGTGCTCGCCCCGAACTTCGCGGATTCGCCGAACGTCCAACGCTTCCTGCGCGAGGTTCGCGGAAGCTTCGTCGGCATCACCCCGAGCGACGGGCTCGAGCGATTGTACACCTTCACGCAGGTGGCCGACTTACCGCTGATCCTGAACGTCGCCCTCCACACGCAGGAAATAGAGGGCGAGTGGCGGGCGAAGGCTCTTGTGATCGGCGCCCTCGTACTGGTCCTGTGCGGCCTCACGGTCGGGCTGTCGCTCCTGGTCGGATGGGAACTCAGGCGCCGCGCTGCCGCGGAAGCCGAGTTGGCCTGCCTTTCCCGCACCGATGCGCTCACGGCGCTGCACAACCGGCGCAGCTTCGAGGAGTCGTCGGAACGGATCTGGGACGAGGCGCGCCGTCGCGGCGGCGCTGTGGCCTTGCTCGCCATCGATGCCGATCACTTCAAGCGCTACAACGACCGTTACGGGCACGCCGTCGGCGATCGAGTTCTGCAGGCGCTCGCCCGCGCCCTGGAGCGGAGCGCACGTCGCCCGAACGATCTCGTCGCCCGCGTCGGTGGCGAGGAATTCTCCATACTCCTGGCGGACATCGAACCGGAGGGAGCCGCCTGGATCGCCGACCGGGTACACGCGGCAGTCGGCGAGCTCGTCGTCTGGGCTGATGGCGTCGATGTCGGACCGGTCACCGTGAGCATCGGCCTCGCCTTCAGCCTGCCATGGAAGGGCGGTACGCCCGAAGACCTGTTCGGTCTGGCCGACGCAGCCCTTTACGAAGCGAAGGCGAACGGCCGCAACCGGACCTGCTACACGGTGATGGGCATCAAGAGCAGGCATGCGGCCTAGGCCGAACAAAGCGTACCCGCCTGTTACCCGGTCGCACATAAGATCAGTAGCCACCGGAAAATGACCTGACTAGCTATAGCCCCAGCCCGTCTCGATACTTGAGACGCAGCGTGCGAGAGCGAAAATTGCTCTCGCCAGACAAGCGCGGAGTGAATCTGTGGCCTTGTACTATTTCGACATTCACGATGGCACATCACATTTCGATGCGGTCGGCATCGAGTGCTCCAGCCTGGACGAGGTGAAATCGCAAGCGATGCGAGTCCTGCCCGAAATCGCGCGCGAGCAGGCCTGCAACAGCAATGATCGGCTCGCCTATACGATTCTGGTGAGTGATGAGGATCACAAGGCCGTCTATTCGGCGACCCTGGTGCTTGTCGGACAGTGGTTGATCCACTGACGTTCGTGCTGAACGGGGACGATATCGCTTGGTCCAGCTGCGGAACGGTTCGAGCCGGCAGGGAGCCTTTGGGGGGAGTACTACGGCAGTCCATGTCGTGATCGGCAACGGCTGTTCTCGGGCTATATGTGGAACACAACGCGCGTTCCGCCCAGTATGAGTGGCATGCCGAGCGTCGAACCCATCGGAAGCCCATCACATGCCCGCGCTTCCTTTGCCGAGGCGACGCGCATGACGATGGCGAGTGCCGGGGCGCCCGCCCTGAAGACCAATGTCCAGGCCTCGCATCGTCAACGCCTTACATCGCATGGATCTCCCCGGGACGACCGAACAAGTCGACGCGCAGACAACGTATGGGACACACACCGAACCCGGGACGTACAGTCAATGCCGGAATCCGCAATGGCATGAGACGTTTAGGGACCGAGCCGTCCAGCGGGAAAACCTCGACTGAAACGCGTGTCGCCACCGCGATGGCGGCTTTCCAGCACAACGGCTTTTCCCGCTGATGCCACCGCCTGCATCCACTTCGCCGAGGCCATGCACCTGCGGGGTGGGCGCGGGATCGACCGCCCGATCAGTCGGTGAACCCGCCGGCGATGGGCGCGAACGCCCGCACCAGCACGGGGTCCAGGCGCCCGTCCATCTCCGTCAGGATCGCGTAGGCCTTTGCCGCCGGCATCGGCGGCTTGTAGGACCGCCGCTCGATCAGCGCCGCGTAGATGTCGCAGACCGTGATCAGGCGCACCAGGTCGGGGATCTCCGCATCCTTCAGCCCGTCCGGGTAGCCCGACCCGTCCAGCAATTCGTGATGTGAGCCCACCACGCTCAACATCTCCGCTTCGAACCCCTCCCCGGCGAGCATGGCGTGCCCCTGCCCGGGGTGGAGCCGCATCACCGCCAACTCGGCGTCGTCGAGGCGGCCGGGCTTGTTAAGGATCGCGGGTGGCACGTGGATCTTGCCGACATCGTGCACGAGTGCGGCCTTGGTCAGGCGGTGCCGCTCGTGGGCGCCGAAGCCGAGATGCGTGGCGAAGGCCGCCGCGACGCCGGCAACCAGCAGGCAGTGCTGGTGGGTGGCGTCGTCGAAGCGGTGCATCGCCCCGATCCAGTCCCGGATGCCGGTCTCCCCGATCGCGCGCGCGACGAGCTCCGTGCCGTTGTCGATCAGGGTCGGCGTGATCGGGCGATCGGCGACGAACACGTCGGTGTAGAACGCGCTGACCCGTGCCGCCTGTGCGGCGACATGCGGAGCGAGCGGCGTCGGCGGCGCTTCCGCCACCCCGAGGGCGGCGCGAATGCGCTGCACGTCGACGGGGGCCGGCAGGATGTGCGTGGACCCCAACTCGACGGCCTGGAGGCGGGTACGGCGGCTTTCGTGTGTCTGAACGACGATCAGCGGCCCTTTGATCCGCGAGAGGGCGCGCAGGGCGCGCAGGCGGATCATGGCGCCTTCATCGAGATCGACGACGTCGCAGATCAACGTCGCATACGGCTCAGCCGGAGCCGGATCGGCGTAGAGATCGTGCATCCGGCAGGCCAAAGCCGGCGCGAGCTGGGGGATCAGCGCGGCGTTGCGGCCCGGATCGTCCGTGACCCAGAGGACGCGCTTCGCGCGGTCGGCCGGCGCCGTGCCGATGGCCTCAACCACGACGCAGACCGCGCCGGGTTCCCAAGGACTGATGCGGCGCCCGGTCGGCGGCCTCGGCCTGCTGCTGCGGCGTCAGCGGCTTCGGGGGCAACTTGGCGAGTTGGAGGATCCGCACGCCCGCAAGGCTTCCGGCGCGCCACGCGAGCTTGACCGAGCAGACGTAGTCCATGCCGATGATCTTCAGCATGAAATCGTTCGGAAGCTCGATGTGCGCCGGCACGCCGATCTTGGCGCCCGTGCTTGAAACATCCTTCACCGTACAGGGCGTCTCAGCCCCATCGGGGGTCCGAATGAGGCCAATCCAGTTCGTTGTGTTCCGGGGCGCCCGCTGGCGCTCGATCGATCTGTTGGGATTTTCGGGCAACGATCTGCTTCCGACACCAAATTTCAGACTGGATAGCTATCGCAGAATATGTACACCCCGATTCGTTACTCAATATTTATGCAGTAACGGTCGTCACTTCAGTTCCAGGTATACCCTTCCCAACGGCAACCTCAGATTGATTCGCCTAAGGCTCATCTCGGCCGAGGCTTCCTGCCCAGCCGACCGCAACCGGGAGTCCAGCCAGATCGGCCCACGCTTCGCTGCGCCTGCAGATGCGCTGTGGCGCCCAGGGGCTAGCCCACATCCCACCGCCGTTGGATCGTGCCGAGCGTAGCCAAGCTTTCGCACCGAGACGGGCCGCAAAGCTCAGGGATGCCGAAGACCGGCGGGCTCGCTTGACCGACCTACTCTCGATCGTGTGATGAACTGGATGGGCAATCCGGAAAATCGGAACGCTCAGACAATCGGCAATAGCGCGCCATCCGCTGCCAGCGGAGGTTAAGTGCGCCGAACCTCCCGTCGGACGGGACCGACGGGATCGGTCTGGCGTCAAGGGTCGGGTTATGACAGGCAGCAACATCACGGTCGGATCGGCCCGCCTCCGGGCGCGCGATCTCCTGCTGGCCTCGACAACCCTTGTCGGGTTTAGCGTTCAGCCGTGCCAGACCCCGACGGTGCCGCCCGTGGCCGCGACGCTCCTGCGCGAGCGGATCGCCCGCTGGCTGGCCCTCGCCGTCGAGACTCCGGCCGCCCTCGTCGCCCGGCTGAACCCCCTGCGCATCCGGAAGGTGCGCCCGGCGGTGCGGATCGGGCGGCGGCAATTGCGGGAGACCCTACGGGCGGTTGCGGTGTTGGCCGTCCGGGCGCGTGGCGTGCTCGCCCGTTCCGGGCTGGTGGTCCGCGTCCCTCGCCGTCGGGACCGGCATGGCCCACGCGCAATCGTCGATTTGGAGAGGGCACAGGCGCCACCACGACGACCGGCGATTACAGCCCCGGACCCAATCGGAATAACGGGACGGCTCCGATCGAAGCGGGCCGGTCTGCCGTTTTCACCGACACGGGCGCCACCGCCATCAACGTACGGGTCGGCCCGATCACGCCGGATAGCTGGACTTTCAGCACCGTTGCTCAGAGCTAGACGATTACCGGCGGAGGCGTGAATTTCGGCGGTGCCAGCCTCGTCAACATCGCCACGAGCGGGGCCATCTGCATCGCCAACGCCATTGGTGTCCAGCCAAACGGCATAGTTGTTTAGGATCGCGTTGACGATCTTGCCCGCCGTTTCCGCCGCCTCGACTGCATTGAGGAAGCGGATAAACTCCTGCGGTGGCGCTTGTAGTCGTGGGTGCGGGTCGTCGGCTTGCCCGGCTTCATCGGCAACGGGTCCTGCGGGCGGGCGGGTCGACGTAGAGCCCAACGACGTCACGCAACTTGGCGGCGAAGGCCGGATCGGTGGAGAGCTTGAACTACCGGACCCGATGCGGCTGCAGACCGTGCCCGCTCCAGCATCCACTGCACCGACGAAACGCTGATGGCCGCGACCTTGCTCATGGCAGCGGCCGTCCAATGCGTGGTCGCGCCGGGCGGATCGCCTTGCGTCAGAGCCACCACGCGCGCCGCCACCTCCGGCCCCAGCGGCGGGATGCGCGTCGACCGCGTCTTATCCCGCAACCGCCCCCCCGAACGGACTCAACCGTCAGGGCTCAACCACCAGGACAGGCTGACGCGCGCGGTCTTCGGGTACGCGGCGACGCGGGCTCTACGGTCGATCGTCGAAGGCCGAACCGAGCGCTTGCCTTCTCCTTCGAGCCCGAATGCCTCGAGCGAGCGGCGCGATCAGCGTCGCTGCCGCGAAGCTCCCGTGGCCGCCCGGCTCACGGCCCGCCGCAGGATTCGCGACAGATCCTCCACCGAATAGGGCTTCTTCAAGAACGGGAAGCCGTGTGTGCCCTCCTCGGCCAGGACATGGCTGTAGCCAGACGCGAGCACCACCGGCATTCCCGGATGGCGATGCCGGATCTCGCGGGCCATATCGATGCCGTTCATCCCCGGCATCACGACATCGGAAAAGATCACGTCGAAGCCCGGGGGGGCCTGCAGCATCTCCAGGGCCTTCTCGGCGTTCATCGCCCAGGCGGTCTCGTAGCCGAGTTCGCGCAAGGCCTGGGTGGCGAAAGCGCCGACCTCCTCGTTGTCCTCGACCACGAGAACCCGCGTCCCATGGCCGTCGGCGAGGGGCTCGGGCTCGTCGTCCGTCTCTTCGGCCATGTGCCGCCCCATCGCGCGGGGCAGGTAGAGGGTGAAGGTGGTGCCGCTGCCGGGCGCGCTTTCGACCAGAACTTCGCCACCCGACTGCTTGGCGAAACCGAACACCTGGGACAAGCCGAGACCTGTGCCCTGGCCGACGCCCTTGGTGGTGAAGAACGGCTCGAAGATCCGGTCGAGGTCGCCCTCAGCGATTCCGGTTCCCGTGTCGCGGACCGACACCGCGACGAAGTCGCCCGGGATGCGCGGGTGAGCCCGGACCGCCGGAATGCCGGAGGCGCGCCGCACGCCGATATCGAGGCGACCCTCGCCGCCCATGGCATCGCGTGCATTGATGGCCATGTTGACCAGGGCCGTATCGAACTGGCTCGGGTCGGCATCGATGAGGTGGGGGACGTCCTCGCCCTCGGCGTTCCGGACCGGGGTGACGTTGGTGACGACCCGGATGCGCGCACCCGTCAGGGTTCCGACCATGTCGGCGACGGAAGCGACGCTGCGGCCGACGTCGAACACCTCCGGCGTCAGGGCCTGACGCCGCGCGAAGGCGAGGAGCTGGCCCGTGAGCTTGGCGGCGCGCGTGACCGTGTCGGAGATGGCTCCGATGTAGCGCTGCCGGCGTTCCTCGGACAGGTCCGGACGCTTCAGGAGGTCGGTCGAGGACCGGATCACCGTCAGCAGATTGTTGAAGTCGTGCGCGACGCCGCCCGTGAGCTGACCCACGGCCTCCAGCTTCTGGGACTGACGGAGCTGCTCTTCCAGGGCGCGACGCTCGGTGACGTCGCGACCGGCTGCATAGAAGTGATCGCCTTGGGGGATCGCGTTCCACGACACCCAGCGATAGCTGCCATCCGCCGCCCGGATCCGTACATCGAGGTTGTCGAGAACCTCGCCGGCGCGAAGCTGTGCGAAGGCCGCCGCGGCCGCCTCCTTGTCGTCGGGGTAGACGTAGTCGTCGAAGGACGTATCCACGAGGTCACCCTCGGACCAGCCGAGCATCTCGGTCCAGGCCGGATTGACCGCACGGTAGATGCCATCGAAACCGCAGACCACGAGCAGATCGCGGCTGGCACGCCACACGAGATCGCGTTCCGTGGTCCGTTCGCGGGCGGTATCCCGCAGGACGCCCTCCGCGAGGCGGCGGTCGGTGACGTCGTTGAACAGCAAGGCGAGCCGGTGCTGGACAGGCTCGCCGATGCGCAGGGCCTGCACCTCGAACCAGCGCCCCAGCGCCACGACCCCGCTCTCGAACCGGACGGCCTGCCCCGATAGGGCAACGGCCCCGTAGGTGTCGAGCCAGGTCCGTTCGAGGTCCGGCACCACCTCGCTCACCCACTTGCCCACCACGTCGTCGAGCCCGGTATGACGGGCGAAAGCAGGGTTCGCCTCGACGAAGCGGTAATCGATGGCCTTTCCCTCCGCGTCGAAACGCATCTCGATCACGCAGAAGCCGGCGTCGAGGGCGTTGAACAGGGTCCGGTAGCGCGCCTCGCTCTCGGCGAGCATGCCCTCCTCGGTCCGGAACCGGGTGACATCGAGCTGGCTGGCGAAGAAGTACCGTAGCTGGCCCTCCGGGGTGAAGACCGGGCTGACGTAGAGTTCGTTGCGGAACGTCGAACCGTCACGGCGGTAATTCAGGATCTCGACCACCACATCGCGGCGGGCCGAGATGGCGTCGCGAACGCGCGCGATATCGGCCGGATCGGTGTCCGGTCCCTGCAGGAACCTGCAGTTGCGGCCGATCAATTCCTCGGCCGAGTAGCCGCACAGATCCTGGAAAGCCCGATTGGCGAAAACGATGGGATTGTCGGGCTGGTTGGGGTCGGTGACGATCTGGGGCATGCGGGTCTTCTCCGCAGCCGTGAACAGGAGGTCGACATCCGCCGCGGACGTCTGCTGACCGCTCTCCGGTCGACGCACATGCGAGATGTTCCGCTCGCGCAGCCGCGCGATCTCGGCCTGGAGTTCGCGGTTCTCGGTGCGTAGGCGCTCGTTCTCGATGTCCATGCCGTCCGCTTCCGTGGGAACAGCGCCGCAACCGCCACGCCCAAACGCAACGGCCGAGAGCGAGAGAGGGTCCGCCTCCGCGCACCCCAGCCGCGCCCGGCCAGTGAGAATCGAGGGAAGTTCGCGAAGCGACGGCTCAGAGGCCTCACAAAACTCCCGATCACCGCCAGCGCTCGCTCTGTGCGCCCCGGTGCAGCGGGAGTTTCGCGAGAGACATTTAGACGATCGCCCCGCTGGCCGATACCGGCACGGGCGAGCCCTGAACGGTCATGGACGTTCCCCGGCAGTCCGTTCCGCCGACGCCCGTGGGGTGACGGATCGTCCCGGGCGCACCGCCGCCGCTCGCACCAGTCCGCCCGCGGGACGCGCCCGCACAGCCGGTGACCGGCGGGACGTCGCTCCTGGGTTTCGCTTCGGTGCTCACTTTGCTGGATCTGCGGACGGGCACCTCCGGACAAGCGCCACGGGTCCCCGCTGATGCATCGTTTCCGTCTTCCGTCTTCCGTCTTGACGATCCGGGGGCCTGAGACCGATCGGGAGTGGTTTGCTCATCGCGAGGCGACACGGCGGAGAATGCGAAGTCAGGCGCCGCGCAGGGCCGGGATCGCCGAGCGGAGACGGGAATAGCCGCGCGTGGATTTCGGCCACGCCGCATCGTCCCAGGCTCGCCGCACGCGTAAGCACCCATCCGGCATCGCCGTCGCCGATGGTCCGACCGGAGCCCAGGCCGTCACCACCGGCAGGCCGTCCGCCCAGCCGTTCCCGACCGGGGCCGCCGGGCACGCGAAATGCGCCGCCGCCCGGGCCAAGGCATCCGCCATCGCGGCCTCGTCCGCGGCCTTGACACGATCGGACGCACCCTGGGCATGAACGATCAGACCTCCGATCCGGACGATCTTCGTCCCGCGGAGCGGCAGGCTCTCCGGGTGGAGATCGTCGAGGTGCAGGAGCAGCGCGACATCGCCTTCCGGCATCGGATCTGCCTGCAGCAACGCCACCTCCCGCGGCGGCATCGGCTCGTCGAGGGCGTCCGGGTATTCGTCGAGACCGACGGGGTCGAAGCGTCCCTCCGTGTAGCGTCGGATGTTCTCCGCACGGGCGACGTAGTGCTTGCCGCGGGTGTGCAGGCCAGCGACCCAGCGCCAGGACAGCGTGTTGCTGGCCGGATCGCCATCGACGAGGTGTCGCATGAAGAATGCGGCCCCGAGCGCCCAGGGCAGGCGCAGGGTGAAGATCCAGATCGAGGCGAACCACATTCGGGCGTGATTGTGCAGCCAGCCGGTCTCGACGAGTTCGCGCGCCCAATCATCGAACCCGTCGATGCCGGCTCGGCCCTCAATGGCCGATTCGTGGATGCGGCGCAGTCCGGGTTCGGCGGCGAGCAGTTCATGCCCGTGTCCGACCTCGGCGAGGAAGTCCGTCCAGGCCGCCGGGTGGGTCTCCAGATGTCCCTTGAAGTAGGTTCGCCAGGAGACCTCGGAGACGAACTTCTCCGCTCCGCCATCGCCGAACGCCCGATCCGCGGCGGCCACGACTTCCGCCTCCGTGATCAGGCGCCGGCGCAGATAGGGCGAGAGCATCGATGTGCTCGGCCCGTTGCCCAGCCCCCGGTCGGTGTTGCGGTCCGCAGAGTATGCGGCGCCGGGGCCTTCGAGGAAATCGGAGAGGCGCTCGAGCCCGGCGGCCCGGGTCATGGTGAAGGTACGATGCATCGGTTCGATCTAGGGTCGTCGAGGGCAGCGCCGATGCGACTCAATTCCCGGGGGCGTCCTTGCTCATCGGCCGGGTTCCGCGCTCGTTCGATTGCCTGCCCGAGGCGCGCAATCCGGAGCCCGTCCGAGTCTGTAAGCTCATTCTACCGCGGCATCGGATCTCCCTCGTCGCAGGTGCGCCGCACTCCGGATCGTCAAGCCCTGCGCAGGCGCAGGCCGAACACCCGAAGGGTCGCGAGGAGGATCAGTCCATAGACGATGGCTCCTGCGGTGCCGAGCACACCGAGGACTACGATTTCGCGCAGATGCGGCAGAGCCGGCACCACACCCTCGACCACCGACAGTCCATAGCGGGCGACGACGGCCAGAGCGGCGCACGCGATGGTGACGCCGACGAGGGTAATGCCGAGCCCCCGGCTCGGTGCCATCCAGCCGCGCCGCCAGGCGAGCACCACCAGAATCGCGAGATTGACCCACTGCCCGATGGCGGTGGCGAGCGCCAGACCGGTGACGCCGTAAGGGCCCGTGAGCACGACCTTGAATCCGACATTGATCGCGATGGCCGAGAGCGAGGCGATGAGGGGCGTCATCGTGTCCTGGCGGGCGTAGAAACTCGGCAGGGCGCTGCGCAGGAGCACCACGGCTGGGAGCGCCAGCCCATAGGCGGCGAGCACCGAAGCGGCGCGTGCCGCATCCTCGGCACCGAACGCGCCACGCTGGAACAGGGCCACCATGATCAGACCCGGCAAGGTCAGGAACGCGATGGTGAAGGGAGCCGATAGGGCGAGCGAGAAACCAGCCGCCCGGTTCTGCGCCGCATGCGCGCCCGCCGCGTCACCGGCGGCGATTCGCCGGCTCATCTCCGGCAGCAGCACGGTGCCGGCCGCGATGGCGATGACCCCGAAGGGCAGCTGGTAGAGACGGTCGGCATACCAGAGCGCCGAGACTGCGCCGGTGGGGAGGAAGCTCGCGATGATGGTGTCCGCAAAGGACGCGATCTGGAACCCGGCCGAACCGATCACTGCCGGACCCAGGACCTTGAAAAACCGCGTCATGGTGGGGTCGCGCAGGCTCGGTGGCACGAGGGAGGGCGCGATGCCGGAGCGTCGGCATGCCCACCACAGCAGGGCGAATTGCAGCACGCCGGAGACCGACACGCCCCAGGCGGCGGCGTAGGCCGCGTTCGGGAACAGGAACGCCAGACTGAACGCCACCAACATCGACAGGTTGAGCAGCACAGGCGCGCCCGCCGCCACCGCAAAGCGCCGCTGCGCATTGAGCAGGCCGGAGAACAGCGTCACCAGGGTCATGAACAGCAGGTAGGGGAACGTGATCCGTGTGAGCGAGACGGCCAGGGCGAAGCGCTCGGGATCCTCGGAGAATCCCGGTGCCAGGGCCCTGACCACCCACGGCATCGCCGGCATCGCGAGGGCCAGGAACACGACCTGGACCAGCAGCATCAGGGTGAAGATACGGTCGGCGAAGCGCCGGGCCGCCCCCGCCTCGGCGGCCTCGGACAGGCCGGCGTAGGTCGGCACGAAGGCGGTGTTGAACGCACCCTCGCCGAAGATCGCACGGAAGTGGTTCGGCAGCCGGAACGCCACCACGAACGCGTCGGCGATGGGACCCGCTCCAAGGATCGCCGCCATCACCACGTCGCGGGCGAACCCGGTGACCCGTGACACCAGCGTCCAGCCGCCGACGGAGAGGATGGAGCGGATCATGGAGACAATCGGGGAGACGAGAAAGGATGTTGCTCTTCGGGGCGCTCGGCCCCTCTTGTGGGGGCGGGCTGCCTTCGTGGGGAATGGCCGCGTGTCGAGGCGCGAACCGAAAGAGGCGCCACGAGCCTCGATGGCTCGCGGCGCGCAGTCAAGAAACGATCAGGCGATGGCCTCGCCGTACATCTTCTCCACGTGCTCCCAGTTCACCAGATTCTCGATGAACGCCTTGAGGTAGTCGGGCCGGCGGTTGCGATAGTCGATGTAGTAGGAATGCTCCCAGACATCGACGCCGAGGATCGGCTTCGCGCCGTGCACCAGGGGGTTCTCGCCGTTGGGGGTCTTCTGGATCTCGAGCTTGCCGTCCTTGACCGCGAGCCAGGCCCAGCCCGAGCCGAACTGACCGATCCCGGCCTGGATGAAGTCAGCCTTGAACTTCTCGAAGCCGCCGAGATCCTCGTCGATCTTCTTTGCAAGGGCACCCGGCACGGCACCGCCGCCATTGGGCTTCATCCACTGCCAGAAGTGGATGTGGTTGTAGTGCTGACCGGCGTTGTTGAACAGCGGCTGGTTGTTGCCGTAGGCGGAGGTCAGAACCTCCTCGACGCTCTTGCCTTCGAGACCCGTACCTTCGAGCAGCTTGTTGCCCGTGTCGACATAGGCCTTGTGGTGCTTGTCGTGGTGGAACTCGAGGGTTTCCTTCGACATGTAGGGGCCGAGCGCGTCATAGGCGTAAGGCAGTTCGGGCAGGGTGAAGGTCATCGGCAAATCTCCGGGTCGTTACGTCAGGGAATGCGAAGGCAGGCAGGACGATCCGCCGGCCATCCGCACACCCAACGCGCCGATACCTAAGTGGATGCCGACACGGCGGCAACGCCCGAGCGGCCCATGGCCTGTGTCCGGGGTTTCGATTTTGCAAAAGGCCGGCAGGGCCTTACTGTGCGCGCCGCACTCCGGGTGCGGGCGTTTTTCGAGAGTTCCATGATCATTGCGCTGTTCGCGCTTGCCGTCCTGATGATCGTCGGTGGTGTTGCATCGGTCGTTCAGGGGTTTCCCTTCGTGCGCCTCGAGAGCGGTATGGCGATGACCGTCGCCGGCGCGACCACCGCGTCTGCGGGGGCGGTGGTTCTGGGCCTCGCCACGGTGGCGAGCCACCTGCGCGGCCTCGGGCGGCGCCTGGGCGAGGTGCGGGCCGCGACGCCCCCGGTCGAGAGTCTCGCGGCACGCCCACCCGAGCCCGAGGTCTCCGAACCGGCGTTTGCCATGCCGGCCCTCGGCGAAAGGCCGATGCGCCAGCGTCCGAGCCTCGGTGGCCCCGAAAGCCGCGAATTCGGCATGGGCGGCATGGCCATGGGTGGATTGGGTCTCGGGGCCGCCGGCCTCGGAGCCCAGGCACTCGCTGCCGCCGAACCGGACCAGGCGAAATTCGGCGCGGGGCCCCATGGTCGCGGGCCGGAGCCGACCTTCGTTCTCCCGCCCGACATCGACCTTCCTGCCCCGCCGCCCCCAGAGACCGTGGAGCCGCTGCTACCCGATCTCCTGCCGCCGCTGGACGCGCAGGCGCCGAGCGCCGAGGTGCGGCCCCTCGCTCCCGAGCCAACGTTTGCCGAGACTTCTTCTGCCGAGATCTCGCCTGCCGAGCCCCGCTCTGACGAACCCGAATCGGTCGCGGCGCAGGCCGCTCCGCCGGAGGATCATCGCGCCATGGCCCTGTTCGACACCGGCACCGACGCCCCGGGGGAGCCGGTCCGTCTGTATCCGACCCTGGATACGATGGCCGACATCACCCCCGAGCCCGCGCCGGTGCCCGAAACGCCCGCCGTCGAGGACAAACCGGAGATCGTCGGAACCTATGCGTCCGGCGGCAACACGTACGTGATGTACGCCAACGGTTCCATCGAAGCGGAGACGCCGCGTGGACGCTTCAGCTTCGATTCCCTCGACGAGCTGAAGGCCTTCGTGGAAGCCGGCGGCGAAACCGATGCGCGGGGGGCCGCCTGAGGCGCCTCCTCGTCCCCCCCTTAGCCGCGGGGGTCCAGAACCGTGCTGCGTGCCGGCAACGGCGCCAGCATCCGGAGATGAAAACCGTCCGGCGGATAGTCGATCGTCACGTCCGCCCGGACCTGGGCCGTGAGTACGCGCTGGAGCAGGCGTGAACCGAACCCCTGGCGCGTCGGCGCGCGCACCGTCGGACCGCCGCTCTCGCGCCACTCGAAGCGCAGGGTCCCGGCCGGGCCGTCCGGCACCAGATCCCAAGTGATCACCACACGTCCATCCGGGGTCGAGAGCGCTCCGTATTTCGCCGCGTTCGTGGTGAGTTCGTGGATCGCCATGCCGATGGGGACGGCGAGTTCGGACGTGAGATCCACGGCCGGACCTTTCAGGTGAATCCGGGCATCCCCGGCCCCGTCCATGTCACCGTCGGCGTAGGGTCGCAACTCGTTGGCGAGCAGGGTGCGCAGGGACGCGGTCTGCCACGTGTCCTCGGTGAGCACCGAATGGGTGTGGGCGAGGGACATGATCCGCCCGACGAAGGCCTCGTAGAAGCTCTCGATGCTGGAGGCCGTGCGGGCCGTCGAGCCGACGATGGCCTGCACGGTCGCGAGGGTGTTCTTCACCCGATGATGCAGTTCGCGGATGAGGAGGGTCTGGCGCTCCTCGGCCATGCGCCGCTCGGTGACGTCCGCCACGACCCCGATGAGCCGGCGCGGCAGCCGGTGGGGGGCATCGCGCTCGAAGCGCCCGGCGAGATCGATGATCCGCCACGCTCCGTCGCTGCGGCGCCGAATCCGCCCCGTGGCCTTGAGCACGGCATCGCCGCGCAGGGCGTTCGTGATCGCGGAGCGGAAGGCCGCCCGATCGTCGGGGTGGAGGATGTGCTCCAAGAATTCGCGCTTGCCCACGGCGCCATCTTCGACGCTGCGCCCGAAGATCGCGAACATGCGCTCGTTCTCCCAGACCGCCTGATCGTCGAGCATGTGCCACTCGAAGATCCCGAGGGCGGCGAGCGACGTGGCGATGCGCAGGCGTTGCTCCCCCGCGCGCAGGGCCGTGCGGGCGACGACCTGTGCGGTGATGTCCTGCACGACACCGACGATGCCGGCGGATACACCGTCATTCCGGCTCGCCTCGCCCCGCAAGCCGAGATGGATCTCGGTTCCGTCGTCGGCCCGGCGCAACCGGCATTGCAGGGCGAAGGGCCCACCCTCCGCCAGGGCGGATCGCACTTGGGTCTCGATCCGCCCCACCTCCTCCGCGTCCAGGCGGCCGCGCAGGGTCGCCCAGGAAAACCGGACGCCTGGCCGGTCGCCGAGGATGAAGGCCGCGCGTCGCGACAGCGAGATGAGGCCGGTCGCCGTATCGAAGCGCCATTCGCCGACGCCGGCCGCGGTGAGGGCTGCCTGATTCTCGACGGCCGGCACCAGGTCGTCGGCGTCCACCGCATCGACCACGACCACTTGGACGCCATTCGTAGGGGGCGAGGACCGGACATGGACATCGAGGATGCCGCCATCGGCGCGATGCCAGCGCCGGATGCCGTTCGTGACGGGCAGGGCGGTTTCACCGAGGCGGGTGAGTTCCACCCCCGTGAGCCCCCCGTCGGGGTAGTCCAAGAGTTGGCAGAGATGGGGGTTGGCCGTGCGAATACGGCCATCGCCAAGGCCGATGACGAGAAGGCCGATCACGGCCCCAGTGAACGCTACGTCGGCGGGATCGTTCGCGCGCGGTGGAGGCGGCGCCGTCCCGTTGTGATCCGCAACGTCGCTCAAACCGCAACCTCGCTCAACGGCACCCCGCCGCATGCAAGCTTCCCAGAACTTCGGGAAGACCTTCGCCGATCTTGGGAAACCGACGCACCGAGCGCATGCAAAGCCTTCGGGCGACGGAAGGCAAGAGGGGTTGTGCCCCCCGCAATGGGGGCCCTTCCCCTGTATAGGGGGGTTCCACCCCTGCAAGAAGGGCTCTGCCCCGGAAACAAGAAGGGCTCTGCCCCGGAAACGAGAAGGGCTCTGCCCCGGAAAAAAGAAGCCCCGTCGGAAAGCCCCTCAATCCGCCGAGGCGCGCCGGAATTCCAGATAGGTGGGCGCACGCCCGGCGATCAGGGCCTTCGCTTCGTAGCGCGTTCCCGGCCAATCGGACCACGCCACGCGCCAATCGTCCGCGCGCACAGCGGTCCAGGTGAGCGCGGGGCAGCGAGCGGCACGCACGAGGGTCCAGCCGGCATAATCGTCGATGTCGCTGGCAAAGCGGAACACGCCGCCGGGTTTCAGGACACGCGCGATCTCACGCAAGGACTCATCCGAGACGAAGCGGCGCTTGCGCTGTCGGCGCTTGGGCCAAGGATCGGGATAGAGCAGGTAGACCCGCGCCAGGGCACCGTCGGGAATCGCCGCCAGCAACGCAGTGGCGTCTTCGTCCCACACCCGAACGTTCGAGAGACCCCCGTCGTCGACGGCGCGCAGGAGCTTGACCACGCCGTTGACGAAGGGCTCGGCGCCGATCAAGCCGATGCGTGGATTGGCCGTGGCCTGGGCCGCGAGATGCTCGCCGCCGCCGAAGCCGATCTCGAGCCAGACCTCGTCCACCGGGACCGGGAACAGGCCGATCGGATCGAGACGTTCGCCCTGTGCCGGCAGAACGACCCGCAGGCTCGGAAGCAATTCTTCGAGGCGCTGCTCCTGGACAGCGCGCAGGCGCTTGCCCTTGCGTCGTCCGAAGAAGGCACGGTCAGCGCCCTCGACGGCATCCCCGCCCGCGATGGGCGGGAGTTCATCCCGCCCCATGGTCATGGGATCAGGACAAAGCCGACTTGAGGCTGTCGGCGAGATCGACGCGCTCCCACGAGAAGCCGCCATCCGCCTCTGGGGCCCGGCCGAAGTGGCCGTAGGCCGAGGTGCGGGCGTAGATCGCCTTGTTGAGACCGAGCTTCGTCCGGATGCCGCGGGGCGACAGATCGAAGGCGTTCATGAGAACGTCTTCCAGCTTGGCCTCGTCGACCTGACCGGTACCGTGGAGATCGACGTAGATCGACAGCGGCTTGGCCACGCCGATGGCGTAGGCGAGCTGGATGGTGGCGCGGGTTGCGAGCCCTGCCGCGACGACGTTCTTGGCGAGATAGCGTGCGGCGTAGGCCGCCGAGCGGTCGACCTTCGTCGGATCCTTGCCCGAGAAGGCGCCGCCACCGTGCGGAGCCGCACCGCCGTAGGTGTCGACGATGATCTTGCGGCCGGTGAGGCCAGCGTCGCCGTCGGGGCCGCCGATCACGAACTTGCCCGTGGGGTTCACGTGCCAGACCGTCTCCTCGGAGACCCAATCCTTCGGAAGGGCGGCGAGGATGTAGGGCTCGACGATGGCGCGCACGTCGGCCGAATCCAGGGATTCGTCGATATGCTGGGTCGAGAGGACGATCTGCGTCACGCCGACGGGGCGTCCGTTCTCGTAGCGCACGGTGACCTGGCTCTTGGCATCGGGGCCGAGCTTGGCCGCATCGCCCTGCTTACCCTTGCGGGCGTCGGCCAGGTCCTTGAGGATCTTGTGGGCGTAGTAGATCGGTGCCGGCATCAGTTCGGGCGTCTCGTCGGACGCGTAGCCGAACATGATACCCTGGTCGCCCGCGCCCTCGTCCTTGTTGCCGGACGAATCGACGCCCTGGGCGATGTCGGCCGACTGGGCGTGGAGATGGATGGCGATGTCGTTGTTCTTCCAGTGGAAGCCCGACTGCTCGTAGCCGATGTCCTTCACGGCCTCACGGGTGAGGTGCTCGAGGTGCTCGAAGGTCACGGAATCCGGACCGCGCACCTCGCCGGCGATGACGATGCGATTGGTGGTCGCCAGGGTCTCGACGCCGAGACGGGCCTCAGGCATCGCCGCCATGTAGGCGTCCACGACCGTATCGGAGATCCGATCGCAGACCTTGTCCGGATGACCTTCCGAGACGGACTCGCTCGTGAACAGATAATTGGAACGTGCCATGGACAGCATACCCGGTTTTCGGGTGCGCCTCGTGCGATGCGTCTACCCCGGCCTACGGAAGGCCGGGGTTCTCGCACCGCCCATGGGGACGGTCAAGCCGAAAAACCGGACGCGTTCTTTAAAAAGAACAAAGTGAGCTTTGATCAGGCCTTGAGTTTGGCATGGAGCGCCTGCACAGCCGCCGCCAATTCCTGACGCCGCGCATCGGAGAAATGCTCCGACACGTGGCGGGCCACCGCGTCCGCGAGGCCCTGCCAACTGTCGCCTGGAATGTAAGGTTGCTGTGGCGGCTCCGAGAACCCGACGGCAGCCTCCTCGTCCGTGTGAACGAGGTCCTCGAAGAAGTACGTGACCGGCACCCCGGTCATCCGGCTGAAGCTCTCGAGGTGGAGCGCGCTGATCCGGTTGGTGCCCTTCTCGTACTTCTGAAGCTGCGCGGCCGACATGCCGAAGCGCTCGGCCACCCGCTTCTGGGTCAACGACGCCTTCTTGCGTTGCTCGGCGATGCGCCGACCCACATGCACGTCCCGCGCGTCGGTCTTCTGGCCAGCCATTCTGCTCGTTCCGTAACGCGGCCTTCCACCGGATCTCGGAGGAAAAGCTCGGCCATCCCCCGCCGCGACGGGTAAGGGCCACGCGATCCCGCAAGTATGCGGCACGGGCTTCGGTGAATGGTGGCGTCCCCGGCAGGGCTCGAACCTGCGACCCCAGGTTTCATACCACTTCGGCTTCCGCCGCCGCCCCCTTGCGGGCACGTTCGTGGCCTGGACTATCCCTCCACCATGGGCTTCCGAGGAAGCCGTTAGGTGCCGCCCGTCTAGTCTCTACACCTTCCCGTCGCACGCCTCGCGGAGAACGATGGGCTTGGCTCGGGATCGGCGGGGCCCGCTGTGACACGGACCCTCGGGCTTTCCCCGAATTTGAGCGGATCCGCCGCGCGGTTTCCCCTCGCGGCGCCCAATTTGTGTCTAGGAAACCTGTGCTCTGTCCAGCTGAGCTACGGAGACTCACCGGCGTCTTCGTAACACCAACCCCGGATCAGGCCAACCGGGCTGCGCCACTCCTGTTGCGGGGCTGCCGCAGGGCGGTCGAAACGACAGCTTGGGAACGCGCCGCGCTTGTCCTGCCTCCGCCATCTCCCACAATGCCCGCCGAGGCCACGGGGATCGTTTCACCATGACGGAGCAGCGGCGGCGCGGCGGCGCGTTCGGCACGCGTATCCTGGCATTCTTGATCTCCGGGGTCTGCGTCTCCGGGGTCTGCGGAGCGGTTCCCGCCATGGCCGTCGCACCCGAATGCAGGACCACTCCGTTCGGTACGACCACCCTGACTGCCGTCGGCCTCCGGGGCGAACTCGTCTTCGCATCCGGCGCCCGCGGGGTCCTCGACGGTCTGCGCTGGCCGGATAATCCTAAACTCGCAGGGGCTGCGGCCGCTTGGCTCGAGACGCAGCGGAGCGTTCCTCTCATCCTCGTGGCGCGTGGAGAGACCGATCGCTGGGGCCGCGCCCATGTCGACGCGGGCGTGGCGGACGGCGCCCTCGATCTCGCCGGCGGCCTCGTGGAAGCGGGCCTCGCCACCGTCGATGCCGGTGAGCGCGACAGCCTGTGTCGCCCCGGCTTGCTCGCAGTCGAATCCGGCGCGCGTCAGGCCGGGCGCGGCCTGTGGCGGGAGGCGGAGCAGGATGCCCAGGACGGTGCCGCCCTGAGGCTGCGCCTCGGCGGTTTCGTGGTGGCGCGCGGGCGGGTCCTCTGGGTCGGCGAACGGCCGCGGCGGACCTATCTCGACTTCGCCCGGCGGGGCGAGGACGGACTGACCGTAACCGTGTCGAAACGCACTTGGCGCCAATTGCAGGAACGTGGTTTGAGTGCGGCGACCCTGCGTGGCCGTCTCGTCCGGGTTCGGGGCATCGTCGAGGTCTGGCGCGGCCCGACCCTTGATGTGGCGAGCGCGGACATGATCGAAATCCTGGATACGGCGCAGGGGCGCTGAACGGTATGACGCGGGCGCACAGGATCACGAACGGATTGGCGGCGCCCGCGGGCCGCACCGCTGGCGCATGCGCGACAGCTCTCCTCCGGTCGGCCCTGCTGTCGGCCCTGCTGTCGGGCTGCATCGGCGATCAGACCGGTGCCACCCTGCAGCCCGCCGTGGTCGCCGTGCCGGCGGGGGCGCCGCGCGTCACCGGCCGCGAGCGCACCGCGTCCGACGCCGATCACGCCAAGCTGGTCGCGTCCTTCGGGGGCGAGTATCGGGCTCCGGCCGCGCTGAAACTCCTGACCGAGCTCACCGACCGGCTGGTGCGGGCCACCGACCGGCCCGAGGAGACCTATGCGGTGACCCTCCTCGATTCGCCGGTCATCAATGCCTTCGCGCTGCCGAACGGCCGTCTCTACGTCACCCGGGGTCTACTGGCGCTCGCCAGCGACACCTCCGAGATCGCCGCCGTCCTTTCGCACGAGATCGCGCACGTCACCCTGCGCCACGCGACGGCTCGCACGGAACTGGCGCTCCGCTCCCAGCTCGTGAGCAAGGTCGTCGCCGACGTCCTGAACGATCCCGCCACGGGCGCGCAGTTGCAGAGCCAGTCCAAATTCGCCCTGGCGCGGTTCTCCCGCGACCAGGAACTCGAGGCGGACGGCGTCGGGGTGAAGACCCTGGCACGGGCCGGCTACGACCCGTTCGGTGCCGGGCGCTTCCTGCGCTCGCTCAGCCGAACCACGGGCATGAAGACCGGAACCGGGCAGGCGGGCGAACCCGACATGCTCGCGACCCATCCGGGTACGCAGGAGCGCATCACCCTGGTGACGCGGGCGGCACGCCTCATCGGCGCCCCCGGCCTCGGGGTAGACGAGCGCGCGCGCTATCTCGCGGCGGTGGACGGCATCGCCTACGGCGACAATCCGGGCGACGGCCTGGTGCGCGGCCGCCGCTTCCTGCATCCCGGCCTCGGCATCGCCTTCGAGGTGCCGGATGGCTTCACCATCGAGAACACCCGCAACGCCGTCCTCGGCACGACTCCCGAAGGCAGCCGACGCCTCCTGTTCGATCAGGTGGAGAACCCGGCCGGACAGGGTCTCGAAGACGTGCTGAAGGCGACCTGGAACGATGCCATCGAGCCCGGCTCCCTCGAGAACCGGGCCATCGGTGGAAATCCGGCCGTCACCGCCCTGTCGCGGGGCAAGGACTGGACCTTCCGCCTCGCCGCGATCCGCATGGGCGAGACGACCTTCCGGATGATCATGGCCGCCAAGGGCATGACGGACCCGGACGCGGCCTTCCGACGCTGGACGGAAAGCCTCGCGGCCGTCGGGGCCGCGGAGACCCAATCCCTACGCCCCTTGCGCGTGCAGGTGGTGACGGCCACGCCCACCGACACCGTGGATACGCTCGCGCAGCGCATGCTGGTGTCCGACCGGGCCAGCGACCGCTTCCTCGTCCTCAATGGGTTGGAGCGCGGGGCGACCCTGCGCATGGGCCAGGGTTACAAAATCATCGTCGAGTAGGCGCGCGGCGGGAGACCGGGCGCCAGTGCGCGGCGATCCGGTTTCGCGGATCGCAAAAACGCGCCATCGTCGTCACGCGAATCCGCATCGTGCGTCGCACGCCTTGCAAACCGACCCTGAGACTGTGCCATGCTCGATGCCCTCGGGAGCTTCCTCGACCGAAGCGACCTGTCCCCCCACGGCATCTGCCTGCTGTGGCGGCCGGAGCTGATCTGGACGCACGTCGTCTCGGATTTCGTGATCGGCCTGGCCTACTTCACGATTCCCGTGGCGCTCGGGGTGTTCGTCACGAAGCGCCGTGACGTCGCGTTCGGATGGATGGCCTGGGCCTTCGCCAGCTTCATCCTCGCCTGCGGCACCACGCATTTCTTCGCGATCTGGACCCTATGGGTGCCGGACTACGCCGCCGAGGCCTTGGTGAAGGCGTTCACGGCGGTGATCTCGCTGCTCACGGCGATTCTGCTCTGGCTGCTGCTGCCGCGCGCGCTGGCGCTCCCCTCCCCCGAGACCCTGCGCCGCGCCAATGCGGAGCTCCTTGCCCGTGTCACGGAGCGCGATGCCGCCCTCGCAGCCCTCCAGACGGCGATCCACGAGCGCGAGCAGGCCGAGGCGATGCTGCGGCAGACCCAGAAGATGGAGGCCATCGGCGCCCTGACGGGCGGCGTCGCGCACGACTTCAACAATCTGCTCGGGGTGGTGATCGCCAACCTCGACCGCCTCGAACGCTTTTCCCTCGACAGCGGCGCCGAACGCGCGCGCACGAATGCCCTGAAAGGCGCCGAGCGCGCCGCGAGCCTCGTGCAGAAGATGCTGGCTTTCGCACGGCGCCAGCCCCTGCAGCCGACCCGGTTCGACGTCAACGGACTCATCGAGGATCTGACCGAGCTGCTTCGCGGCGCCCTGAACACCGCCGAGCCGCCGGAAATGGATTTGGCACCCGACCTGTGGCCCGTGCGCGTCGATGCCAATCAGCTGGAGAACGTGCTGCTGAATCTCACCGTCAACGCCCGGGACGCCATGCCGGAAGGCGGGCGGGCAACGATCCGTACCCGCAACGTACCTGCCGCCGAAGCGGGCGGTCTGGTCGGATTGCCGGCTGCCGATCACGTTCTGATCAGCGTCACGGACAAGGGTTGCGGCATGAGCCGGGAGGTCGCCGCGCGCGCCTTCGAGCCATTCTTCACCACCAAGGCCGTGGGCGAAGGCACGGGCCTGGGCCTGAGCCAGGCCTTCGGGTTCGCCAAGCAGTCGGGGGGCCATATCGCCATCGACAGCCGGCCCGGCGAAGGCACCACGGTGCAAGTCTACCTGCCACGCCATTTCGAGGCGGCGGCACGACCCGTGACGCGAATCCTCGAAGAGCCGACGCTGCTGACGACCGCCCTGCCCCCTCCCCGCTTCGCCTGACCGGAGCCGCGACACATCCCATGACCGAAACCGCTCCACGGGTCCTCATCGTCGAGGACGAGATCATGCTCCTCGAAGTGGTCGCCGCAGAACTCGAGGATGCGGGCTTCACCGTCTCCCAGGCGACCACCGCCGAGATCGCTCTCTCGTTCATCGAAAGCGATGCGGCCATCGACGTCCTGTTCACGGATATCCGTCTGCCGGGTGAAATGGACGGCTGGCAGCTCGCCGAAGCGGCACGCCGCCTGCGGCCCGGCCTCCCGATCATCTACGCGACGGGCTTTACCCAGACGCCGCCGCGCCTCGCGGAGGGCAGTGTGTTCTTCACCAAGCCCTACCGCGCCAACGCGATCATCTCCGCGATCCGCACGTTGGGCGGCAGCGGGCCTTAGACTCTCCAGGTCGCCCGCCCGAGGCTGTAGCCCTCAGGCCGCGGCCAGCGACAGCGACATGGATTCCTTCTTCATCAGCTCGCGGTAGAACCCGTCGAGATGCGTGAGCTTGTCGGGCGAGCCGTCCTGGATGATGCGGCCGCCTTCCAGCACCACGATTCGATCGAAGTCCTTCAGGGTCGAGAGGCGGTGCGCGATGGCGATGACCGTGCGGCCCTTCATGAGGTTGGCGAGGGCGTGACGGATCGCTTCCTCGGACTCGGCATCGAGGGCCGACGTCGCCTCGTCGAGAAGCAGGATCGGCGAGTCTTTGAGGATCGCCCGCGCGATGGCGATGCGCTGGCGCTGGCCACCCGAGAGCTTCACGCCCCGATCACCCACGATGGTGTCGAACCCTTCCGGCAGCGCTTCGATGAAATCGGTGCAATGGGCCGCGGCGGCCGCCTTCCACACGTCCTCGTCAGAGGCGTCGGGCCGGCCGTAACGAATGTTCTCCCGCAGGGTCCGGTGGAACATCGACACGTCCTGCGGCACCACCGTGATCGCCTCGCGCAGGGAGTCCTGCGTGACGCGGTGGATGTCCTGTCCGTTGAGGAGAATGCGCCCGCCCTGCGCGTCGTAGAAGCGTTGGAGCAGGGAGAACAAGGTGGATTTGCCGCCGCCCGACTTGCCCACGAGACCGACGCGCTGGCCGGGCTGGATGGCGAGGTCGAAGTCGGTGAACACGGCGCGCCCGTCGGGGTACGAAAAGGCGACGTGGTCGAACGTGATCTCCGCGCCGGTCCCCGACAGGGGCACGGCTTCCGGGTGATCGGTGAGATCGTGGGGTTGCAGCAGGGTGTGCAGGGCCTCCGACAGGCGGGCCGTGTGCTGGGTCGCGTCCACGAGGGCGACGGCGAGATCGCGGGTGGCGGCGAGGATGCGGATCCCGAGCGTGCAGACGAGAACCACCTGCCCGTTCGATGCAGCCCCCGCCTCCCATAGGGTGATGGCCCAATAGAGCAGTCCGAGCACGGCCAGCACGGTCAGGATCGCGTGCACGATACGCAGCTTCTCGAGGTAGAGCAGCGACGAACGGCGCGAGCGCATCTCGACACCGATGGTGCCGTCGAAGCGGGTGTATTCGCGCTTGAACGCCG
The DNA here is from genome assembly GCF_001424745.1 of Methylobacterium sp. Leaf469. Classification (NCBI taxonomy): domain Bacteria; kingdom Pseudomonadati; phylum Pseudomonadota; class Alphaproteobacteria; order Hyphomicrobiales; family Methylobacteriaceae; genus Methylobacterium; species Methylobacterium sp. Leaf469. The sequence continues at coordinate 265,761 of NZ_LMRE01000012.1, forward strand.
AGAAGGCGCGCACGAGGGGCATGTTGCCGACGAGATCCACCATCTCACCGTCGACGGAAGCCGCCTTGGCGGCAAAATCGTGGTGCAGCGGCTTACCGGCGGCCGCCATCTTGAACATCAGCAACACGACGGCGGCGAAGATGCCGGCGAGCACCAGGGCCATCGTGAGGCTGACGGTGCCGATGTAGAGGATCGACAGGAAGGCGGCGACGCAAGGCGGCATCACGTTGAACACGAACATGTTCTCGACGGTGAAGATCGCGTTCGAGGTCGCGGTGATGCGCGAGGCCAGGGTGCCGGGCTGGCGATCGGCGAAGAACGAGGGCGAATGCCCGGTCATGTGGCGGAACAGGTCGCGGCGGATGTCGCCGGTCACGCCGACGAACGTGAACGACCCCGTGAGGCTGGCGACGCGCCAGAGCATGTTGTCGGCGGCGATGAAGGCGACGAGCAGGGCGAGCGCGCCCCAGATCAGGCCGGCCTCGGGCCCCTTGCTCAGGGCATCGACGACCCCCTTGAGGGCGTAATCCGTGCTGACGGAGAAACCGACGGCGCCCAGCACGGCGCACAGGATCACGAGATGCGGCAGTGCCCGGCGGCGCAGGTAGCGCGCGACGAAGGCGAACGGCCTGTCTGCATAGACGCACAGGTCTTCCATCGCGGTGACAATCCCGTTTTCCAGCAGACCCGCGCCTGCCGTCCCTCGAACGAAGCCCGTGCGCGATCCGCACGCGACTTATGTGCCCCCAAGGATCGCAACGCGAAGCTCGGTCGAGCGTTGCACGCTAACGTCCAGCTTCGTCCGTTCTCAAGGAAGAAACCTGAACGCGGCTTGAGCGGCAAGCGAATTCAATGCCGCCCAGTCCCCACCCCGGGGATTAAGCGACGGTGGACCGTCGGGTCTCGGGCATGATCAGAGCGATCATCACGAAGCCGGCGAAGCCCACCGCGGCGAGGCCCAGGAAGGCCGAATGGCTCCCCAGGCGATCGGCCATGATGCCGGCGAGCGATGTGGACAGGGCGGCCCCGATCCCCATGGCCGTGCCGACGGCACCGAGCGCGAGGTTGAAGCGCCCGGTGCCCCGGGTGACGTCGGATACCACGAGGGGCACCATCACGCCGAACACCGCGGCCGAGATTCCGTCGAACACCTGGATCGCCACGAGGAGTTCGGGGCTGCTCGTGTAGGCGAACAGCAGACCGCGGATCGGCAGGGCGGCGAACCCGATGAGGAGGAGCGGGCGGCGGCCCCAACGCTCGGCGGCGCGCCCGACGGCCGGCCCCGAGACCGCGAGCACCACCTGCGGAACGACGATGCAGGCGGCGATGAGGGCGGTCGCGGTTTCGCTGGCGCGCAGGGTCAGCATGCTGCCCACCAGGGGCAGCATCGCCGCATTGGCGAGGAAGAACAGCATCATGCATCCGCCGAAGCACATCAGTGCCCGATTCGCCAGCAGGGCGCGGACGACACCGTCGCGCCGGGGCGCGACGGCCCCAGGGGCGGGACCCGGCGCCTTGGCCACGGTCACGGGGCCGATCTCGTCGGCCCGGATGAACGACAGGGCCACCAGCGTCGGGATCATCAGGAAAGCGGTGAGGTAGAACACCGCGTCGTTGGAAAGATAGTAGCCGCAGGCTCCCATGCCGGCGGCGGCGACGGCGTTGCCCAGGGCCGAGAAGCTCGCGTTGCGCCCGAGGCGCTCACCGGCCCGGGCATGGCCGACGAGACCGATGCTGATGGCGGCGATGGCCGGCGTGAGGATGCAGCTCGCCGCCGAATGGGCGGCCATGGCGAGAATGACGATGAGGAAGTTCGGCCACATGGCCAGGGCGAAGGCGCTGAGCGCGATGGCGACGACCGAGAAGCCGGCGGCGAAGCGGAGCGACCGCATGGCATCGACGAAGGCCCCGCCCGGGACCTGACCGAGCAGGCTGACGAGGCTGCCGATGGTCAGCGCGAAGCCGATGTCCGACTGGGTCCACTTCGCCTGGGTGAAGTACACGGCGAGGAACGGCCCGAACCCCGTCTGGAGGTTGGCGACGAAGAACGCGAACCCATCGAGGCCCTGGCTGCTGGTGCGCGAGATCGCCTTCATGTCGGCGGGACCCTCCGCGGCATCGGCCAGGGCCTCGCGCCGAGGCATCGGGCGCGGCCGGAATTCGGACCGGACGACCTCCCTCGGCTTGAGGGGGCGCCGGTCCTTCGGGAGGGGAACCGTCATTTGTCCGGCGTTCTCTCTGCCGGTTTCTCGGGCATCTTCTCGGCGGTCGGAGCCGGGGGCGCGACGGGCGCGGCAGCCGGGGCCGCAGCGGGTGGTACGGGGGCGGCAGCCGGCGGCTCGCCCTCGGGGACAGCCGGGCTCGCCGGCCCAAGGACCACGATGGGCTCGCCCGCCTTGTATTCCGGCGAGACGCGGACCTGATTCCGGGACAATTGCAGGACGAGGCGCGTCGGCTTGCCGTCCGAGGTGAAGCGCATGGAGCGCCAATCCACCGCGATCTTGCGTGAGCCGACGCCGAGGAAGCCGCCGAAATCGATGATGGCGGCGCGGGGGCGGCCGTCCTTGTCGAGGATGATGTCGATGATCCGGCCCATGTCCTCGCCGGTGGCGCTGCGCACGGCCTTGCCGAGCACGCCCTCGTAATCCGCCGTGTCGAGGACCGTGGCGGGAGTCCCCGTGGGCAGAACCGGCGCTTGGGCCGGAGCCGGGTTCGCAGCGCCCGTCGGAGCAGGTGCCGGCTGGACGGAGGTCGGCGCCGGGGGCGCCTGCGGTGCAGGCGGAGCGGCCCCATTCGGCCCTGCGGGCGCAGCGGGTACCTCGGCGGGTTTGCTGCCGGGGGGCGTATCCTCGGCGAAAGCGGAGGCGGCCCCGAGGCTGATCGTCGTCGCGGCGATCATCCGGACAAATCTGAACACGTGCGTTCCCCGAGCGATGATCGCGCCGGCCCTTGGACAGGACACGGACCCATCCGGCGGGTTCCCACAACGGAGCGGGTCCCATGTCCGGGTCTCGTGTCACTGCGCAATGACCAAGGCGAAGTTGTGAAGGCGAGATCCGGCAAGGACCATCGGCCAAAAATCTGTGGGCAAAAACCGGGCCGACTCCGCGGATCCGCGCAGGGTCCCGCACAGCTCTGCCATTCCGCCTTGCGGTTCGCAATCGGCCAATTCGAGGGCCGAGTGCGGCTGCGTCCCAGCGCCTCGCGGCGCGGTCACGGATCTCGCTGGAATCCGATCTCCCGACCTGTGTCGTCGGGATCGATCCGCCTCGTCTGGTTTTCGTCAAACCCGCGTCGTACACACGCGAAACTTCGCCCAGACCCCACCGTGTGGGGGTGCCCGATCGTCCGAGGACTTGAGCCGATGCCCTTCATTCGAAACGCCAGCGCCGCGGCGCTCCTCACCGCAGCCCTGGCGGGCTGCCAGGCGCTCGGCAGTAGCGGCGGCGTGATGCCGGAGAGCGATGTCGGCCCGCCGCCCTCGATGCGTGGCTCGGTCCCGAACGCATCGGGTCCGCGCTCGGCCCGCGTCGATGCCGATGGAAACCAGATCCAGACCACGCCGACGCGGCGACTCGATCTGCCTCGCTCGGCAGGCGGCGTCGCCCGCGCGTCCGCGTCGGAAGAGCGGCGCATTCGCCGTGAGGACATCGAAGGCAGCGCGGACGGGCGTTCGGGCTCGGGCAGCGGTGGAATGACCCCCAGCCTCGGTTCGGGCGGCGTCGGCGTCGGCGGCAAGTTCTAAGGCCACCCGGGATCTGCGCGTCCAAGGGCTGGCGCTCGATGCGCCGGCCCTTGTCCTAAGGCAGTTCAGATCGCGGAGCGACGGCCGCCGTAATAATCGTCGAGGCGTCCGCCGAAGGCGGGATCGGCGAACGGATCTTCGCCGGCCCCGTGCGTCGGAGCTCGGGCGAGGGTATCCTTGTCGATGTCGACGATATACCCGCCGAGTTCGACGCTGTAACGCAGCGAGCGCCACGGCAGCGGATGGTAGCTCTCACCGAGACCGAGGAAGCCGCCGAACGACAGCACCGCGTAGGCGACCTGTCCCGAAACCTTGTCCACCATGAAATTATGCACGGTGCCGAGATGCGCGCCGTCCGCGTCGTAGGCCGCCGTACCCTCGACCTTGTCCGAGGCGATGAGGCGCGGCGTCTCGTCGATGGCGACTCCTTCACCCTTGGGATCGAGTTCGAGGGTCCCGGCTGGCCTGATCGGGCGCTCATTGGGAAGATCGGTCGGCATTTCGTCGCTCCGGGATGTCTGGAACGGCAAACGCGCGAGCGCCCCGCCCCGGTTCCCGGATCGCTCTCCCTGGAAGGGTACCTCAGATGTACCCGGCGCCGTGCGGCGCGTCCGAGACGGTGCCGGACTCGGACGCGATGACGGCTCCAAGACCGCCGATGAGAGCGAGGGCCGCACAGAGGGCGAGGGCGAAGACGGCGATGATCATGGCCGGACCCTCGGCCTCGGAGGCTTAACCGTCCGTTTCCGGAAGGCGCAAAAGCCGCGTCGGGCGGTCGATCCATCAAGGGCGAAAATTAGTTCGTTCCTCGCGGGCAAGGACGAACCGCGTAGTCCGCCGCGCACCCTCGGCTGAAGCCGGCCGTATTCCGGCGAGGTCGGTCGCCGCCGGAACAAGGGATCGCCGTAGACCTCCGCCCTACCGGCCGGCGTTGCGAGAATTCGAGAAAACCATTGCAAGTCATGGCCTTGGCTCGGCATCGCGCGAGCGCTACCGCCCGCTGGAATCGCTGGCTTCGCGCTCGGACAAGGCAAAGTACAACGCCGACACCGATCAAGATCTCGAATGTGCGCCTTGAACTTCTCCACGTGCGCCGGGAGCGATCCTGTTGATAGGGCGCGCTCCCTGTGGACGGCTCCCAAGCACAGGGCGGATTTCCCTTGGAACGGTCGCAACACTGCTTAGTTGTTGCAGCTATGCGCTCCGAGGCCTCGTGCCGTGGGCGTACCGGCGCTCGCTGCCGAACCTCTGGAGGAAATCCATGGCCAAGACCACGACCAAGAGTGCCACCAAGAGCGCGGACAAGAGCGCCGCGACTGGCGACGAGAAGCCGGCCGCCGAGAAGACCGCCGCAAAGGGCAAGAAGGTCGCCGCCCCCAAGGGCGAGGGCGCCAAGCCGAACGCTCTCCAGCAGCCGCTCAAGCCGTCGCCCGAGCTCGCGGCCGTTGTCGGTGATGCCGCCCTGCCCCGTGGCGAGGTCGTCAGCAAGGTCTGGGAATACATCAAGAAGCATGAGCTTCAGAACCCGGAGAACAAGCGCGAGATCCTGGCCGACGACAAGCTCAAGAAGGTCTTCGGCAAGGATAAGTGCACGATGTTCGAGATGAACAAGCATCTCGCCGCCCATCTCAAGTCCGCCTGATCCTGCGGGACGTCGCGCCGGCCCCGAACACGGGCCGGCGGCCGATGCCGGACCGAGCCGTCGCGAGGCCGTGACCCTCGCGACGATGGGCATACTGTCGGCCGGATTTTCCGCAACGGGTAGCCAGCCGTTATTCGCCGAAACGACGGCCCACCCGGCGCCTTTCCGGCAGATCGCCATGGTGCTGTTTCCGGGGATGACGGCCCTGGACGTGGTCGGGCCCCAGGCCCTTTTGGCTGGTCTCGCGGGTCCGAGTTTCCATCTGGTGGCCGAGCGGATCGGCCCCGTCGCCAGCGATACCGGACTCGAGATCGTCGCGACCGCGGACTTCGAGACCTGTGCGCGGGACCTTGATGTCCTGATCGTGCCCGGCGGCGATGGAACGCCCGACCAGATGCGCAATGAGCGGCTGCTCGCTTTCCTACGCGATCGCGCCGGGCGGGCGGCCTGGGTCACGAGCGTCTGCACCGGGTCCCTGATCCTCGGCGCGGCGGGCCTGCTGACGGGATACCGGGCGACCTCGCACTGGTGCGTGCGCGATGGGGTCCTGCCCCTCTTCGGTGCGATCCCCGTGGATGAACGGGTGGTGTTCGACCGCAATCGCGTGACGAGCGCCGGCATCTCGGCCGGTCTCGATTTCGCCCTGGCGCTGTCCGCGCGCCTGCGCGATCCGGACTACGCCCGGACCAGCCAGCTCGTGGCTGAGTACGCTCCGCAGCCCCCCTTCGTGGCCGGCATGCCACGCACCGCCGGAGCCGCGATCACGGCTTCCGCCACCGACATTCTGAAGGATCTGATCGAGGGCTCGTTCGCCGCTGCCCGGACGCGTTGATGGCCCTCGCGTGGGACAACCGCCACGGGCGCACGGCGACCGGCTGGTACATCGGATAATTTGCGTTAACGTCGCGGCCATCTCACGGATTTCCAACAGCGAGACGTTGCATGGCCGGCGGTTTGGCGGACGACCTCATCCGGACGAAATCCCTCGAACGGCTGAACTCCGATGCCGAGGGCGGCGAGCACAAGCTCGCCCGCACCCTCGGGCCGTGGAGCCTGATCGCGCTGGGGATCGGCGCGGTGATCGGCGCCGGCCTGTTCTCCCTCACCGGCATCGCGGCGGCCGAACACGCTGGCCCGGCCGTGGTGATCTCGTTCGCCATCGCGTCCATCGCCTGCGCGTTTGCCGGCATGTGCTACAGCGAACTCGCCGGCATGATCCCCGTGGCGGGCTCGGCCTACACCTACGCTTATGCCACCATGGGTGAACTCGTCGCCTGGATCATCGGCTGGGATCTCGTCCTCGAATATGCGGTCGGGGCCGCCACCGTCTCGGTGAGCTGGTCGAGCTATGTCACCCGCTTCCTGCGTGACACCCTCGGCATCAACCTCCCGCCGAGCCTCGTCCATTCGCCGTTCGAGACCTACACCGTCGATGGCGTGACGGCGCACGGCCTCGTCAATCTGCCGGCGATTCTGATCATCGTGGCGGCTTCGGCGCTCCTGATGATCGGCATCCGCGAGTCGGCCCGGGTCAACGCCGTCGTGGTGATGATCAAGCTCGCCGTCGTGGCAGTCGTGGTCGGCGTGGGCCTGTTCTACATCAAGGCGCAGAACTACGTGCCGTTCATCCCCGAGAACACCGGCACCTTCGGCGAGTACGGCTGGAGCGGGATCATGCGCGGCGCGGGCGTCGTCTTCTTCGCCTATGTGGGCTTCGACGCCGTATCGACGGCGGCGCAGGAGGCCAAGAACCCCCAGCGCAACATGATGATCGGAATCCTCGGCTCCCTTGCCATCTGCACGGTCATCTACATCCTGTTCGCCGGCGTGCTCACCGGCCTCGTGCATTACGACCAGATGAGGGGCGATGCGGCGCCCGTGAACACCGCCATCGCACAGACGCCGTTTCCGTGGCTGCGCAGCCTCGTGACGCTCGGCGTCATCGCGGGCTTCTCAACGGTGATCCTGGTGCTGCTGCTCGGCCAGAGCCGGGTGTTCTACTCCATGAGCCAGGACCGGCTGCTCCCGGGCTTCTTCTCCAAGATTCATCCCACCTGGAAGACGCCGTACCGCTCGAACCTGTTCTTTATGGTTTTCACCAGCGCGCTCGGCGGCTTCCTTCCGATCAGCCAGCTCGGCCACATGACCAGCATCGGTACGCTGCTGGCCTTCATGCTCGTCTGTGCCGGCGTGATCATCCTGCGCCGGACCCAACCCGATGCACGACGCGACTATCGCACGCCCCTGGTCCCCCTGGTGCCGATCCTCGGTATCGTGAGCTGCTTTGCCATGATGGTGTCGCTGGATGGCGAGACCTGGCTGCGCCTGCTCATGTGGCTCGCCATCGGCTTCGTGATCTATTTCAGCTGGAGCCGCCGTCACAGCCGCATCGGCCGCGAGCAGACCGGCACTTGAGGCGCGCTTCCATCGTGCGGCAGGACAACGGAACGTCTGACCGGCCGCCCATGGGCGACGGGTCAGCCTCCTTGGATATGCGATGAGCAACCTCCCCTACTACGACGATACCGGCTTGAGTGCGGCGTTCTACGATGTCGTCTCGAGCGCCTATCCCTTTCGGGGCGATATCGACTTCTATGCGGACATCGTGGGCCCCGCCGGATCGTCGGTCCTCGAACTCGGCTGCGGCACCGGCCGGATCGTGATCGCCCTGGCGGAGCGCGGCTACGGCGTCTTCGGCGTCGACCTGGCGCCCGCGATGATCCAGCGCGCCGCCATGAAATGCGAGCGCCTGCCGCCGGAGGTGGGAAGCCGCATCGCCCTGATGCAGGGCGACATGACCCGCATCGTGTTGGACCGCCAATTCGATGGAGCGATCATCCCGTTCTACGGCTACGCGCATCTGGGCACGCCCACCGCGCGAGCGGACGCCCTGGCGGTCGTCGCCCGGCATCTGAAACCCGGCGGCAAGGCGGCGATCCATCTGCCCGCCCATGCCATGCTGCGCCAGCCCCTCGGCGACGAGGAACTGTCCGGTCCGTACAATGCGGCCGGGGACAGCGTCCGTATCCGCGTGGTCGCGCGAACGTTCGCAGAGGACACCGGCCGATTCTGTCAGGTGATGGAGTATACCCTGATCGATCCCGCCGGGACGATCACGCGGCAGTCGCGGGAAGAACTCGTCTATCATGCCGTCGATCGAACCGAGATCGTCAGGAATGCGGAGCGGTGCGGCCTCAGCCTCGCGGGTGTGCTGGGCGATTTCGACGGTTCGGACACCGGACGCGAAGCCATCTACGTATTCGTGCGCCGAGAAACGGCTCACACATCAGTCGAGTCCTACGGAGTGCCAGATTAGATTGCCGCTGCTGACGACGCGGTTCGTGCCGAGCCAATCCTATCCGTCGGGCTCTTCGGCAGATCGTCATTCGCGCATTGAGGCCGATGATCGAACCGACGACGGCCCAGGATCGTTGTGGTGCTTAGTTGGGGAGAGAACACACGATGAGAACTTTTTTTGCAGTGGCGGCTGTCGGCATGAGCCTGCTGGTCCCGGTGGATCTCGCACAGGCTCAGCCTTACGGCGGGCGGGATTACGGTTATGACCGGCGCGACTCGGGCTATGGCGATCGTGATTATGGGCAGAGACGCCGTGATCGCGACGACGATTACGACGATCGCGGACGCGGGTCGCGTGGTCGCGATTCGGGCTATGCGGATCGGGGCGGTGGTGGCGGGTTCGATGAGCGCTCCTACGTGCGGTGCAACCCCGACGTCGCCCAAGCCCTGCGTGCCGGCCAACTGACCTCGGCGCTGGCGCATTATCAGAAGTTCGGCCGCCGCGAAGGCCGCCGGCTGAGCTGCTGATCGGTTGGCTCGGAAGCCCCGCTGGTCCTCCCTCGCGGCAAGAAGTGTCGGAGATGGGGACCAATCCGGCCGTCGTTCGTTGACCTCATGAGCTGGCCCCGTCGGCGCGACACGCCGCGGGGCCTCCAGCGCAGCAGATCAAGGAGACGGCCATGAAGGCTTTCATTCTCGCAAGCACCCTCGTTCTCGCACCCCTGGCCCTGTCGGCCTCGGCTCAGGCCCAGGGAACCGTACGCGGCGCGGAACGCGGCGTGGAGGACGGCAATCGCGCGGCCGGGCCGGTCGGTGGCATCGTCGGCGGTGCGGTCGGAGCCGCGACGGGCACGGTCGGTGGCGTCCTCGGTGTCGATCCGGATCGGCGCGAAGAGCGCATGGAGCGCCGCGAGGAGCGCGGCACGGTGCGTGAGCGTCGCGACCGCTGACAACGCCGTCGGTCCTTCGCGAAGGACCGGCCACTGATATTCGGCTTGGCCGGCTCGGGTTGGATACGTCCGCCCGGGCCGGCCATGTCCGTTTTCCAGAAGATCGGATCCGAAGCGGCACGCCGGCCTTCGGAAATGCCGATATGGAACAGGGTTCCTAATCCAAGCTCAATCGATCACCTCGACGATCCGGCGTGTCGCCGGGTCGACCAGAACCGGATGATCGTTGACGATGGTGTAGTTCAAACCCTTCAGGGCGAATTCGGGCGGGACGTCGTAGTACACGACACCGTTCGGAGGCAGGACCGTTCCGACCTGAATCGGCCCTTTGTGGGCGAAGGAGGGGCGTCGTTCGCCCTGCGTATAGATGCGGAAGCGCTCGCGCCGATCGATCCCCAGGATCTCGTTGGCCGTGCCGACGGCGCCCCCGATGGCGCTGCCGACGGCCGCTCCGAGGGGGCCGGCGATATTGCCGCCCCGTTCTGCGCCATCCTGCGCGCCGCGTGCGAGGCCCTGAGCTTGGACCGCCGAGGCAGCGCCGATCGCGAACGCGATGGCTGCGATGATTTTGAGGGGCATCCGGTTCCGGTTCTCCATGCGGGCTGTCTGTGTAGGGGTCGGTCGGGGTCCGTCGCGGGCCCGCCCGCGAAAGGCCCGAAACCGTCGATCCCCGAGGGGCCGTGCCCACCATTTCGATGCGTACGGCCGGCGTTCGCGCTCAATACTCGATCACGTCCTCCAACGCGTAGTGCTTCACCGTTTTCCGGTTGGCGATGAGTTCGTCGATGGACGGCTCGCCCTTCATGGCACGCGCGATGGCGAGCTTCGTCGCCTCGTAGTTCGTACGGTAGAGGTCCTTGTGGTCGAGATTCGTATCCTTGGCGCAGCGCGGGTCGAGCCAGATCATGATGATCATGCAGAGATCGTCGAGGCCATCCTTCGGCAGCACGCCTTCGATGACGCAGTCGATAATGGCATCGCCCGTTGCGGCCTGAACCACGCCGCCGAGAAGTTCGACGTACTCGGCCGTGTGGATGGTGGCCTTGGTGGTCATCATCGTCGCCGGGCGCACGAGCTGGTTGAGGTCGCGCACCACGAACATCCGGGTGTGCCCCTGAACCTGCCCCATCATACCCGCGAAGGCGTGGCCGGCGGGTCCACGGGTGGAGCCGATGAGCACCTCTGGCATGGCATCGGTGTACTGCCCTTCGGCGGCGAGCACGGTGGCTTCGCCGGTGCGGAACCAGATCTCGGACATGGGTGTCTTTCTCGAAGGTTTGTGGACCCGGCGATGAACCGGGCGGGTCGGGGCGCACAAACACCACCGGGTGGCGCGACGTCAATCGCCGGGCGAGACTGGCCTGATCGCAGGGGATCGGTCATGCAGGAACGGCGGGACGCACCCGCCACGAGGGTGACGAGACGATGAGCCGAGGGTCACACGACCGGGACTGGAGCCTGTCGGTCGCGGAGAGCGCGGATGGCGTACAGCTCGAGATCGGCCTGCCCGATGTCGCCGGTCAGCCATTCACCGCGATCCTCGCCCTCGACCGGGACGAAGCCCGCATCCTCGCGCGTGCCTTGCTGGCCGCATCGGGCGACGCCATCGAGCGGACGTTCCAGCATCCGCCCGAAACCTGATCCTTCGGGGCCGAGCCTTCAGAGCCCGACGCGGTTGCGACCCGGCAGGCGCGGGACTTTGGTCCCGCGTGGCTCGATCGGACCGGCACAGGTGTAGGCGAACTCCGTCTGGAGATCCGTGAACACGGTCTCGCCGGTGATCCGGCAATCCTCCCGCACGGTTTCGTCGAGATAGGTGCGGGCCGCATCGCGAAACCGCTTGGTTCGGGTCAGGGCTGGGTCGCCGCCCTCGAGCCGGTCGTCGATCCCGCAGCCGGTGACCTCCCGCAGGGAATTGGAGACGATGAGCATCTTGCGCAGGCGTCGCTGGTCGTAGACCTCGTAGGGATCCTTGCAGCCGATGGTGACCACCTGGGGGGTCAGGCTGACATAGGTCTTCGACAGGTAGGAGAAGCCGGTGCAGCCCGAGGCCAGCAGGCCGAGGGTGATGACCGCCAGCGCCGCGGGCATCTTGGTCGACAGCACGGGGCTGGTCAGCCGGTACACGATCGGGGCGCCCTTCCGTCTGGCCTCGCCAAAGTCTCGGCGGGCATTGAAGCGCAGCCGTCCCCACGGTCAAGCCTTGCCCGGACACACTCCCGCGCGTTTCGACGTCCGAACCATCATCGCCCCTCCCCGCAAGCGAGGAGGAGCTTCGTACCCTATTCCGCCGCCGCTGCGAGATAGCGGGCCGGATCGTAGTTGAGGATCGGCCCGAGCCAGCGCTCGACTTGCCCCAGATCCATGCCCTTGCGGAGCGCGTAATCCTCGACCTGATCGCGCTCGACCTTGGCGACGCCGAAGTAATGCGCCTCCGGATGGGCGATGTAGAGGCCCGACACAGAGGAGCCCGGCCACATGGCGTAGGATTCCGTGAGTTTCACACCGATGCGCGACTCCGCCTTGAGCAGATCGAACAGCGTCACCTTCTCGGTGTGGTCGGGTTGCGACGGGTAGCCGGGGGCGGGCCGGATGCCGGCATACTCCTCACGCACGAGGTCATCGGGCGCATAGGTCTCATCGGCGCCGTAGCCCCAGAAGTCCTTTCGCACACGCTCGTGCATGCGCTCGGCGAGGGCCTCGGCGATGCGGTCGGCCAGCGCCTTCACCAGGATCGAGCGGTAATCGTCGTTGGCCCGCTCGAAGCGCTCGGCGATACGAACCTCCTCCAGGCCAGCCGTGACCACGAAGCCGCCGACGTAATCGGCGATACCGGTGTCGGCGGGAGCGACGAAGTCCGACAGGCAGGTGTTGGCACGTCCGTCGCGCTTCGACAATTGCTGGCGCAGGCCGTGGAAAGTCGCGAGCTTCTCGGAGCGGCTCTCACCGGTGTAGAGGGCGATGTCGTCGCCGATGCTGTTGGCCGGCCAGAAGCCGATGATCGCCTTCGGGTTGAACCAGCGCTCGGCGACGATCTGCGCGAGCATCTCCTGCGCATCGTCGAACAGGGCCTTCGCCGCCGGCCCCTGGTTCGGATCCTCGAAGATCGCTGGGTAGCGGCCCTTGAACTCGTAGGTCTGCAGGAACGGCGTCCAGTCGATGTAGGGCACGAGATCGGCGACCTCGTAGGAGGAGTAGACCCGCGTGCCGGTGAAGCTCGGCTTCTTCGGCTGGTAGCCCGACCAGTCGATCCGGAACGGGTTGGCGCGGGCTTTCGCCAGCGGTAGGCGCTGCTTGTCGAGCTCCGAGCGGGCGTGCGCGTCGGCGACCTTCCTGTACTCGGCCCGGACCTTCTCGATGGTCGAATCCCGTGTCTCCTTCGACAGCAGGCTCGACACCACGCCGACGGCGCGGCTGGCATCCGTCACGTAGACGGTCTGGCCCCGGTTGTACGAAGGGTGGATCTTCACGGCGGTATGGACGCGGCTGGTCGTGGCCCCACCGATGAGCAAGGGAACCGAAAACCCCTCGCGCTCCATCTCGGCGGCCACGTGCACCATCTCGTCGAGCGACGGGGTGATGAGGCCGGACAGGCCGACGATGTCGACGTTCTCGCGCTTGGCCACGTCGAGGATCTTGGCCGCCGGCACCATCACGCCGAGGTCGATGATCTCGTAGTTGTTGCAGGCGAGCACGACGCCGACGATGTTCTTGCCGATGTCGTGGACGTCTCCCTTCACCGTCGCCATCAGGATCTTGCCGGCGGCCTGGCGCTTGCCGTCACCGCCATTGGCGAGCTTCTCCGCCTCCATGAACGGCTCGAGGTAGGCCACGGCCTGCTTCATCACGCGGGCGGATTTCACCACCTGCGGGAGGAACATCTTGCCCGAACCGAACAGGTCGCCGACCACGTTCATGCCGGCCATCAGCGGGCCCTCGATGACGTGGAGCGGGCGCTCGACGCCCAGGCGCGCCTCTTCGGTATCGGCGAGGATGTACTCGGTGATGCCGTTGACCAGGGCGTGCTCGATGCGCTTCTGCACCGGCGCCTCGCGCCAGGACAGGTCGGCGGTCTTCGCCTGGACGCCGCCGCCGGACTTGAAGCGCTCCGCCGCCTCCAGCAGACGGTCGGTGGAATCGTCGCGGCGGTTGAGGACCACGTCCTCGCACAGCTCGCGCAGTTCGGCCGGAAGCTCGGCGTAGATCGCGAGCTGGCCGGCATTCACGATGCCCATGTCCATGCCGACCTGAATCGCGTGATACAGGAACACCGCGTGCATGGCCTCGCGCACGGGCTCGTTGCCCCGGAAGGCGAAGCTGAGATTCGAGATGCCGCCCGAGATGTGGGCATGGGGCAGGGTCTCGCGGATGGTCTTCGTCGCCTCGATGAAGGCGACGCCGTAGCCGTTATGCTCCTCGATGCCGGTGGCCACCGCGAACACGTTCGGATCGAAGATGATGTCTTCCGGCGGGAAGCCGATCTCCTCGGTCAGAACCCGGTAGGCCTTGGTGCAGATCTCGACCTTGCGCTCGTAACTGTCGGCCTGGCCCTGCTCGTCGAAGGCCATCACCACCACGGCGGCGCCGTAGGAGCGGCACACCTTGGCGTCGGCGATGAACTTCTCGACGCCCTCCTTCATGGAGATCGAGTTCACGATCGCCTTGCCCTGGACGCACTTCAGGCCGGCCTCGATGACGTGGAACTTCGAGGAATCGATCATCACCGGCACGCGGGCGATGTCGGGCTCGGCGGCGACGAGGTTGAGGAACTCGACCATGGCCTTCTCGGAATCGAGCAGGCCCTCGTCCATGTTGATGTCGATGATGCTGGCGCCCGCCGCCACCTGATCCCGGGCGACGTCGAGGGCCGCCGCGTAGTCGCCGGCGGTGATCAGCTTCCTGAACTTGGCCGAGCCCGTGACATTGGTGCGCTCGCCGACATTCACGAAGGGGATCTCCTTCGTCAGGGTGAACGGCTCCAGGCCCGACAGGCGCATCAGGCGCGGCACTTCCGGGATCGCACGGGGCTTGCACCCCGCGACGGCTTCAGCGATGGCGCGAATGTGGTCCGGCGTGGTGCCGCAGCAGCCGCCGACCATGTTGACGATGCCGGCGCTGGCGAACTCGCCCACCAGTTTCCCCATGGCTTCGGGACTCTCGTCGTAGAGACCGAATTCGTTGGGCAGGCCCGCATTCGGATAGGCGCAGACCAGGGTGTCGGCGATGCGCGACAGCTCGGAGATGTGGCCGCGCATCTCCTTCGCGCCGAGTGCGCAGTTGAGGCCGATGGTCAGGGGCGCGGAGTGGCGGAGCGCATTCCAGAACGCCTCCGGGGTCTGGCCCGAGAGGGTGCGGCCGGAGAGATCCGTGATCGTGCCCGAGATCATGATCGGCAGGACCATGCCCCGCTCCTCGAACACCGCCCAGGCGGCGGCGACCGCCGCTTTGGCGTTGAGGGTGTCGAAGATGGTCTCGATGAGGATGAGTTCGGCGCCCCCGTCCATCAGGCCGCGCACCTGCTCGATGTAAGCCTGACGCACCTCATCGAAGGTCACGGCGCGGTAGCCGGGATTGTTCACGTCCGGCGAGATCGACAGGGTGCGGTTCGTCGGGCCGATGGCGCCGGCCACGAAGCGGCGGCGGCCGTCCTGCTTTTCGGCCAGGGCGGCGGCCTCGCGGGCGAGGCGCGCGCCCTCCGAATTGAGCTCGTGGATGATCGATTCCATGCCGTAATCGGCTTGGGCGATGGTGGTCCCCGAGAACGTGTTGGTCTCGCACATATCGGCGCCGGCGAGGAAGTAGTCGAGGTGGATCTGCCGGATCGCATCGGGCTGTGTCAGGATCAGGAGGTCGTTGTTGCCCTTCTGGTCGTGGCCGTGATCCGTAAAGCGGCTGCCGCGAAAGTCCGCCTCGCCGTAGCCGAGGCGCTGGATCACGGTGCCCATCGCCCCGTCGAGGACGAGGATCTTTTCCGCGGCGCGCGCACGGAGCGCGGCTTCGATCTCTTTTCCATCGACGGGTCGCAGGTCGGTCATGGTGTATCCTTGGAGACGCTGGGTCCCATCAAACCACCTCGTGCTGAGGTGCCGGAGCGAAGCGGAGGCCTCGAAGGAGGGCTCCCGTTCGCACATTGGTGCTGGTGTCCTCCTGCGAGGCCCGCCGACGCGGGCGCCTCAGGATGAGATTCTGAGAAGGTCGAACGCGTGTGCTCAGGCCGCCTTCGCCGCCGCCACCTTCGGGGCCTGCGAACGCAGGCCGAGGAGATGGCAGATGGCGTAAACGAGGTCGGAACGGTTCATCGAGTAGAAGTGGAAGTCGTTGACGCCGCGATCGACGAGATCGAGCACCTGTTCGGCCGCCACCGCCGCCGCCACGAGGCGGCGGGTGTCGGCATCGTTGTCGAGCCCCTCGAAGCGGGCGGCGAGCCAGTACGGCACCGAGGCGCCGGTGCGGCGGGCGAAGTTGGCCGATTGCTTGAAGTTCTGGACGGGGAGGATGCCCGGGATGATCGGGATATCGATGCCCGCCGCCCGCACCTTGTCGACGTAGCGCAGGTAGATGTCGTTCTCGAAGAAGAACTGCGTGATTGCCTGATCGGCGCCGGCGTCGACCTTGGCCTTCAGCGCGTCGATGTCGGCGTCGAGGCTGGCGGCCTCGGGATGCTTTTCAGGGTAGGCCGAGACCGAGACCTTGAAGTCGCCGATGCGCTTGATCCCGGCGACGAGGTCCGCCGTCTGGGCGTAGCCGCCCGGATGCGGACGATAGGTCGTACCGACGCCGTCCTGAGGGTCGCCGCGCAGGGCCACGATGTGGCGCACGCCGGCATCCCAGTAGGATTGCACGACGGCGTCGATCTCCTCGCGGGTGGCATCGACGCAGGTGAGGTGGGCGGCGGGCCTGAGACCCGTCTCCCGGACCATGCGGGCTACGGTGTTGTGGGTGCGCTCACGGGTCGATCCGCCGGCGCCGTAGGTCACCGAGACGAATTTCGGCTGTAGCGGCGCCAGGCGCTCGATGGACGACCACAGGATCTTCTCCATCTCGTCGGTCTTCGGCGGGAAAAACTCGATGGAGACGCTGATCGGACGGTAGCCGTCGCGGCTGGCGCGGTGTTGGGAGGCGGTGGGCATCGGGGTCGTCCTCAATGTCGGTCGGTTCAGACGGATCGCGAACAGGATGTGACGTGCGTCGGTCAGGCGACGGCCCGCTCAAGCCCGGCCTCTTCGGCTTCGGAGGCGAGCCAGAGCGTCACGGTGAGCTGGTGGTGGGCCAGGGCCGGCGGAGGGGCGAGATCGCGGGTGGTGACGGTGGACAGCCCCGCATCGTTGAGCCAGCCCGTCACCTGCTCGGGTGCGAAGCCGAGGCGGCGATGGGCCTGGGTTTCACGCAGGAACTCGAGATCGTGGGGCGCGAAATCCACCACGAGGAGACGCCCCCCCGGCGCCACGAGCCGCACGGCTTCGCGCAGGGCGCGAGCCGGATCGTCGAGGTAATGCAAGACCTGGTGAACCAGCACCAGATCGAAGCTGCCGCGCCCGAACGGCGGAGCATGGATGTCGCCCTGCCGCAGATCGACCCGCGACAGGCCGGCCCGCTCGAGGTTGGCGCGCGCCACCGACAGCATGGCATGGTTGGAATCGAGGCCCGTCGCCCGGCTGGCCCGGCCGGCGAGCAGTCCGAGCATCCGGCCGGTGCCGGTGCCGAGATCGATGAGGTTGTGAATCGGCCGGTTGCCCAGCGCATCGAGCACGGCGGCCTCGACGGTGGCCTCCGGCACATGGAGCGAGCGCAGGTGATCCCACTTCGGAGCGAGACGCGCGAAGAAGGTCTGGGCCGCCTCGGCGCGCTGCGCCCGCACGGCTTCGCGTCGCGCCCGATCCTCGGAGATCGGAGCACTTCGGGAGTCGAGCCCGGCGATGAGGGGGTCGACGAGGCCGGCGCGGCCATCGACGAGGCGAAAGAACGCCCAGGCTCCTTCGCGATGGCGCTCCACGAGACCGGCTTCCACGAGAAGCTTGAGGTGCCGGGAGATGCGCGGCTGCGACTGACCGAGGATGTCGGTGAGGTCGGAGACCGACAATTCCCCGTCCGCCAGCAGGGCGAGGATACGCAGGCGCGTCTCTTCGGCCGCCGCGCGCAGCACGCCGAGGGCATGCGTGAATGGCACCGATGAGTCCGCTATGGGGCCTGCGATAGACATAAAGATATGTTTATGTGCAATTCGAGCCCCTGACAAGGGGTCTCGTCTCCTCACGGCGCGTCAGGCGCCTTGGGTACCGGGGTCCCACAGCCAGGCCGCCCCTCTGACTCCGGAGGCGTCGCCATGCAGGCTCGGACGAATGGGCGTGTCGAAGCGGTCCGAGAACACGTGCGGAGCAGTGAGCTCCGTCAGGCCCTCGAACAACTCGGGCAGACGCGACAGCCCGCCGCCGATCACGATGATATCAGGATCGAGGATGTTGACGACTTGCGCCAAAGCCCGGCCGAGGCGGTCGCGGTAGCGCGCGAACGTTTCCTGCGCGACGGGATCGCCTGCGCGCATCGCCGCCACGACAGCTTCGGCGGTGATGGGCCGCCCGCTGCGCCGGGCATGGTCGGCGGCGAGTGCGGGTCCGGACAACCACGTTTCGATGCAACTGGAGCGGCCGCAATAGCAGGCGGGTCCCGGGCGCTCATCGTCACGGGGTGCGGGGAGAGGATTGTGGCCCCACTCGCCGGCGATACGCAACCGCCCGGCGAGGGCTCGTCCTTGGAGGGCGATGCCGGAGCCGACGCCGGTGCCGAGGATGATCGCCCAGACCACGGCGGCACCGGCACCCGCCCCGTCGACGGCCTCCGACACGGCGAGGCAATTGGCGTCGTTCTCGACGCGCACGGGGCGGCCGAGGGCGTGAACGAGGTCGTCGGCGAAGGGACGGCCGTTCAGCCATGTCGAGTTGGCGTTCTTGACCAGACCGGTGGCCGGCGCGATGGCCCCCGGCATTCCGACCCCGACACTGCGGACGGGGCCGGTGCGGGATTCGAGGCCTTCGACCAGGGCCGCGATGGCCGCGAGGGTGCCTGAGTAATCTTCGCGTGGCGTGGGGACACGGGCCTCGGCCCGCATCATGCCCGCCGCGTCGAGGACGACCCCGGCGATCTTGGTGCCGCCGAGGTCGATTCCGAGGCGCAAGACGTTCCGATCAGCGTGCGGGGACGGGGATGGGCGCCGACGCCGCGGACGGCGTGGTGATCGGGTCCATGTTGGGTGCGTGATCCGAGATGTCCGTACCGATGGCGATGGGGTTGTCCATCACCTGACGCAGCTTCTCCCGGTCGAGTTCGCCCTCCCAGCGGCTGACCACGACGGTTGCGACGCCGTTGCCGATGAGATTGGTGATGGCCCGGCACTCGGACATGAACTTGTCGACACCGAGGATCAGGGTCATGGCGGCCACCGGCACCGGGTTGTTGGGAATGGCCGAGAGCGTGGCCGCCAGGGTGATGAAGCCGGCGCCCGTCACACCGGAGGCCCCCTTCGAGGTCAGCATCGCCACGAGAATGATGGTCGCATACTGGCCGAACGACAGGTCCGCTCCCACGGCCTGGGCGAGGAACAGGCTCGCCAGGGTCATGTAGATGTTGGTGCCGTCGAGGTTGAACGAGTACCCCGTCGGGATCACGAGTCCGACAACGGAGTCCGAGGCACCGAGCCGGCGCATCTTCGTCATCATGTGCGGCAGCACCGTCTCGGAGGAGGAGGTGCCGAGCACGATCAGGAGTTCGTCCTTGATGTAGGCGAGGAACTTGAAGATCGAGAAGCCGGCGACCCGGGCGATGCCGCCGAGCACGATCACCACGAACAGGAAGGCGGTGACGTAGAAGGTGCCGACGAGCCAGGCGAGATCGACGACCTTGCCGATGCCGTACTGACCGATGGTGAAGGCCATGGCGCCGAAGGCGCCGATGGGCGCGAGCTTCACCACGAGGCCGATGATGCGGAAGAAGATCTGCCCCATCGTGTCGATCGCGTGGGTGATGGCCTCGCCGCGCTTGCCCATGCCGGTGACGACGACGCCGGTGAGGATCGAGATCAGCAGTACCTGAAGCAGGTCGCCGGTGGCGAACGCATCGAAGAAGCTCTTCGGGATCAGCGCCATGATGTGGCCCGTCACGGAGTCGTCGGCGGCCAACTTGGCGTATTTCTCGACGGCCTTGCCATCGAGCTTCGTCACGTCGGCGTTGAAGCCGGCGCCGGGCTTCACCACCTCGCCGACGAGGATGCCGATGAGAAGCGCGATGGTGGACACCACCTCGAAATAGACGAGGGCCTTCAGGCCGACGCGGCCGACCTTCTTCAGGTCACCGATGGATGCGATACCGTGCACGATGGTACAGAAGATGATCGGCGCGATCATCATCTTGATCAGAGCGATGAAGGCGTCGCCCAACCATTTGACCGACTTGCCCCATTCCGGATGGAGGTAGCCGAGCAGGATGCCGAGCGCGATGGCGATCAGCACCTGGATGTAGAGAACCTTGTACCAGGGCTCGGCCACCCGGGGGGGCTCGGCCGCCGTGCCGTGTGTCATCGCCTGGGCCATGGTTCCCTCGCCCGTGCACTGAACCGCGCACGCTTTCGTGTTTCTTGCCCACGACGCTAGCGAAGTTGCGTGCACCACTCAATCGCACAGGCAGGGATGAAAGTGACATTCTCAAACGTGCCACCTTCATCAGGCCGATCGGGGACGCCGATCAGGTCTGGTTGCGGCGCGGGCGGACAGTCCAGCGTTCGAATTCGCCCGCAGCCTCTTCGGCACGCGCCGGCTGGGCGGGCTCGCCCTCCGGCGGCAGGGGCTGCGGATTGCCGAGTGCCTGCGACAGGCTCTCGATGACCTCGTCGATGCGGGCGTCGTTCTGGCCAGCCTCCGGGTGAGCAGGCTCGGGCGCCGCGACCGGCGCAGGGGCCGCGGCCTGCGGGCTGGGCTGGGCTGCGGTTCCGCCCCCGGCGACCCGGCGCAAGGCCTTCATCATCCCGTCCTCGTCCGCCGGCTTCGCGGCGGCACCCGACGCGCCGCCGTAGCGGCCGAAGCCGAACCGGGGTTCGACGAGGTCGAGCACCGCTTCCAGGGCGGCGTTGCTCAGGGCGATCTCGCCCGGCTGAGGTACGCCCTGGAGGGCGACGGCATGGCGCTCGTACGCCGCGTCGCCGGACACCTCGGGGCCGAACCAGACCGGCACGGAGAAGCCGTTTGCGTCTCCGATCTCGTCGAAGGTCACGCTCACGAGGTCGAGATTGCCCGGGGCGACGTAACGGTCGACCCGCGCCTCACGGCCGGCACCGAGCGCGATCACCGTGCGGTCGTACTGCGCCTTGCCGCTGCAAACGTCGAGGAGGGCGTCGCCATGGGCGCGCGGCACGTCCGTGCGCTCCTCGCTCGAAGCGCCGTTCTGATCCGTGTTGACGAGGACGAGATGGCATTGCTGGCCATCGACCCGAACGTACGAGACCCGGCCGGCCTGGGGCGCGAAGTAGCCCTCGGTGACCCGTGCGCCACCACGCTCCTTGCGGATCAGGCGAACGAGGGACGGGGCGACGAGGAACCGGCGGACGATGCTCATTGCGGACTCTCCGGGGGTCTGTTCGTCCCACGGTCGAAGATCCGCCGGACTGACAATCGAGGGCGTCTCGATCCGGAAAGGAATGCATCGGGCATCCCCTTCCCAGACCGAAGCTGCGGTATTCATTTAAAAATTGACTCTCGGGACTAAGCAAAACACCGCAGAAATCAAGATCGCGCGCCGGACCACCCCCGCGATCCACCGCGCCGTCCCCAGCTCAGCGGGTCATACGACCTTCGGAGCCGATCCGTCTCACGCCTCGGGTTCGAAGCGGAGCGAAACCCCGTTCATGCAGTAGCGCAGGCCGGTGGGGGCGGGTCCATCGTCGAAGACGTGGCCGAGATGGCCCTTGCAGCGGGCGCAATGGGCCTCCGTCCGGGTCATCCAATGGCTGCGATCGACCTGGGTCTCGACCGCGTCGGGGAACGGCTCGAAGAAGCTCGGCCAGCCGGTGCCGGATTCGAACTTGGTGCCGTTCTCGAACAGCGGGGCATCGCACCCGGCACAATGAAACACGCCCGGACGTTTCTCCGCGTTGAGGCAGCTCGTTCCGGCGCGCTCGGTGCCGTGCCCACGCAGGACACGGTACTGCTCGGGGGAAAGAATCTCGCGCCATTCGGCGTCGGTGCGGGTGTCGGCGGTCGGTGCGGTCATGATCTGATCCATCGAGAGGAAACGGTGTGTCCCCTAGATAGGGTCCCGACCCCGCCCCGAGGAGGCCGGGCGTCAGGCCACGGCGCCGAGGGTGTCGGCCATCCGGGCCCGGCGTGCGCCCATGGGCAAGGGAGCGCCCGTGGTGGTGTCGTGCGCGGTCTGGTGCTCCATCTCGGCGTTGATCTCGCCGCCGAGCAGCACGATGGTCGTCGAGATCCAGATCCACGTCATGAAGCCGATGGCCGCCCCGAGGGATCCGTAGGTCTCGTTGTAGTTGCCGAAGCTCGAGACGTACCAGGAGAACAAGATCGAGGCGATGAGCCACAGCACGCCGGCGACGGCGCCGCCGACGCCGACCCAGCGCCAGCGCGGCCGCTCCCGGCTCGGCCCGTAGCGATAGAGCAGCGACAGGCCGCCGAGCACCACCACCAGCATGGCCGGCCAGCGCAGCTGCGCCAGAAGCCAGGCGGTGTCGCTGAAGCCCACGAAGGTGAACACGAGGGGCAGCACGACGATGCTCGACAGCGCGAAGATCGTGAACAGCAGGGCGCCGATGGTGAAGGTGAGCGAACGCAGGTTCAGCATCACGAACGAGCGCTTCTCCTCCTCCTCGTAGACCACATTGAGGGCATCGAACATCGCCTTCATGGCGGCGTTGGCGCTCCAGAGGGAGATGAGAAGACTCGTGAAGAAGGTCAGCCCCAGGGACCCTCCGCCCTTGGCGGCGATGCGCTTGACCTGATCGCCGATGATCTCGATAGCCCCCGACGGCAGCACACCCTGCAGGCTCGCCAGATGCTCGTTGATGGAGCCGACATCGGCGACGAGGCCGTAGCAGGTGACCAGGGCGGCGATGGCCGGGAACAGGGACAGGAGGGTGTAGAACGTCACCCCGGCGGCGACGGACAGCACCCGATCCTTGTTGAACTCAAGGTAGACCCGGAACAGGATGTCCTTCCAGCCCTTGGAGGTGATCTCCATCGGGGTCCGGGCGGCGCGACCGCGCTCGACCTGCGTGGCCGCGACCCATTCGGCGGAGCGCCCGCTGTGGGAGCGCGCCCCCTCCTCCCGGCACCGGTCGGGCTCGGGCGCGGCGGCGGGTCCATCCCGTCGTGGCCGCCCGCTCGTGCCGGCCGCGAGGGCGACGAGGGCCGCCCCCATGGCCAGGGTCCACAGCACGGAAGCCGCGCCGCTCGAAGCGGTCGCCGGTTCGGGGGAGGAAGACATCGCAGCGTGGACCGGTTGGTTCAGGAAGCCAAGCTTGAGCTTACGCGCGGACAAACGTCAACGCGGATGCGGACGTTCCAAAGATGCCGCAGGCGTGGATCTTCCAGGCGCGCCGCAGGCGCCTGCGTCAGGTGCGAAAAAGATCCGCATGGGTTTCCCGAAGGACGTTCTTCTGGACCTTGCCCATGGCGTTGCGCGGCAGATTCTCCACGAACAGCACCCGCTTGGGGCACTTGTAGCGGGCGAGCCGCGCCTCGAGGGTGCGCAGGATCGTGGCCTCGTCGGGAGCGCCCTCCCGGGCGACGACCACGGCCGCGACGCCTTCACCGAAATCGGCGTGGGCCAAGCCGATCACCGCCGATTCGACCACACCCGGCAGGGCATCGATCTCGTTCTCGACCTCCTTCGGATAGACGTTGTAGCCACCGGTGATGATGAGGTCCTTTCCGCGCCCGACGATGTGCACGTAGCCGTCAGCGTCGATCTTGCCGAGGTCGCCGGTGATGAAGAACCCGTCGGCCTTGAACTCGGCCGCGGTCTTCTCCGGCATGCGCCAGTAGCCCTGGAACACGTTGGGGCCCTTCACCTCAATCATGCCAACGGCGTCGGTGCCGAGTGCGGCCCCCGTCTCGGGGTCCACCACCCGGACGACGACGCCCGGCAGCGCCGATCCGACGGTGCCGGCGACACGGGCCCCGTCATACGGGTTCGAGGTGTTCATGTTGGTCTCGGTCATGCCGTAGCGCTCGAGGATGGCGTGGCCCGTGCGGGCCTGCCAGTCGCGGTGCGTGTCGGCGAGGAGGGGCGCCGAGCCGGAGACGAACAGCCGGATCGTCTTCGTGGCGGCGGGATCGAGTCCCGGCTCCCTGAGAAGGCGGGTGTAGAAGGTCGGCACGCCCATCATCGCCGTCGCACGCGGCATCAGCCCGAGAACCTGTGCCGCATCGAACTTCGCCAGGAACAGGAGCGTGCCGCCCGTGGCCAGAACGGTGTTGGTGGCGACGAACAAGCCGTGGGTGTGAAACACCGGAAGGGCGTGCAGCAGCACGTCGTCGGCCGTGAAGCGCCAGAACGCCGCCAGGGTCCGGGCGTTCGAGGCGAGGTTCTCGTGGGTGAGCATGGCGCCTTTGGAACGCCCGGTGGTGCCGGAGGTGTAGAGGATGGCGGCGAGATCGTCGGCCCCGCGCGCCACGTCGGTGAAGTCATCCGCCGCCGCATCCGCCGCCGCGACCATGCTCCCGCGCCCGGATGCATCGAGGGTCCGCACCTGCGCCACGCCGGCATCGCGCGCGTTGGACTCCAAGGCCCCGTGCTTGCCCGGATCGCACACGAACACCGAGGGTTCCGCATCCCCGAGGAAGTAGGCGACCTCGTGGGCGGTGTAGGCGGTGTTCAGCGGCAGGAACACCGCCCCGGCCCGCACGGTCCCAAGGTACAGGAACAGGAATTCCGGGCTCTTCTCGGCCTGGACCGCGACCCGGTCGCCGGGCTTCACCCCAAGCCCGACGAGGGCCTCCGCGTAAGCGGCCGAACGCGCCAGCAGGTCGGCGTAGGTGAAGTGCGTGCCGTCTCCCGTCTCGACGAAGGCTTTCGTGGTCGGATCGGCAGGCAGGTTGGCGCGGACGAGATCGAAGAGGTGATTGGGCATGCGGGCTTCAGGTGGCTTTCGGTCGAACTCTCACGCGTCGGCGAGGGCCACGGCGCGGGTGGGCGGCAGATTGTTGCGCAACTCGCGGCTCACCGCGCTGGAAGCGGCGACGGTCCCGAGGTTGGCGTAGGTCTCGTGGTTCTTCTCGATGGCCGCGAGGTCGTAAAGGTAATTCACCATCAGCCCACGGGACTGGGCCAGCCCCTTGGCCGAGACGTCGCCGAGGAAGTTCAGGCGTTCCAGCCGGGCCCCGTTGCCGAGGTGGAACCGGGCGACGGGGTCGAGGGGCTTGCCGCGCTCGTTCTTGGCGCGGAGGAAGTAGGCGGCGGCCGCCGGGATCATCGCCTTGCGGACGGCCTCGCACTTCGTCTTGTCGGCCTGCCAGTCCGGCTCGTCGATGATCCGCAGGGCCTCGACATCCTCGCGGGTCAGCCCCTGCGGCGCGTCGGCCCGGCGCTCGCGGTCGAGCCACGTCGCGAAGCCCGGTACCGGCGACAGGGTGACGAAGGTCTTCAGGCTCGGAATCTCCCGGGCGAGATCCTCCACCACCTGCTTGATGAGAAAGTTGCCGAAGGTGACGCCGGCGAGCCCCTTCTGGCAGTTCGAGATCGAGTAGAAGATCGCCGTGGTGGCCGCGCGCGGCGCCAGGATCTCGCGCTCGTGGGCCAGGATCGGGGCGATGGCCGGGGCGATGGCGGCGGTGAGCGCCACCTCCACGAAGATCAGCGGCTCGTCGACGAGGGCCGGGTGGAAGAACGCGAAGCAGCGCCGGTCACGGGGTTCGATGCGACGGCGCAGGTCGTCCCAGTCGGCGATGGCATGGACCGCCTCGTAGCGGATGATCTTCTCGAGGATGTGGGCGGGCGTCGTCCAGTCGATGTGGCGCAGCACGAGGAAGCCGCGGTTGAACCACGAGGCGAACAGATGCTCGAAATCGCTGTCGAGGCTGTCGGCCGCGTCGATGAGATCGGGGTCGGCCTCCTCGTCCCGCAGGGCGCGGCGTAGCCCGAGCAGGTCCTCCCGCATGCGGACCAGCGCGAGGGTGCCGTCCCGGGCGAGGTTGAGGCGGCGGATCAGTTCCTGGCTGCGCGGCTCGGCTGCGTCGTGCAGAACGCCGAGCGCCGCCCGGGTCGGGTCGGCACGGTAGGCCGCGATGGCCTCGTCGACGGCCTCGTGGTCGGCGGCGAACTCGGTGGCGACGAGGCGGAGAAAGCTCGCCCGTTCGGGCCGGGCGAGGCTGGCGTAGCGGTCGAGGATAAGGCGGGCGAGGGCGACGCCCGAGGCTTCGCCGCGGCGGGAAATGAGATCCTCGCAGAGCTTGACGAGTTCCCCCGGATCGGCACGGGCGGCGAGGTCGCCGCGTCCGAACCCGATGAGGTCGCGGCCGCGGTCGCTGATGGTCTGCAGCAGATCGCCGAAGAAAGAGATCGCCGCCATGGAAGCTGCCCGTCCCCGTGCTGGCGCCCGGACCGGGCGTATCCACCCCACGCATCCGCGCAGGGTTCGACGAACCTTCTATGACGGCCCCGCTCGAAGGACCAGGGACCGAAGCGGGTTCGCAGTCACGGCCCCCAAGCTTCGGCGAGGGATGGACGAAGGTTCTTTCCGCGGAACCGCCGAACGCCTGCGTGGACTCGGATACGAGAAAGGAACGCCGTATCCCTCAGCTCGCATCCCCGCCGGCAATGATCTCGGCCCGGTCGGCCCGCTCCCGCCAATCCTCGACCCCGTGCTGGCGCGCGAAGCGCAATTCGGCAGCGCGCAGGGCCCGCATGGGATCGCGGGCTCGGACAATGGCCACGGAGCCGACGGGGAACGGTACCCCGAGAATCTCCTTGGCGAACTCGATACGGTAATTCGGCATGCGAGGCTCCGTCATCGGACCCGGCACCGCGCTCCGGTGGAACGAAGCGTGGCATCACCCGATCCCGTTCACGATCAGACCGCAAGAATCCGCGTATTCCAAGAGCCTCGCCCGGCTTGTACGCCGTCTTCGGGTGGCCTTGGCCGTCAAATCGTGCAGTCCCTACCTCGAAAACATGAGAACGGGCTCATCCGAAGGTAACGGTCCTGCGACGACGCGTCCGGCCGGCCCGCTCCACCGGCCTTGCCGACACGGCCCGCTGGGCCTTACTCACCCCTCCTCACCCCGATCGGAAGGTTTTCGGCCATGACGCTTTCGGCCATGCCAGAGACGTGCGCTTGGTGCCCGGCGGCGACACGGGGCGCGGCATGAGCGGAACAGCACCGGCGACGGACCACGACTTCACCCTTCGGGCACGCCTCGGCCTCACCCTCATCGCCGGGGGCGCCGTGGCGAACATCTACTACAACCAGCCCCTTCTCGCCCTGCTGGTGAGCGAATTCGGTGACCGGGCGGCAGTCCTGGTGCCGACCGCTTCCCTCGTCGGCTACGGTCTCGGCATCCTGTGCCTCGTGCCCATCGGCGACAGCCTGCCGCGGCGCGGCCTGATCCTGGCGCAGATGCTCGGCCTCGCCGTGGCCCTCCTGGCGGCGGCCATGAGTCCCAACCTCGGAGCGCTCGCAGGAGCGAGCCTCGCCATCGGGTTCCTCGCCTCGGCCGCGCAGCAGGCGGTGCCATTCGCCGCCGAACTCGCCCCCGACGCCACCCGAGGCCGCATGGTCGGCCAAGTGATGACCGGGCTCCTCAGCGGCATCCTCCTGGCGCGGACGGTGAGTGGCTTCGTAGGCGCGCAATACGGCTGGCGCGCGGTGTTCTACGCCGCCAGCGCCGTGGCGCTGATCATCGCCGGGATCGCCGCCGCGACCCTGCCGCGCACGGCCCAGACCAGGCCCCTGCGCTACCGCGCCCTGATGGTGTCGATCCTCCATCTGGTTCGCACCCAGCCGGCCCTGCGCCGCTCCAGCCTGTGCCAGGGATTGCTGTTTGCGAGCTTCAACGCGTTCTGGACGACCCTCGCCCTCCTGGTCGAAGCGCCGCCCTTCGATCTCACGGCGGCCGGCGCCGGGCTGTTCGGCGTCATCGGGGTCGTCGGCGCGTTCATCGCGCCGGTCTCGGGCCGCTACACCGACCGGCGCGGCGCCCGGCCCGTGGTGGTGGCCGGCAGCCTGTTCGTGGTGGCGGCCTTCGTGGTCCTGTGGGCCGGCGGCAACATCTCCCTCGTGGCCGTGGGGCTCGGCGTTCTCCTCATCGACATCGGCCTCAACGGCGCACTCATCGCCAACCAGACCCGGGTCTACGCCCTCGTCCCGGGCGCGCGCGGACGGGTGAACACGGTTCTTTTCACGGTGATGTTCGTGTTCGGGGCGCTCGGGGCCTTCGCCGGCAGCCAAGCCTTCCTCATGGCCGGCTGGCCCGGCGTCTGCGCCGTGGGCCTCGCCCTCTCGGGCGCAGGCCTCCTCGTCGCGATCCTCGAGCCCGGGACGCCGAAGGTTACCTGAGGACCCGGGAGAGCCGGCACCATTCGGTCCTGTCCGCCGGCAGGCCGAAGCGCAGGCGCGCGGGGGCCGCGGCGAAGCGCCGGACGTAGATCCCGGCGGCGCCGAGTCGCGCGAACAGTTCCGGCCCGTTCGGGAAGTCCGCCGTGCGGAACAGGCGGGTTCCGCCGACCACCCGCCCACCGGCGCGGGCGATCATCCGGTCGAGGCGTCCCGCATCGGCACCGCGCGCGACCGACGCGGCGCGGCGCCACTCGGCATCGGCGAGCGCCGCCCGGCCGATGGCCAGCGCCGGTCCCGACACCGCCCAGGGGCCGAGCGCCTCCGCAAGGCGGCCCGCAAGGGTAGGCTCCGCCAGGGCGAAGCCGAGTCGAATGCCAGCGAGCCCATAGGTCTTGCCGAAGGAGCGCAGGACCACGAGACCCGGCCGGAGATGCGGCCCGAGGGAGTCGACGGTTTCGAGATCCGCGAAGGCTTCGTCCACCACCAGGAGGCCGCCACGTGCCGCCAGCCGATCCGCGTGCGTGCGGAGCGTGGCGCCGTCCCAGGTCCGCCCGTCGGGGTTGTTCGGATTGACCACCACCACGACGTCGGCCTCCGCGTCGAGCGTCGACACGGCCACGACGGAATGGCCGGCCCTCCCCCACGCGGCCGCGTGCTCGGCATAGGTCGGCCCCACCACGGCGACACGGGCGCGGGGCCACAGGCGCGGCAGGGTCTCGATGAGGATCTGCGTGCCGGGGGCGGCCGCGATCCCGCGCGGATCGGCGACACCGTAGGCCCGGGCCGCCGCCGCGTTCAGGGCCGCGAGGTCGGCCGACGACGGCAGGCGGTGGAACACGCTGGCCTCGAGGGGCGGACACGGGTAGGGCACCGGATTGATCCCCGTCGAGAGGTCGATCCACGGTGTCGGCGCATCCGGGAACAGGGTGCGCGCCGCGTCGAGATCGCCGCCATGCGCGATGGGGACTGGCTCGCTGACCGAACCCACATGCCCTGGACCGCCTTCACCCATCCGCCCGATACGCTCGCCATCCTGCTGCTCGCCCTGACCGTCGAGGCGGCCGCCGGCTATCCCGACCGGCTCTACAGGGCGCTCGGCCACCCTGTCACCTGGATCGGCGCCCTCATCGGCCGGCTCGACGGGGGGCTGAACCGCGGCGGCCCCGCCCGTCGCCGCGCCATGGGCGTGCTGGCCACCCTCATCCTTCTCACCGTGGTCGCCGCCGTCGCCTTCGGACTGACGGTGGGCGCATCCCTGCTCGGCCAGTGGGGCGGCACCGCCATCCTCGCTTTCCTCTGCGCCAGCCTGCCGGCCCAACGTAGCCTGCACGACCACGTCGCCCGCGTGGCGGCGGATCTTCGTGACGACGGCTTGACGGGCGGGCGCGTCGCCGTGTCGATGATCGTCGGACGCAATCCCGAAACCCTCAACGAGGCCGGCATCTGCCGGGCCGCCATCGAGAGTCTCGCCGAGAACTTCTCCGACGGGATCGTGGCGCCGGCATTCTGGATCGGCGTCGGCGGCCTGCCGGGCGGCGCGCTCTACAAGGCGATCAACACCGCCGACAGCATGATCGGCCATCGCACCCCGCGCCACGAAGCCTACGGCTGGGCCGCCGCCCGCCTCGACGACTTCGTCAACCTGCCGGCCTCGCGCCTCGCCGGCGGACTCATCGTCGTGGCGGCGCTGTTTCAGGGCGGCGCCTCGCCGGGCGCGGCATGGCGGGCCCTCCGGCGCGACGCCCGACGCCACCGCTCGCCCAACGCCGGGTGGCCCGAGGCCGCCATGGCCGGAGCCCTCGGCCTGCGGCTCGCCGGTCCGCGCGTCTACGGCGCGACCTCAGTCGAGGATGCCTGGATGGGCGATGGCCGCGCCGAGGCGGGCCCGGCCGACGTGGAGCGGGCCCTCGCCCTCTATCGCACGGCGTGCCTCCTGCTGTTCGGCCTCACCGCGGTGACGTTCGCCCTCGTCGCGGTTGCGCTGCTATGAGCACGGCCACGCCGCCCGTCCGTCGGAGATACCGCATGATTCGTCCTTCCCTCGTCGCTGCCGCATGGGGACTGGCGTTCCTGTCGCCGGCCCGGGCCGAGATGCTGCAGCCCGTGGGGCAGCCCTACGCGGTCGCCGAGGGACTGGCGGGCGAGATCACGAAGAAGAAGACCAAGCCGGCCGAGGACATCAGCGGCATCGCCTGCGCGCCGGCCGAAGCCGGTCGGCGCAACTGCGTCGTGGTGGACGACGAGGCGGCGGGCGCCCAGTTCGTCACCCTCCAGGGCACGACGCTGACCCCGGGCGCCGTCGTCGACATCGTCGGCCGCAAGCCGCCCACCACCACCGTCGGCGCGCCCCCGACCACGGGCGACTGCACCCTGGGCCAAGGCGCGTACCGCGAGATGGACGGCGAGGCCGTGGCGTATGCGGCACCCGACTTCTACGTCACCGGCTCGCATGGCTGCAGCCGTCGGGGGCGGGAGTTCAAGCTCTCCACCGCGATCCTCGCGCGCCTGCGCGCCGACGCCACCGGGACCAGGGTGGAGACCACCTACCGCCTCGGCGACGCCCTGCGAAATGCAGATACGGTGGGCGCGTATTTTCTGAAGGATCTGGAACCCCGCGAGGGCGGCAAGCCGCTCTTCGGTCTCAACGTCGAGGGCCTCGCGGTCATCGGCGACACTCTCTACGCGGGTCTCCGCGCGCCCGTCATCGACGGACGGGCCTTCCTCGTCTCCGTACCCGTCGCGCCCCTGTTCGCCCCCGGCGACGCGCCGCTCGACGTCAAGCCGACGACGATCCCCCTCGCCCTCGGGGCCGAGGCCGGCATCCGCGATCTCACCGCCCTGCCGGACGGGCGCCTTCTCGTCCTCTCGGGTCCGACCCGCAACGGCTTGTCGGTGCCATATGGACTGTTCCTCGCGGATCCGTCGTCCGGCAAGGTCACGGCGCTCGGCACCCTCGCGCCATTGGACGGCGATGATTCCAGGGCGAAGCCCGAAGGCGTCGCGCGCCTCGGCCCAGGCCGGGTGCTGGTGGTGTTCGACAGCGTAGTGAACGGCGGGCCGCGCGAATACGCGGTGGCGATCCCGTAGGCGGCCGGCTCGGCGCATCAGGACGGGTCGAACCGATATTGCTCCGGCCTGACCGACCGCCGGCGTGCTTCGACGCGCAGTACCGCGGCGGAGCACCGACAGTACCGAGAACCATCAGGCCCGCAGCCCGAGACAACCCGCGAGGTCCTAGACCGGGGCCAAGGCGCGCCAGTGCGGATGCGCGGCGTGGCATCCTGCACGATGAAGCCGCGGGAATTGCCGACGGAGTCGATGACGGCGATGCCGGCAGCCGCGCCAGTCCTCCGCAAGGATCGGCCCCACCACGTGCCTGACCCGCTACGACGCCAGGACGAGCAGCCGGTCGCAATCCACATGGATTTCGAGGTGGTCGGCGAGCGCGTCGAGCACGGTCTCGATCCCCGCCTCGTAGGCGTCGCCGCCGGACCGGGCGCCGAGGCGCGCGAGCCACGCGGCGCGCTGCGCGTCGTCGGCGAACAGGCCATGCACGTAGGTGCCGGCGACCCGGCCGTCGGCCGAAATCGCCCCGTCCGGGCGACCATCGGCGAAACGAACGAGCGGGCGCACCGCGTCGGGCCCGGTGGTATCGCCCAGGTGCATCTCGTAGCCCGAGAACGGTACGCCGTCGGGCAACGAGGTGCCGGTGACGGCCTCGAGGCGCTTGACCGGGGTCATCACCGTCTCGACGTCGAGGAGCCCAAGACCCGGCACCGTCCGGGGGGCGCCCTCAATCCCGTGCGGGTCGGCGAGGCGGCGCCCAAGCATCTGGTAGCCGCCGCAGAGGCCGAGCACCCGGCCGCCGCGCCGGACATGGGCGGCGAGATCGATATCCCAGCCCTCGGACCGAAAGACATCGAGGTCCGCGATGGTGGTCTTCGAGCCCGGCAGGAGCACGAGGTCGGCCACGGGGATCGGCTCCCCCGGACGAACCAGAACCACGGAGACGTTCGGCTCGCCCCGCAGAGGATCGAGATCGTCGAAATTGGCGATGCGCGGCAGGACGGGGACGGCCACCACCGTGCGACCCGCCGCGCCTGCTTCGGAGCCGACCAGTCCCAGAACGTCCTCCGCGGGCAGGCGGACGGCGGACGGAAAATGCGGGATCAGCCCGAGGCTGGGCCAACCCGTGTGGCGGGCGATGAGGTCCATGCCGTCGGCGAACAGGCTCGGATCGCCGCGGAAGCGGTTGACGAGGAAGCCCCGGATCATCGCCGCGTCGGCCGGGTCGATCACCGCCTTCGTGCCGACGAGGCTGGCGATGACGCCGCCGCGGTCGATGTCGCCGAGCAGGATCACCGGCGTGTTCGACGCGCGGGCAAAGCCCATATTGGCGATGTCGCCGGCGCGCAGATTCACCTCCGACGCCGAGCCGGCGCCCTCGACCACGACGAGGTCGGCCTCGGCTTTCAGATGGGTGAAACTTTCGAGCACGGCCCCGAGGAGGCGCGGCTTCCAGCCCTGGTAGTCCCGGGCCGCGGCCTGGCCGACCATCCGGCCCTGCACCACGATCTGGCTGCCGGTCTCGCTCTGGGGCTTGAGGAGGACCGGGTTCATGTGGACCGAGGGCGCCACTCCGGCGGCCCTCGCCTGAAGCGCCTGGGCCCGTCCGATCTCGCCGCCATCGGCCGTGACGGCGGCGTTGTTCGACATGTTCTGCGGCTTGAACGGCCGCACCCGCAGCCCGCGCCGGGCGAAGGCGCGGCACAGACCGGCGACGATGAGGGATTTGCCGACATCCGAACCGGTGCCCTGGATCATGATGGCGCGGGTCATGACGGCTGGAACCTCAAAACTCGATCCCCTCCTGCGCCTTCACGCCCGCCGCGAAGTGGTGCTTCACGGAGCCCATCTCGGTGACGAGGTCGGCGGCCTCGACGAGGGCCGGCTTGGCATTGCGGCCGGTGACGATGACGTGGAGGTCCGGTCGGCGTGCCCGGAACGCCGCCACCACGTCGTCGATGGGCAGGTAGTCGTAGCGCAGCGCGATGTTGAGTTCGTCCAGCACCACGAGGCGGATGCTCGGATCGGCCATGAGATCCAGGGCCTTCGTCCAGGCGTGCTCGGCCGCCGCGATGTCGCGGGCCTTGTCCTGGGTCTCCCAGGTGAAGCCCTCGCCGAGGGTGTGCCAGTCGATCTGGTTCCCGAAGGCCTTCAAGGCGTGCTTCTCGCCCGTGTCCCAGGCGCCCTTGATGAACTGCACCACGCCGACCCGCCAGCCGTGGCCCAGCGCCCGCAGCATCAGGCCCAGGGCCGCCGTGGTCTTGCCCTTGCCGGGACCCGTGTTGACGATGAGGAGGCCCTTCTCGATGGTCTTCTCCGCCACCTCGGCATCCTGCACGGCCTTGCGCTTCTCCATCTTCTCCCGATGGCGGTCGGCGGCGTCGCTCATGCGTGGTCTCCATGTTGGGGTTTCACGATCATCGGCAGCCCCGCCACCATGAACACGACGCGGTCGGCCTGTGCGGCGAGGCGCTGATGAAGCCGCCCTGCCGCGTCGCGGAAGCGGCGGGCGAGGGCATTGTCGGGCACGATGCCGAGGCCGACCTCGCTGCCGACCAGGACCACCGGCCCCGGCGCGTCGGCGCAAGCGGAGAGCAGCGCCCCGGTCGCGGCCTCGACGTCGGCCTCCGCCAGGATCAGGTTGGTGAGCCAGAGGGTGAGGCAATCCACCAGTACCGGTCCGCGCGCGGCCGCGACCGCCTCGGGCAGGTCGATCGGCACGTCCTGCGTGATCCAGTCGGCCGACCTTCGGGTGCGGTGGAGGGCGATGCGGTCGCGCATCTCGTCGTCCCAGGCCTGGGCCGTTGCGAGATACAGCCAGGGTGGCGGCTGCGCCTCGATCACCCCCTCGGCATGGACGCTCTTGCCCGAGCGCGCGCCGCCGAGGACGAGGGTCACACGGGGGAATATCTCGGTCATGGGGGGGACGGCTGCCGCATAGGGCTTCTTTAGCCCGAAACGCCCTTGTGTGGTCAAAGGCGATGCAAACGGCACAGCGGCGCGTTGTCAGGGATCGCGCGACCGCGTAGAAGCATCGGGATCGGACGGTGCCCCGGCGACGGGGTGAAAAGGGAACGCGGTGAGGGGCAAGCGCCTTGAAACCGCGGCTGCCCCCGCAACTGTGAGCGGCGACGGGCCTGCCATCGGCCACCGGAGCGATCCGGGAAGGCGGCAGGTTCCGGATGACCCGCGAGCCAGGAGACCTGCCGTCCGGCACCGGGGACCTTCGTCCTCACCTTCGACCACGGCCGCCGGCGGGGCGGCCAGGAGATCAACCGATGTCGACCAACACCCTCGTTCTGACCGGCACCCGCACCAACGAGCGCCTCGGGGCCGTTCTCGTCGCCGCGTTCCTCGGCCTCGGCCTCGTGTTCATGGCGGGCTTCGCCCCGGCGATGGCGCTCCACAACGCGGCGCACGATTTCCGCCACACCCAGAATTTTCCCTGCCACTGAGCGCCTGGCGCCTGAAGGCAGACACCCCATGATCATCCGGCTCGTGTCGGCGGCCCTGGTCGCCGGCTTCCTCGCGGCTATCGTCGCGACGGGCCTGCAGCTCG
Organism: Methylobacterium sp. Leaf469; assembly: GCF_001424745.1. NCBI lineage: Bacteria > Pseudomonadati > Pseudomonadota > Alphaproteobacteria > Hyphomicrobiales > Methylobacteriaceae > Methylobacterium > Methylobacterium sp. Leaf469. Next base: position 300,573 of record NZ_LMRE01000012.1, read on the forward strand.
CCCTGACCTCTCCGCTCATCATCGCGGCTGAGCGTTACGAGACGCAGGCTCAAGCCCCCGTATCGCCCCCCGCGCCGGGATTCGCATCCCTCGTGGTGCGGGTGCATGGCGGACACGATCACGGCGCGAAGGACCCGGGCGTGTCCGGCGGCGAGACCGCGCCCGCCTGGCAGCCCGGACCCGGACTGCCGCGCATGGCGTTCACGGCGCTCGCCACCCTGGTGGGCGGCGTCGGGTATGCCCTGCTGCTCGGCGCAGTGCTGCTGGCCTGCGGGCGCGAACCGACGCCCGAGACCGGCCTGCGCTTCGCCGTGGCGGGCTTCCTCGCCGTCGCCCTGGCGCCGGCCCTCGGCCTGCCGCCGGAACTACCGGGCATGGACGCCGCCCCCCTCGCCGATCGTCAGTTCTGGTGGGTGATGACCGCCGTCGCCACCGCCATGGGGCTCTACCTCATCGCCATCCGCCGCGCGCCGATCTCCATCGCGGGCGGCCTCGTCCTGATCGTGGCACCACACCTCGCCGGAGCACCCGAGACGAGCCACGCGGCTTCCGCCCTGCCGGCGGGCTACGCGGCCCAGTTCGCCGCACGCTCGCTCGGGATCGCCTTCGTGTTCTGGGCGGTCATCGGGCTCGCCTACGGCTGGGCCTGGGCCCTGTTCGGTCGCAAGGCGACGGCGCATGCCTGACGTGGTCACCCTCTACGTCTGCACCGCCTGCCGTACGGCGGGCGACCCGGCGGAACCCCGCGCCGGTGCGCGCCTCCTCGACGCGCTCCGGGAGGCTGTCGGTGAGCACGGCCAGACCGGCCTTCGGATCGAAGGCGTCGAGTGCCTCTCCGTCTGCAAGCGGCCATGCACGGTGGCGGTGGCCTCGGAAGGGCGCTGGACCTACGTCTACGGCGACCTCGACGCCACCGAATCCGCCCGGATCATCCTCGAAGGGGTCGGCCTCTACGGCGAGACGCCCGACGGCGTCGTGCCGTGGAAGGCGCGGCCCCAGGAATTCCGCAAGGGCGTCGTCGCCCGCATCCCGCCGCTCGCGGCGCACCCTAGTACGGACGCCGCCGAATGACCCTGGTCGAGAAGATTCCCTGCACCATCGTCACCGGCTTCCTCGGGGCCGGCAAGACGACCCTCGTGCGCCACCTCGTCGAGAACGCGAACGGCCGGCGGCTCGCGATCATCGTCAACGAGTTCGGGGATATCGGCTTCGACGGCTCGTTTCTCGCCGCCTGCGGCATCGAAGGCTGCCAAGACGAGGACATCGTCGAGCTCGCCAACGGCTGCATCTGCTGCACCGTGGCCGACGACTTCGTGCCGGCCCTGAACAAGCTCCTCGACCGAGCCGACCCACCCGAGCACATCCTTATCGAGACCTCCGGCCTCGCCCTGCCCAAGCCCTTGGTCCAGGCGTTCCAGTGGCCTGCGATCCGCTCGCGGGTCACCGTGGACGGCGTCATCGCGGTCATCGACGGTCCAGCCGTGGCGGCGGGCTTCTTCGCCGACGATCCGGCGGCCTCCGCCGCCCAGCGTGCCGAGGACACGAACGTCGATCACGACAATCCCCTGGAAGAGGTGTTCGAGGACCAGATCCTCTGCGCCGACCTCGTGGTGATGAACAAGGCCGACCTCCTCGACGCCGCCGGCCGCGAGAAGGTCCGCGCCGAGGTTCAGGCCCACCTGCCCCGCGCCGTGAAGATGGTGGAGGCCGAGCACGGCCGCCTCGATCCCCGCGTGATCCTGGGCCTCGGAGCCGCGGCCGAGGACGATCTCGACGCCAGACCCTCGCACCACGGCGAGGGCGAGGACCACGACCACGACGATTTCGACTCCGTGGCCCTGCCCGTCCCGGCCACGGCCACCGCCGAGGACCTGGCGATCCGCGTCGGTCGCGCGGCAGAGACCGCCGGCGTGCTGCGCATCAAGGGGTTCGCCGAAGTCACGGGCAAGCCCATGCGCCTCGTCGTGCAGGGTGTCGGCACCCGCATCGCGCATCACTACGACCGACCCTGGAAAAGCACGGAAGCCCGCGACGGCCGCCTCGTCGTCATCGGCCTCAAGGGATTCGATCAGGCGGCGGTCGCCGCCGCCCTGGCCGGGTGAGCGCCATGGCGGTACGGAACGGCCGCGCGGCGGCGGCCCTGGGCCTTGCCGTACTCCTCGGACTGGGGGGCTGCTCCGACACGCGCCCGCCGGCGCCCGACACCGCCAATCCCCTCGCGCTGGCCCAGCCCGCCCGCAACACCGCAGCCAAGCTCGCCTATACGCACGACCTCACCATCGGCCTGCCGCCCGATCGGGTGGCGGCGCATTTCGCGGCGGCGCGTGACCGCTGCCTGACCGATGCGGGCCTCGGCTGCATCCTCGTCACGTCGTCCATCGATGACGGTCCGCGTCCGCAGGGGCGACCGCAGGCGCAGATTCAGGTCCGGTTGCCGCACGAGTCCGTCGCCCCCTACGTGGCGTTCCTCACGGCTCCCCTGCCGGGCGAGGCGGCGGGCGATGTGGTCCTGCGGCGTCAGGCAACACGGGCCGACGACCTGACCACACCCATCGCGGACGGAGGACGCCGGCTCGCCCAGCTCGCCGCCTATCGCGCGCGCCTCGACGAACTGTCCGCGAAGGCGGACACGCGCGTGGAGGACCTCATCCGCATCGCCCAGGAACTCTCCAAGGTCCAATCCGAAATCGAGGAGGGGGAGGCGAAGCAGCGCGGCCTGCAACGGCGCGTCGATACCGAAATCGTCTCGGTTTCGCTTCGCTCGGACAGCGCGCGAGCGGGTGCCTTCGCCCCCGTCGAGGAAGCCTGGAGCCAGGCCGGCCAGACCTTCGGCGCCAGTGCGGGCGCCGCCCTGCGCTTCGCCGTCGCCAGCCTGCCCTGGCTTCCCGTGGCGGCGATCGGACTGTTCCTCGTCCGCGCCCTCTGGCGGCTGCGCCGGCGCAAACGCGCCCGGATCGGCCGGCCCCTCACGGAGGCGCGGCTGTGAGGTCGCGCATCCCGCCATGCATCTGATCCGCGTCGATACGGTTTCCCTCGACGAGGGCGAAGCCGCCATCGATCTCGGTCAGGCGCCGGGCGACATCGTGTTCCTGTCGTTCACGGATTCCGACCTGTTCGGCGTCGCGGGCGCGTTCGCAGCGGCATTTCCGCAAGCCGGCGAGGGTCCGGCCCCGACCCTGCGTCTGGCGAAACTCGCGAAGCTCCGTCACCCCATGTCGGTGGACCTCTACGTCGACGGGGTTATCGCGCGGTCGAAATGCGTCGTGATCCGATGCCTCGGCGGGCTCGATTACTGGCGTTACGGCATCGAGCGTGCCGCTGCCGCCGCACGGGCGAACGGCGTTCGCCTCATCGTCCTGCCGGGCGACGACCGGCCCGACGATCGCCTGGATGCCTTCTCGACGGCGCCCGATCTCGCACCCGTCCTCGACGCCTATTTCCGGGCGGGCGGCGCCGACAACCTGCGCCGGATGCTCGGGCGGATCGCGGCCGAGATCGGCTTTCCCGGCACCGTGGAGGAGCCGCAAGCCCTGCCGCGCGGCTTCGTCTGCTGCCCCGGCTGCGGCCCCATCGACCGCGATCGGGCTCTAGCCGCCGGCCGGCCCTTGCAGGCGGGCACGGTGCCCCTGGCGCTCCTCGTCGTCTACCGCTCGGCGATCCTGTCGGGGGATGCCGCGCCCCTGGCGGCCTTGGGCGATGCACTCCGGGCCCGCGGCCTGCAGGTGCTGGTGGTCGCCGTCTCGAGCCTCAAGGACCCCGCGGCCCTGGCGGCGTTGCGCGACACCATCGCGGCGCGAAAGCCCGACGTCGTCGTGGCCGCGACCGCCTTCTCGGCCCGCGAGGATGCGGGCTTCGTCCTGGACGGCGCCGATTGCCCGGTGATCCAGGCCTACACCCTCGGCGCGGCCCACGCCGCGTGGGACGCCTCGGCCCGGGGGATGTCGGCGGCCGACCTCGCCATGCAGGTGGCCCTGCCGGAATTCGACGGCCGGCTCTCGGGCTTCCCGATCTCGTTCAAGGAGGACGGCCCCGAAATCGATGGCTTCTCCGAGCGCCGCGCACGTCCCTACGCGACGGGAATCGCGGCGCTCGCCGACCGGGCGGCAGCCTGGGTGCGTCTCGCCCGCCTGCCCCGGGTGGAACGGCGGCTCGCCGTGGTGATGTCGGACTACCCGGCGCGCGGCGGCCGGGCCGGCTTCGCCGTCGGCCTCGACACCCCCGAGAGCGCGCGAGCTATGGTGGAGGACCTCGCGGCGGCGGGCTACGCCGCCGGCGCCCTGCCGCAAGCCGACGCGGTGATGCGCGCGCTCACGCACGGGCCACGCGATTTTTCGGTGTCCCTCGACGCGTATCGGGCGTGGTTCGCGGGGTTGCCGGAGGCCGATCGGGCCGAGCTGATCGCGTCTTGGGGGGAGCCAGAAGCCGATCCCCTTATCGTCGACGGCGCCTTCCGTTTTTCGATGGTGTGCCCGACCTCCCACCCACACCCTCATCCTGAGGTGGCGGAGCGGAGCGGAGCCCTCGAAGGAGGGGTCCAGTTGGACCTGCGATGCCTGGAGCCCTCCTGCGAGTCTGCTCACGCGGCACCTCAGGATGAGGTTGTAGGTGGAAAGCGTGTTCGCGCTCCGAACGGCCGCGTCGCCCTGTTCCTCCAGCCCGATCGTGGCCGTGCCGCCGACCGCAAGGCCGGCTATCACGACCCCGATGCGGTGCCGACCCACGCCTACCTCGCCTTCCATCTCGGCCTGCGCGAGAACTTCGACGCCCTGATCCATCTCGGAACCCACGGCACCACCGAGTGGCTGCCGGGCAAGGCCGTGGCCCTGTCGCCGAATTGCTGGCCCGCCCGCGCGATCGGGTCCCTGCCGGTGGTGTACCCGTTCATCGTCGACGATCCCGGCGAAGCCGCCCCCCTCAAGCGCCGCCTCGGCGGCGTGGCGCTCGGCCATCTCACGCCGCAGACCGAATGCCCGGGTCTCGACCCGGAATCGGCACACCTGCGCGAACTCGTGGAAGAGTATTCGGCGGCGAGCATCCTCGATCCGCGCCGCGCTGCGATCATCGCCCGCACCATCCTGGACGAGGCGGATTCGGCCGGACTGCTGGCCTCGGCGGGCATCGATATCGGCACCCCCATGCCGGATGCCCTGGCGGCGCTGGACGCCCATCTGTGCGATCTCGGCGAGGTCACCACCCGCGACGGGCTCCATGTCTTCGGCCGGGCGGCGCCTCAGGCCTCCGAAGCCGTGGCCGCCTGCGCAGCGGCCGAGCGCGACGGACTGCTCGCAGCCCTCGACGGTCGCTTCGTCGCCCCCGGTCCCGCCGGCTCGCCCTCGCGCGGCCGTACCGACGTGATGCCGACGGGGCGCAACCTCACCACCCTCGACCCGCGTAGCCTGCCGACGCGGGCCGCCACGACCCTGGGCGCCAAGGCCGCCGATGCCGTGGTCCGCCGCTACCTTCAGGACGAGGGCGAGTATCCCGCCCGCATCGTCATGGATCTGTGGGCGTCGCCGACGCTCCGGACCGGCGGCGAGGACGTGGCTCATGCATTGGCCCTCATGGGCGTACGCCCGGTCTGGGACCACGCCTCCACCCGTGTCACCGGTTTCGAGGTCTTGCCCCTGGCGCTCCTCGACCGGCCGCGCATCGACGTGACGGTGCGGGTCTCGGGGGCGTTCCGCGACACCTTCCCGGATACCCTCGGGCTCCTCGCCCGCGCGGCCGATTCCGTTGCGGCGCGTCACGAGGAGGACGCGGAGAACCCCCTCGCGGCCGCGCGCCGCCGGGGCGAGGCGACGCCCCGCGTCTACGGCGCGGCACCGGGCCGCTACGGCGCCGGCGCCGGCGGGCTCGCCCTCGACGGGGCCTGGGAGGAGCGCGCGGATCTCGGCCGCGCCTACCTCGACGCCACCTCGCATGCCTATGGGGGGGCATCGGACGTGGCCGATGCCGGCTTCGCCGCCCGCGTCGCCCAGGCCGATGCCTACGTCCATGCCTTCGACATCGCCGAGCGCGACCTGCTCGACGGCGACGCCGCCGTCGAGGCCATGGGTGGGTTCGCCGCCGCAGCCGCTCTCACAGGGGGCCAGCCGACCCTCTACAGCCTCGATGTCGCGACCCCGGATGCCCCGAAGGCCCGGACGGCCCGCGAGGACGCGGCCCGGCTGATCCGCGGAAAACTCGCCCATCCGCGCTGGATCGCAGCGCAGCTGCGTCACGGCTATCGCGGCGCCCAGGAACTGGCGCAGGGCATCGACGCGGTCTTCGTCCTCGCCGCCACCACGGACGCCGTGTCGAATGCCGATCTCGACCGGCTCTACGGCGCGATGATCGCCGACTTCGACACCTTCGATGCCCTGCGCGCTGCGAACCCCGAGGCCGCCCGCGCCATCCTGGAGCGATTCGACGAGGCCCGCCGCCGGGGTCTGTGGACGACGCGGCGCAACGCCATGGCGGCCGACGAGCTGATGCCGGAGGCGATTGCGGCCGACGAACGCTTGCCGGAGGCGGCCGAGTGAACGTCGCCCGCCGCGTTCTGCCCGAGGCCGCGAGCCGGCGCGGCTGGTGCCCGAGCCTCGCCCGCCCGATGCAGACGGGCGACGGGCTCCTGGCGCGGGTCCACCCGCCGCTCGGGCGCCTCACCGCCGCCCAGGCGCGGGCCGTGGCCGAGGGCGCACGCCGCTTCGGCAACGGCCATATCGACGTCACCGCACGAGCCAACCTTCAGATCCGGGGCGTCACGCCCGAGACGCAAGGCACGCTCGCCCCTCACCTCACGGCCGTGGGCCTGGGGGATATCCGTGCCGATGGCGGCCCGCAGCGCCTGACCCTGACCGCGCCGCTGTTCGGACTCTCCGATTTGGCCGAGGCCGTGGAAGCCATCGGCCGCGCGATTCCCGGCCTGCCGCCGAAGGCCCTGGTGGCCATCGAGGAAACGGGCGCCTCCGGCCTCGGTCGGGCGGATGCGGACATCCAGCTCCGAATGGTCGCGCCGGACGGCATCGCCTGGTCTCTCGCAGGACCGGACGGACCGATCTGGTTCGCGCCGGTGACGACGGCGCGGGCACTCGCGCACGTGTCCGAGATCCTGATTGTGCTGGCCGGGAGCGGAGCCCGGCGCATGCGCGACCTCGATACCTCACGCCGCAATCGTCTCGCCGGCACGGCGATGCCGGCCCCCTCCCAGATTCCGTCCCTGGCGCCTGGGCTGCACGATCTCGGAGACGGCCGGACCGCCCTTGCCGTCGAGACCGCCTTTGGACGCTGCACCGCCGACGCCCTCGATCGCCTCGCCGCATGGAGCGAGCGGCTCGCGTCGCCCGGCCTCGCGCTCAGCCCGACCCGGGGCTTCGTGTTCGTGGGCCGCGACCGCGATGACGTCGATCGTGCCCGTCACGCCCTCGGCGGAGACGGATTTATCCATGAAGCCGACGATCCGCGCGGCCATGTCGCGGCCTGCCCCGGAGCGCCGGCCTGCGCCTCGGGCTCGACGCCGACACTCATCGACGCCGCCCGCCTCGCCGAGGCGCTCGAGGGCACGGGCATCGATGCCCACGTCTCCGGCTGCGCCAAGGGCTGCGCCCATCCGGGAGCCGCCACCCTCACCCTCGTGGGCCAGTCCGGTCGCTACGGCATCGTCCTTCACGGCCGTCCCGATGGCGAGCCGACGATGCAACTCACTTTCGAGGCCGCTCTGGACCGCGTAAGGAGTGCCGATCCGACCCAAACCCTCGCCCAAGCCTTCAGGACCACGACACCATGAGTTCGCGCCTCGATTACCTGCGCGACGGGCAGGCGATCTACGCCCGCTCCTTCGCGATGATCCGCGCCGAGGCGGACCTCGCCCGCTTCCACGGCACCGCCGAGCGGGTGGTGGTACGGATGATCCACGCCTGCGGCATGACCGACCTCCCCCGCGACGTGGAGGCGTCGGACGACTTTGCGAGTCGCGGCGAGGCCGCGTTGAAGGCCGGCGCACCGATCCTTTGCGATGTCCGCATGGTGGCCGACGGCGTCACCCGCGCCCGCCTGCCCGCGAACAACCAGGTGATCTGCACCCTGAGCGATCCACGCGTGCCCGAACTGGCCGCCGCCATGGGCACGACCCGCTCGGCCGCCGCCATGGAATTGTGGCGCGAGCACCTGCCGGGCAGCGTCGTGGCGGTCGGCAACGCCCCGACCTCCCTGTTTCGCCTCCTCGAACTCCTCGACGAGGGCGTCGCCCCGCCGGCCGCGATCATCGGCATTCCCGTGGGTTTCGTCGGCGCGGCCGAATCGAAGGAAGCCCTCGCCCGCGATGGGCGCGTCCCCTTTATCGTGGTGCATGGCCGGCGCGGCGGCAGCGCCATGACGGCGGCCGCCATCAACGCCCTGGCGCAGGAGATCGAGTGATGGAGGCGGGCGCCCCCCTCCCCCCCACCGCGCCTCTCGAAGACGTGGCGAGCCCCGTGGCGAAGGTCACCGGCACCCTGTTCGGCGTCGGCATGGGTCCCGGGGAACCCGACTACCTCACCGTTCGGGCCATGAAGGTGCTGCAGGCGGCGCCTGTCCTCGTGCATTTCTGCAAGAAGGGCCGGCGCGGCAACGCCCGCACCATCGCGGACGCGGTGCTGACGTCCGACCCGGCGCGCGAGTTCCCCCTCGCCTACCCGTACACCACCGAGCTGCACCCCGATCATCCCGACTACGTCGCGGCCCTGGCGGGTTTCTACGACGACGCGGCGGGCCAACTGGCCGACCACCTCGGCGCCGGGCGCGACGTGGCGATCCTCTCGGAGGGCGACCCGTTCTTCTACGGCTCGTTCATGCATCTGTGGCGCCGCCTCAAGGACCGCTTCCCCGTGGAGGTGGTGCCGGGCGTCACCGGCATGTCCGGGTGCTGGACCCGGGCCGGAACCCCCATCACCTGGGGCGACGACGTGCTCACGATTCTGCCTGCGACCCTGCCGCAGGCCGCCCTCGTCGCGCGGCTAGCGCAGACCGACGCCGCCGTGATCATGAAGCTCGGCCGCCATTTGCCGAAGGTGCGCGCCGCCCTGGCCGAAGCCGGTGTGCTCGAGCGCGCCGTCTATGTCGAGCGCGGCACCATGACGGGCGAGCGCGTGGTGGCCTTGCGCGACAAGCCCGACGACGTGGCGCCCTACTTCTCCATGGTGCTCCTGCCCGGCGAGGGCCGCCGGCCGTGACCGGCTCCGTCACGGTGGTCGGCCTCGGGCCGGGCGACCCCGACCTGCTCACCCGGTCGGCCGAAGCGGCGCTCGCCCGCGCGCAGGACCTCATCGGCTACATTCCCTACGTCGCACGGGTTCCCGAGCGTCCGGGCCTGACCCGGCACGCCACCGACAACCGCGTCGAGGTCGACCGCGCCCGCCATGCCCTGGAGCTCGCCACAGCCGGACGTCACGTGGCGGTGGTCTCCGGTGGCGACCCCGGCGTCTTCGCCATGGCGGCGGCGATCTTCGAGGCGGTCGAGGCCGGCGATCCGGCCTGGGCGCAGCTCGACATCACCGTCGAACCCGGCATCACCGCCATGCTGGCCGCCGCCGCCCGCCTCGGCGCGCCGCTCGGCGGGGATTTCTGCGCCCTGTCGCTGTCCGACAATTTGAAGCCCTGGGAGGTCGTCACCGCCCGGCTCGAGGCGGTGCTGCGGGCCGATTTCGTGGTGAGCCTCTACAATCCGATCTCGAAGGCCCGGCCCTGGCAGCTCGGCCGCGCCCTGGCGCTGACCGCCGAGATCCGCGCGCCCGACACCCCGGTGATCTTCGCCCGCGCCGTCTCGCGCCCCGACGAGGCGATCCGCGTCCTCACCCTGGCCGAGGCCCGCGAGACCACCGCCGACATGGCCACCATGGTGATCATCGGCGCCTCGGGCACCCGCCTGATTCCGCGCGGGAACGGGCTCCGGCCCTACGTCTACACCCTCCGCAGCGTGCCGACTTGAAGAGGTGAATTCTCCTCCCCGGGGGAGACGACTCAGCACCCGTCATGGTGTCGCGAGCCATACCAGGGCGCCGCTGACGTCGGTGACGCTTGGAACGTCGGGTTTCGGCGGCCGAGCCACCATGATCACCCGAACCCCGATATCCCGCGCGGCGGCGATCTTGCCGTAGGTCGCAGGGCCGCCGGAGTTCTTGCTCACCAGAATTTCGATGCTCTGGTCGCGCAGGAAGGCCGCCTCGTCGGCCTCCGCGAAGGGCCCGCGCGCGGCGATCGTCGTGAGATGCGGGACGTCCAGGCTGACGGATTCGACGGCGCGCACCACGTAGGTGTGACGCGGCGCGCCCGCGAATGCGCCGATCTCCTGTCGTCCCACCGTGAGGAAGACACGGCGCGGCACCGGTCCGAGGGCCGTCGCGGCGACCTCCATCGTGGCGACCTCTTCCCAGCGATCCCCCGGCATCGGATCCCAGGCCGGACGGCGGATGGCCAGAAGCGGGGTACCGGTGCGGGCACAGGCCTCGGCCGCGTTGGCGCCCATGCGGGCGGCGAACGGATGGGTCGCGTCGATCACGTGGGTGATGCGGTTGGCCGCGATCCAGGCCGCGAGTCCCTCCACCCCGCCGAAGCCGCCGACCCGCATCGGCACCGGCTCGGCTTTCGGCGCGGAGGTGCGGCCGGCGAGCGACAGGGTGGCCTCGACGCCCGGCGGCAGAATCCGTACCAGGGCGCTGGCTTCGCCGGTACCGCCGAGAATGAGGAGACGCTTGAGCATGGGACGCCTTCTCCATGAGCGCTGAGCCCGTGTCGAGCCGGCCGTGGCTCACCCTGGTGGGCATCGGCGAGGACGGCCGCGACGGCCTGAGCCCCGCCGCCGCCGCTGCCCTCGACGGAGCCGAATGCGTCTATGGCGGACGCCGGCACTTCGATCTCGCCGGGCCGCTCGCCGCAGAGGCGCGGATCTGGCCGAGTCCCATCACGGATGCCTATCCGGGTATCCTGGCGCGGCGCGGCCGACCGACCTGCATCCTCGCTACAGGCGACCCGTTCCATTACGGCATCGGCGCGGAGATCGCCCGCTTGGTACAGGCGGACGAGATGCGGGTGTTCCCCCAGCCCTCCGCGTTCAGCCTCGCCTGCGCCCGCTTGGGTTGGGCGGTGGCCGAGACCGGCTGCCTCACCCTGCACGGGCGGGCGCTGCCCAATCTCCTGCCCCACCTCCAGCCCGGCACCCACCTTCTCGTTCTGAGCTGGGACGGCTCGACCCCGGCCGCGGTGGCGGCCCTGTTGACGGAGCGGGGGTTCGGCGCCTCGACCCTCACGGTGCTCGAAGCCATGGGCGGCCCGCGCGAGCGCCGCCGCAGCGCACCGGCCGAAGCCTTCGCCCTCCACGACATCGATCCCCTCAACACCCTGGCGATCGCGGTGGCGGCGGGTCCCGACGCCCGGGTGGTGCCCCTGGCGCCCGGCCTCGACGACGCGTGGTTCGAGAATGACGGACAGCTCACCAAGTCCGACATCCGCGCCGTGACCCTGGCGGCCCTGCGGCCCCGCGCGGGCCAGTGCCTGTGGGACATCGGCGCGGGGGCGGGCTCCATCTCCATCGAGTGGATGCTGCGCCGGCCGGGCCTGCGGGCCGTCGCCGTCGAGGCGAATCCGGCCCGCGCCGCCCGCATCCGGCGCAACGCCGATCACCTCGGCGTCCCGGGCCTCGTGGTGGTGGAAGGCGCGGCACCCACCGCCCTCGTGGGGCTGGAGCGCCCCGACGCGGTCTTCATCGGCGGCGGCGTCACGGCCGCGGGCCTCCTCGACCGGGTGATGGACGCCCTCGCCCCTGGCGGACGCCTCGTCTCCAACGTCGTCACCCTGGAGGGCGAGGCGGTCCTGCTCGCCGCCTTCGCGCGGCAGGGCGGCAGCCTCAAACGTCTCGTCGTGGCCAAGGCCGACCCGGTGGGCCACCTCCACGGCTGGCGCCACGCGATGCCGGTGACGCAATGGGCGTGGACGAAGCCGTGACCGACCGGCTGGTCGCGGGCCTCGGCTTTCGCCATGCGACGTCCGCGGACGAGATCCTCGCCCTTCTCCGGCGGGCTCTGGCGAACCAGAGCGCCCCCCTCGGGTGCCTCGCCACCCCGGCCGACCGGGCGGATGCACCCGCCATCCGGGCCGTCGCCGGAACCCTCGGGGTTCCCCTGGTCGCCGTCGCGGCGGACGCCATGATCGCCGTGGACGCCCGGGTCCTCACCCGGTCCGCCCGCATCGCGGCGACGCGCGGGGTCGGCTCCGTGGCGGAAGCCGCCGCCCTTGCGGTGGCGGGCGCCGCCGCGACCCTCATCCTGCCCCGCATCGCGAGTGCCGGGGCGACATGCGCCCTTGCGCTGGCCCGCGAATCCGTCACTCAGGCACCATGACCGTCCATTTCATCGGCGCCGGCCCGGGCGCCGCCGACCTCATCACCGTGCGCGGCCGCGATCTCATCGCCCGCTGCCCCGTCTGCCTCCATGCCGGCTCCCTGGTGGCGCCCGAGATCCTGGGCTGGTGCCCGCCGGGCGCGCGCATCGTCGACACCGCGCCCCTCGACCTCGACGCCATCGTGGCCGAATGCGCCGCCGCCCACGCGGCCGGGCACGATGTCGCCCGCCTGCATTCGGGCGATCTCTCGATCTGGAGCGCGCTGGCCGAGCAGACCCGGCGCCTGACCCAGGCCGGCATTCCCTACACGGTGACGCCGGGGGTGCCGTCCTTCGCCGCCGCCGCGGCCCTGCTCGGGCGCGAACTCACCGTGCCGGGGCTGGCCCAATCCGTCGTCCTGACCCGCACGTCGGGCCGGGCCAGCGCCATGCCGGAGCGCGAGACCCTCGCGGCCTTCGCGGCGACGGGCGCGACCCTGGCCCTCCACCTCTCGATCCACGTCATCGATCGGGTGGTCGCCGAACTGACGCCGTTCTACGGGCCGGATTGTCCCACCGCGGTGGTGTTCCGCGCCACCTGGCCCGACGAGCGGGTCCTTACCGGAACCCTGGCGACCATCGCGGCCGCCGTCACGCAAGCAGGCCTCGAGCGCACCGCCCTCATCCTCGTCGGCCCGGCCCTCGACCCGGCCGAGTTCCGCGAGAGCGCCCTGTATTCGACGGCGTACGACCGGCGCTTCCGGCCGCAGGCGGGAACGCGAGCGGCCGGCACGGCGGCGGGAGAACGCGCATGAACGTGCCCGGCCTCCTCGTCGCCGCGCCCCGGTCGAGCTCCGGCAAGACCACCGTGACCCTCGCGCTGATGCGGGCGCTCAGCCGGCGCGGACTCGCCGTGCGCGGCGCGAAATGCGGGCCGGACTACATCGACCCGGCGTTCCACGCCGCCGCCACGGGCTTTCCGAGCTTCAACCTCGACAGCTTCGCCATGCCCGAGCCCATGCTCGACGCCGTGGCGGGGCTCGCCGGCACGGATGCCGACCTCGTGGTGGCCGAGGGGTCCATGGGGCTGTTCGACGGGATCGTCGCCGGCGCAGGCCGTACGGGGGCCAACGCCGACATCGCCGCCCGCTACGGCTGGCCCGTGCTCCTCGTCCTCGACGTGTCGGGGGCCGCGCAATCGGCGGCGGCCGTGGCGTTGGGCTGCTCGCTGTACGATCCGCGCATCCGCATCGCGGGGGTGATCCTCAACAAGGTCGCGAGCCCCCGTCACCGTCGCCTCGTCGAGGCGGGGCTGGCGCGGGTCGGCCTGCCGGTCCTCGGCGCCCTCATGCGCGACGCGACCCTGACCCTGCCCGAGCGCCATCTCGGCCTCGTCCAGGCCCGCGAGACCAACGACCTCGATGCTCGCCTCGACCGGCTGGCGGACCTGGCGGAAGCCGGCCTCGATCTCGATGCGATCCTGGCCGCCGCCGGCGGTGCCGCGCCGCCGCCTCGCGCGGGCGCACTGCCGAACCCGCCGGGCCAGCGCATCGCCGTGGCCTCGGACGCGGCGTTCTCGTTCCTGTATCCGCACATGGCGGCGGGCTGGCGGGCGCAGGGGGCCGAACTCGTCCCGTTCTCGCCGCTCGCCGACGAGGCGCCACCGGCCTCCTGCGATGCGGCCTGGCTTCCGGGCGGCTATCCAGAGCTTCACGCCGGCCAGCTCGCGGGCGCGTTAACCTTCCTCGGCGGTCTGCGCGACTTCGCTGTGCAAAAGCCGATCCACGGCGAGTGCGGCGGCTACATGGTGTTGGGGGAGAGCCTGGAGGATGCCGACGGGGTCACCCACCCCATGGCCGGCCTGCTCCCGGTCGCGACGTCCTACCGGACGCGCAAGTTGCACCTCGGCTACCGCGTCGCGACCCTCATCGCCGACGGTCCCCTCGGGGCCGCGGGCACGCGCCTCGTCGGCCACGAATTCCATTATGCGAGCGAGCGCACGCCCGCCCCCGAGGCGGAAGCGGCCCTGGCCAGCGTCACCGATGCGGAAGGTGTGGCCCTCGGCCTCGCCGGGCATCGACACGGGCGCGTGACGGGCAGCTTCTTCCACCTGATCGGATAGCCCGCCGAAACCGGGCCGTCCGATCCAGGGCTCAAGCCTGTTCGACGACGGCGTCCGGCTCCGGAGCCTGCTTGCCCATCTTCGAGATCGTCCGAACGATGGAGAGAGCATCCTTGCGGAGTTGGTCGTTCTCGATCAGCGCGTAGGCACGCAGCAGTTCGATGGCGCCCTGGGCACTCAGGAAGCCGAAGACGTCCGACTGGGTGCCGCCGGCATCGTCATCCTCGAAGAACGCCGAGACCGGGACTTCGAGGAGTCGGGCGATCTCGCGCAGGCGCCCGGCACCGACGCGGTTCTGGCCCTTCTCGTACTTCTGAACTTGCTGGAACGTCACGCCGACGGCGGTGCCGAGCGCGGTTTGACTCAAGCCGCGCGCCTTGCGGAGGGCGGTGATCCGCAACCCGACGAGGCGATCAACATCGGTGGTCTGCTTGGGCATCATATCTCGATTCAGTCCTTAGGTTAGATGGACGCTGCCGCCTGGACCAACGACGGAAACTGATCGAAAGGAAGAGTGACGCACTGTGTCGTACGACCCTCGATTGAGTTCGAGCGTCCGATCCATGATAACGTGCGCTTTAGTGGATCGACGGAGAAGCTCAGCGCACCGTCCCCGCTTCGCGCTTACAGTCATTTTACTCGATTTTGGCCGAAACCCCATCGCGGCGGTAGCTTGACCACAAAGCCGGCCCGAAAGGCAAGCGTTCCCTTGGGACGAAGGGCGCCTTCATGGCCGGCTCGGCAAGATGATGGACGTCATGGCGTGGTACTTCCGGTTGTCGCATCGGCCGGGCTAGGATGTCGGTCAACCCGAACCTCATCGGGAAACGCGGAACCTTATCATGTATATCGCTATGAATCGCTTCAAAGTCGTCAAGGACTCCACCGATGATTTCGAGCAGGTTTGGCTCGGGCGGGACAGCCAATTGGGCGAGATGCCGGGCTTCGTGGAATTCCATCTGCTCCGCGGTCCCGAGCACGAGGACCACGTGCTGTACGCATCACACACGGTCTGGGCCTCGAAATCCGATTTCGAATCGTGGACGCGCTCGGAGCAGTTCCGCAAAGCGCATGGCCGGGTGCCCACGACGAAGCCGCTCTACCTCGGTCATCCGCAATTCGAAGGCTTCGAGACGATTCAGACCTTGGGCGGCGCGTCGAACACCCCGGCCTGACATCCCCCCGAGGGTTCTTCGACGGGACCGGCGCCGGAGTGCCGGTCCCGTTCGGACAGGATACGGCTCACCGGGCCAGCCGCGGCAGGAAGACCGCCGCGAGGCCGATGAGCGGCAAGTAGGCGCAGAGCGCATAGACCGCGGTGATGCCGGCGTGATCGGCCACCTCGCCGAGAACCGCGGCGCCGAGCCCGCCCATGCCGAATGCGAAGCCGAAGAACAATCCACCGACCAGACCGATCCGGCCGGGCAGGAGCTCCTGCGCGTAGACGAGGATCGCCGGCATCGCCGAGGACAGGATCATCCCGATGGGCACCGTCAGCACCACCGTCCAGACGAGATCGGCGTGCGGCAGGGCCAGGGTGAAGGGCAGGACACCCAGGATCGACCCCCAGATCACGGGCTTGCGTCCGAAGCGGTCGCCGATGGGACCGCCCAGGATGGTGCCCGCCGCCACCGCGCCGAGGAACACGAACAGGTAGATCTGCGACTGGGCCACGGAAACGCCGAAGCGCTGGATCAGGTAGAAAGTGTAGTAGGACGAGAAGCTCGCCAGATAAAAATATTTCGAGAAAATCAGCGTCAACAGGATTGCGATGGTGAGACCGACCCGCCGGCGCGACAGGACCCTTGCAGCGGGGGCACCGGCGCGGGTGGCGGGACGCGGGACTGCGCGAAGCCGTCCGGCGTACCATTGTCCCACGAGGGCGAGCACGCAGATCCCCGCGAGCGCGACGAGGGAGAACCAGGCGACGCTCCCCTGCCCGTGCGGCACCACCACGAAGGCCGCCAGCAGGGGTCCGAGTGCCGTACCGGCATTGCCGCCGACCTGGAACACCGACTGGGCGAGGCCGTAGCGTCCGCCCGAAGCAAGGCGGGCGACGCGGGTCGCCTCGGGATGGAACACCGCCGAACCGAAGCCCACGAGGCCGGCCGCCAGAAGAAGCAGTCCGTACGCCCACGCCACCGACAGCAGGAGGAGGCCGACGAGGGACGAACCCATGCCGAACGCCAGGGAAAACGGCAGCGGCCTGCGGTCCGTGTAGATGCCGACCACCGGTTGCAGCACCGACGCGGTTACCTGGAACACGAAGGTGATGAGGCCGATCTGTCCGAAATCGAGCCGGAACTGGGTCTTCAGGAGCGGATAGATCGCCGGCAGGAGGGATTGCACGAGATCGTTGAGGAGGTGCGACAGGCTGAGCGCCCCGAGAACCGCGAAGGCCGGACCGGGCACGCCCGCGCCCGCGGCACGGTCCCGCACGGCCGGCGCCTGCGGCGGGTCGCCGATGGCTGGTTCGATGGCTCCTGTCATGGGCAATTCCCGACGCATTCCTGGCCGCGCCATACGGGCGGCCGCCGCCCCGATGAGCGCCATCGGTGTCGCGATCATGACCGTGCCGGAAGCCGCCGATGCGAAGGGCCGGGCGAGGCTCGGAGAACGCCGTGCCGTCGCGCCCATCACCCGTTTCGTCTCGGCAAAGCCGACCCCGAAATGAACCGAACCGACGACGATGGTCCATGCTCAGCCCGCGAACACGCCTCTAGAGTCCCGAACTGTGGAAGACCAGGGCCGGCGGCAATCACGCCGAGACTTGTCCGTGGATAAGTTTTCGTTCGATTGCGGGACAAAGGCAGGATGGTTAATCACGAGCAGGCGGCCGCATCATGTCTCTTGCGGCGGGCGGGAAGGTCCGGAGATTGCGCAGCGATCCCACGAAACCTCGATCGCTCCGGTCACCGGCGCGATTTGGGACACTTTCCGCCTCACGACGGGACATGGCACTCCAGATGTTTCAGGAACCGATCCAGAAGATCTACCAGACCGCGCCGCAGGCGGTGCCGATGACGACCGATGCGCGTCGCGATGTCTGGGCGGCACTTCTGCCCCGGCGCAGGCGTGCCGCCTTCCGCCTCGGCATCTCCACGGCCGTGGCGATGGCCGACCTTCTGACCATCGTCGGCACCGCCTACGCGGTCGATGTCGCGTACTCGTTCGGGGTGCTGGGCGAGTTCCCGCCGAGCGGCGTGAGCGGCGGATCGCAGATCGCCGGCCTCGTGGCGATGATCGTGCTCCTCACCAACCTGACGCGGGAGGAGTACAGCATCGAGACCGCCCTCTCCCACGGTCCGCACCTGCGACGCGCGGCGACCCTGTGGGTTTCGGCCTGGGCCGTGGTGCTGATCCTCGGCTTCGTGACGAAGACCACGAACGACTTCTCGCGCATCGTCTCCCTGGGCTTCTTCCTCGCCGGACTTCCGACGATGCTCGCCGTGCGCTTCGGCATGACCGCCCTGGTGCGCCGGGCGATCACCCCGGGCTCGGCTTCCGTCAACCGCATCCATCTCGTCGGGTTCGAGGAGGACATCGCCCGGTTCTATGCCCACAACGATACGGACGCATTGGGTCTTCGGGTCATCGGAACGAGCTACCTGCGGCGGATCGAGGCCGGGGACGACGCCCTCGCCCGTGAGACGCGGATCGCCGAGGACCTCGACCTCGCCGTCTCCGTGGTGCGCTTCCTGCGCCCGGACGACGTGTTCATCCTGGTCCCGTGGTCCGACGCCAGCGACATCGAGCGCTGCATCGACGCGTTCCTGCGCGTTCCCGCGGCCCTTCACCTGCGCCCGGGCTCGGTGATGGACCGCTTCCCCGATCTGAAGCCCGGCCGCGTCGGGCGCCTTTCGGGGCTGAGCATCGGGCGACGCCCCCTCCAGGCCGGCGAAATCCTGCTGAAGCGGACCGTCGACCTCACCCTGGCGACAACCGCCCTGGTGATGCTGGCTCCGCTGTTCGCCGCCGTGGCGGTCCTGATCAAGCTCGACAGCCCGGGGCCGGTGTTCTTCCGCCAGCGGCGCTACGGCTTCAACCAGCAGCCGTTCGGCGTCTACAAGTTCCGCAGCATGAAGACGGAGGGCGATTCGGTCTTCCGTCAGGCCTCGCGCAACGACGCGCGCATCACCCGCATCGGTGCGGTGCTGCGCCGCTCCAACATCGACGAGCTGCCCCAGCTCATCAACGTCCTGCGCGGCGAGATGGCGTTGGTCGGTCCCCGCCCCCATGCGCTCGCCCACGACCGCAGCTTCGAGCGCCGGATCGCCCACTACGCTCGCCGTCACAACGTGATGCCGGGCATCACCGGCTGGGCACAGGTGAACGGCCTGCGGGGCGAGACCCTGACCGACCTCGACATGGAGCGACGCGTCGCTCACGACCTTTACTACATCGACAATTGGTCGATCTGGCTCGATCTCAGGATCATGGTCCAGACGGTGGTCTCGCCGCGCGCCTACAACAACGCGTTCTGAAGGCAGGAGCGTCCGGTGCCGGCCTCGATCAGCCCGCGGCGGGCTTGCCGAGGCAGGCGCCGCACTCGCCCTCGACCTCGAGGATGCGGCTCGAAGGCTTGAAGCCCACCTTGGCCAAGGTGCGGCCGAGCTGATCCTCGATCTCGGGCGAGGTGGTCTCGTCGATGGAGCCGCAGTTTCGGCAGATCAGGAAGACCAGGCCGGCGCCATCCGTGTGCGTATGCCCGCACGAAACGAAGGCGTTGCGGCTGGCGATGCGGTGGACGAGGCCGTTCTCCGTGAGAAAATCGAGGGCCCGGTAGACAGACACGGCCGCCACGCGCTTGCCCGATCCGCTCAGGCGCTCGGCGATGTCGTAGGCGCCGAGCGGACGCGCCTGCGACGCCACCACAGCGAGGACGTCCCGGCGCAGGCGGGTGAACTGGAGGTCGCGCGCCCGGCACATGGCCTCTGCCCGCGCCAGGGCTTCGCCGGGGCCGTTATGGCCGCAACAGCCTGCCTCGGTGTGCGTGCCCGCGTGATCCTGCATGGGCTCCCGATCCCCGTGAGAGTGCCTCACGATACTCCCGATCCCCGCCGGTTCTCGCCCTGAGCCCGGCGGTGCAGCGGGAGTTCTGTGAGAGACACTGAGGCGAGCCGGCGGCTCCGGCCCGTTGAACTCGTGGGATGTTACAGTGTATCAGCGCGCAACGTAAGCCGACGCGCCCGTCCGGTCCGATTGACTCTTCCCGTGACCCGCTCCAATCCCCTGCCCCGCCGCTCGCTGTTCCAGGCGGGGGCGCATCTCCGCTTCGCCGTGGCCGCGGTGCTGGCCGCCCTGCTCTGGGGCGCCGTGCTGTGGGTGTTGGCGTGAGCCCGCCGACGGGCGCCATCGCGCTCCACGGCCTGACCCTCGGCTACGATCGCCACCCGGCCGTGCACCACCTCGACGGCACGATCCAGCCCGGCGCGCTGCTCGCCCTCGTGGGTCCCAACGGGGCCGGAAAATCGACGCTTCTGAAGGGCATCGTCGGCGAAGTCCCGTGTCTCGACGGCCGGATCGACCGCTCGGGTCGCGCCGATGCCCTCGCCTACCTGCCGCAATCGGCGGAGATCGACCGGGGCTTCCCCTTGCGCGTCCTCGACCTCGTGGCCATGGGATTGTGGCACCGGATCGGGCCATGGCGCCGGGCTGCGCCCTACCGCGACACCCTGGTGGAGGCGCTGTCCGCCGTCGGCCTCGTCGGCTTCGAGGATCGGCCGATCGGCACCCTGTCGGGCGGCCAGTTCCAGCGCGCCCTCTTCGCCCGCCTCATCGTCCAGGATGCCCGCATCATTCTCCTCGACGAGCCGTTCACCGGCGTCGACGGACGCACGAGCGCGGATCTCCTGCGCCTCATCGGTGCTTGGCACCGCCAGGGCCGGACCATCGTCGCCGCCCTGCACGACCTCACCCAGGTTCGTAGCCACTTCCCCCAGACCCTGCTGCTGGCCCGCGAACCGGTGGCATGGGGCCCGACGGACGCGGTGCTGACCGCGGACAATCTCGCCCGCGCCCAAGCCCTGTCGGAGGCGTGGGACGAGGATGCGGCGATCTGCGGCCGGTCGGCCGGCGGGGTCGCCGACGCCCATCCGCATGCCCACCCCCACACGCATGCCCACCCGCACAGCCACGGACAGGCTCGGGACCACGCCCACCGGGACGCTCCGTGATCGACACCCTGATCGATGGCCTGTTCGGTCCGTTCGTCGAATTCGGCTTCATGCGACGCGCCCTCGTGGGGTGCCTCGCCCTGTCCCTTTCGGCTCCGCCCGTGGGCGTGTTCCTGATGCTGCGGCGCATGAGTTTAATGAGCGACGCCATGAGTCACGCCGTCCTGCCGGGGGCGGCCGTCGGCTTCCTCGTGGCGGGCCTGTCCCTGCCGGCGATGACCCTCGGGGGGCTCGCGGCCGGTCTCGCCGTGGCCCTGCTGGCGGGGGCCGTCACACGCTCCACCATCATCAAGGAGGATGCGAGCCTGGCGGCCTTCTACCTCATCTCCCTCGCCGCCGGCGTGGTGCTGATCTCGCTCCGCGGTTCGCAGATCGACCTGCTGCACATCCTGTTCGGGACGGTGCTGGCCCTCGACGACCCGGCGCTCCTGCTGCTCGGCGGCATCGCGACCATCACCCTGTTCGGCCTCGCGGCGCTCTACCGCCCGCTGGTCATGGAATGCGTCGACCCCCTGTTCCTGCGTACGGTGAGCCGCGCCGGCGGGCCGGTGCACTACGCCTTCCTCGGGCTGGTGGTGCTCAATCTCGTGGGTGGTTTCCAGGCGCTCGGGACGCTTCTGGCCGTGGGCCTGATGCTTCTGCCGGCGATCACCGCCCGCTTCTGGGCGACGGACCTCAGCGGGATGATCCCCGTCTCGGTGGTGTGCGCGATGATGGCGAGCGTCGCCGGCTTGACGCTCTCGTACCGGGCCAACCTTCCGACCGGCCCCGCGATCGTGCTGGCCGCCGGCGCCCTCTACGTGGTCTCGCTGCTGATCGGTCCCCGCGGCGGCCTGGTGCGCCGCCTCATCCGGCCGCGCCACCTCGAAGGGTAAGCGGCGCGGAACGAAACCCCACGCATCCGGCCCACACACCCGTCGCCTCGGCCGGCGGCTGGACGTCCCTACAGGTTGAACAGGCTCATGATGCCCGACACGAGGGCATAGACGAAGCCCGCATTCAGCAGAACGCCGAGTGCCCCGACGCCGAGGCCGAACATCACGACGACGCCGTCGCGCTCGACCAAGCCGAGACCGACGAGGCAGATCGCGAGCCCGAGGGGAATCTGCCCGACGATGGGGGCGGCGACGATGAGCGCCAGGGACAGGGTGAGCAGGATCAGGCCGACGCCGCGCAGGCCGAGGCCCGTCTCGAACAAGCTCATGCGCGGGCGCGACCACTTCTCGAGGCGCCTGAGCAGGGGGACGGCCCGGCTTGCGGCCCGCTCGACATCCTTGCGGGCGACGGAGCGTCGCAGGAGGACACGCGGAAGCCACGGGGAGGCCATGCCGGCCGTGATCTGGACCGCCACGAGCAGAAGCAGCAATCCGCACACCAAGGGAATCGGCGGCGGCATCGGCAGGCAGTTCGGCAAGCCGAGGATGACGATCAGCAGGGCGAAGGCACGGTCCTGCAACACCGCGACGATGTCGCCGACGGTCAGCCGTTCGCTCTCCTGCTCGGCGAGGACGGTCAGCACTTCGGAAGTTCGGGCACCTGGTGACAAGAAAGCTCGGCCATTGGCGACGGTCCTGTCGCGGGCTGTAACCTAGTCGGACTCCGGCGCCAAGCGGACGGGTGGGGCCGGCACGGGTGCCGATGTGCCGGGACGCACCCGTGAAACTCAGCGACTAGAGGTTGCACATTTCCTATAATTATAATCTCAAGTAATCATGCGTGCCGTTTCTTCGGCGAGCGAGATATCAAACCGTAGAACCACCTGAGATCACGACTTCGATTCATACAATTCAGGATTTCATGCTAGTCTCGTTACATCCTTTGGGAATCGCTGGATGTGACGAACGACGGACCATTGCGAAGACGATCGCGCGTGCGCGCCGTTCGGGTGGCGGTGGTCGGCCTTGTGCCGACGGTCCTCGCCTCCGGAATCGTGCAGGCTCAGGACGATCCGGTCTCGCTGCTCCTGTTCGGAAGCCTCGAGACGGGTCCGTCGACCTTCGTCAGCGCCGGTGCCAAAGTCGCCCTCGACCGGATCGACCGGGAGGGGTTCGTCGCCCTCGCGAGCCTCGGGGCCGGCACGCGACGGGAAGGAACGGGCCGGCGGGAGACGGCCACGGCGGCGGCGGTGGTCGGCTACCAGTGGTTCTACGATTGGGGCGTCCTTGCCGCCTATGCGGGGGCCGAAGGCTCCATCGAAGCCGTGACGAGAGGGGGCGTGTCCGGCTTGGAACCGGCCCGCGTCGGCGCCCGGCTCCACGGCGAGGTCTGGGCCCGGCCAGCCGAAGCGACGCTCCTCACCATCACGGCGATCCTCGATACGTCGCGGACCGCCGCGTGGGGACGCGTGTCCTGGGGATGGCAGGTGGAACCGTGGCGCGGCTGGAACCCCTATCTGGGGCCCGAACTCGCCCTCTACGCCGACCACACCGGCTACCGGAAATGGAACCTCGGCGTACACGCGACGGATTTCACCGTCGGCCGCTTCAGCCTACGCACCTCGGCGGGCCTGCAGTTCGAACCGCGGGACTCGGCCAGCCCCTATGTGAGCCTCACCGTCTGGACGCCGTGGTGAGGCCCGCACCGGCTCACCCCTTGGTGCGAAGGGCCGAGCGGCCACCATCGACGCCGACCACCTGACCGGTGATCCAGGCGGCCTCCTCCGAGACGAGGAAGCTCGCGAGGCCGGCGATGTCCTCCGGTGTACCGAGGCGCTGCAGGGCGTGCATCGCGGCGATCCCCGACGCCAGGGTGGCGCTATTCGTGATGGATGCCGAGAGCGGCGTACGGGTCAGCGACGGCGCGACGACGTTGACGCGGATCTGCGGGCTCAGTTCCGCGGCGAGCGAGAGGGCCAGGCCTTCCACCGCGCCCTTGGCCATGGCGACGGAGGCATGCGCCGGGAAGCCCTGCGCCACAGCCACCGTGGAGAACAGGACCACCCCGACCCCGGCTTCGCCGGCGGAGGCCTTGAGCACGGGTGCGGCGGACTGGATGGCCAGGAACGCCCCCAGCGCATTGATGCGAAAATCGGCTTCGGCATCCTGGATCGTCAGTTTGGCCAAGGGCCGCAGGTTGATGGTCCCGACGGCGTAGACCAATCCGCCGAGTTCCGGTCCAGCCTCCTCCGTGACCGTCTTGAAGAAGTCCGGATCGGTGACGTCGCCGGCGGTGAAGGTCGTCTCCCCGAGTTCCGAGGCCGCCGCCTCCAGGCGCCCGGCATCGCGGGCCGCGAGGTGCAGGCGATAGCCGCGTCGGCGTAGAGCCGTCGCCGTCGCCCGGCCGATACCGCCCGTTCCGCCATAGAGGATGACCCGCTTCATGCCCGCTCCCATTCCGTTCGCGATGGATTAGGTAAGGCACGCGGGGGCGACGTGGAGCGTCCCTCACCCGGATCGCCCCATCCGTGGCGTCGCAGCCCCTTCAGCGAGACACGCCCATGAAGTTCGCCTTCGCCGGCATCGATTTCCTCGGGGGCGTGTTCGAGAGCCTCGTGGAGGCGGGCTGGACGCCGATCAAGCTGTTCACCCGCCCCTGCGACGGGATCTACGATCACAACGAGGTGGTGGTCGCCCAGGCGCGGCGGCACCGCGTGCCGATGCAGCTCTCGCGCATCAAGGCCCCCGACATGCAGGCCCTGGCGCAGGAGCATGGGCAGGACTGGGCCCTGGTGGTGGCGGGTTATCCCTGGCTGATCCGGGGCTGGCGCGGACTGGCGGCCTACGGCGTCAACATCCACCCATCGCCCCTGCCCATGGGGCGCGGCCCATATCCGTTGTTCAAGGCGGTGGCCGACGCCCACACCGAATGGGGGGTCACCGCCCACGTGCTCGGCGAGGAGGGCTTCGACACCGGTGACATCATCGCCCAGGAGCGTTTCGCCCTGTCGGACCACGAGACCCACGAGAGCCTGCTCTCCAAGTGTCAGCTCGCCGCGCGCCGCCTCGCCGCCGGTCCCATCGCCCGCGATCTGCCGGCCCGCTGGCGCAGGGCCGAGCCCCAGGGCGAGGGTTCTTACTGGCCGCGCGTCACCGACGCCGACCGGACCCTCGATTTCCGCAGCGACGTGGACGCGATCCTGCGGCGGGTGCGTGCCTTCGGGACCATCGAGACCATCGCGCGGCTCGGTGACGGCCGCATCTACGTGGCGTCTGCGGAAGGCTGGCGCGAAGCCCATCGGCATACCCCCGGCACGGTGGTCCACCGCTACCGCCGCCACGTCGTCATCGCGGCCCGCGACGGCTACATTCAGCTCAACCGGTGGAGCCCGATAGCGGTGACGGAGGTCGATCATCTCGGGCGGTGACCGGACGCCGAAGTCTCAGAGACAGCCATTCGGGGCCGGATACGACCTTCGACCGAGACAACGACCCGGCGACATCGGGGCCCGTTCATGCAGGACCCTTCCATCAGGACCCTTCCATGGCGCGGATGCGCAAGAAATCCGACCTTCCCACCAAGACCTGCGTGAACTGCCGAAAGCCGTTCGCGTGGCGCAAGAAGTGGGAGCGGGTCTGGGACGAGGTGCGCTACTGCTCGGACCGCTGCCGGGCCGAGGCAAAGCGCGGCAAGGCCGATCCCGACGGGTCATAGGCCGGCGAGGGCTTCGGGCGTATCGACGTCCTGAAGCACGGCCCTGTCCATGGGCACTTCACGGACGTCCGAGCGCCGGGCCAGGAGGCGGCCCGCGCCCTGATCGCCCGAGAGCGTGGCGAGATCGGCGTCGAGGCGCCGGCGATCGAGCAGCACCGGATTGCCGCGCTGTCCGTCATGGACGGGCACGACCGCCGCCGGATCGCCGTCGGCGAAGGCGTCCGCCAGGGCGATGAGGTGGTGGGGGCCGATCCGTGGCATGTCGCCGAGCAGCACGAGGATCGCGTCCGCGGCGGGCAGCGCATCGAGGCCGACCCGCAGCGACGTGGACAGACCTTCCCCATGGGCCGGGTTGTCGATGCAGGTGAGGTCGAGCCCTTCCAGGGCCGCGCGCACGGCCGGCCCATGGGCGCCGAGCACCGCCACCACCGGACCGAGCCGCGCGGCCAGGGCGGCCCGCGCCGCGTGGCGCACCAGGGGCTCGCCGTCGAGGAGGCTCAGGAGCTTCGGCGCCGGACCGAACCGGGTGCCGCGCCCGGCGGCCAGGAGCACGAGCCCGAAGTCAGTGGTCATCGTCGTCGGCCGGGGTCCCGCCGGAACGGGGCTGGGGCCGCGACCCGATCTCCATGAGAAGGCCGCCGACCCCGAGGCCGACGATGTCGGCGCGGGTGACGGCGAGCCCGGCGAGCAGCCGGTGCAGGATCCAGTCGAACCCGTTCTCCTTCGGCGACCGGGCACAGCCGGGCGCGCCGATCACCGGGACCGCGCCGAGCGCCCCGACGAGCAGGAGGTTGCCCGGATCGACGGGCATGCCGAGGTGGTCGATCCGACCGCCGGCGGACTCGATTCCCGCCGGAATCACGTCGCGCCGGTCGGTGATGGCGGAGGCGCCGAACACCACCACGAGGTCGGCGCCCTCCGCCACGCGGGCCCGGATCGCGGCGCCGACCGCACCGGCCTCGTGCGGAACCCGGGACTCGGCGACGATTCCCGCCCCCGTGGGTGCGAGGCGCCGGGCCAGGGTCGCCAGGGTCTTGTCGACGGTCGCATCCTTGAGACCGGGGAGCAGCGTCGAGACCACGCCGACCCGGGTGCGCGTGTAGGGCGCGACCCGAACGGCCCTGTCGGGCGCGATCCGGCAGGCGTGCTCCAGGGCGGCGCCCGCGACGGCGTACGGGATGATCTTCACGGTGGCGACCATCTCGCCGGCCGCCACCGGGCGAAAGGCCGGCAGCGTCGCGACCGTGATGGCCTCGTCGACGGCATTCACGGCGTCGATGCCGGCCCGGTCGAGGAGGAGGAGTCCGGCCTGCCCGGCGAACAGGTTGCAGCGCCCGGTGAACGGCGAATCGCGGCGCAGGCCCGGTCCGGCCAGGCGCAGGGCGAGCCGCTCGGCCGCGGCATCCTCGCCGACATCCCCCGGTTCGAGGCTGACCGCCACGATCTCCCTCACGCCCGCCGCATGGAGGCGGGCCGCGTCCTCGGCCGGGATCGGCTGCCCCTTGCGCAGGATCACGCCATGCTCGCGAACCGTATGGGCCGCGATGAGGCCGGCGGCCTCGCGGGTCGGGACCGCCCCGAATCTCACGCCGGCGCCCCGGCGCGGGGCGTGCGCTGCGCCGCCACGACCTGAGCGAGGATGGACACGGCGATCTCGGCCGGACTCACGGCGCCGATGTCGAGGCCGATGGGGGCGGCGATCCGCGCGATGGCATCGGGCGGGAACCCGGCCCGTTCGAGCCGCCCGACGCGGGCCGCATGGGTTTTTCGCGAGCCCAGCGCCCCGACGTAGAAGCACTCGGCGCGCAGGGCCGCCATCAGGGCGGGGTCGTCGATCTTCGGATCGTGCGTCAGGGCGGCGACGGCGCAGTAGCGGTCGAGGGCCGGGACGGCACCACCCAGGGCCTCGTCGGGCCAGAGGGTGACGAGCTCGATCCCGGGAAAACGCTCGGGGGTCGCGAAGGCCGTGCGCGGGTCGATGACGGCGACGGCGAGATCGAGGGCCATCGCCATGGGACACAGGGCTTGGCTGATATGCACGGCGCCGATGATCACGAGGCGCACGGGCGGGGCCTGCACGGTGAGGAAGACCTCGCGGCCCTCGACATCGACGAGACCGCCCTTGCCCGACGCCAGTCGCTTGGCGAGGAGTGCGGCGAGGGGATCGGCGGGAATCTCGGCCTCGCGCACCACGCGCTGCGCTCCGCCGTCGAGGTCGGTCACCAGGATGGCGGCGCGCCGGGCGGCGCGCTCGGCATTGAGAAGGGTCAGAACATCGAGCTGCATGGCGGCCTCAGGCCACCGGCTCGACATAGACGCGGATGCGCCCGCCGCAGGACAGGCCGACCCGCCAGGCGGTCTCGTCGGCGACGCCGAACGCGACGACGCGCGGCCGCCCATCGGCGATGGCGTCCATTCCTTCGGTGATGACCGCGCCTTCGACACAGCCCCCCGAGACGGAGCCGAGGAAGTTGCCCTCGGAATCGACGACGAGGTGACTGCCCACGGGTCGGGGTGCCGAGCCCCAGGTCTCGATCACCGTGGCGAGGGCCACGCCGCGTCCGGCACGGCGCCACGCCTCGGCCGCGCTGAGGATGTCGTTCTCGGTGGAGAGCATGATTGACTCCGGGATCTGGGACGACGGCCCCTCTCCGCGCAACACGGAAGACGGGAGGTAAGCTCCCCCGACGCCAGGACAATGCGGCCGACGGGACCCGAGCGCCAGGACCCGAGCGCCAGGACGTAACCTTGCGCACGCTTTGCGCCGGCCTATCCTGGCGCCATCTTTCCGGGTTCGGGGTACGAGGACAGGCCCAATGAGACGTTTTGCGGTGGCTCTCGCGCTCTTCGCCAGCGCCGCCCAGGCTCAGCCCGGTCCCCTCGTCATCGGGCTCTCGGCCCCCCTCACCGGACAGGACGCCGCGTTCGGGCAGGGGATGCGCGCCGGTGCCGAACAGGCGGTCGCCGAGATCAATCGGACGGGCGGCCTCAATGGACAGCGCCTCGTCCTGGTGGTGGCGGACGATGCCGGCGACGGCAAACAGGGGCTCGCAGTGGCACGCCGGTTCGCCGCGGAGCGGATCGGCTTCGTCGTCGGCCCCCTCAACGCCGCCGTGGCCGGCGCGACGATTCCGATCTACGCGGAATCTGGCATCGTCGCGGTCACGACAGGGGTCGCCTGGGCGCCCCTGACGGCCGGTGGCCATTGGAACGTGTTTCGCACCGGCGCCAACGAAGCCGGGCAGAGCGCGCTCGCGGGGGCCTACCTCGCCAGGCAGTTCGCCGGACGCCGCATCGGCCTCGTGCACGACAAGACCACCTTCGGACGCGGCCTCGTCGATGGCGTGGCGCGGACCCTGAAGGCGGCGGCCCAGGGCGAGGCCGCTTTCGAGGCCCTGTCGCGGGGCGACAAGGATCTGTCGGCCCTCGCCGGCCGCCTGAAACGGGCACGGGTGGACGTCGTTTATTTCGGCGGCCTCGCGACGGAGGCCATCGTGCTCCTGCGGGCCATGCGCGAGGCGGGTCTCGACGCGCCCCTCGTCGGCAGCGACGGGCTTCTGGACAAGGAACTGTCCCAGGTCGCCGCGGCCGACGGCACGGTGATGACCGTGGCGCCGGTTACGCGCCTGCCCGAGGTCAAGCCGTCCCCGACGAAGCCGCGCATGCCGGAGGCCGAGATCCTCGCCGCACAGGTCTTCGTCGCACAAGGTTACGCCGCCGTGGAGGTGCTGCGGGGCGGGATGCTGGGCGCGCGATCGACGGACGCCCGGGCGGTGGCCGCCTTCCTTCGTGGCGGCACGGCCGTGAAGACGGTGCTCGGCCCCCTCGCCTACGACGCACGCGGCGACCTCAAGGCCGATCCGCGCCGACCGGCCTACGTCCTGCAGGTCTGGCGCCGCACGCCGGACGGGCGGATCGATTACGCGGGCAATACGATCGACCCTTGAGATCGACGGTCCCGGCGGTCGGCGCGATCGCGTGTTCGATCGGAAGGACGATGGCTGATTTCCATGCTTCCCTGTCGATGGGATTCGCCATCGGGCCGGAAAAGCTTGCTTCGCGCCGATCCCAACATTATGTCGGGGCAACGCTCGCCGGTGTTGCGCATCCGATGGGATCGGACCCGCCGCCCGCCGCGTTTTGCCGAACGGCTTCGTTTTATATTCCGGGTCGCCCCGTTCTGGCTGTCCCGCTTGGAGAGTGTGGATGGCGAAAGAAGAATTGATGCAGTTCGACGGTCTCGTGATCGAGATCCTGCCGGACGCACGCTACCGCGTGCAGCTCGACCAGGGGCACGAGATCGTGGCCTACACGGCCGGCAAGATGAAGAAGAACCGCATCAAGACTCTGGCGGGCGATCGCGTCACCGTCGAAATGTCGCCCTACGACCTCGAGAAGGGCCGCCTCGTGTTCCGCCACAAGGACGAGCGTTCCGCCGGTCCGCGTCCGCCCATGCGCGGCCAGTTCCGTCGCCGCTGACGTTTCGAGCGCCAGACGCCGCTTCGGCCCGTATCGATCAACGACAATGCCCGCTTCGGCGGGCATTGTCGTTCTGGCGGGTCACTCGACGAACCGGCGGCCTATCTGCCGAACCGCTCGAACTTCGGGAAGCTCCGGGTCATGAGCGTCCCGGCGTCGGAGCGGTGGCCCATCCATTTCTCCAGGATGCTCGCCTGGGCGAGCCGCGCCTCGCCCCCGGTCTCGCGCCACGGCAGGCCCTCGGCGAGGGTGAAGACGCAGGCATCCGTCAGGGTTGTCTGGCGGCAGCGTTGCAGACGCACGCCCTTGCCGCGCACCAGTTCGGGCATCTCCGCGAGGGGGAAGACCAGGAGCAGACGGTCGGCGCTGCAGACGGCGACGTGGTCGCCGGTCGCCGGCACCAGCAGGGTCGCGGTGGCGGGCGCATCGAGGCCCATGATGCCCTTGCCCTTGCGGGTGTTGGCCACCAGAGCGTCGGCCGGCGCCACGAAGCCGCGCCCGTCGGAGGCCGCCACCAGCAGCTTGGCGCCCGGCTGATACGGCAAGGCCGCGACGATCTCGGTGCCGTCGTCGAAATCCACCATGAGGCGGATCGGGTCGCCGAAGCCGCGGCCACCGGGGAGCTTGGCCGCCTCCAGGGTGAACACCTTGCCGTTGGAGGCCAGCACGAGGAGCTTGGCCGTGGTCTCGCTCGGGAACGCGATCTTCAGGCTGTCGTCGCCCTTGAAGGCGACGCCCGAGAGGTCCGCCACGTGCCCCTTCAGCGCCCGGATCCAGCCCTTGGCCGAGACGATGACGGTGATGGGCTCGCGCTCGACCATGGCCGAGGTGAAGTCGATGCCGGCGGTGTCGGGTGGGTTCTCGAGGGTGGTGCGCCGGGCACCGATCTTGGTCTCGGGTCCGAAGGTCTTCTTCACCGCGCGGATCTGCTTGGTGATGTCGGCCCATTGCAGCTTGTCGGAGCCGAGGAGTTCCTCGATCCCGAGCTTCTCCGTCGTCAGGGTGTCGAGTTCGCGCTTGAGTTCCATCTCCTCGAGCTTGCGCAGGGAGCGCAGGCGGGTGTCGAGGATGGCGTTGGCCTGGATCTCCGTCAGTTCGAACCGCTTCATCAGGGCGGCCTTCGGCTCGTCCTCCTCGCGGATGATGCGGATGACCTCGTCGAGGTCGAGGTAGACGATGAGCAGGCCGCCGAGGATCTCGAGGCGCCGGTCGATCTGGGCGAGGCGGTGGCGCGAGCGGCGCTGCAACACGACCCGGCGATGGTCGAGCCACTCCCGCAGGGCTTCGGCCAGACCGATGACCCGGGGGACGAGGCCGCCGACCAGCACGTTCATGTTGAGGGAGATGCGGGCCTCGAGCTCGGTGAGTCGGAACAGCGACTCCATCAGGATGACGGGATCGACGTTGCGGGCGCGCGGCTCCAGCACGATGCGGACATCCTCCGCCGATTCGTCGCGCACGTCGGCGAGCAGCGGGAGCTTGCGCTCCTGCAGCAGCTCCGCGAGCTTCTCGATGAGGCGCGCCTTCTGCACCCCGTAGGGAATCTCAGTGACCACGATGGTCCAGGTGCCCCGCCCGAGATCCTCCTTGGCCCAGCGGGCGCGCACGCGAAATCCGCCGCGCCCGGTGCGGTAGGCCTCGGTGATGGATTCGGCGCTGTCGATGAGGATGCCGCCGGTGGGGAAGTCCGGCCCCTTCACGAAGGTGAGGAGCTGGGCCGAGGTCGCCTCCGGGCGGGTGATGAGATAGAGCGCCGCGTCGCAGAGTTCGGCGGCGTTGTGCGGCGGGATCGAGGTCGCCATGCCGACGGCGATGCCCTGGGAGCCGTTGGCGAGCAGGTTCGGAAAGGCCGCCGGGAGCACCACCGGCTCCTCTTCCTGCCCGTCGTAGTTCGGGCGGAAATCGACGGAATCGTCGTCGAGCCCCTCCATGAGGAGGCGCGCGACCTCCGTCATCCGGGCTTCGGTGTAGCGCTGGGCGGCGGCGTTATCGCCGTCGATGTTGCCGAAATTGCCCTGGCCGTCGACCAGCGGATAGCGCTGGGCGAAGTCCTGGGCCATGCGCACCAGGGCGTCGTAGGCCGCCGTGTCGCCGTGCGGATGGTACTTGCCGATGACGTCGCCGACGATGCGGGCGCATTTCTTGAACGCCGAGGTCGGGTCGAGCTTCAGCAGCCGCATGGCGAACAGGATGCGCCGGTGGACCGGCTTCAGCCCGTCGCGGGCATCGGGCAGCGCCCGGTGCATGATGGTCGAGAGCGCATAGGCGAGGTAGCGGTCCTCCAGGGCGGATTTCAGCTCGACGCTCTCGATGCCGTCGGAGCCCGACGGCGGCTCGAAGGGCTGGCCCATCACGATCTCCAGGGGCGACGCGGCCCCATATCAGAACAAATCAAGAACATGACTTAGGCGCTTCCCGTCCCCAAGGCAACGAAGCGCGCCCGGGCATCCGGGGGCGGCAGCGCGCGCGGTCCCCAGATGTGCTGATCGAGGAAGTACCCCGTCAAGGTAAACCCCGCCGTAACGTCGGCGCCCTCGGGGGTCATCGGCAGTGGATCGCCCGGCGCCCGCTCCCGCAGGAAGTCCGGCAGGGCGAGCAAGCGGTCGCGATAGGGCTCGCCCGCCGACGCGCTCACCGCCCGGCCCGAGCGGGGCGAGACGTAGATCAGGGCGTCGTTGCCCCCCGTCGCGGCGCAGGCGGACAGATCGAGACCGAAGCCGAGATCCGCCAGGATCGCGAGTTCGAACCGCACCATCAGGGCCGGCGCGATGTCGGGATCGTGGAGGTGATCGATGAGAATGCGGGCGGCCGCGTAGAGTTGCGGGTGCGGGTCGCGCTCGGGCAGCAGGCGCAGGAGACCGGCGAGGTGCGCGATGCCGTGAAGGGCGAGCCCCGATCCCATCAGCCGCGCAGCCACGGATTCGAGGGGCTCGACGGCGTAGGCGCCGAGGCTGTCGTCGAGGCGCGCGCGCCACGTGGCCTGGACCCGGTTGCCGGGCTGAAGCACGGGCTGCATCCGGCGCGAGCGGCCACCGTGGACGAGGCCGAGATGGCGCCCGTGCGCGGCGGTCATGAGTTCGAGCACCACGCTCGTCTCGCCCTGCCGGCGCAGGCCGAGCACGAGGCCGTCGTCGGTCCATTGCATGCCTCTCCATAGGCCGATGCCGGCGGGAAGGAAAAGCATGGTGGGACATTCGATTGTATCGCCCAAAAACTTCCCGTTTTGCGAGAACCGTCCTACGCTTCCGCCTAAGCACGGACGGACAGGATGGTGATGGGAATTCTCGCGCGGTTCTTGGTCCTCGGCTGCGCCTGCGGCCTCTCGGCCTGCATCGCCCGTCCTCCCGCAGCGGCGGCTGGCGCGACGCTCCGCACCCGCATCGCCGCCCTCGCCCTGGCTCAGGTGGATTTCGGCTCCGTCTCGGTGATCCCCATACGGTTCGAGCACAGCCGCATCTCAGGTCCGTTCGAGGATGGCGGGCGCACCCTCTACTGCGTCTCCACGCGGATGAAGGGCCGGACGTTCGGCAAGGGCGAGCGGGCGAAGGCCGTGATCCGGGACACGGGCGGCGTGCTCGGCGTGGTGTCCGACGATGAGGAGATCTGCAACGGGCACCGCACGGAGCCGTTTCCGGAACTCGAGACCCTCGGCAATCCCGCCTGATCCATCGGGATAGGCCCGGGCTTGCTCCCGCGGTGAGGGGATGAGACCCTGGGGCATGCCAAAACGCCCGTTGAGCCTCAGCCTCGACCTCATCGCCCGCGCCCATCCCGATCCCGTCCGCGACGACCCGGGCGCCCTCACCCTCCTCACCGACGACGAACTCGAACCCGGCCTCGCCCAGGCGCTCACCCGGCGACCGTCCGGCGCGAAGGGCCTGTGGGTGTTCGGTTACGGCTCCCTGATCTGGCAGCCGGAATTCACCTTCACCGAGCGGCGCACCGGAACGGTGCGGGGCTATCACCGTCGGTTCTGCCTGCTGCAGCGGCGGTTCCGCGGGAGCACGGAGCGGCCGGGCCTCGTCCTGGCCCTCGATCGCGGCGGCCTGTGCCGCGGCGTCGCGTTCCGGCTCGCGGGGGACGATCCGCACGTCACCCTGCTGCCGGTCTGGCGCCGGGAGATGCGCGGCAACGGCTACGCCTCCCGCTGGGTGGGGGTGGAGACCGACGCCGGCCCGGTCACCGCCCTGACCTTCGTGGTCAACCGCGCCAGCGACCGCTACACCGGCCGCCTCACGGACGCCGAGATCGCCGACCGCATCGCCACGGGGGCCGGGCATCTCGGGCCGAGTGCCGAGTACCTGTTCCGCACCGCCGAGGCCTGCGCGCGGGAGGGGATCCTGGACGAGCACCTGTGGACCCTGCAGGCGTTGGTGGCCGAACGGTTGGATGCCATGGCGCGGGCCGACGGGGCGCCCCAAGCGCCGAGCAGGCCGGCGGCAAGCCCGTCGCCTCAGTTCACCTCCACCTGAACCACCCCCGGCACGGCCCGGAGCGCGCCCGCGATCTGAGGCGTCGCCTGATACTTGCCCTGCAGCTTCACCTCGACCTCGCGGTCGCCGTTGTCGAGGAGGAGAATCAGCGAGACCTCGCCCTCGCCCCGCACCTGCAGGCGCTGCTGGACGGGCGCGATGGAGCGCTCGTCGCGGAGATAGATGCGCATGCCCTTCTGGTGGCGAGCCACCGCCACATCGAGGGGTTCGGCGGTGACGATGCGGGCGCGCACGTCCTCGCCCTCCAGGTTGGCCTGGATCTGGAGCACCAGGGGACGCCCGGGCTCCAGGATCTCGCGATACTGGCCGAGGCCTTCGGAGAAGATGATCGCCTCGAAATGCCCGGTCTGGTCGGACAGGATGACGATGCCGAGCTTGTTGCCGGTCTTGGTCCGGCGCTCGGACCGGTCGAGGACGGAGGCGGCGACCCGGCCGACGCTGGTGGTGCCGGCCCGCACCGCCTTGCAGAACTCGGCCCAGGTCTGCACCCGGAGCTTGCCCAGCAGATCGCCGTACTCGTCGAGGGGGTGGCCCGAGAGGAAGAAGCCGATGGCGTCGTATTCCTTCTTGAGCTTGTCGGCCATCGGCCAGCCCTCGTAGGCCGGGATGCGCAGGGTCACGTCGGCCGCGGTGACGCCGCCGAACATGTCGGCGATGCCGGTGCTCTCGGCCTCGGCGGCCCCTTGGGCGAGCTTCATCATCGGCTCGATGGCCGCGCAGGCCCGCGCCCGGTCCGGCTCGATGGTGTCCATGGCCCCGGCCGCCACGAGGTTCTCCAGGGTGCGCTTGTTGATCATGCGCGGGTTGAGGCGGCGCGCCAGGCACGCGAGGTCCCGGAAGGGCGTCTCCCCCCGGGTCTCCACGATGGATTCGACGGCGCCGCGGCCCACGCCCTTGATGGCCGACAGGGCGTAGACGATGCGGCCGTCCTTGACCTCGAAGTTGACCCCCGACGTGTTGATGGAGGGCGGCTCGACGACGATCTTGAGGCGCTGGGCGTCCTGGCGGAATTCGGCGAGCTTGTCGGTCACGTCGATGTCGAGCTGCATGGCGGCGGCCAGGAACTCGACGGGGTGGTTCGCCTTCAGGTAGGCGGTCTGATAGGTCAGCAGGGCGTAGGCGGCGGCGTGTGATTTGTTGAATCCGTAATCGGCGAACTTCGCCAGCAGGTCGAAGATCTCGTCGGCCTTGGCCTTGGTGAGCTCGCGCTCGATGCAGCCCTTCACGAAGCGGTCGCGCTGGGCGTCCATCTCGGCCTTGATCTTCTTGCCCATGGCGCGGCGCAGCATGTCGGCCTCGCCGAGCGAGTACCCGGCCAGCACCTTGGCCACCTCCATCACCTGTTCCTGGTAGACGATGATGCCGAAGGTCTCGCGCAGGATCGGCTCCAGCTTTGCGTGCGGATACCAGCTCGCCTCGTTGCCGGCGTCGCGCCCGAGCTTGCGCTCGCAATAGACCGGGATGTTGGCCATGGGGCCGGGGCGGTAGAGGGCCACGAGGGCGATGATGTCCTCGAACCGGTCGGCCTGCATCTCGACGAGCGCCTTGCGCATGCCGGCGGATTCCACTTGGAACACGCCCACCGTCTCGCCGCGCTTCATCGGCAGGTAGGTCGCCTCGTTGTCTAGGGGCAGCGAGGCGAGATCGACGATGATGCCGCGCTTGGCCAGCAGGTCGGTGCAGTAGCGCAGCAGGGTCAGGGTCTTCAGACCCAAGAAGTCGAACTTCACCAGGCCGGCGGCCTCGACCCACTTCATGTTGAACTGGGTCACCCGCATGCCGGTCTTCGGATCGCGGTAGAGGGGGACGAGCTGTTCGAGGGGCCGGTCGCCGATGACCACGCCGGCGGCGTGGGTCGAGGCGTGGCGGTGCAGGCCCTCCAGCTTCTTGGCGATCTCCATGAGGCGGGCCACGATGGGCTCCTCCTCCATGGCCGCCTGGAGCTTGGGCTCGCCCTCGATGGCCTGGGTCAGGGTCACGGGGTTGGCCGGGTTCTGCGGCACCAGCTTCGTGAGCTTGTCCACCTGCCCGTAGGGCATCTCCAGGACGCGGCCGACGTCGCGCAACACGCCGCGCGCCTGCAGGGTACCGAAGGTGATGATCTGCGCGACCTGCTCGTGGCCGTAGCGATCCTGCACGTACTGGATCACCCGCTCGCGGCCGTCGACGCAGAAGTCGATGTCGAAATCCGGCATCGAGACGCGCTCGGGGTTGAGGAAGCGCTCGAACAGCAGGCCGAAGCGAAGCGGGTCGAGGTCGGTGATGAGGAGCGACCACGCCACCAGGGATCCGGCACCCGAGCCACGGCCTGGGCCGACCGGAATGTCGTGGTCCTTGGCCCACTTGATGAAGTCCGACACGATGAGGAAGTAGCCGGGAAACTTCATGCCGACGATGACGTCGAGCTCGAAGGCGAGGCGGTCGCGATAGACCTGCTCGCTCATGCCCGGCGCCGTGCCGTGCTGTGCGAGGCGCAGGTCGAGGCCGGCGATGGCCTGGGCGCGCAGCTCCTCCGGCTCGGATCTCACCACCTCCGCCCCGGCTGCGCCGGGGGCCTCGCCGGCGACGGCGTCGGCGGTGACACGGGCGAAGTTCGGCAGGATGGGCTTGCGCGTGCGCACGCGGTAGGCGCAGCGCATGGCGATCTCGACCGTGGCGTTCAGGGCGTCCGGCAGATCGACAAACAGCTCGGCCATCTGCGCGCGCGTGGTGAAAGCGTGCCGCGGGGTGAGCTTGCGCCGGCGCTCGTCGGAGACGAGGCGTCCGTCCGCGATGGCGAGCAGCGCGTCGTGGGCGTCGTAATCGCCGGTACGCGCGAAGAACGGTTCGTTGGTGGCCACGATGGACAGGCCGTTGGCATCGGCGAGCCGGAGCAGCTCGCGCTCGATGGCCCGTTCGTCGGACAGGCCGTGGCGCAGGATCTCGACGTAGAGGTTGCTCTCGCCGAAGGCCGCCTTGAGCTGGGCGAGACGCGCGGCGGCGAGCTCGGCCCGGCCCTGGCGCAACGCCCCGTCGAGGGGTCCGGTGGTCCCGCCCGTGAGGGCGATGAGCCCGCCGGCGCATTCGGCCAGCCCGGCGGCGCTCACCCGGGGGGCATCGCCGAGGGCGCCGTCGAAGTAGGCGCGGCTCGCCAGCCGCAGGAGGTTCGCGTAACCGGCCTCGTCCTGGGCCAGGACCACCACGTTGGCGCAGCCGGCCTGCCCCTGAACCACCCGCGCCATGGGATCGGGCGTCTCGAAGGCCACCGTCACCTGCAGGCCGGCGATGGGCTGAATCCCCGATCCGGAGGCCTTCTCGGAGAATTCCAGGGCCCCGAACAGGTTGTTGGTGTCGGTGAGCGCCAGGGCCGGCTGCCGGTCGGCCGCCGCCGCCTTGACGATGTCCCCGACCTTCAGCGCCCCTTCGAGGAGCGAGAACGACGAGTGGACGTGGAGGTGGACGAAGCCGGGATCTTTGAGGATGCGCGTCATGCTCCCAACAGCCCGACTCGTGGTGAACGATCCATCAAGAATGCGCGGAGCGGATCGTTTGGCTGTGGAAGGCCGCCATCCGTGATGCGTCGGCAACGCTATCGCAACGGCGCCAATGCGACAGCCCAAGCGGCGACCGAAACCGCAAGGAGACCGAAGGCCATGAATTCGACCGCGCCGGTGAGGATCATCCGCTTGAGCATGGGAAGCGCCTTTCGTTGAGCTCTCCCATTTTGTTCCTGTTTTGTTCTATGTAAAGCGAAAAGGCCGTCTCGCGGTCGGCAGAGTCAACGAAATGTGAAGCCCGGGCCGGCTGCATGATTTCACGACGGATTCGCATGCCGCTGCATGGACGATCCTGCCAACATGACGCGGACAGCAGGCAAAGCCGCATGTTCTACTGAAGATCCATCGCATCGTCCCTGCTGCGACAACGCTTCGACTCCGTAAGATTCCGCACATCGTTGCAGGACGGCCAGTCACCGCCAAGGCCCGAATCACAACCGCAGGATGGCGAACACGAACCCTGTACCTATGTGAGCGGGACACCCGGACTCCGCATCACAGACCGAACATGCAAATCAAGTTGGTGGCCGTCGGCTCACACGGCGACGTCCTTCCCTTCATCGGCCTCGGGGCCGAACTGGTGCGACGCGGGCACGCCGCGGTTCTGGCGGCGCCCGCCCCCTTCGCGCAGCTGGCGGCCCGCGCTCACCTGCCGTTCCACGCTCTCGGCACGCGCGCCGATTACGAGCGGACCGTCGCGGTGCCGGACTTGTGGCATCCGAGGCGGGGGGCCTTCGTCCTGTTCGACCAGCTCGCCCCGACGACGGAGCAGACCTACGACTGGCTGGCCCGTACCAGCGCACCAGGCGAGACCCTCGTGGTCGCCTCGACCCTCGGCCTGGGCGCCCGCGTGGCGCAGGACAAGCTCGGCCTGCCCGTCGTGACCGTGCATGTCATGCCCCTGCTGGTGGAGAGCCGGCACGCCGCGCCGGTTCTGCCGGGCATCCCCCTCGCCCACCTGCTGCCGTCCCGCCTACGGCACTGGCTCGGCCGGGGCGCCGACCGCTACGTGATCGGCCCGGCCGCCCTGCCCCAACTCAACGCCCTGCGCGAGCGCCTCGATCTCGCGCCCGTGCGCCGCCTGCGGCACTGGTGGAACAGCCCGACGCGGATCCTCCTGATGTTTCCGGAGTGGTTCACCGCCCCCCAGGCGGATTGGCCGGCCCAGGCCGCGCAGGTCGGCTTTCCCCTGGTCGATCGTCTCGGCGATACCCCTTCCCTGAGCCCGGAGCTGAGCGAGTTCCTCGCGGCAGGGCCACCACCCCTGGTGTTCACCTACGGGTCGGCGATGCGTCACGGCCAAGCCTTCTTCCGGACGGCCTGCGCCCTGTGTCGGACCATGGGCCGCCGTGGCGTGATGCTGGCGCCGGAGTCCGGTCAGATGCCCACGGATCTGCCGGAGGGCGTCATCCATGTCCCCTACGCGCCCTTGAGCGTGCTGCTTCCGCGCGCCGCCGCCCTGATCCACCACGGCGGCATCGGCACCGTCGCCCAGGCCCTGGCCGCCGGCATCCCGCAGCTCGTGGTCCCGGTGGCGTTCGACCATTTCGACGAAGGCCAGCGCCTCCAGCGCCTCGGCGTCGGCGCCATGCTCGGCCGGCGTCGGTTCACCCCAGGCCGGGCCGCCCAGGCCCTCAACCGTCTTCTGGCCTCCGAGACCGTGGCGCAGGCCTGCGCCGAGACGCGCATGCGCATGACCCGGGAGGACGGCGTATCGGCCGCCTGCGACGAGATCGAGCGCCTGATCGCCCGCTGAGTCATACCAGTTCCGGTCGATCGCTTCGCGATGCGGATCTGGGCTTCGCTCAGGCGCCGCGCGGGCTGCCTGAGACTGTCTCCGTATGGTTCATCCGGAAAACAGCCTCACTCGTCCGTTCGCAAGGCCTGTCCGGAATCGATGGGCAGGCGGGTGCCCTTGAGTTCGTCGCCGGTGGGCAGGCTGCGCACGTCCCAGCCGCCGCCGAGTGCCCGGATGAGGGCGACGGCGGTGGTGAAGCGGTTGAGGCGGATCTGCAGGGCGTTGATCTCGTTGTTCAGGGCGATGGACTGGGCCGTCACCACCGTGGTGTAGTTCTGCGTGCCCGCCCGGTACTCGTTCAGGGTGATCTCGACGCCGCGCTTGGCCGAGGCGACCGCCTCGTCCTGCGCCGCCTGCTGGCGGGCGAGGATGCGCACGCCCGAGAGCCCGTTCTCGACCTCCCCGAAGGCGGTGAGCACGGTCTGGCGGTAATTCGCCACCGCCGCGTCGTAGGCCGCGCGGGTGATGCGGAGCGCCGCCGCGCGGGCGCCGCCATCGTAGAACACCTCCGTGCCGGCGGCGGCGACCGACCAGACCTGGTTGGCGGCCGAGAACACGCCGTTCGACGTCAGGCCCGAGACCCCGCCCGAGGCCGAGAGGGTGAGCGTGGGGTAGAACGCCGCCACGGCGACGCCGATGAGCTCGCTCTGGGCCTGCACGGTCCGCTCGGCCTGGGCGACATCGGGGCGGCGCTCCAGCAGGGCCGACGGAATGCCCACCGGCACGGCGGGCGGGCGCACGGCAAGCGGCGCGACGGGCAGGGACAGTTCGGCGGGCGGGCGCCCGACGAGGGTCGCCAGGGCGTGCTCGAAGATCGCCCGCTGTAGACCGATGGCGATGGCCTGGGCCTGCGTCGTCTGCAACAGGGTCTGGGCGGT
This sequence comes from Methylobacterium sp. Leaf469, assembly GCF_001424745.1. Classification (NCBI taxonomy): domain Bacteria; kingdom Pseudomonadati; phylum Pseudomonadota; class Alphaproteobacteria; order Hyphomicrobiales; family Methylobacteriaceae; genus Methylobacterium; species Methylobacterium sp. Leaf469. Next base: position 340,974 of record NZ_LMRE01000012.1, read on the forward strand.
GATCACGTCGGACCGCGCGGCCACACCCGCCGCGTACTGGTTCTCGGTGATGGCCAGACTCTTCTTGAAGCCCGCGATGTTCTCGTCGAACACCCGCTGGAGCGAGTCCTGATATCTGAGGCTCAAGTAGTTGTTCGCGACCTCGGACTGGATGGTGAGGCGCACCAGGGCCAGATCCGCCGCGCTCGCCTGGGCGGTGGCGACCTCGCTCTCGAGGTTGCGCCGGATGCGGCCGAACAGGTCGAGCTCCCAGCTCGCCTGCCCCTGGAGCGAGACGGTGGTGCGCTCCGAGCCCCCGACCCGCGAGCGGGTGATGTTCGGCGCGCCGATCACCGTGGGAAACAGGGCGGCGCGGGCCTGGGCGACGAAACCGCGCGCCTGCTCGTAGGCGGCGACCTGGGCGCGCAGGGATTGGTTGTCGACGTCGACGAGGCGGATCAGCCGGTCGAGGGCCGGATCCCGAAAAATCCGCCACCAGTCGCCGCGCTCGGCCCCGTCGTTGGGGGCGGCCGGGCGCCACCCCTTGCGGCTCGCGACATAGGCCGCACTGTCCTCGCGGGCCCCGCCCTCCTTGAAGGCAAGCGGCGTCTCGACGGAGGGACGGGAATAGTCGGGGCCGACCATGCAGCCGGAGACCGACGCCGTGAGGGCGACGAGGGCGACGAGATGCGACGGGCTCCCTCTCCTGGAAGGAGAGGGTTGGGGTGAGGTGTGGGACCTATTCGGAGAGTCCACACACCTCACCCTGTCCCTCTCCTTACAGGAAAGGGGACCCGCGCCACCTTCGGAATGCATCGGCCCGCTGTCGCATCGGAACGTGACGTCACTGCGCGCGCGACGATCCACCAAGCTACCCACGCTCATTCGGCGGCGCCAGGAACCGCGCCAGGAACCGCGTCGAGCGCAGGCCCGCGCCGGCGCAGGCGGTCGAGGTAGAGGTAGACGACGGGGGTGGTGTAGAGGGTCAGGATCTGGCTCACGATGAGGCCGCCGACGATGGCGATGCCGAGGGGGCGGCGCAGCTCCGAGCCCTCCCCGCCCGCGAGGATGAGGGGGAGCGCGCCGAGCATGGCGGCCAGGGTTGTCATCATGATCGGGCGGAAGCGCAAGAGGCAGGCCTCGAAGATCGCGTCCCGGGGTTTCAGGCCGCGCGTCCGCTCCGCGTCGAGGGCGAAGTCGATCATCATGATGGCGTTCTTCTTCACGATGCCGATGAGCAGGAACACCGCAATGAGGGCGATGACCGTGAATTCGGTGCCCGAGACCAAGAGCGCCAGCAGGGCGCCGATGCCGGCCGACGGCAGGGTCGACAGGATGGTGAGCGGGTGGATGAAGCTCTCGTAGAGGATTCCCAGGATGGTGTAGACGGCGACCAGGGCGGCGAGGATCAGCAGGGGCTGGCGCGACGAGGATTCCTGGAAGCTCTTGGCGCCGCCGGCGAACTCGCCGTGGATGGTGGCGGGCAGGCGCAGGTCCGTCATGGTCTGCTCGATGATCCGGGTCGCGTCCGACAGGCTTTTTCCGGGGGCCAGGTTGAACGAGATCGTGGTGGCGACGAACAGGCCCTGGTGGCTCACCTGCACGGGGGCGTTGCCGGTCTCGATATGGGCGAAGGCCGAGAGCGGGATCATCGTCTCCTTGGCGGAGGAGACCGGGGCGCTCGACGAGGCGCCGCCCTTGCCGCCCGCGATGGCGTTGGCGGCGGCGTTGCGGGCCGAATCCCCCGCGAGGGCGGCGGCCGGGTCCGTCACGGCGGCGGTGCCGCTCGGGCCGGCATTGCCGGCCGGATTGGTGTTCACCGTTCCGCCCGTCGCCACGGTGCCGGCCACCGCGTTGGTGGTGGCCGAGCCGCGCGCCTTGCCGCCGGACGTCGAGACGAACAGCGTCTTCAGGGTGTCGGGACTCTGGAGGTAGCGCGGGGCGATCTCCATGACGACGTGGTACTGGTTCAGCGGGTTGTAGATCGTCGAGACCTGGCGCTGGCCGAAGGCGTCGTAGAGGGTGTTGTCGATCTTGTCCGGCGTCAGGCCGTAGCGGAACGCGGTGGCCCGGTCGATGACGAGGCGGGTCTCGAGGCCGCCCTCCTGCTGGTCCGAGGACACGTCGACGAAGGTCGGGTCCTTCTGCAGGGCCTGGAGCAGCTTCGGGGCGGCGGCGTAGAGCTCTTCCGCCGTGTCGCCCTGGAGGGTGTACTGGTAGGTGGCGAAGCTCTGGCGCCCGCCCATGCGCAGGTCCTGGCGTGGGAACAGGTAGAGCCGCGCCCCCGCCACCTGCGAGAGCTTGGGCCGCAGGCGGGTCATCACCTTCTCGATGGGGTCGCGCTCGGCCTTGGGCTTCAGGCCGACGAAGACGTTGGCCGAGTTGGTGGCTCGCCCGCCGGTGAAGCCGACGACGCTGTCCACCGCCGGGTCGGCCTGCACGATGGCGGTCGCATGTTCGAGCTTCTGCTTCATCGCCTGGAACGAGATGCGCTGGTCGGCCTGGATGCCGCCCATCATCTGACCCGTGTCCTGCTCGGGAAAGAAGCCCTTCGGCACGATGACGTAGAGGTAGACGTTGAGGCCCACGGTGGCGACGAGGCTGAGCACCACGAGGCGGCGGTGGCGCAGGGCGATGCGCAAGGTGCGCTCGTAGGCGGCGAGCATGCCGTCGAACCCGGCCTCCAGGCCGCGCAGGAAGACATTCGGCCGGCGCGCCGGGTCGTGCGCCTCGGGCTTGAGGAGCAGCGCGCACATCATCGGCGTGGTGGTCAGCGACAGCACCAGGGAGATGAGGATCGCCAGGGACAGGGTGACGGCGAATTCCTGGAACAGGCGCCCGACGATGCCGCCCATGAGCAGGATCGGCAGGAACACCGCCACCAGGGACAGGCTCATGGAGATGACGGTGAAGCCGACCTCGCGGGCGCCCAAGAGTGAAGCCTCCACCCGCGCCTTGCCCTGCTCGATGTGGCGCTGGATGTTCTCCAGCACCACGATGGCGTCGTCGACGACGAAGCCCGTGGCGATGATGAGCGCCATGAGCGAGAGGATGTTGAGGCTGTAATCCAGCAGGTACATGGCCGAGAAGGTGCCGACGATGGAGATCGGCACGGCGACCGCCGGTATCAACGTCGCGCGACCCGAGCGCAGGAAGACGAAGACCACGAAGATCACCAGCACCACGGCGATGAGCAGGGTCTCCTCGGTCTCGGCGAGCGACGCCCGGATGGTGGCGCTGCGGTCGCCCGTCACCATGAGGTCGATGTCGCCGGGCAGCGCCGCCTGGACCTGGGGAATCGCCTTCTTCAGGCCGTTGATGGTGTCGACGACGTTGGAGCCGGGCTGCTTGTAGATGAACAGGATCACGCCCGGCTTGCCGTTGACGAGGCCGAGGTTGCGCTTGTCCTCCACGGAATCCACGACCTTGCCGACATCGGTCAGGCGCACGGCGGCGCCGTTGCGGTAGGCCACGACGATGTCGCGGTAATCGGCCGCCACCCGGCCCTGGTCGTTGGCGTAGAGCTGGTAGCGCCGGGTGTCGGTCTCGATGGCGCCCTTGGGCGAATTGGCGTTGGCCGAGGCCAGCGCCGCGCGGATGCCCTCGAGGCCGATGCCGTAGTTGAACAGGGCGGTGGGATCGAGCTCGACCCGCACCGCCGGCAGCGACGCGCCTCCGATGTCGACGTTGCCGACCCCGGGCAGCTGGGACATCTTCTGCTGCACCACCGTGGCGGCGGAATCGTAGAGCTGGCCCGGCGACAGGGTGTTCGAGGTCAGCGCCAGGATCAGGATCGGCGAATCGGCCGGATTGAATTTGCGGTAGGTCGGGTTCTGGCGCAGCGCCGTCGGCAGGTCGGCCCGGGCCGCGTTGATGGCCGCCTGGACGTCGCGGGCGGCCCCGTCGATGTTCCGGTTGAGGCCGAACAGCAGGATGATCCTGACCGAGCCGACGGAACTCGTGGACGTCATCTCGTTGACGTCCGCGATGGCGCCGAGGCGCCGTTCGAGGGGCGCGGCCACGGTGGTCGCCATGGTCTCGGGGCTGGCCCCCGGCATCGACGCCTGGACGAGGATCACGGGGAAATCCACCTGCGGCAGGGGCGCCACCGGCAGCTTCAGGAACGCGAACATCCCGGCGAGCAGCACGCCGAGGGTGAGCAGGATCGTGGCGACGGGCCGGCGGATGAACGGGGCGGAGACGTTCACGGCAGCGCCTCGACGGGGCCGGCGCCGCCTTCGCGGCGGCCGGTGAGGCGGCGTTCCAGGCGGTCGAACGCGAGGTAGATCACCGGCGTGGTGAACAGGGTCAGGACCTGGGAGACGATGAGGCCGCCCGCGATGACGATGCCGAGGGGCTGGCGCAGTTCGGCGCCCACCCCCGTGCCGACGATGAGCGGTACCGCCGCGAACAGGGCAGCCAGGGTCGTCATCAGGATCGGCCGGAAGCGCAGGAGGCAGGCCTCGTAGATGGCGTCGCGGGGGCTCATCCCGTCCTCGCGCTCGGCCTGGAGCGCGAAGTCGATCATCATGATGGCGTTCTTCTTCACGATGCCGATGAGGAGCACGATGCCGATGACCGCGATGATGTCGAGCGACAGCCCGAACAGCATCAACCCCAGGAGCGCCCCGATGCCGGCGGAGGGCAGCGTCGACAGAATCGTGATCGGGTGGATGAAGCTCTCGTAGAGCACGCCGAGCACGATGTAGACGGTGACGATGGCGGCGATCACCAGGAACAGCTGGTTCGACAGGGCCGACTGGAACGCGAAGACCGAGCCCTGCGGCACCACGCGAAAACTCGGCGGCAGGTCGATGGCCTTGCCCGCCGCCTCCACCGCCGCCACGGCGTCGCCCAAAGCCGCGCCGGGCGCGAGATTGAACGACACGGTGGTGGCCGGGAACTGGCCGAGATGGGAGATGAGCAGCGGCGCCCGCCGCTCGCTCACCCGGGCGACCGCCGAGAGCGGGACCTGCCCCGAGGCCACCGTGGAGGACGGCAGGAAGATGTGGTCCAGGCTCTCGATGGTCCTGTGCAGGGCCGGGTCGGCTTCGAGGATCACCCGGTACTGGTTCGACTGGGTGAAGATCGTCGAGATGATGCGCTGGCCGAAGGCGTCGTAGAGGGCGTTGTCGACGGTGGCCGGGGTGATGCCGTAGCGCCCCGCCGTCGCCCGGTCGATGGTGATGTAGGCGGCGAGACCGCTGGCCTGGAGGTCGCTCGCGACATCCATGAGCAGGGGCGACGTCTGGAGCTGGCGCACGAAGCGCGGCACCCAGGTCTCGAACTCCGTGAGGTTCGGGTTCTCGAGGATCACCTGATACTGCGTCGCGCTCACCGCCGTGTCGATGGTGAGGTCCTGCACCGATTGCAGGTAGAGCCGGATGCCGGCGACCCCCGTGGTCGCGGCCTTGATCCGTTCGATGACCTGGCTCGCCGTGGATGTCCGCGCGGCGTGGGCCTTGAGGTTGATGAGGAACCGGCCCGAATTCAGGGTGACGTTCTGACCGTCGACGCCGATGAACGACGACAGGCTGGCCACGTCCGGGTCCTGCAGGATGAGGGCGGCCAGCTTCTGCTGGCGCTCGGCCATGGCGGCGTACGAGACGGTCTGGTCGGCCTGGGTGATGCCCTGGACGACGCCCGTGTCCTGCACGGGGAAGAACCCCTTGGGGATCACCACGAACAGGTAGGCGGTGAGCGCCACCGTCGCGAGGGTCACCACCAGGGTCAGGCCCTGATGGCGCAGGACCACGCGCAGCATCCGGCCGTAGCCGGCGATGATGCCGTCCATGGACCGGCGGGCCGCGCGGGCGACGAACCCCTCGCGGCGCTCGGCGTGCCCGGCCGGCACGGGCTTCAGGAGGCGCGCGCACAGCATCGGCACGAGGGTGAGCGAGACCACGGCCGAGATCACGATGGTGGCCGCGAGCGTGATGGCGAATTCGTGGAACAGGCGCCCGACGACGTCGCCCATGAACAGCAGTGGGATGAGGACCGCGATGAGTGAGACGGTGAGCGAGATGATGGTGAAGCCGATCTCGCGGCTGCCCTTCAGCGCCGCCTCCAGGGGCGAATCCCCCTCCTCGACGTGGCGGGCGATGTTCTCGATGACCACGATGGCGTCGTCGACCACGAAGCCCGTCGCGATGGTGAGCGCCATCAGCGACAGGTTGTCGAGGGAGAACCCGTACAGGTCCATGATGGCGAGCGACCCGATCAGCGACAGCGGCACCGACAGGCTCGGGATCAGGGTGGCGGAGACGCTGCGCAGGAACAGGAAGATCACCAGCACCACGAGGCCGATGGCGAGCGCCAGTTCCACCTGCACGTCGTGGACGGAAGCGCGGATCGTCACCGTGCGGTCGGTGAGCACGCCGACGGAGATCGCCGCCGGCAGGGTCGCCCGGAGCTGGGGCAGGAGCTTCTGGATCTTGTCGACGGTGCTGATGACGTTGGCGCCGGGCTGGCGCTGGATGTTGAGGATGACGGCCGGGGTCTCGTCGGCCCAGGCGCCGAGCTTGGTGTTCTCGGGGCCCGAGACCACGTCGGCCACGTCCGAGAGCCGCACCGGGGCGCCGTTCTTGTAGGCGATGATGGCGCTGTCGTAGGCCTTCGGGTCGCGGATCTGGTCGTTGGCGTTGATGGCGTAGGACTGCGTCGGCCCGTCGATGGTGCCCTTCGGTGTGTTGACGTTGAGGTTGGTGATGGTGGTGCGCAGGTCGTCGATGTTGAGGCCGTATGCCGCCAAGGCGCGTGCGTTGAACCGCACCCGGATCGCCGGGCGCTGGCCGCCGCCGGTGCTCACGAGGCCGACGCCCGCCACCTGGGAGATCTTCTGGGCGAGGCGCGTCTCGGCCAGATCGCGCACCTCCGTGAGCGGCATGGTCTTCGAGGTCAGCGCGAGCGTCAGGATCGGCGCGTCGGCGGGGTTCACCTTGGCGTAGATCGGCGGGGCCGGGAGATCCGCCGGCAGCAGGTTGCCGGCGGCGTTGATGGCGGCCTGGACCTGCTGCTCGGCGATGTCGAGGGGCAGGTCCAGGCTGAACTGCAGGGTGACGACGGAAGCGCCCGCCGAACTCTGCGACGTCATCTGGTTGAGGTTGGCGAGCTGGCCGAACTGCCGCTCCAGCGGCGCGGTGACCGCCGAGGTCATCACCTCGGGGCTGGCGCCGGGATAGAACGTCTGGATCTGGATCGTCGGGTAATCCACCGACGGCAGGGCCGAGACCGGCAGGTTCAGGTACGACACCATCCCGACCATCAGGATCGCCAGCATGAACAGCGTGGTGGCGACGGGCCGCAGTATGAACAGGCGGGACGGGTTCATGGGGCGAGCCCCACGCCGTCGAGGGAGCCGCCGACGGAACTCCCTCTCCTAGAAGGAGAGGGCTGGGGTGAGGTGTGTGACTTATCCGGAGCGTTCGCACATCGCACTCTGTCCCTCTCCTTCCAGGAGAGGGGACCCGTGCTGGCGGCGAACGCCGGAGTTAACGGCGAAGGTCCGCACCGGCCGAGAGGTGGCGAGCGGCCGGGCAACCTCATTGCGCGGCCGGGCGCTGGCGGCGGCGTTCGCGCGTCTGGCCCTCGGGGGCGACGGCATCGGCCTTCGCGGCCTCCGCCTTGGCGTCCTCGGGCTTGGCGTCCTCGGGCTTCGGACCGGCGGCACCGGGCGGACGGGTGCCGTCGTCGGTGATCCGCACGCTCGCGCCATCGCGAAGCCGGTCGGTGCCGTCGACCACGACCCGGTCGCCGACGCCGAGGCCGGCCTTCACCACCGTGCGGGCGCCGTCGGCCTCGCCCAGGGTGATGGGGCGGACCACGACCTTGTCGTCGCCCTGCAGGAGGTAGACGTAGGTGCCGGGCGTGCCGCGCAAGATCGCGGCGGTGGGGACGATGGGGGCGTTCCGCACGGTGTCGACGGTCAGCTTGGCGTTGACGAACTGGTTCGGGAACAGGGCGTCGTCGGTGTTGTCGAACAGGGCGCGCAGCCGCACCGTGCCGGTGGTGGTGTCGATCTGGTTGTCCACGGTGTCGAGGGTGCCGGTGGCGAGCACGGTGGTGTCGCCGCGATCGTAGGCCGAGACCGTGAGCCTGTCGCCCGTGCGCACCCGGCGCATCACCTGGGCGACGTCGTCCTCGGGCAGGGTGAACACCACCGAGATCGGGTTGAGCTGGGTCACCACCACGAGACTGGTCGAGGCGGCGGTGATGTAGTTGCCCTGATCGACCTGGCGCAGGCCGACGCGGCCCGCCACGGGCGAGACGATGCGCGTGTAGGTGATGTTGAGCTTCTGCTGGTCCACCAGCGCCTGGTCGGCCGCCACCGTGCCCTCGTTCTGCTTGACCAGGGCGCCTTGCGTGTCGACGTTCTGCTTCGAGATCGAATCCTGCTGGGCGAGGCGCTGGAAGCGGGCGAGGTCGAGCTTCGAGTTCTGCAGCAGGGCCTGATCGCGCATGAGCTGGCCCTGGTACTGGGCGAGCTGGGCTTCGTAGATCCGCGAATCGATCTGGGCGAGGAAATCGCCCTTCTTCACCATCTGGCCCTCGCGGAAGCCGACCTCCATGAGGTAGCCGCTGATCTGCGAGCGCACGGTGACGTTGGCGAGGGGCGTCACCGTGCCGAGGCCGCCGAGCACGATGGGCACGTCGCCGGCCGCGATGGTGGCGATGCCGACCGCCTGGGCCGGCTCGCCATGGCGCCCGGCGCCCCGGCCGCCCTTGCGGCGCGGTCCGGCGGTCTCCGTCGGGCCCTCGGGCTTTGGCGCGAGGTAGTGCCGGTAGCCGTAATACCCGCCGCCCGCGAGGATCAGCAGCAGGACGAACCACAGCCAGCCGCGCCCGCCCCGCGTCGGCGCGGCCCGGGTCTCGGACGGGGGCGCGTAGTCCCGCGCGGTCTCGGTGCGGATCGGCGAATTCTCGTTCATGGCGTCACGGCATCGGCGGGCGAGGCGCCCTCGCGGACAGACTGGAGTGGATCTAAGCACGCGTCGCCCGGTCCGACAGAACGGGGCAACGTCGCACCCGGGCGGGGGAGGCGATCGACCTCGGCTCCGGAGGCTTCGGTTCCACGGCGGCGCAGCATGGTGCCCCTTCTGGCCGCCCAATACGACGCCAGTACGGCGTCCGCGTTTCCCCCGTGTTGCTGTCCGTCGCTCCTGTGGATCACGGCCGGTTCGCGGGGTCGTAGGCCCGCACCACCGCACGGTACTCCTCGTCCACCGGCGTCACCGGGACGAGGTGGCGAAGGCCCGCGCCCAGGAGGGCGGTGGCGAGGGCGAGGAGAAGACAGGTCCGGACGCGCATGGCCTCCCGTTCCTGCCACAGGCGCGGGGACCGGACACGGAAAAACCGCAGGACACGAAAAAAGGCCGTCGCTGGGGGCGCCGGCCTTTCTCGGGAAGTACAAACTCGGGAAGTCCGAGCTTGGGAAGTTCAAGTTCAGGACGTTCGACCTGATCGGGAAGAACGATCCGCTCGGGCAGAAAAGCCCGGGCGGATCCGCGTCTCTAAAGAAAGCTTCGTGGACCGGAGCGACCGCCGCCTTCCCGAAACGAGGGGGCGAAGTCCCGTGAGAGCCGCCGTCGCTCCGGCCATGACCGGAACCTACGTCACGGGTGATGAATGTCAACAATCGTCAGCCGTGAGCGCCCCTCCAGCGCCCCCGGACGTGCGGAACCGCACATTTCATCCCGCGTGGGCGCCGTGCTACGCATCCGGCCTCCCGACGCCCGGGCGTCGTCGCACCCTCGCCTGCCGAACCGTATGAATCCCGTCTTCGCGAACCTGCCCACGACCGTCTTCACCGTGATGTCCGGCCTCGCCCGCGAATGTGGGGCGATCAACCTCGGCCAGGGCTTTCCCGACGATCCCGGCCCCGAGGACGTGCGCCGCAAGGCGGCCGAGGCGGTGATCGCGGGCGACAACCAGTATCCGCCGATGATGGGCCTCCCGGAGCTGCGCGCCGCCATCGCGACGCATTACCGGCACCATCAGGACCTCGACCTCGACCCGCAGACGGAGGTAATGGTGACCTCCGGCGCCACCGAGGCCCTGGCCGCCGCCCTGCTCTCTCTCATCGCACCCGGCGACGAGGTGGTGCTGTTCGCCCCCCTGTACGACGCCTACCTGCCCATGGTGCGCCAGGCCGGCGGCGTGCCGCGCATCGTCAACCTCAAGCCTCCGCATTTCCGGCTGGAGGAAGAGGCTCTGGCGGCGGTCTTCTCCGACCGGACGAAGCTCGTGGTGCTGAACAACCCCCTCAACCCCAGCGCCACGGTGTTCTCCCGCGAAAACCTCGCGCTCCTGGCGGGGTTCTGCACGCGCCACGACGTGATCGCGGTCTGCGACGAGGTGTGGGAGCACATCGTGTTCGACGGCGCGGCGCACGCCCCGCTCATGGCGCAGCCCGGCATGCGCGACCGCACGGTGAAGATCGGCTCGGCCGGCAAGATCTTCGGGCTCACGGGCTGGAAGGTCGGCTTCGTCATGGCCGCACCGCCGCTCCTGCGGGTGGTGGCGGGGGCGCACCAGTTCCTCACCTTCACCACCCCGCCCTGCCTGCAGGTGGCGGTGGCCTACGGCTTGGGCAAATCCGACGACTATTTCACCCGGATGCGCGAACGCTTCGCCCGCTCGCGGGACCGCCTCGGCGCCGGGCTGACGGAGCGCGGCTTCACCGTGCTGCCCTCGGCCGGCACCTACTTCCTCAACGTCGACATCGCGCCGCTCGGCTTCACCGACGACGTGGCGTTCTGCGAGGATCTGGTGCGCACCCACGGCGTCGCGGCGATTCCCGTGAGCGCGTTCTACGATGCCGACCCGGTGCGCCACATCGTGCGCCTGTGCTTCGCCAAGTCCGACGCGACCCTCGACGCCGCCCTCGACCGCCTCGGGCAGGTGTCCCGGAGGGCCGCCTGATGGGGCCGGTGCTTGCGGGGGCGCGCGGCCGGGGCCACATCCCGGGTCATGAGCACACCGCGCATTCCCGGCCGCCCGACCACGGACTTTTCCCGAGAGGCCGGTGCGGCGACACCCTTCCGGCCGCAGGCCGACGACCGCGAGGCGACGCTCCTGCGCCTCGAGGCGCTGGCGCACCTCATGGATTCGGCCTTCCTGATTCCGGGAATCAACCGCCGGGTCGGCCTCGACGCCATCGTGGGCCTCGTGCCGATCATCGGCGATGTCGCCGGCATGGTCATCGCCTCCTACGTGGTCAACGAGGCGCGCCGGCTCGGGGCGCCGCGCTGGCTTGTCGCCCGGATGATGGCGAACGTGGTGTTCGACGGGGCGCTCGGCATCGTCCCGCTGGCCGGCGACCTGTTCGATGCGGCCTTCAAGGCAAACCGCCGCAACGTCGCCCTGCTGCGCCGCCACCTCGAGAAGACCGGCGGCCTGCGCCCCAACGAGATCGAGGGGACGGCGGTGCGAATCGACGGCTGAGCGCTTTGCACACCGGGGATCACCGATGAATCAGGTCGCCGTTCCCCGGATGGCCGTGCCCGCCGCCCTCCCCCGCACGGGCTGGCTCTCACCCCTGTCGCGGCGGCGGCTCGCCAATTTCCGCCGCAACCGCCTCGGTTTCTGGTCGTTCGTGATCTTCGCGGCCCTGTTCGGCACCAGCCTGTTCGCGGAGTTCATCGCCAACGACCGGCCCCTCGTCGTGTCCTACAAGGGCGAGATCCTGTTTCCCGTCATCATCGAATACCCGGACGAGAAGTTCGGCGGGTTCTATGCCCGGCCGAACTACCGCTCGGCCGAGACCCGGAAGGAGATCGCCGACAACGGCTGGGCGATCTGGCCGCCGATCCCGTATGCCTACGACACCATCATCGACGGGCTGCCGACCCCCTCGCCCTCGCCGCCGACCTGGATGCTGACGGAGCAGCAGTGCCAGTCCGTCGGCAAGCCGTGCGCGGCGCTCGAAAAGCACTGGCTCGGCACCGACAACACCACTCGCGACGTGCTGGCCCGGATCATCTACGGCTTTCGCATCTCGGTGCTGTTCGGGCTCATCCTGGCGCTGATCTCGTCGGTGATCGGCGTGATCGCCGGCGCCGTGCAGGGCTATTTCGGCGGCTGGGTCGATCTCGCCCTGCAGCGCTTCATCGAGGTGTGGAGCGGCATCCCGACCCTCTACCTCATCATCATCATCTCGGCCTTCATCGAGCCCGGCTTCTTCGTGCTGCTCGGCATTCTGCTGCTGTTCTCGTGGGTGTCCCTGGTGGGCGTGGTGCGGGCCGAGTTCCTGCGGGCGCGCAACTTCGAGTACGTGCGCGCCGCCCGCGCCCTCGGGCTGTCGAACATCCGCATCATGAGCCGGCACCTGCTGCCCAACGCCATGGTGGCGACCCTGACCTTCCTGCCGTTCATCCTCAACGGCTCCATCGGCACCCTGACCTCCCTGGACTTCCTCGGCTTCGGCCTGCCCCCGGGCTCGGCGTCGCTCGGCGAGCTGCTGGCGCAGGGCAAGGACAACATCCAGGCGCCGTGGCTCGGGCTCACGGGCTTCCTCGTGGTGGCGGTGATGCTGAGTCTTCTCGTCTTCGCCGGCGAGGCCGTGCGCGACGCCTTCGATCCCCGCAAGTCCTTCGCCTGACAAATCCTTCGTCTGACAAATCCCTCGCCTGACAAGTCCTTCGCCTGATCCGGCCGCCGCGCCATCGGGGACACCGAGGGCGGTCCCCACGCGCCCGCCGGGGTTCGGGGTCCTAAGTTCAATTCGGCATCCGGAACGGATCGACCCGGACCGGCAGGAGCTCATCTTGGGCCGGACAATCATTTTATAAGTTTTTTGCGTCATCCTGACTGTCCTACACGCGAGTGCCGGTCTCGATCGCATGTTCCTGAGCACCCCATCGGACGTCTGGTCCGCGCAAGATCGGGACGTCGATCGGATGCCCGCCGCCCAGGCGTCCGCCGGTCTTCCGGCCGAAGCCGGCCTCACGCGGATCACAGCCCTCGCGGCCGGCTGCCTCGGCACGCCGCTCGCCTGGATCACCCTCGGGACGGGCCCGGCGGCATCGATCCGGGGCGGCTTCGGATTCGCCGGATCGGACGCACCGGACGCGACGGGCTTCCAGGCCGCGACGCCCCTGCTCGGCGCCGGGGGGCGTCGGTTCGGCGAACTTCGCGTCGGGGCCCCGGGCGCCCGCGCAGCCTTCGACGCGGCGGAGATGGGCCGGCTCGCGGATTTCGCCGCCCTCGCCGCCGACCACCTCGAACGCGAGGGCGGGGCGTGCGCGGACGGTATCGCACGGGGCTTCGCCGAGGCGGCGGCCTTCGCCTTCCTGGCGGTGGACGTCGGCGGCACCATCACCTTCGTCAACCGCGCCGCCGAGACCCTGTTCGGCTACGCGCCCGGCACGATGACGGGGCAGGACGTCGAGATCATCATCCCGCCGTCGTTCCGGGCACGGCACGGCGAGCGCTTCGCCGGGTTCGTGGTCGGTGCGACCTCGAAGCTCGTCGGCCGGACCATCGAACTCGTTGCCCAGCACCGGGACGGCACCACCTTTCCCATCGAGTTCTCCATGTCCGCCTGGACCACGGACGGGCGGATCGGGATCGGCGCGATGATGCGCGACATCAGCGCGTGGCGCGCCCGCGACGACCAACTCGTCCACATGGCCCACCACGACAGCCTGACGGGGCTCGCCAACCGGGCGCAGTTCGACGAACGCCTTAGGGCCGCCCTCGAGCAGGGGCCGGCGACGGTGCTGCTGCTCGACCTCGACGGGTTCAAGGAGGTGAACGACAGCCTCGGCCACGCCACCGGCGACACCCTGCTGAAGGCCGTGGCCGTGCGGCTTCCGCTCTGCGTCGCGCCGGACGTGACCGTGGCGCGGCTGGGCGGCGACGAATTCGCGATCCTGCTGGCGCCGTGCGGCGACCCGATCCCGGCGGCCGCCACCGCCACGCGGATCCTCGACACCTTCCAGGCGACGTTTCAGCTCTCCGGCCACACCTTCCACGTCGGCCTCAGCCTCGGCATCGCCGTCGGCGGCCGGGGCACGGACGCCGCGGCCCTCATCGCCGATGCGGACCTCGCCCTCTACCAGGCCAAGCGCGACGGGCGGCGCTGCTACCGCCTGTTCGAGCCGGCCATGCGCAGCGCGGTGATCGCCCGCCGGACCCTGCACGACGAGCTGAGCCACGCCCTGGAGGCCGGTGAACTCGTGCTGCACTACCAGCCCCAGGTCGCCTTCGACATGGGGCGGGTGGTGGGCGCCGAGGCCCTGCTGCGCTGGCGCCATCCGTCCCGCGGGCTGCTGCTGCCGGGCGTGTTCCTGCCCGCCCTCGAAGCCCACCCGATGGCGGCCGCCATCGGACGCTGGATCGTCGAGGAGGCCTGCCGGCAGGCGGCGCAGTGGCGGGCGGCGGGGCTCCCGCCGCTGCGGGTCGCCGTCAACCTGTTCACCGCCCAACTGCGGGCCGGAACCCTGGCGGAGGACGTGATGCGGTCGCTCACCCGCTACCGGTTGCCGCCCGCCGCCCTCGAACTCGAGGTCACCGAGCGCATCGCCCTCCAGGCCGACGACGCGATCCTGGAGCCGATCCGGGCGCTGCACGCCCACGGGGTCGCGGTGGCGTTCGACGATTTCGGCACGGGCTACGCCTCGCTCTCCTCCCTCAAGCGCTTCCCCCTCACCCGCCTGAAGATCGACCGCAGCTTCGTGCGCGACGTGCTCACCGACCGGCACGACGCCGAGATCATCCGCGTCGTCCTCGGCATGGCCGAGAACTTCGGCCTGGAGGTCATCGCCGAAGGCATCGAGGGCGCCGACCAGGAAGCGGTCCTGCGCGGCATGGGCTGCCACGAGGGCCAGGGCTACCTCTACGGCAAGGCCATGAGCCCCACCGCCCTCGCGGCGATGATCCGGTCCCGCGAGGGCATGACGGACGAAACCGAGGTGGCGTGAGACGGCCCGCTCGACGATGGCGGATAACCGGCCGGGCCGGCCGGATCACAGGGGCCGGGTGCCGCCGGCGAGCAGCCAGCCCCGTGCGCGCTGGATCAGGGCGGGGCGAACGCGGGCGACGTCGTCGCCGTCGAGGAGCGGTGAGGTCGACAGGGCGGTAAGGTAGGCCGCCTCGTCGGCTTCGCACGCGCGCAGGGAGGCGTCCGCCGCGCGGATGCGGGCGGTGCGGGCCGTCTCGATGGCGAAGGTGCGGTGGAGGCAGCCGCGCCAAGTGGCATGCCGGTCGGCCGCGTCGCCGGCCCGGGCCCCGCCGGGAACGCCGATCGACACCGCAAGGAGGAGCGCGCACACCGCGCCGGCCCGGGTCGTCATGGGCAGATCGTCATCGGCGGGTCGTCATGGAAAGGTCTCCGGATGGAGACAGCGTCGCGCAAGGTGTTTAACGGGCCCTGACGATCGCCGCGCGCGAACCGTGTCGTTCCGGGACGGCGCCCCGCGGCGCCGGATCGGCCACCCCGCGCAAAGGACCCCCCATGGCCTGGATCACCCTCGTTGCCGCCGGCCTCCTCGAAGTGACCTGGGCCTACGCGATGAAGCTGTCGCACGGGTTCACCCGGCCGTGGCCGACGGCCATCATGGCGGTCACCATGGTGGGCAGCGTCGCCCTCCTCGCCGTGTCGATGCGGACCCTGCCCCTCGGCACCGCCTACACGATCTGGACCGGCATCGGCGCCGTCGGGGCCTTCGTGCTCGGCATCGCGGTGCTGGGCGAGGAGGCGAGCCCGGCCCGCATCGTCGCGGCCCTGCTCATCGTCTCGGGCCTCGTGACCATGAAGCTCGCCAGCCCGCAGTGACGTCGCGCAGGACGGCTCAACGGTTGGCGGTGGTGACCGGCGAGGTGGCGCGGCCGAGGGACACCCAGGCCTGCGTGTCCTGGCTCTCACGCTTGATGAAGGTGTAGCCGGTCTGGCGCCAGGACTGGACCGCGTTGGTCTTGTTGTCGAGGATGAAGTCGCCCCGGTCGGTGATCAGGGTGAGCACCGCGTGGCCCTCGCCCTTCTCGTCGATGACCACGGTCATCCGCATGGCCCGGCGCGGCAGGCCGGTGCGACGTGGAGGTGGTCCATGTCGGTGACGGCCCGAATGGCCTTGTTCACCCGGCGGTTGACGGACACGATGGTGTTCCAGGTCGCCGCGTCGAGCGCGATGGTGGCGGGCTCCGTGCGGTCGACGGCGCACTCGGCGGCGTAGCTCTCGCAGAAGGCGACCCAGGCGGCGATGGGCTTGGCGGCGGGGCCGCTGGCGATGACGCTCGGGGTGGCGGGCAGGGAGGCGAAGGTCTGGGCCGGGGCGGCCACGGGGGCGGCGAGAAGACCACCGAGAAGACCGGCCAGAAGCGCGGCACGGCCGAGGCTTCTGCCCGTAACCGCTTCCAGGCACTTCGAAATCGCGATCCGCATGGCCGGCCCGTTCCCGTTAATCTTCTGTTAACGAAAGGTCTCACGGCGGCCCGAGCGCGGCAATCGCCGGGTTAATAAAGGGTTAACGGTGTGGATAGTTGCACCGCAGGCGAAAGAAGCCTGACCGTACCGGCCTCCGTCCGAACGAAAAAACGCCCCGACGGGGTGACCGGCGGGGCGCTTGGGAGCGGTGGTTGTGAGGGGCGGGTCAGGCCTGCGGCAGGTCCGGGGTGATGCCGAGGTTGGCCATGCCCTCCGCGAGGAGATCGGCGGCGTTGGGGGTGCCGAGGAGTTCGCGGGCGGCGCCCTCGCCGACGGATTCGCGCTCGCGGGCGAAGCGCACGGCGTCGCCCCACTCCTCGGCCTCCATGTCGCCGCGCCCGACATAGACCAGCGCGAGGAGGTCGGCGCGCTCGTCGTCGTTGAGCGCCCCGATCATCGACCGGACCTCCTCCTCGGTGGCGTCGTCGGTGCCCGAGGTGAGGATGTCGGTGGCGCCGTCGTCGATGGCGTTGGAGCCGGAATCCGGGTCCGTCGGGCCCTCCTTCACCTCGACGGCGCGCAGGCGCAAGATGATCTCGGTGACGGTGTCGACGGCGATGTCCATGGGCGTGTTCCAGACTCGTGGGCCGCCGGGGGCGGCGGCCTCAAGCAGGCACAACCCACGAGGTCCGCAAGGGTTCGCGGGCGGGCGTCGGGGCCCGCCTTCAGGCGGTCCCATCCACGAAGGCGCGCATGAGCAGGTGCGCGATGGCCATGGGCGGCGGCACGGTGAGGCCTTCCGGGTGCGTCCCCGCGATCATCGCCGACATGTCGTCCCGGGTGAGCCAGCGGGCGTCGGTGAGCTCGACGGGATCGAGGGTGATCGCCTCGTCGAGGGCCTCGGCGACGCAGCCGATCATCAGGGAGGCGGGGAACGGCCACGGCTGGGACGCGTGGTACGTCACCGCGCCGACGCGAATCCCGACTTCCTCGAAGGTCTCGCGCCGCACGGCCGCCTCGATGGTCTCGCCGGGCTCCAGAAAGCCCGCGAGGCAGGAATACATCGCCTCCTTGAACCGGGGCGAGCGGCCGAGCAGGCAGCGATCCCCCCGCGTGATCAGCATGATCACCACCGGGTCCGTGCGCGGGAAGTGGTGGGTGTCGCAAGACCCGCAATCGCGCCGGTAGCCGCCGGCGGCGAGCTCGGTCCGGGCACCGCAATTGGCGCAGAATCGGTTCCGCGCGTGCCAGGCCAGAAGCGATTTCGCCGTGGCGACGAGCCCGAGTTCATGAGGCGCGACGGATCCCTCGGCGGCGAGGCTGCGCAGATCGTTCGTGGCGAGATCGGGTTCGGCGTCGAACGCCTCCGCGCGCTCCGGCGCCAGGGCGGCGGCGAAGACCGGCGCCCCGTCGAGGCGGCCGAGGAACAGGGTCGGGCCGGGCGCGGCGATGCGCTCCGGATCGAGCAGGGCGGAGCCGTTCGCGAGCACGATCCGCTCGCCCGCCATGGCGACGAGGCGGGCGCCGGGCGCGGTCAGGAGCGGCACGGCGGCGGCGCTCTCGGCCGAATGGCGCACGAGGCGGTTGTGGACGTAGCCGAGACCGGCGAGGGGGTCCGTCACCCTCAGGCCGCCGCGAACAGGGCGCCGATGCGCTCGATCATCTGGGCGCGGGCATGGTGCGGATAGGGCCGGGCCTCGCCCACCCCCCAGACCGGGCGCGGCCAGGCCGGGTCGGACAGGAAGCGCCCGATGACGTGGACGTGGAGCTGGGGCACGACGTTGCCGAGTGCGGCGACGTTGACCTTGTCGGGCTTGGCGAGCGCCAGCATCACGCCCGTCGCCAGACGCATCTCGTCCATGAGGGCGTGCGCGTCGTCCACGCCGAGATCGGTGATCTCGCTTGCGTCGGGGCGGCGCGGCACGAGGATCAGCCACGGGAAACGGGCATCGTCCATCAGCAGCACGCGGCACAGGGCGAGGTCGCCGGCATGGACCGTGTCGGCGGCGAGACGCGGGTCGAGGGTGAAATCGGTCATGGGGGAGCGATGTAGGGCGAAGCGCGCCCGGAAGCGAGGCGCCCGCCCCCCCCCCGCTCCTACCGCCGGGGCGCGATGATGGCCGGTCCCGCGCTCGGCTCCGGGCGGAACAGCTCGTTGCGCTGAATCTGCATCCGGTTCTGGCTGTTGTCGAATTGCTGCTGGTTCTGGATCCCGCGGATCTGGCTCTGGGTCGAGAGCCGCTCGTTCATGTTGTTGAGGGTGTTGGGATTGCCCGAGGATTGGGCCAGGGCCGGTCCGGCGCCCGCCGCCAGGAGGGCGAGGGCCGCCAGGGTGCGGGTGGTCGTGATTCGGGGTGACGCGGTCATGGCGAAGCCTCCCTGTGGGGCGATGGGGTTCTGCCGAGACGACGCGCGGGGCGAAAGCCGGGTTCCCCCACGGGCGCTTTGCCGCCCGCCCTCGACGCCGTTCGCGTTTTGGTCCAGGGATGCGGCATGAATCAACACCCCGACACGGCGGGGGCCTCGCGGCCGGTGCCCGCTTCCGACGCGCCCACCTCCATCGCCGCCCGCGCCATGGCCTCCCTCAGGCCGCAGGGCTCGCCCTACCTGGAGGGCCTGAACGACGAGCAGCGCCGCGCCGTCGAGGCGACGGACGGCCCCGTCCTCGTGCTCGCCGGCGCCGGCACGGGCAAGACCCGGGTGCTCACCACCCGCATCGCCCACCTCATCGCGACGGCCAAGGCGCGCCCCTTCGACATCCTGTCGGTGACCTTCACCAACAAGGCGGCGCGGGAGATGAAGCACCGCATCGGCGCGCTCATCGGCCCGGCGGGCGAGGGCATGCCGTGGCTCGGCACCTTCCACTCCATCGGCACCAAGATTTTACGACGCCACGCCGAACTCGTCGGCCTGCGCTCGGACTTCACGATCCTGGGCATGGACGACCAGCTGCGGCTGATGAAACAGGTGATCGTCGACCAGAACATCGACGAGAAGCGCTGGCCCGCCCGCGCCCTCGCCTCGGCCATCGACGGCTGGAAGAACCGCGGCCTCCTGCCCGAGCAGGTGCCGCCGGGCGAGGCGGGCGCGTTCGCCTTCGGCAAGGGCGGCGCGCTCTACACCGCCTACCAGGCCCGCCTGCTGACCCTCAACGCCGCCGATTTCGGCGACCTCCTGCTGCTCTGCCTCAAGCTGTGGCGCGAGAACCCGGACGTGCTGGAGAACTACCAGCAACGCTTCCGCTACATACTGGTGGACGAGTACCAGGACACCAACGTCGCCCAGTACCTGTGGCTGCGCCTGCTGGCGCAGGGCCACCGCAACGTCGCGTGCGTCGGCGACGACGACCAGTCGATCTACGGCTGGCGCGGCGCCGAGGTCGACAACATCCTGCGGTTCGAGCACGACTTTCCGGGTGCCACCGTGGTACGCCTGGAGCGCAACTACCGCTCCACCGGCCACATCCTCGCCGCCGCGTCCGGGCTCATCGCCAAGAACGAGGGGCGCCTCGGCAAGACCCTGCGCACGGAGGACGTGCCGGGCGAGAAGGTGACGGTGGCGGGCGCCTGGGATTCGGAAGAGGAGGCCCGCCAGCTCTCCGAGGCCATCGAATCGCTCCAGGCCAAGCAGCACCCCCTCTCCGAGATCGCCGTGCTGGTGCGGATCTCGGCGCAGATGCGCGAGATCGAGGACCGCTTCGTCCAGTTGGGGCTCCCCTACCGGGTCGTCGGCGGCCCGCGCTTCTACGAGCGCGCCGAGATCCGCGATGCGCTCGCGTATCTCCGCGTGACCCAGAATCCGTCCGACGACCTCGCCTTCGAGCGGATCTTCAACACCCCGAAGCGGGGCTTGGGCGACGCGACCCTGCAGATCCTGCACGGGTATTCGCGGTCCCAGGTCGTGCCCCTGCTGCAGGCTGCGCGGCTCCTCACGGAGACCGACGAGCTGAAGCCGCGCGCCCGCTCCGGGGTGCGCGCCCTCGTCGAGAGTTTTTCGCGATGGGCCCGGATGGTCGGCACCAAGCCGCATTCGGAGGTGGCCCAGACCATCCTGGAGGAATCCGGCTACACCGAGATGTGGCAGAAGGACAAATCCGCCGACGCGGCCGGGCGTCTGGAGAACCTCAAGGAGTTCGTGCGCTCCATGGAGGAATTTCCCGACATGGCCGCCTTCCTCGAACACGTCTCCCTGGTGATGGAGGCGAGCGAGCAGGAGGGCGCCGACCGGGTGTCCCTCATGACGCTCCACGCCGCCAAGGGCCTCGAGTTCGACACGGTGTTCCTCCCCGGCTGGGAGGACGGCCTGTTCCCGAACCAGCGGGCGCTGGACGAGAGCGGCCGGGCCGGATTGGAGGAGGAGCGTCGGCTGGCCCATGTGGGCCTGACCCGGGCCCGCAAGCGCGCCAAGCTGTCCTTCGCCGTCAATCGGCGCATCCACGGCCTGTGGTCCTCCACGGTGCCGAGCCGGTTCATCGACGAATTGCCGCCCGGCAGCGTCGACGTCATCGACGCCCCCGCGCATTTCTCTGCCGGCGCCTCGCGCTTCGACCGCAACCCGACGCCGTTCGGCTCGTCCTACGGCACCCCCGGCTGGCAGCGGGCGCAGGCCGCGACCGCCAACACCGGCAATTTCGGAAGCACGCCCGCGCGCAATCCGGCCAACCGCGGGTCCGGCCCACGCCAGATCGAGGGCGAACTCATCGCGAAATCCACCGGCGCCCCCTCGGCCTTCTCCGTGGGCATGCGGGTGTTCCACACCAAGTTCGGCCCCGGCGACGTCGCCGCGGTCGACGGGAACAAGCTCACCGTCGATTTCGACAAGGCCGGGCAGAAGATGGTGCTGGACAGCTTTATTCAAGCGGCGTGAGCGGGCTTGTGGCTGGAAGGCCCGCTTTCCCATCCACGACCTCATCCTGAGGTGCTGCGTCAGCGGCCTCGAAGGAGGGCTCCAAAGAGCACACTGGGTCCTGGAGCCCTCCTTCGAGGCCTCCGCTTCGCTCCGGCACCTCAGGATGAGGTCGTGGGTGAGGCGGGGACGAGATTCGCCAGCCCGCGAGAAAACTTCTCTCCGCGCGCCCAAGTCCAAAATCATGCGGACTTTCTACATCAATGGTCGAGAATATTCGACCGTCATGCCGCCGTCGCTTCCGGTGCGGCATGGTGCATGCAACGATCGATGGGCGGACGAAGCGTGCCTCACACAACTCCCGATCGCCGCTGGTTCTAAACCGTGGACGCACCGGTGCAGCGGGAGTTTTGCGAGAGACACGAAGACCGGGCGCCTTCGCCATCCACAGGCAAGGCCGCCCGGCCGGGAACCGCCCACTTGCGGCCGGATTGGCTGGTGACGGACACTGGTGCCCGGTCGAGGGAGAGGACGAGGATTACGGCAAGAGGGTTCGGCGCGTCACGTTCAACAGGTGCAGTTCAGATTGAGTCCGGTTGGCCAAGTCCAGGTGGAGTATTGATCGATGAAGAGACGGCGCACACGACTTGAACTTGTGGAAGATCGCCCCGTCCGGTTGCACCGGACCCGCTTCGACGAGGAACGCAACCTCAGCCCGATCCAGCCCCTGACCGACCGCCAAGCCCAGTATCTCGACGCCCTGGCCCTTCACAAGCAGGTGATCGTGCTCGGCCCCGCCGGCACCGGCAAGACCTTCATCGCCGGCACCCGGGCGGCGGACCAGCTCCGCCAGCGCCGGATCGGCAAGGTGATCATCACCCGCCCCAACGTGCCGTCGGGCCGCTCCCTGGGCTACTTCCCCGGAACCCTGGAGGAGAAGATCGCCCCCTGGGTCGCGCCGCTGACCGAGACCATGAAGGAACGCATGGGCGCGGCCGCCTTCGATATCGCGGTGAAGACCGGCGACATCGAGGTGGTGCCGTTCGAGGTGATGCGCGGGCGCACCTTCAAGAACTGCCTCGTGATCCTCGACGAGGCGCAGAACACCACCACGGCTGAGATCAAGATGTTCCTCACCCGCATCGGAGACGATTGCCAGGTGATCATCAACGGCGACGTGTCGCAGACGGATCTGCGCGAGACTTCGGGCCTGCGCACGGTGATCCACCTCATCAAAAGCCGGATGATGCCGATCCCCGTGGTGGAATTCACCCTCGACGATATCGTGCGCTCGGGAATTTGTGCTGATTGGGTGCGGGCTTTCGAGGAAACGAATCTCTGACTCGTGGGTTATCAGCGGCGGGCATCGCGGAGCCCGCCGCTCACTCCGGTGCGCGCCACGTGTCCTTCACCCGCAAGGGCCGGACGTGCAGACCGGGTGCCGCACTCGGACAAGAACACAACGGGAGTTCCACGTGAGGAAACTGACCTTCGCCATCGCCGTGCTCGCCTCGCTCGGCGGTGCCAGCCTCGCCACCTCCGCTTCGGCCGCGCCCGGCGCGCCGATGGGCGTCACCGCCCCCGAGACCGTGTCCACCGTGCAGATGACCCGCATGGAGCGTCGTATGGAACGCCGCATGATGCGCAACCGGATGGAGCGCCGTATGGAGCGCCGCCACATGCATCGCAAGATGATGCACCGCCGGATGATGCGCCGCATGTAATCGATCGCCGCGCGCGATCGAATCGGAAAGGGCCCCTCGCGGGGCCCTTTTTTCATTCGGGATAGGATGTGTGTGTTTGGCGAGGCCCGATTTCGTGCTTCCAGGGGAGACGAGGCGACGGCCTCTGCCGCATCGCGCCGTCAGGGCCCGACCGATGCCGTGTCATCCCGGGGCCGTGCAGCGGCATGACACCGGTATCGATCCGGGAGCGTCTCTCTTCCGGAGCGCGTCCGCTCAATCCTTCGCGGCGGCGTTCCTGGTGATGGAGCCGGTGGTCTTCGTGGGCGACTTCGCCGCCTTCTCCTCGGCGGTGACGATCGTGGCGGGCTTAGGTTTCGCCGGCGGGTTCGCCGCCGCATGGATCTGCCCGGCATGGGCAACCTTCGCCGGGGCCTTCGGAGTGAGCTTGGCCGGCGCCGGATCGGCCGCGACGGCGGGCGGGATCGTCGCCGCGTCGGCGGCCGGGGTCGCCGGAGCGGGACCGTTGCTGAACAGGTTGCCGAGCAGCTTCTTGTAGGCGGCCGGATCGCCGTCGGCGTCGGCCACCATCACGCGGGCGGGTTTTGCCGGGGCCGGCTCGGCGGCGGGTTCGGCCTTCGCCATCAGGGTGGGGCTCGACACACCCGGCTTGGTCTTGCCGGCCTTGGCGGCAGCCTGCGCGGCCGCGGCCTTGGTGGGAATCGGCGCCTCGGCGCTGGCGAGCATCACCGGACGGCCCTTGGCGTCGACCTCGATCTCGCGGGCGCCCGCGATGGTCTCGGGCCGGCTGACTTCGCCGAGGTGGTGGCGGGCGTAGTCCTTCGGATCGTAGGGCTGCTCCGGCTCCTCGGGCTTCACCAGGTTGGCGAAGGCCAGGGTGCTGGCCGGCGGCTGCGGCCGGAACACCGGGTTCTGGCTGCCGTCCTCATAGACCACGCGGGTGGCGGGCGTGCCCTTGGCGACGAGTTCGGCGATCTCGCGGTTGTCGCGGTCGCGCTTCTCGGCGACCTGCGGGTCGACCCGCGGGGTGCACGAGCCGGCGGCCGCGTCCGAGCCGCCGAACACGTAGCGGGCGCCGCACAGGCCGACCTTCGGCTCCTCGCGCAGGGCCTCGAAGTAATCGGAGCCCTCCTTGAGGTTCTTCCAGAACGGTGCGTTGGGGTCGTTGCGGAACTTCGCGACGTTCGCCGCCGTCATCCGGAACGGATAGGACTGGAACTGAAACGCCCGCTGGCCCCCGGCGAAGGAATCGCGCGCCAGCGCATAGATCTCGCCCATGGATTCGTCGGTCATGGCAAAGCAGCCCGCCGACGAGCAGGTGCCGTGGACCATGATATAGTTGCCCGTGCGGCCGTTGGCCCGATCGTAGGCGTTGGGGTACCCGGTGTCGAACGAGAGGTAATACGACGAGTTCGGGTTCATCTGCCCCGGCGTCACCGTGTAGAAGCCCTCCGGCGCCTGGCGGTCGCCCTGCTTGGTCTTGGGGCCGAGCTGGCCCGACCAGCGGCAGATCGGGAACGTCTTCAGGAGCGCGTACTGGCCGTTGGTGCCGCGCTTCCACACCTCCATCTCCGCCTCCTTCTTGTAGGCGCGGATGAGGATGGGGTCGTTCTGGGCCATGCCCTTCTGGGTCATGAGCGCGAGGGTCTTGGGCGGCACGGGCGCGAGGGCGCGCAGGGGAACGCCGCCGCCCGTCGAACCGTCCTGGCAGGCGCCAAGCGAGATCGTGAGCGCGGTGAGGGCAGCGATCACGGACGGGCGCAACGCCGACGGGCGCACAGCCATGGGGAACCCCGTTCTCAAAAGTCACGCGTCCGCGGGATTCTCCCGTCGGACGCCACTCCCCAACACAATAGCTCCGTTAAACTTACCCTCTTGTTACCGCAAGGCGATGGCAGCGGCGGCCGAGGGAGCCTGTGAATCCCGGGCATGGTTCGACGGACCCGCGGAACCCCGCTCCGGGGCCCAACAAACCGTACGCGAAGCCATTGGTGCGGAACGACTTTTCATCGTGGTCGCGGCGTCGTCCACCATCCGACGCATGTGCGCTCCCGCACGGCCCGTCCGAATAAACGTTAAAAGGTTCCTGCCACGAACCTGCGACAAAACGTCCAGCACCCGTATCGTTCCCCGGTCGGCTACAGCTTCCGGCCGATCTCCAGGAACTTGACCGAGCGGCGGTCGAGGATCTCGTCCGGCGACAGGCCGTCGAATTCGGTGAGCGCGCTGGCTATCGCCTGTCCGGCGGCGGCGGTGGCGGCGGCGCGGCCGCGATGGGCGCCGCCCGTGGCCTCGGGCACGATGGTGTCGATGATGCCGAGCCGCAGCAGGTCCTGCGCGGTGATCTTCATGGCGGTGGCGGCGTCCGCCGCCCGGCCCTGGTCGCGCCACAGGATCGAGGCGGCCCCCTCGGGCGAGATCACGCCGTAGATCGCATGCTCCATCATCAGCACGCGGTTGGCGGTGGCGAGGGCGATGGCGCCGCCGGAGCCGCCCTCGCCGATGACGAGGGCGACGTTGGGGACGCCGAGCCCGAGGCAGGCTTCCGTGGAGCGGGCGATGGCTTCGGCCTGGCCGCGCTCCTCCGCCTCGATGCCGGGGAACGCGCCCGCCGTGTCGATGAAGGCGAGCACCGGCAGGCCGAACCGGTCGGCCATCTCCATCAGGCGCACGGCCTTGCGGTAGCCCTCGGGCTTCGCCATTCCGAAATTGTGGTGCAGGCGCGTCTCGGTCGAGTGGCCCTTCTCCTGGCCGATGACGCACACCGACCGGCCCCGGAACCGGCCGAACCCGGCCACGATGGCGGCGTCCTCGCCGAAGGCACGGTCCCCGGCGAGCGGCGTGAACTCGGTGATGAGATCGGCGCAGTAATCGACGAAATGCGGCCGCTGCGGATGGCGGGCCACCTGGGTCTTCTGCCACGGGGTGAGCGAGGCGTAGATGTCCGACAGGGCGGAGGCGGCCTTGGCTTCGAGACGCCCGACCTCCTCGGTGATGGACACGGCGCCGTCGCGGGCGCCCACCGCCTTCAGTTCCTCGACCTTCGCCTCGAGTTCGGCGACGGGCTTCTCGAAGTCCAGGTAGGAGCGCATCACCGTCATCGGTCTCAAGGTCCATCCCAATCGCGGGCGCCGGGGTTTTGGGGACCCGGTGCGGTGCGGGGTGTTGGCGAAGGCCGGGCGGGTGTCAACCGCGCGGGGTCAGGCGAGGGGGCGGGTGGCCGCGTCGAGCCAGGCCCGCGTCGGGGCGTCGAGGTGGGGGCCGAGGGCGTCGCGGACCCGGGCGTGATAGGCGTCGATCCAGGCGCGCTCGGCCGGGCCGAGGAGGTCCACGGCGACGAGGCGGCGGTCGAACGGCGCCAGGGTCAGGGTCTCGAAGCCGAGCATCGGGCGCTCGCCCCCGGGGATGGCGCGCGGCTCGACGAGGACGAGGTTCTCCAGGCGGATGCCGTACGCCCCGGCGCGGTAATAGCCCGGCTCGTTGGAGAGGATCATGCCGGCCTCCAGCGCCACGGTGCCGGTCTTGGCGATGCGCTGCGGGCCCTCGTGCACGGAGAGGAAGGCGCCGACCCCGTGGCCGGTGCCGTGGTCGAAGTCGAGGCCGGCCTCCCACAGGGCGGCACGGGCGAAGCCGTCGATCTGCGCCCCCGTGGTCCCCTTTGGGAACACCGCCCGCGCGATGGCGATGTGACCCTTGAGCACCCGGGTGAAGCGGTCGCGCATGAAGTCCGTGGGCGGGCCGACGGCCACCGTGCGGGTGATGTCCGTGGTGCCGTCGGCATATTGCGCGCCGGAATCGATGAGAAAGAGTTCGCCGGGCCGGACCCTTCGGTCGGTCTCGCGGCTCACCCGGTAATGCACGATGGCGCCGTTGGGGCCGCTGCCCGAGATGGTCGGGAACGAGACGTCCCGCAGCAGGCCGCCCTCGCTGCGAAAATCCTCCAGGGCCTCCACGGCGGCGATCTCGGTCAGGTCCTCCGCCCCATCGAGCCAGGCGAGGAAGCGGACCACCGCGACGCCATCGCGAAGATGGGCGGCGCGGGTGCCGGCGATCTCGGCTTCGTTCTTCACCGCCTTCAGGTCGGTGATCGGGTCCGGGCCGGTCTCGGCCACGCCGCCGGCAGCCTCGATCCGAACTTTCAGGGCGATGGCCGCCGTGGCGGCGTCGAGGCGGATCGTCCGGTCCTTCGCGAGCCCGTCGAGGGCGGTCTCGAACGCCGAGCGGGGCCGGAGGTCGGCGACCGGCGCCAGCGCCGCCCGCAGGGCGGGGGCGATGTCGGGCGAAGCGAGGAACAAGGTCGGGCGGCCCTCCAGGGGCAGGATCGCGTAGCCGAGCGCCAGGGGCGTGTGCGCCACGTCCGATCCCCGCAGGTTGAACGCCCAGGCGAGGTTGTGCGGATCGGAGATTACCAGGGCGGCGCACGCGGCCTTGGCGAGGGCCGCGCGGATGCGGACGAGTTTCTGGGGGATCGCCTCGCCGGCGAGCGCGAGGGGATGAGGCACCACGGGGCCGGCGGGCGCGCCGGGCCGGTCGGCCCATACGGCATCGACGGGGTTGGCGGCGACGGCGCGCAGGGTCGCCCCGACCTTTTCGGCGACCCGCGCCAGGCGGGCGACGCCGTCCGGCGTGTGCAGCCATGGATCGTAGCCCAGCACCTGGCCGCGCGTGAGATGAGCGCCGATCCACGCCTCGACATTCGTCTCGGCGAGTTGGACCGGGGTGATGACGGCGGTGTCGACCTGGGCCGGAGCCTGGAGGGTGTAGCGCCCGTCCACCACCAGGGCGGCGGTGTCCGTCAGGATCACCGCCGTGCCCGCCGAGCCGGTGAAGCCCGTGAGCCAGGCGAGGCGCTCGGCCCCGGGCGGCACGTATTCCGACTGGTGCTCGTCGGCACGGGGCACCACGAACCCGTCGAGCCCCTCCGCCGCCAGGATTGTTCGCAGGGCCGCGATGCGTGCGGCGCCCGCGCGGTGACTCGGATCGTCGAAGGTCTGGAAGCGGACGCGCGTCATGCGGTCAGGGTTACGCCGGGCGGTTCAGTGCGGCAACCATCCGCGCAGGGGCCGGGGTGCGGCGCCGCCGCGCTTGAGCACCAGGGTGGCCCAGCCCTCGATGAGGCCGTGGCGGGCGAGATGAAAACCGCGGTGGCGGTAGGTCGAGAGCACGCCCGGCACATCGCGCTCGATGAGGCCCGAGAGGATGAGCACGCCGCGATCCGCCACCACCGCCGTGAGCGAGGGCGCGAGGCCCTTCAGCGGGCGCGCCAGGATGTTGGCGAACACCACGTCGAACCGGCGCGGCCGGCGGGCGAGCGCATGGCGCACGCCCGGGCCCTGGTAGAGCCGGAGCGTCGGCCCGAGGCCGTTGAGACGGGCGTTGCCAATGGCCGTCGTCACCGCCTC
Organism: Methylobacterium sp. Leaf469; assembly: GCF_001424745.1. Classification (NCBI taxonomy): domain Bacteria; kingdom Pseudomonadati; phylum Pseudomonadota; class Alphaproteobacteria; order Hyphomicrobiales; family Methylobacteriaceae; genus Methylobacterium; species Methylobacterium sp. Leaf469. The sequence continues at coordinate 369,266 of NZ_LMRE01000012.1, forward strand.
GGGGTCGAGGTCGCCGGCGATGACCGGGGTGTGCAGGGCTTTGGCCGCCGCGAAGGCCAGGATGCCGGTGCCGGTGCCGACATCGAGGACGTGGGCCGGGCGGCCGCGCTTCAGCACGTCGGCCAGCGCCCGCAGGCAGCCCAGCGTCGTGCCGTGGTGGCCGGTGCCGAAGGCCAGCGCCGCCTCGATCTCGATGGCGAGATCGTTGACCCGCACGGTGTCGCGGTCGTGGCTGCCGTGGACGAGGAAGCGCCCGGCCCGCACGGGGTTGAGCCCCTCGAGGGAGGCACGGACCCAGTCCTGCTGGTCGATGGTCTCGAAGGTCGCCGCATCGGCCTGGTCGCCGACCACGGGCCGGATGAGGTCGCGGACCCACGCCTCGTCGGGCGCGTCGGCGAAATACGCCTCCAGGCGCCAGGTCCGGCCGTCCTCCGCCTCGAAGGCGGCCACCGCCGTCTGCGTCGGGTCGAACATCTCGCCCAGCAGGTCGGTCATCGCCTTGGCCGCCCCCTCGTCCGTGAGGAGCCGGAGCACGTGGGTCGGGCGGTGGGGGGGAAGGCCTTCGAGCATGGACGAGGGCTCTAACATCCCGGGCGATGCGTCGCCACTGTCGCGAAAATCTTACGGAACGGGGGCGGAAGTTCCGCGTTTGTCCTCGCTTCCCGGAGTCGCTTCGATCATCGCGGGTGCCCGTGTGCGTATGAAAATCAAGAGAACCGGTGCGCGAACGCCGGTGGTCATGGCGGAAATGTCCAAGTCCCGCAGGCGCCTCGCCCGCGGACGCGCGGGGATTCTCGACGCCGAGGCGCTGACCGCGCCGGTGCCGGGGCCCATGCTCGTGCTCCTCAGCCGCCTGCATCGCTCCGAGACCTCGTTGCGCGACGAGGACGAGCGTCAGTCCTGAGGCGGCCTTCGAAGGGTTGGCCCGGGTTCGCCAGCTCCGACGCCTGAAGTTGCGCGCGCCGTCGCCGGCGGCGCGGGCCCATGGGTGGCATCGTGGGCAGCGCCCGTTAAACCGCGTAGCTTGGCGACCGATCCGCGATCCGCCGCGCCCTTACCCCGGACTGCGCCTTGGACATTCCCGGCCTCGCCCTCGGCCTCACGCCCGACGAGTGGACCGCCATCGCCCTCAGCCTGCGGGTGGCGGCGGTGGCGACGGTGGCGAGCCTCGGTCCCGGCCTGGCGGTCGCCTGGCTGCTGGCGCGAAAACGCTTTCCCGGGCGCAGTCTCCTCGACGGGCTCGTGCACCTGCCCCTGATCCTGCCGCCGGTGGTGACGGGCTATCTCCTGCTCCTCGCCTTCGGCCGGCGCGGCACCTTCGGGGCGGCGCTGGCCGAGATCGGCATCGTGCTGTCGTTCCGTTGGACCGGGGCGGCGCTCGCCTGCGCGGTGATGGGGTTCCCCCTCATGGTGCGGGCCATGCGCCTGTCCATCGAGGCCGTGGACCGGCGGGTCGAGCAGGCGGCGGCGACCCTGGGGGCCTCGCCCTGGGCGGTGTTCCGCACCGTGACCCTGCCGCTCGCGCTCCCGGGCGTGCTCGCCGGGGCGGTGCTGGCCTTCGCCAAGGCCATGGGCGAGTTCGGCGCCACCATCACCTTCGTGTCGAACATCCCCGGCGAGACCCAGACCCTGCCCTCGGCCATCTACAGCCTGACCCAGGTGCCGGGCGGCGAGGCCGGGGCCTTACGCCTCACGCTCGTCTCCGTGGCCCTCTCCATGGCGGCGCTCCTCGCCTCCGAACTCCTGGCCCGGCGCCTCGCCCGCCGGCTGGGGGCCGGATGAGCCTCCGGTTCGAGGCCGCCCTCGCGCGCGGCGCCTTCCGGCTCGACGTCGCCTTCACGGCGCCCTCCGGCCTCACCGCCCTGTTCGGGCCCTCGGGCTCGGGCAAGACCACGGTGATCGATTGCCTCGCGGGCCTCGCGCGGCCCGACCGGGGCCGCATCGTCGTCGACGGGCGGACCCTCCTCGATACGCAAGGCGGCATCGCCCTCCCCGTCCATCGCCGCCGCATCGGCGTGGTGTTCCAGGAAGCCCGGCTGCTGCCGCATCTCAGCGTGCGCCAGAACCTCGATTACGGCCGGCGGTTCTTCGCCCGCGGCGACGCGGAGAGCCCCGGCCTCGGCTTCGACGACGTGGTCGGGCTGCTGGGCATCGGCCATCTCCTGGCCCGGCGCCCCGCCGGCCTGTCGGGGGGCGAGGGCCAGCGCATCGCCATCGGCCGGGCGCTGCTGTCGCGCCCGCGCCTGCTCCTCATGGACGAGCCGCTCGCCGCCCTCGACGCGGCCCGCAGGGCCGAGATACTGCCCCTCATCGAGCGCCTGCGCGACGCCGCCGGCCTGCCCATCGTGTATGTCAGCCACGCCGTGTCGGAGGTGGCGCGCCTCGCCGACACCCTCGTGGTGCTGGAGGCCGGGCGCGTCGCCGCCGCCGGCCCGGCCGAGACCCTGCTGCGCAGCGGCGAACTCGGCCCCGAGCACGCCGCGCAGGGCGGCAGCCGCCTCGACATGGTGGTGGCCGGGCACGATTCCGCCTCGGGCCTCACCCGGCTCTCCGGTGCCGTCGGAACCTTGAGCGTCCCCCGCCTCGACCGCGCCGTCGGCACGGCGGTGCGCCTCCTCGTGCCGGCCCGCGACGTGCTGGTGGCGATCGAGATCCCCGTGGGCCTCAGCGCCCGCAACGTGCTCGCCGGGACCGTGCGGGATCTCGCGCCCCTCGGGGACGGGGCCGTGCGCGTCACCCTCGCGTGCGGCGGCGTGGCGCTGGCCGCCCGCCTCACGCGGGCCTCCGTGCGCGACCTCGCGCTCACGCCGGGCCGCCCGGTCTTCGCCGTGGTGAAGAGCGTCGCCTTCGATCCCCAGGGCATCGGCACCGGCGGGAGTACAGGCGGGAGCACCGCGCCGGTGGAGATCTGAAACGCCCGCCCCGACTCCTAAGATTCGATGGATGGCCGCAACGCTCCCTTGACGACACACGCACGGACCGGTGGGCGGGGACGATTCCTTAAGACTCGATTCAGGCCCCACGCGTTCACTGGTCTCTCGGACTGGTATCCTGTCATCCAAGGAGGCGCGGGGCGAACGATGCAGATCTCGACCATCACCGCGACCCCGGCGTTCCGGGGACCGGGCGCGGGTCCGGCCCCCGTCGCCCCCGTCGCCCCGCCGGAGCCCCTCGCGCCCGCCGTGCGCGTCGACATCCGCAATCCGGAGCGTGACGCGCCCCGGCCGGAGCCGGACGCGGCGGTGACGCCGAACGAGGCCCGCGTCCGCATCGACCGGGACACCCGCACGGTGGTCTATCAGGAGGTCGATCCGGCATCGGGCGACGTGGTGATCCAGCTGCCCGATCCGGTGATCCTCAAGGCCCGCGCCTACGCCGAGCAGGCGGCCGCCGCCCGCGCGACCACCGAGCGCCCCCTCGACCGGACGGCCTGACGGGGCTCCCGAGCCCTGCGCATCCCCGACGCGGGCGGCGCTTCGGGGTCGCATCCGCCGGCGGGAGGCCTATATCGGAGGAAGCCCCGCCCGATCGCGAGACCGCCCCCATCCATGCTGCCGCCCATCGAGACCATCATCGAGAATTTCGGAATCCTGGACGAGGGACCGGACCAGATCGAGTACCTCATCGAACTCGGCCGCGCCCTGCCGCCGTTTCCGGAGGATCTCCTCACCGAGCACAACCGGGTCCACGGCTGCGAGAGCCAGGTCTGGGTGGCGTCCCGCATGGACGAGGCACAGGAGCCACCGCGGCTGAGCCTGCGCGGCACCAGCGATTCCACGGTGACCAAGGGGCTGATCGCCCTGGTGATGGCCCTTCACGACGGCAAGACGGCGCAGGAGATCGGCGCCGTCGACGTGTTCGGGGTGTTCAAGGAGATCGGGCTCGGCGCCCACCTCACCTCGAAGCGGTCCAACGGCGTGCGCGCCATGGCCGAGCGCATCCATCACGACGCGGCCCGGCTCCTGGCGGCGTAAGCGTCGCATCGGCCGGGCCCGTTCGGACGGATGCGGAAAATCAGAGCGCCGCAGCGTCCCGCCACAGGCGCATCCGGCCCCGGTCCGGCCCCACGGCCTCGCGCTCGAAGCCATAATGTTCGGCGAGACGCGCCAGCGCGATGCGGGCCACCACCTTGGCCGAGCGCGCCGGCCAGCGCCGCTCGGCCTCGATGCGCTCCAGCCCTTTCAGGAAGCCGCAGAGGTCGATGAGCAGGCCCGAGAGGTCGCTGCCCACGGCGGCCAGGGCCGTGCGTACGCGCTGGCGCGCCGCCAGCATGGCGTCGGAGGCGCTCGACGGATCGCGCGGCCCCGAGCCGTCGACCTTCGGCCCGCTCCAATCCGCCCCCATGCGCGGCATCATCACCGCCCGGGTCAGGTCGCGGCGCAGGCGTTCGCCGGCCTCGTAGCAGGCGGCGTCGATGAGCGGCACGCCGTCCCGGTCCCGGCGCCGGGCCATCCATGCCAGCGGGCTCTCGGCGGCGTCGCGTAAGGGACGCCCTTCGCGGGCGCCTTGCCGGGCGCCACCCTCGCCGACGAGGTCGAGGTGCTGGGCGAGGTAGGGCGGATGGGTGCCCGCCCGCTCGCGCCGCAGGCGGGCGAGCCCGGCCGGGCTGAGGGTGAGGCGCGCGTTGCGGCCGGCCGCCCGTTCCGCGAGGTCGGCGGACAGGAGCGCCGCCCCGGCTGCGGCGGGAAAGCGCCCGGCCCCGAGGGACACGCCGGCTCCGCCCACCCGCACGATGAACCCGCCCTCCGTGCCGGCGCCGTCCGCCATTGGTTCGGGCAGCGCGTAGGCGCCCTCTTCGGCCAGGGCCGCGAGGAGGCGCCTGGCGTCGCGCCCGAGAACCGGCGCCAAGCCGGCCGGACGGACCGTAGTGCGGGGAGTCGACGCAACGGATCGAATTTTGTTCATGATTTGTTCCACGAATAACGCGGGCCAGCTCATCGCCCTGCAACCCATGGTAAAGGATATAAGTCCTAAATCAAGCCCGATTTCCCATTGCCCGGACATGATTCTCCGGGCGGATGCTGTGGCTCCGCCCGGTGCGAGGCATCGCCTCGAAGTCGCCGCCTCGACGGCAGACCTTCGTGCGATGCCGGACCGCCCTCAGGCGGCTTCGTCGTAGTTTCCGTTGCGGGTCTGGCCGAGGCCGATGGCCTTGGCGAGGTCGGACCGGGCCTTGGCGTAGTTCGGGGCGACCATCGGATAGTCCGGCGGCAGGCCCCACTTCGCACGATACTGCTCGGGGCTCATGTCGTACTTCGCGCGCAAGTGACGCTTGAGCGACTTGAACACGCGTCCGTCTTCCAGGCAGATGATGTGGTCCGCCGTCACGGATTTCTTGACGGAGACCGCCGGCTGCTGCGGAGCGGACGGAGCCTTCGGCTCCTCCTGGCCGCTGCCGATCTGGATCAGCGAGGCGTGGACCCGGCCGATGAGCTGGGCTAGCTCCGCCGGGGGAACCGGGTTGTTGCTCACGTAGGCCGAAACGATGTCGACCGTCAGTTCCACGTAATCCGCCGAATTTTCAAATTCAGTCATAGTCTTAGCGTTTCCTTAAATGCACAGATCCCCCCGGGACGAAAAAGCCCGATCGGTCTGGCGCCCAATGCCTCGATGGGTTGATGATGGTTTGCAGCATCAACGTCCGCTCTCCCGAAGGAGTGTAATCTATAGCGACGCACCCTGCCATGGGACGGGAAGCAATTAATCATTCCTCCAGCGCAGGACAAGGCAGTCGAAACCATCTTGCGTCGCGCCGTTGCACTGAATAATAATTCATCGAACACAATTGCACGGACACATCTGCACACGGCGCGCAATGTCCTGAGCTGTACAATCATGTACTTTTCAGCTCATTCTCGGGAGCCGCGAGGGCTCATCGCGGCGACGAAACGGCTTGCCGTAACGATGAATCGTCTTGTCCCCGCCAGCCCGCGTCCGCTCCGATCGTCCCCGGTCCAGGGCTCCGTCCCGGTCGGAGGCCCCTTGCCGGCCCCCTCCCGGCGCTGCACATGGCTGTGACGAGTGGCGGGCACGCCGGTTCGATCATGCGAAGCATGCCCGCCCCGCGCCGCGCCAGCCCGATCCGAGGATTTTGGCCATGGTAACCGACCGTATTCCCATCACAGTTCCGTCAGCGGCACCGGTGGCCGAAGCGCGGCCCCATGCCTTCACGGTCCACGGCCGCACGATTACCGACGATTACGCCTGGCTCAAGGCGGAGAACTGGCGCGCCGTCCTCAAGGACCCGGCTGCCCTGCCGGACGAGATCGGCGCCTACCTGAAAGCCGAGAACGCCTACGCGGACGCCGCCCTGGAACCCGTCGCCGCCCTGCGAAAGACCCTGGTGGCCGAGATGCGCGGGCGCATCCGCGAGGACGACAGCGGCGTGCCCGAGCCCGACGGGCCGTTCGCCTACTACACCCGGCACCGCGACGGCGGCCAGCATCCCCTGGTGTGCCGGCGGCCCCGCACCGTGGTGGTGATCCCGGGGCAAGGCGCCGAGACCGCCGCCGAGGGCGGCCCCGAGGAGGGCGAGGTCATTCTCCTCGACGGCGACCGGGAGGGGGCGGGTCTGGCCTTCTTCGAGATCGCGGCGGCTGTCCATTCCGACGACCACGCGCGGCTGGCCTGGAGCGCCGACACCAACGGCTCGGAGTTGCACACCATCCGGGTGCGCGACCTCGACACCGGCCTCGACGGCCCCGACCGCATCGAGGCGACCACGGGCGAAGTGGTGTGGACCAAGGACGGCAGCGCGTTCCATTACGTCGCCCTCGACAGCAACCACCGCCCGGCCCGGGTCCTGCGCCACCGCCTCGGCACCCCGCAGGCCGAGGACGTGCTGCTCTACGAGGAGCCGGATTCGGGCTTCTTCGTCCACATCGAGGAGACCCAGTCGGGCGACCACCTCGCCATCACGGCGAGCGACCACGAGACCTCGGAGGTCCGCCTCCTCGACCGGGGCGCCCCCGATGCGGCGCCCGTGCTGGTGCAGCCGCGCACGCCCCTGCTCATCTATTCCGTCGAGAACTGGGGCCCTCACCTCTTCATTCTCACCAACGCCGACGGGGCGGTGGACTTCAAGATCGCCACCGCCCGGATCGAGGCGCCCGGCCGCGAGAACTGGACCGACGTGGTGCCGCACCGGACCGGCGTGATGATCCGCCACCAGCACATCATCGCCGAGCACATCGTGCGGTTGGAGATCGAGAACGCCCGGCCCCGCATCGTCGTGCGCGACATGGCGGGCTCCGAGCACGTGGTGGCCTTCGCCGAGGAGGCCTATTCCCTCGGGCTGCAGCCCGGTCACGAGTTCGAGACGGCGGTGATCCGCTTCACCTACTCGTCGATGACCACGCCGGCCGAGACCTACGACTACGATTGCGTCACCCGCTCGCGGCAGCTGCGCAAGCGCCAGACGATCCCGAGCGGCCACAAGCCCGAGGACTACGTCACCCGCCGGCTGTTCGCCACGGCGCCGGACGGCGAGACCGTGCCTGTCTCGCTCCTGCACCGGCGCGACCTCGTCCTCGACGGATCGGCGCCCCTGCTGCTCTACGGCTACGGCTCCTACGGCACCCTGATGCCGGCGGCGTTCCGCACCAACCTGCTGTCCCTCGTCAATCGCGGCTTCGTCTACGCCATCGCGCACGTGCGCGGCGGCACCGAGAAGGGCTGGAACTGGTACCTCGACGGCAAGCGCGACAAGAAGCCCAACACCTTCTCGGACTTCGTCGCGTGCGGACGGGCCCTGATCGAGGCGGGCTACACCCGCTCCGGCAACATCGTCGCCCATGGCGGATCGGCCGGCGGCATGCTCATGGGGGCGGTGGCCAACCTGGCGCCGGAGCTGTTCGCCGGGATCGTCGCCGACGTGCCCTTCGTCGACGTGCTCAACACCATGCTGGACGGCGACCTGCCCCTGACCCCGCCGGAATGGCCCGAATGGGGCAACCCGGCCGACAGCCTCGCCGCCTTCGAGACCATCCTCTCCTACTCGCCCTACGACAACGTGGCGGCGAAAGCCTATCCGGCGATCCTGGCGCTCGGCGGCCTCACCGACCCGCGCGTGACCTATTGGGAGCCGGCCAAATGGGTCGCGCGCCTGCGGGCCACCATGACGGGCGGCGGCCCGGTGCTCCTGCGCATCAACATGGAGGCGGGCCACGGCGGTGCGGCCGGCCGCTTCGACCGCCTGGAGGAGGTCGGCCTGATCTACGCCTTCGCCCTGATGGCGGTGGGCCGGGCGCAGGCGTAGGACACGCTCCGCCGTGGCGGGCGCCTGTCCCGGCGGCGTGTCCTCGGTACGTCGGACAGGAGCCCCCGCGCGACAGATACAGCCGCGGAATCTCAATTCCACGGCCTCTTCGACGCTCTTTACCATGAAAACATTGGTAAACAGTCAAGCAGCTTTGTTTTTGTTGATAATCAAGCTTTCGCACAGCGTTAATCTTGCGGGAACATGGAGAGGTCACTTATGTCCGATGCTGGAAAAGATCTTTTGGCGTAGGGTTTCACATGTTGAATCCGTTGGTCCGGCGTATCTTCAGTCCCGGAAAGTTCGAGCGCGTCCTTGCGGAACGGCTCACCGAACCCCTTCACGTAAACATCGCTGCGGCGTTCGTGGCGTTGTTTGGAAGCTTTCGTCGGAAGGTCGACTTCGATCTGGTGATCCGGCCGCAATACGCCTTCCCGATCCTGCGCGCCGCCGACCTCGCGCGCGAATGGGGCTATACACGCCTGACCATCCTCGAATTCGGCGTGGCATCCGGGGCGGGGCTTCTCAACATCTGCCGGATCGCCGAGAACGTGACGAAGGCCACCGGCATCACGTTCCGCGTCGTCGGCTTCGACACCGGCACCGGAATGCCGCCGCCTATCGACTACCGCGACCTGCCGGAGATCTATCAGGCCGGCGACTTCCCCATGGACGTCGAGCGCCTGCGGAACAACCTCCCGGTCAATTGCGAGCTGATCATCGGCGACATCGCCGAGACCCTGCCCCGCTTCCTCCAGACCGTGACGGCGGATGCGCCGATCGGGTTCGCGTCCATCGACGTGGATTACTATTCTTCTGCCAAGCAAGCCCTGGAAATCTTCCGCGGCTCACCCGATAAATACCTCCCCCTTTTGCCGATCTACCTCGACGACGTCGGCGACATCACGGTCAACCCCTGGGTGGGGGAGGCCCTCGCGGTCAACGAATTCAACACGGAGAACGAGCTGCGCAAAATCGCGCCCTGGACGATGCTGCGCGCACGCCGCCTCTGCAAGAACGCCAAGTGGATCGATCACATCTTCGGCGTCCACATTCACGATCACAAAATCCGTACACCAGGCGGCCGGGTCGGGCGTCGCCTGACTATCGACAACGAGTTCATCGGAGTCGCCTTCAAGGACGCGCCCGCAGGCGAACGGCCGAAGGCGGCCTGAGCGGCCTGAGGCTACGCCTCCCGATTGGGCTTCGGCCGCGCGCGGCGCGGCTTGGTATGGAGCATCGGCAGGTCGCCCTCGGATAATCCGAGTCGGCCGATGGGGGCTTGGCGGTCGATGCCCCCGTGAGGCCGCGGCCAGTTGTACCTGAAGTAGAAGGCCGAGCGTTCGTCTCCGCGTTAATCGGACGTGTCGTGGGCATGGGCATAGGCCGGTTTCGCGCAGGAACGTCTGGACGACGCGCTCGGTCTTGCCGTTGGTCTTTGGGGCGTCGCGCCGGTTGCGTTTAGGAGCGGTGCCGCCCCATCCCCAGGCTCTGACTTAGCGCCTGGATTTGACGCCCGCGGCCCCCGCCCATCGCGGTGACGCCCGATCCCCGGAGATGAGAATGACGGCCCTGACGACCCGCCTCCACTGCGACCACCTCCACCTGCGCAGCCGCGATGCCCTCGCGGCCGGCGCATTCTACGTCGACAAGCTCGGAGCCCGCGAAGTCGGGCGCGAGGGTAGCCCGGTGAGCCGGGTGATCCTCGACCTCGGCGGCCTGACCCTGTTCATCGAACAGGCGCCGGAGGGACTGCCCCCCGCCGCGCCGGCGCCGCATCTCGGCATCGAGCACATCGGCCTCGGCGTCCTCGACATCGACGCGACCTACGCCGAGCTCCGCCGCCGGGGCGTCACCATCGTGTCCGGCATCACCGACGTGCGCCCGGGCCTGCGGGTCGTTTTCATCGAAGGGCCGGACGCGGTCCGCATCGAGTTCCTGCAGCGTTCGGACCCGAACTGACCGGGCCGCCGCGCCCTGGCAAGGCACCGCCCCACCGTCCTATCGTGCGGCCCGCCTGCCAGGGAGACCCGCACCCATGACCAACCGCCGCTATCGCATCGCCGTCGTGCCCGGGGACGGCATCGGCAACGAGGTCGTTCCCGAGGGCGTGCGCGTCCTCGAGGCGGCGGCCCGGCGCCACGGCTTCACCCTCGACCTCGACTGGTTCGATTTCGCCTCGTGCGATTACTACGATAAGCACGGGCGGATGATGCCCGAGGATTGGAAGGACCGGATCTCCGGTCACCGGGCGATCTTCTTCGGCGCCGTCGGAATGCCCGCGCGGGTGCCCGACCACATCTCGCTCTGGGGCTCGCTGATCCAGTTCCGGCGGACCTTCGACCAGTATGTCAGCCTGCGCCCGGCCCGCCTGATGCCGGGGGTGCCGTGCCCCCTCGTCGGCCGCAAGCCCGGCGACATCGACTTCTACGTCGTGCGCGAGAACACCGAGGGCGAGTATTCCAATGCAGGCGGGCGCATGTTCGCCGACACCGACCGGGAATTCGCCATCCAGGAAACGATCATGACCCGCCACGGGGTCGACCGCATCCTGCGCTACGCCTTCGATCTCGCCCAGACGCGGCCGAAGAAGCATCTCACCTCGGCGACGAAGTCGAACGGCATCTCCATCACCATGCCGTACTGGGACGAGCGCGTCCGGGCCATGGCCGGACACTATCCGGACGTGCGCTGGGACCAGTACCACATCGACATCCTGGCGGCGCATTTCGTGCTGAACCCGGACCGCTTCGACGTGGTGGTGGCCTCGAACCTGTTCGGCGACATCCTGTCGGACCTCGGGCCCGCCTGCACCGGCACCATCGGCATCGCGCCGTCGGGTAACATCAACCCCGACCGGAGCCAGCCGTCCCTGTTCGAGCCGGTGCATGGTTCGGCGCCCGACATCTTCGGCCAGGGCGTCGCCAACCCCATCGGGCAGATCTGGTCGGGCGCGATGATGCTCGAGCACCTCGGCGAGACGGCGGCCGCGGCCGAGATCGTCTCGGCCATCGAGCGGGTCCTCGTCGAACCGGCGCTCAGGACGCGCGACCTCGGCGGCCGGGCGACCACGGAGGCCTGCGGCAAGGCCGTCGCCGACGCCCTCGGCTGAGGCGCCGAGGCCCCGAACGGGGGATGCCGGGCCTCGGTCGAAGGCGAGGCATCGGCGGGCCCCTGAACCGCCGTCCCGGATGCGCGATCCGAGGCGAGGTCCTAGCGGTTGCCGAGGGAGGGGCCGCCGGACGCGCCGCCGGTGCCGGGCGGGCCGCTCGTCGGGGTGCCGCCGACGTTGACGCCGGGGGTGCTGCCCGGAACCGAGGCCGGGCTCGGATTGCCGACGACGTTCGGGGCGGGGCGCAGGGGGCGGTCCTTGGCTTGCAGCCCCTCGTCGGGCTCCAGGGCCGGGGTCATCACGCCGGTGTTGCCGGCGCCCCCCGTGGGCGCGACGGACTGGGCCAAGGCGGGGCCGGCCGCGAGAAACGCCGCGAGGGCGGCGGTGAGGGCGATGCGGGTCATGGAAGGCCGTTCGTTCGGTGGCGGGTGGTCACGCAACAGTCGAGATCGTCGAGAGTTCACGGCGCCGACGTCCCCCCTCTAGCGCCGCATCGCGGTTGTCGGGCCGGCGCGGGGCTGGCATGGTCGCGCCATGGCCACGTCCCCACCCCCGCGCTATTCCGCCGCCGAACTCATCGAGGAGCTGCGCGAGGCGGCCGAGGAGATCGCCCCCGAGCTCAACGGCATCCGGCCCGAGGAGACCCTGGAGGGCGAGGCGGCCCAGACCCTCGAGGAGATGGCCGACGCGCTCCGGCGCATCGCCGCCGGTGCGCCCCAGCCCCAGGCCCTGGCCCGGGCCGCCTTGGAGGCCAAGGCGCCCCTGAAGCCGTTCGGCAAGCCGAAGAACACCGTGGTGAAGATGCAGAAGCCCCGCCGGTAGGGGGGCCCCGCCCAGCGGGCCGCGACGCGCCGCCCAATGGGCCGCGGCGCCCCGCCCGGCGCACCGCGAAGCCCCGCTCAGCGGGCCGCGACGGCGTTGGCTTCGCCCGACAGGCCGGCGAGGCTGCGCGCCGTGACCTCGAAGGGGGCGTTGCCGAGGCCGGGGGAGCGGTAGAGGTAGGGCTGGCCCCACGGGTCGGTCAGGCCCTTGGCGTCCCGCACGTAGGGCCCGCGCCAGGCGACGCTGCCGGCGGGTGGCGCCACGAGGGCGGACAGGCCTTCGTTCGTCGTCGGATAGGTGCCGAGGTCGAGGAAGTAGAGTTCCAGGGCCTGGCCGATGTTCTTGATCTGGATCCGCGCGGTTTCACCCTTGGCGCGGCCGAGGTAGCCCAACACCTGTGGGGTCACCATCGTGGCGATCATTCCGATGATCGCCAGGACGACCAGGAGCTCGACGAGGGAGAAGCCGGCTTCCCCGGGGTTGGGCTCCCCGTCGTCGCGGATCGATTGCATCTGTACTTCCATCGTCCCAGCACCCTTGAAGCTATAGGCTCAATCTGCCGGAACTTCATGAAGACTCTGCTGATCGACACGGATACCGATTGCTTAAGTTTTCCCGTTATCGTCCCCGATGAGAGATGGGCGGCGGACGAGTCGTCTCCGGCGGGCCGGGAGGACTTCCAGTGCGGATGCGGACGGATCAGGGGCGCCCCGTGGCGATCCGTGCCCTCGTGGGGGCCTGCACCGGAGCGGTCTGCCTCACGGTCTGCGGGCCGGCCCTGGCGGACGCCCTCGTCATCCCGCTACCGCTCAGGATTCCCCTGCCCGAGCCGCTTCCGCACGTGCGGCTCCTCACCCTCCTCGTCGGCCTGCACCTCATGGGGCTCTGCTTCGGCCTCGGCGGCGCGACCATGCTGGATTTCTGGATCCTGCGCTGGATGCGCTGGGGTGGAATGCCGGCCGAGATCGAGCGCACCTTCCACTTCATCAGCAAGGTGGTGGCGGTCGGGATCGGCCTGCTGTGGCTGTCGGGGCTCGGCTTCCTCGCCCTCTACGCCCTGGAGGCGCCGGAGAAGCTCGAGAACCCCAAGCTCTGGGCCAAGGTGGTGGTGGTGAGCGTGCTGACCGTCAACGGCCTGATGATCCACGCCCTCGTGCTGCCGGGCGTCCTGCGCGACGTGCGCCGGCCGATGCTGCACGGCGTCTCCCGGGGCCGCACCGCCGTGTTCCTGGTCTCGGGGGCGGTCTCGGGGGTGTCGTGGTACACCGCCTTCGTCCTCGGCCTCATGCGGGAACTGAACGGCGGGGTCGCCTTCGGCCTCCTCATCGCGCTCTGGCTCGCCGCCGCCGTCGCCGCCTCCCTCGGCGCGGGCCTCCTGTGGAAGAAGCTGTGCCGGCCGGGCCGCCGCGCCGCCTTCCTGGAGATCCTCGAACCCGAGGCCGATCCCCTCGCCACGGTGCAGGACGCCGTTCCTCCGCAAGCCTCGCGCTTCTCGCAAGCCCCATCCGTCTCGCAAGGCCCGTCTCTTTCGCAAGGCCCGTCCCTTTCGCAAGGCCCGTCTCTTTCGCAAGGCCCGTCCCTTTCACAAGGCGGCGCTCCCAAGCGTCGAATTCCCGAGCGGGCGGCGGCACCGCGCATTCCCCCCGGCCAGTTCGTCACCGTCGGCCGGTCCCCGGCCACGGCGGCCTGACGCCGCGTGGTCCCCTTCGACACGCCGCTGATCGTGGCCCTGCTGCCGCTGCCGATCACCGTGGCGGTGGCGGTGATCGACGGGCGCCGGCGCATCATCCCGAACCGTCTCAACCTCGCCCTGCTGGGCCTCGGCCTCGCCGTGACGGCGGGGCGGGCGCTGGATGGCAACTCGTCGGCGGTTTCCTGGGCGGTTTCCTCGGCGGTCGTCTCGGCCCTGGCGCAGGGCCTCGCGACGGCGGGCCTCGCCTTCGCCGTCCTGTGGGCCGTGCGCGCCGCGCATGCGCGTCTCCGCGGCCGCGTCGGCCTCGGCCTCGGCGACGTGAAGTTCATCGCCGCGGGCGCTGCCTGGACCGGCCTTGCCGGCCTGCCCGCGATGATCCTCGCGGCGAGCGTCCTGGCCCTCGCCGTCCTGGCCGTCGCGGCCCTGCGCGGCCGGTCCATCGACGGGGCGACCCGGTTGCCCTTCGGCCCGTTCCTCGCCGTCGGCCTCCATGCGGCCCTGCTGATGCAGGCGTTCGAGGCCCTGCCCTGACGGGGACCGGCCGGGGCGCCGGTTGTCAAAGGCCGCCCGAGCCGTCAGGCTGACACGCACGGTCATCCAGTCCCGGCGCCCGGAGGCGCATGACGGAGCCAGGATGAGGATTGCCGAATGATCGAGTTGTTCGACCGTGAGGGTCGCGAGACCGCGTTCTGTCGCGACGGTCAGTCGATCTATCTCTGGAACGGCACGCCGGCGGCGTTCATCGATGCGGACGAGGTGTTCGCCTATTCCGGCCGCTCCATCGGTCTGGCCCGAGACGGATGGATCTGGGACGAACACGGCGAGCGGCTGCTGTTCGAGTTCGACGCCGTGGGTGGCCCGGCCAAACCCAAGCGCCGGACCAAGACGGCCGCCGGACCGCGCCGCGCGAACCCGGCGCGCGGCATCCCCGTGCGGATGCCGACGCGGCCGGCCCCCTCGGCGGCGTGGTCCCGCCACGCCTTCGCCGACCTGATCTGACCCGCCCGGCCCACGCCCCGAACCGTCACGGGGTCTAAACCATCACGCCGTTGCGGCGGCGGCGAAATCCGCCTCCTCGAACAGCGGCCGGATCTCGATGGTGCTCGGGCCGGGCATCGGATTGGGGCAGCGCCGGACCCAGGCCACGGCCTCGTCGAGGCTGGCGACGTTCCAGATCCAGAACCCGGCGACGAGACTCTCGGTGTCGGCGAACGGCCCCTCGGTGACCGTACGGTCGGGCCCGTCGAAAACCACCCGCCGCCCGCGCGCGGACGGGTGCAGGCCCTCGCCCGAGAGCAGGATGCCGGCCTGCATGAGCTCCACGTTGAACCGGCCCATGGCTTCGAGCAGCTCCAGGGACGGCATGGTGCCCGCCTCGCTGTCGGCCGTCGCCTTGACCAGGATCATCACGCGCATCGATCGCTCCCCGTAGACGGGCCGGTCCGTCTCCCGCGAGGTTAGGCCGCGGGTGCGAAAAGCGAAAGCCGCCTTTGGGCGGAGACGGGGCGGCCGGGCCGAGGTGCGTCGGCGGGCCCGGCGAATCGCGCCCGCGGGCTCAGGCGACGTTGCGGCCGGCGGCGGGCCTGCCGACGCGGGGCGTTCCCGAAGCGGACCGGCCGGCGGCCTCCCGGGCGCGGTCGTGCACCTCCAGGCTGCGCAGGGCCGCCACCATGGCGTCGGTGCGGTCGTGGAGATCCGGCGGCGCGGCCGCGCGCGCCGCCGCGGCAGCGTTGCGGCGGGCGAGATAGAGGGCGGCCGCGAGGGCGGCGAAGCTGCCGCCGAAGGGGGCGGACACCACGGCGAGCGCTATGCTGGTGGGCGCCACGGCGGCGGCCGTGCCGAGCCCCGCCGCGATGGCTACGAACATCAAGGGGAACATCGGCGCCTCCGGCAGTCGGGAAGACTGCCCGAGGCGGCAGGTCCCGGCCACCATTCACCCGCCACGGGGTTACCGAAGGGTAAACGCGCGGCCTACCGCTTTCGGGGGCCCCCAGACGGGGGAGGCCCGGGGGCCCTCGGAGACCGGCTGGACCCTCACGCCACCCGCGCGATGGCGTCGCCGAGGATCGACACCATGGTGTCGATCTGCCCTGGCTCGACGATGAGGGGCGGCGACAGGGCGACGATGTCGCCGGTGACCCGCACCAGCAGGCCGCGCGCGAAGCAATCGACGAAGACGTCGTAGGCCCTGGCCCCTGGCGCGCCGTCGCGGGGCGCGAGTTCGATGCCGGCGACGAGGCCGAGGGTGCGGACGTCGATGACGTGGCGCGCGTTGGCCAAGCCGTGCACCGCCTCCGCCCAGGTCTCGCTCAAGCTGGCGGCGCGGGTGAGGAGACCCTCGCGGGCGTAGATGTCGAGGGTGGCGATTCCGGCCGCGCACGCCGCCGGATGGCCCGAATAGGTGTAGCCGTGGAAGAGCTCGATGGCGCCCTCCGGCCCGTGCATCAGGGCGTCGTGGACGGCGCGCGCCGCGAACACCGCCCCCATGGGCAGCGCCCCGTTCGTGAGGCCCTTGGCGGTGGTGACGAGGTCCGGCACCACGCCGAAATAGTCCGTGGCGAAGGGCGTGCCGAGGCGGCCGAAGCCGGTGATGACCTCGTCGAAGATCAGCAGGATGCCGTGGCGGGTGCAGATCGCGCGCAGACGTTCGAGGTAGCCCTGCGGCGGGACCAGCACGCCGGTGGAGCCGGCCAGGGGCTCGACGATGCAGGCCGCGATGGTCTCGGCCCCGTGCAGCGCCACGAGGCGCTCGAGGTCGTCGGCGAGCTCCGCCCCGTGCGCGGGCTGGCCCCGGGTGAAGGCGTTGCGGTCGAGGTCGTGGGTGTGGCGCAGATGGTCGACGGCCGGCAGCAGGGGGAAGACGCGGCGGTTGTTGACGAGGCCGCCCACCGAGATGCCGCCGAAGCCGACGCCGTGGTAGCCGCGCTCGCGTCCAATGAGCCGGGTGCGGGTGCCCTGGCCGATGGCGCGCTGGTAGGCGAGGGCGATCTTCAGGGCGGTGTCGACGGATTCCGACCCCGAGCCCGTGAAGAACACCCGGTCGAGACCCGCATCGGGCCCGCCCGGCGCGATGGCGGCGAGGCGTTCCGCGAAGTCGAACGCGATGGGATGGCCCATCTGGAACGAGGGCGCGAAGTCGAGGGTGGTGAGCTGGCGCTCCACGGCCGAGGCGATCTCGCGCCGTCCGTGACCGGCGTTGACGCACCACAGGCCCGCCGTCCCGTCGAGGACGCTGCGTCCGTCCGTCGCCGTGTAGTGCATGCCTTGCGCCGCCGCGAGCATGCGGGGCGCAGCCTTGAACTGCCGGTTGGCCGTGAACGGCATCCAGTAGGCGTCGAGTCCGGGGGCGTTCGCGCTGGCGGGCATGCTGGTCCTCTCGTGTCGGAGAGAGATGACCCGGGTTCGCATCCGCGAACAAGATCTTTTGCACCGCCCTCCCCCAGGACGGCGCCGTGGCACCCGTCAGAAACGGTAGCCGAGCCCGGCACCGAGGACGAGCATGTTCAGGTCGGTCTTCACCTTGACCCCGGCGATCTCGTACGCGACGGGCGGCACGAAGACGTACTTGACCATGACGTTCGCGAACCAGTTGCCGGTGAGGTGATGGTCGAATCCGGCCTGGAGCAGCGGGCTCGTCTGCGACGGCACCGTGAAAGCCGGGATCCCCGCCGCCGGACGGACGGCGACGGGCGTCGTCGCGCTGACGCCGACGCCGAGATACGGATTGAAGCGCGCGCCCGGCAGGAAATGGTACCGCACCACGCCGGAGACGGCCGCATTCCAGATCGATCCGATCGCGATGTCGCCGACGAGCGAATCCCGAATCATCGGCCTGGTCCGGATCGCCCCGGCCTGCCCCGAGACGGCGATGTGATCGGTCAGGAAATAGGACAGGTCGACATCGGGCAGGAGGGCGGCGGGCGTGTCGATCCGGCCGCCGATGGCCTCGATGCGCGAAGTCCGCTCGGTCGGCACCATGCCGATGATCCGGCCGTGCACGAGCCAGTCCCCCGCCCGCAGGCCGACCGCCGCCGGGAGGGGCTCCACCGCCGGCTCGGCGCCGTGCGCCGCCGTGCCTGCGAGGCACAGGGCGGCCGCGAGGGACAGGACGCGGGCCCGCGAGAGACCGCGCTCGACGAGACCGCCTCCGACGAGGGGAGCGATGGACGAGGTCTCGAACGTCGACATGGGCGTGCTTTCGGGGGTCCATTCCGCAGGGGGAGTCCGGCGGTCACCGGAACGGGCGGGACCCGGCCGTTCCGGGGGCGCAGTCTCGCGATGCGCGCCCAGCAAAAGTCCTATGACGGGAAACTTTCGAAACCCTGACTTGCATGACTAGATTCAGAGTTGATCTCTGAGTCGTCCGACTAGGAATTCATTAGAGTTTCGCGTGCAAACTCAGTCGAACAGAGAGAAATCCAGTTTTCGCTTTCTCCAGCGTAGCGGCCGATCGAGTTCGAGATCTTTCTTGGGGGCAAGGCGACGGGCGCCGGGTTCACCAGGTATCCGTCGGAGCAGGTCGCTCAAGAGAACCGTGCGTCATGTTGCTCGACCTTGCCACACTGCATTTCGCCAGCGCCGCAAGTCGATGCGCCTACGTGATCGTCTTCCTCGTCATGGCGCTCAGCCAACGTGGGCAGACCTATCTGTGGCAGTGGATGGGGGCCATGGGCGCGTCGATGGCCGGGTCGTTCGTCATGATGGGCGTTCCACCCGAGACCCTGCCGTCGGTTCCCGTCACGATGGTGGTGTACTGGCTCTACGGCGGAAGCCTCGTCCTCGCCTGGACGGGGTTTCGCAGCTTCTTCGGCCGGCCGGTGAACATCGGCCTCGGCGTCCTCCTCTGCGCCCTGCCGGGCCTGGTCTATCCGACCATCCTCGCCGCCGGCCTCTCCGGCCGGCTGGCGCTGACCGGCGTCTTCGCCTCCTGCCTCGTCGTGGCGCTCCTGTCGCTCCACGAAACCGTGCGCCGGACGGCCGGAATGGCCCGGCTGTGGTCGCAGTACATCGAGACTCTGGCCTTCGCCTGCTACACCCTGGCCTTCCTGCTCTCCATCGCGATGCTGCTCGGCACCGACATGCCGATGGCCTCGGCGGAGAGCGCCCGCGGCTCCCTCATCCTCGATCAGATCACCGGGGTCTTCGTCTATTTCGGCTTCGTCGCCATGGCGGCGGAGCGGGCCAACCGCAATCTCCTCCGCCTCGCCGAGACCGACCCGCTCACGGGCCTCTACAATCGTCGCGGCCTGCAGCAGGCCCTGCAGCGCCGCGTCGCGTCCCTCGACGGGCGGTCGCCGGCCGGCCTCCTCATCGCCGACATCGACCACTTCAAGGCCATCAACGATCGTTACGGCCACGAGAGCGGCGACCTCGTCCTCACCGCCTTCGCGAAGCGGGTGCGAAGCACCTTGCGGGCGACCGACATCGTGACCCGCTGGGGCGGCGAGGAATTCCTGGCCGTGCTGCCCGGGGTCACCCCACAGGAACTCGCCGCCATCGCCGAGCGCCTGCGGGCGAGCATCGCCGATCAGCCGTTCCCCCTCCGCAGCGGCCCCCTCCCGGTCACGGTGAGCATCGGCACCGCCACCCTGAATCTCGGCGACGACAGCTTCGAGCGCGCCACAAAGACGGCCGACGCCGCCCTGTACGAGGCCAAGACCCAGGGCCGCAACCGGATCTGCGCCGGCTCGTCCCCGCCGGATGCCTCGTCCCAGGACGCCCTATCCCGAGACGCCATATCCCGAGACGCCACAACACCGGACACCACGCAGCACGGGGCCGCCGCCCAGGACGCACCCCCGCCGGGCGCCCTCAGGCGGCGCGCGGATAGCGTCCTCGCCGAACCCCACCCGGCGTGAGCCTTTCCCCGCCGGGAAGGGGTTCGGAAACCGTTGCGGGCGCAGAGCGGGTCCGCGTCGGCCGGCCGGCGCTTCCCCTCGCCGAGGTCCTCGACGTGAAGCGGGTTCCGAAACGCAAGACCGCAGACCGCCCACACGACACCGGGCGGGGCCCGCCCGTCGCGGCCGGCGCTGCATGTGGCGTCGGGAGGGCATGGGTTGCCGACGCCGCATGTGGCGTCGGGAGGACATGGGTAGCCGGCGCGGCACTTGCAGTTCCCGCTCGCCCCCACCCGCCCCTTGCCCCGGAGCGGGACGGGGTGCCCCCCGCACGGAGCACGAGACGTGAGCCTCGACAGACCGGTGCCCCGGACCATCCGGGCGACTGGTGCCCCTTCTCCCTCACCGGACGGCCGCAGCGCCGGCGCCAATGCCCTAGGCGAGGCTTCGCCGGGGGCAGGGGCGCCCCGTGGCGCAGCGGAGGCCGGCGCCTCCCGCGGGGTCATGGCGGTACGCGGCCCCGGAGCGGTGATCCGAAACGGGATCGTCCGCGGCGCCGGTCGGGCGCGCGGCGGCGGGCCGATGGATCGTTTCACGCCCATCGTTGGCGTTTCGCGGGGTTTCGACGCAGAACCGGAGGCCACGCCCACGCAACCTGTCGAGGCCGCCCGCCGCGATGAAAGCCTGACGATGCCCCCGATCGCGCCACCACCAGGTTCCCCTCCGGGGGGGACAGGCGCCCCCCTGGGGGGGGCAAGTGCCCCTCCGGGAGGTGTGAGCGCCCCCCTGTCCGTGGACGGTCAGTTCATCAACGTCGCGAGCCTCGCCGGGGCCGTGGCCACCGTGCGGGCGCGCGCCGCCACGGGGCACGGCTTCACGTTCTTCACCCTCAACCTCGATCACCTCGTCAAGCTGCGCGACCATGCGGGCTTCCGTGACGCCTACCGCGCCGCCACGTTCGTCAGCGCGGACGGCTGGCCCGTGGCCCTCCTGGCCGGGCGCGGCGCGTCCCGCCGGGACCCGCCCCCCGTGCGGGTGACCACCGGCGCCGACCTCGTCGTCCCCCTGTGCGCCACGGCGGCCGCCGACGGCGTGCCCGTGTACCTGTTCGGCGCCACCGAGGAGAGCCTGGTCGAGGCCGCCGCCGTCCTGCGAATGGCGAGCCCGAACCTCGACATCCGCGGCTGGCACGCCCCGCCCTTCGGCTTCGATCCCCTGTCGCCGGCGGCCGACGCGGATGCCGACCGGATCGCGGCGTCGGGCGCGCGCCTCGTCTTCGTGGCCCTCGGTGCGCCGAAGCAGGAGCTGTTCGCGGCGCGCGCCGCGATGCGCCACCCAGGGCTCGGCCTCGTCTGCGTCGGCGCGGCCCTCGATTTCCTCTCCGGCGCCCAGGTACGGGCGCCGCGCCTCGTCAGGACGGCGCGCCTCGAATGGCTGTGGCGGCTGGCGCATGCCCCGAAGGCCCTGACCGGACGCTACGCGCGCTGCGCCGCCCTGCTCTTCAGCCTCACCACCCTCGAGCCGGCCCTGCGGAGGCTCGGCCTCGGCCACGGGCCTGACGACGGCCCGGACCCGACCGGCCCACCGCGCCACCGCCTGTGCATCATCGACACGATGGACCCGCGCAGTGCGGAGACCGGCCGTGTCGCGGGCTGGATCCACCGGATCCTGCGCCACCGCCCGGCGGATGTCTCGGTGCTGTTCGTCGGCACCGACGCCGTCGGCGACTGCGCCCTCGGCGTGGTCCGGCCCCTCGAACGCGACGGGCGGCCCTTCGACTTCCTCCCCGTCGCGCGCAGCCGGGGCGACGATGCGCCCGCGGGGCCGGGCCTCACCCTGCGGGTCGGGCTCGGCACCCTGCGCCATCGCCGGGCGATCCGGCGCGCCCTCGGGCCGGGCCCCGCCACCGCCGACCTACACCGCTTCAGCCTCGCCCCCCTGGCGCGGCTCCTCGGCCTGCCCGCCATCCAGACGATCCACGGCGGAGACCGGGGGGAGGCCTCGGACCGGTCGTCCGGCTTCGTCCGCACCCTCGGCGAGCGCCTGGCCCTGCGCTGGGCCACCGCCATCGTGTGCGCGGACCCGGCCGTGGCCCGGCGCATGGCCGCGCGGTTTCCCGGGGACCTGCCGAAGGTCGAGCCCCTCGACGGCGCGGTCGAGCCATGCCTGCCCCGGGCCCACCCCTTCGCCTGCGACGACGGCGTGTTCCGCCTGTTCGCCGCCACCCCCGATGCCGGCGTGGACCCCACCCTGGTCGTCGCGACGGTCCTGGCCCTGCGCGCCCGCCTCGAAGGCCGGGTGGCGCTCCACCTCGTCGGCACCGGCGACCCGGACTCCTGGCCGGGTTTTGCGGCCATCCGCGACATCACATGGCGTCACGACGGGGCGGACGCGGACGGCATCGCCCGGATCCTGGCCCCGTGCCATGCCGGCCTCGCCGTCGCGTTCTCGCAGGACAGGCCGGGCCTGCTCCTCGCGGGACTCGCCGGCGGACGCCCCTTCGGGGCACTGCGCCCGGCCGGGTCGGAGGCCCTCGAAACGGTGGAGGCCCTCGTCGACGCCGGCACCGGCGGCTTCCTAGTGGAGCGCGGCGCCGATACCAGTGCCGCGGCGGACCGTCTGGCCGAGCGGTTCGTGCGGCTGTGGGACGCGATCCGCCAGGGGCGCGTCGACCCGGAGACGCTCCACGCCCGGGCCGCGTCCCACGTGGTCGCGGGCCGGCTCGGCCGGCTGTTCGCCCGGCACCGCGCCGCCCAAGGCACCGCCCTCGCCGTGACCGCGGCCTGAGCCCGCGATGGCGCGCGCGATCGCCCGGACCGTCGGTGTTCGCCTCGACGGGCATGCGCCGCGCCGCTGGCACCTGCGCCTCCTCGACGCCCTCGCGGCCCTGCCGGGGCTCGACCTCTCCGTCTCCCGCGCGCCGGGACCGGGCGGCCTGCCGGACAACGCCGCCCTGCTGTTCGCCGTCGAGGCCCGCCTTCGGCGCCTGCCCGGCGGCGGCCCCGCCGCGCCGGTTCCGCTCGCCGCCCTCGCGGCCTATCCGGATCTCGGGCCGACCGGCCTCGTCCTCGACCTCTGCGGCGACGTCGCCCCGGCACCGGGGCGCCGGATCTGGCGCCTGACCTTCGACGGGGCCTGCGGGGAAGCCGCCCTCCTCGCCGCGCTGCTGGCCGGGCGCGCGCCCGTCGCCGCCCTGAGGGAGACGGAGCGCGTCGTCGCCGCCGGGTGCCTCGGCACCGAATCCCTCACGGTGATGCGCACCGCGTTCGAGGACGGCCTCATTCGCACCGTCGACCTGATCCGCGCGGCGCTGATCGACGAAGCGCTGGGCGAGAGCGGTTGCGCGCCCGGCGCGTCGCTCCGGATCCCCGAGCCGCCGGCTCCGACTGACCTGACCGTCGCCGCCATCGGGGCCCGCGCCGGCGGTCTCCTCGCCCGCGCGGTGGCGGGGCACCTGCATCGCCTGTGCTACCGGGCGCCGCATTGGCGCGTCGCCTGGCGCCCCCTCGCCGGCCCGGACCTCGTCGATCTGCGCCAGGTGCCGGGGGGCTGGCGCGACCTGCCCGACGACGGCCTGCGCTTCTACGCCGATCCGTTCCCCCTGGTGCATCGCGGCCGCACGATCCTGTTCCTCGAGGAATACCCCCACGCCACGGGAAAGGGCGTCGTCTCGGCCGTGGCCTTCGGCCCGGACGGCCCCGAGGGCGTGCCCGTTCGGGTGCTGGAGGAGGCCCACCACCTCTCCTACCCGTTCGTGTTCGAACGCGACGGCGCCCATTGGATGATCCCCGAGAGCGGGGACAACGGCACCGTCGACCTCTACCGGGCCACCGCGTTTCCCAGCGGCTGGATCAAGCACGCGACCCTGATCTCCGGCGTGACCGCGAGCGACGCGACCCTCCTCGAACGGAACGGGCGGTGGTGGCTGTTCGCCAGCGCGCGCGCGCACGGCCCCGGCGAGCCCCCGCGCGCGGCGCGCGGCGCCTATTCTGACGCGCTGCACCTGTGGTCGGCGCCGGATTTCCGCGGGCCGTGGACACCGCATCCGCGCAACCCCGTCCTCATCGATTTCGGGGCCGCGCGCCCGGCCGGCCGCATCGTCCTGCGCGACGGCGCCCTGATCCGCCCGGCGCAGGATTGCCGGCGCGGCTACGGCGAGGCCCTGTCGCTGGCCCGCATCGACCGCCTCGACATGGCGGGCTATGCCCAGACCGTGGAGACCACCCTGCGGGCCGGGGCGGGCTTTCCCGGCCACCGGTTCCACACCCTCAACCGCACCGACGACTTCGAATTCGTCGACGGATCGGGCGCCGCGCCGCGCCGCTGGTTCAGGCCCCGGTCGTCGTGAGTCGGGCCGGCCGCGCGCGGCCAGGCCTCCCGGGTGTACGAAACACACGATAATTTAATCCGCCGCCCCGGAACCGAATTCGTCACCGCGGGATTTGCGAGCGCTGGTCAAGCTCGGCCTCACGCCGAACCGTGCCCCGCCCCCCGACGAACTCACGACGTCCGCGACGTCAGGAAGGGCTCATCATGTCAGAGCCGCACACCTCCGGCGGCACCGTCGTGCGCACGCCCTCGGCCCGATCCCTGCGCGGACTCGACGCCCTCAACTTCTTCCTCGCCGACGTGCGCGACGGCCTCGGGCCGTATCTCGCCATCTACCTCATCGCCGTGCGGGGGCCGGACCAGGGCTGGAACGAGGCCACCACCGGCCTGATCATGACCATCGCGGGCATCGCCGGCCTCATCGCGCAGACGCCGGCCGGCGCCCTCATCGACCGGACCAGCGCCAAGCGCGCCGTGGTCATCGCCGGGGCCATCGCGGTGACGGCGAGCTGCCTCCTCCTGCCGTTCATCTCGAACTTCTACCTCGTGGCCGCGACCCAGTCGGTGGCCGGCATCGCCGGGGCGATCTTCCCGCCGGCGCTCGCCGCCATCACGCTCGGCGTCGTCGGCCCGAAGATGTTCGCCAAGCGCATCGGCCGCAACGAGGGCTTCAACCACGCCGGCAACGCCGTCTCGGCGGCCATCGCGGGGGGCACGGCCTACTTCTTCGGCCCCATCGTGGTGTTCTGGCTCATGGCGATCCTGGCATTCTGCAGCATCGGCGCCATGCTGATGGTGCCGGCCGACGCCATCGACGACGACCTCGCCCGCGGCCTCGACCACGGCGAGGGCAAAGCCAAGTCGAGCAAGGCCGAGGCCGCTGGCGAGGAGCCTTCGGGCTTCACCGCGCTCCTGAAGAACAAGTACCTCGTGCTGTTCGCGGTGTTGGCGGCCCTGTTCCACCTCTCCAACGCGGCGATGCTGACCTCCGTCGGCCAGCTGCTGACCAAGCTCTCGGGCAAGGACAACGCCACCTCGCTCATCGCCATCTGCATCGTGGCGGCGCAGCTCGTGATGGTGCCGGTGGCGGTGTTCGTCGGCGCCAAGGCCGACGCCATCGGCCGCAAGCCGATCTTTCTCGCCGCCTTCGGCGTGCTCGCGGTGCGCGGCGTGCTCTACACCCTGTCGGACAACCCGTTCTACCTCGTCGGCGTCCAGCTCCTCGACGGCATCGGGGCCGGCATCTACGGCGCCCTGTTCCCCCTCGTGGTCGCCGACCTGACCCGCGGCACCGGGCGGTTCAACGTCTCGCAGGGGGCGGTCGCCACGGCCCAGGGCCTGGGCGCCGCCCTCTCGGCGACGCTGGCCGGCGTCATCATCGTCTCGGCGGGCTATTCCACGGCCTTCCTGGCGCTGGCCGCCATCGCGGCCGCGGGCTTCGCCCTCTACCTCTTCGCCATGCCGGAGACCTACGGCTACGAGCCCGGCCGCCACGACGCCTCCGGCGGGGGCGCGGCGCCCGTGCCGGCCGCGGCGGTCTAGGCGGGTTTCCATGTCGGCCCGCGACGACCTCCTCGCCTTCGCCCATATCGGCGACCTGCACCTCACCGAAGCGGACGCGCCCAACGCCCGCGACTTCACCGCCATCGTGGACCAGATCAACGCCGCCGACGGGCTCGATTTCGTCTACCTGCCGGGCGACAACGCCGACAACGGCACGCCCGCGCAATACGCCCTCGTGCGCGCGGGCCTCGACCGGCTGCGTCTGCCGGTCCACGTGATCACCGGCGACCACGACGTCGAGGGCGGCAGCCTCGACGCGTTCCATGCCGGCCTCGACGCGCGGCCCCTGCCCTACGCCATCGACGTGTCGGGCCTCCGCTGCCTGTTCCTCGACATGAGCGGCCCCGGTTCCGGCGGACCCGACTTCCGCCTCGGCGAAGCGCAGCTCGCCTGGCTGGAGCACGAACTGGTGCAGGCCGATCGGGAGGCCCGCGACTGCGCCCTGTTCATGCACACCTACCCGGCCGACCTCGCGGGCGACGGCGAGGCGGAGCGCGTGGCGCACCTCGTCTCGAACGGGCGGGTCCGCCTCGTCGAGATGGGCCACACCCACTACAACGAGCTCGCCAACGACGGTCGAACGGTGTTCGCCGCCACCCGTTCGACCGGACAGATCGAAGAAGGCCCCGTGGGCTACGCCGTCGCCGCCATCGACCGGGGCGTGGTGAGCTGGCGCTTCAAGGACCTGGCCCGGCCCTGGCCGTTCGTCCTCGTCACCGCCCCGGCCGACCGCCGCCTCGCGCACGACGCGGCGCATCCCGAGCACATCGTCGGCGAGACCCTCGAGGTCCGCGCCCTCGTCCTCGGCGCGGCCCCAGTCGCCGCCTGCAGCGTCAGCGTCGACGGCGGTCCCTGGCAGGCGATGGTTCGGGCCGAGGGCGACCGGCGCTACCGGGCCCGCATCGCCTTCCCCCACCACGCCCGCCGCCTCGTGGTGCGGGCGGAGGACGCGGCCGGCGGCACGGACGAGGATGCCGTCGAGCCCGCCCGGGATGCGGCCGGCATCCCGGTCTCGAAGGGCCTCGGCAGCGATGCCGACGCCGTCGGCGCCTGGCCCGAGAAGGGGATCCTCGGCACGCAGCTCGGTCCCAACCGCAACGGCCGGCCCTGGTAGGCACCCGCCCGACCCCCACGCCGCCTCCCAGTGCCTCGACGGACCAGCCCGATCATGTTCGCTCTACCGATGACGCCCCATCTCGCCACCTGGATCATCGCCGGGCTCGCCACCCTCGGGGTGATCGTGCGTCCGTTCGCGTGGCCCGAGGCCGTCTGGGCGGTGCTGGGGGCCGCCGCCCTCGTGCTGCTCGGCCTGATCTCGCCGGAGACCGCCTGGGAGGGCGCACGCAAGGGCACCGACGTCTACCTCTTCCTCGTCGGCATGATGCTGATCTCGGAGGTCGCCCGGCAGGAGGGACTGTTCGACTGGCTGGCGAGGATCGCGGTGCGGGCCGCCGGGGGTTCGGCCACCCGGCTGTTCCTCCTGGTCTACCTCGTCGGCACCGTGGTGACGGTGTTCCTCTCCAACGACGCCTGCGCGGTGGTGCTGACCCCGGCGGTCTACGCCGCCACAAAGGCGGCCCGGGTCGAGAACCCTCTGCCCTACCTGTTCATCTGCGCCTTCATCGCCAACGCGGCGAGCTTCGTCCTGCCGATCTCGAACCCGGCCAACCTCGTCGTCTACGCCACCCACATGCCGCCGCTGATGCAGTGGCTCGCCCGGTTCGCCCTGCCGTCGGCCCTGGCGATCCTCGCCACCTACGCGGTCCTGCGCCTGACCCAGAACGCGGCGCTCAAGGCGCAGACCGTGGCGCGGGACGTCGAGGCGGTGCGGCTGTCGGGCACCGGCAAGGTCGCGGGCGCCGGCATCGTCGCCACGGCGGGCGTCCTGCTCGCCGCCTCCGCCTACGGCCTGGAACTCGGCCTGCCGACCTTCTGCGCCGGCCTCGCCACCACCCTGGTGGTGCTGGCCATCAAGCGCGGCGGCGCCGTCGACGTGGTGAAGGACGTGTCGTGGAGCGTGCTGCCCCTGGTGGCCGGCCTGTTCATCCTCGTCGAATCCCTGGAAAAGACCGGCGTGCTGGCGATGATCGTCGCCTGGCTGAAGGCGGTGGCCGAGGCCTCGCCCGGACAGGCGGCCTGGGGCGGCGGCCTCTTCGTCGGCGTGCTGTCCAACGTCGTCAACAACCTGCCCGCCGGCCTCATCGCGGGGGCTGCGGTCCAGGCGGCGGACGTGTCCGAGCGGATCGCCGGCGCCATCCTCATCGGCATCGACATCGGCCCGAACCTCTCCGTCACGGGGTCGCTCGCCACCATCCTGTGGCTCACCGCCATCCGCCGCGAGGGCCAGGACGTGAGCTTCTGGCGCTTCCTCAAGCTCGGCCTGCTGGTGATGCCGCCGGCCCTGATCCTGGCGCTCGCGGGCCTCCTGCTCGTCTGATGGCCTGCGTCCTGTGGGACGGCCTCGGCTCGTCCGACCGCCTTCCGCTTCCTCGAACTCCCGCCCCAAGGCCGCCCGTGAACCCCGCCCTCCTCTATCCCTTCATCCTCTTCGCGGGCGTCCTCCAGGCGCTCGGCAATTCCATGAACGCGCAGCTGCGCGGCCGGCTGGTGAACCCGTGGCTCGCCGCCACGGTGTCGTTCCTGCCCATCGTGTTCGTGTTCGCGACCCTGTTCCTCGTGATGCCGACGCCGCTCCCGACCCTCGAGACCCTCGGTAAGATGCCCTGGTACGCGCCGCTCGGCGGCGTCGCCGGCGCGGTGGCGGTGTTCGGCGGCCTCGCCTTCATCGACAAGGTCGGGGCGGGCCCCTTCAACGGCCTGACGCTGACGGCCAACATCCTGGCGTCGCTGGCCATGGACGCGTTCGGGCTGTTCGGGCTCCAGGCCGGCGGGTTCAAGGTGATGCCTTGGCTCGGCGGGCTGCTGATGGCGGTGGGCGTCGTGTTCATCGCCCGCACCACGGCGGACAAGGAAGGCGGCAAGGCCGAGGGGCACGGCCTCAACCCGAAGCTGCTCTATCCCTTCATCGTCGGCGCCGGCATCCTGCAGGCGGTGGGCGTCGTCTGGAACGCCGGGCTGCGCGGCGCCCTCGTGAACCCGTGGCTCGCCGCGACGGTGTCGTTCCTGCCCGTGGTGTTCGTGTTCGCCCTCGTCTTCCTGCTGCGGCCCACCCCTCTGCCGACCCGGGAGGACGTCGCCGGCGTGCGCTGGTGGATGCCGCTCGCCGGCATCACCGGCGCGGTGGCGGTGTTCGGCGGCCTGCTGTTCGTCGACAAGGTGGGGGCCGGCGCCTTCAACGGCCTGCTCATCACGGCGAATCTCCTGACCTCGGTGGCCCTCGATCATTTCGGCTGGGTCGGCATGCGCCAGGTCAAGGCCGGGCCGTCGCGGCTCGGCGGCGCCGCCCTGATGGTGGCGGGCATCGTCCTCATCTCGCTGTTCTGACCGGGACGCCCCCGGTCGAGCGGCAGGCGCGGCCCGTGCCCGGCCGCGCCTGCCGCAGACCGGGAAGCGCGAAAGGGCGGGCGGATCACGCAGATTCGTCCTGTTTTCGTCGCCGAACGTGCGGTTTAAGTGCGGATAAGCACCGGGACCATTGGCCTTTTCCGGCCGCACCGTGCTAAACGGAACCATCCCGCCTGAAGCCGATCCGCGCGAAGGTGTGTGGACTAGCCCCTCCGCCGCGCGACCGTCGCCCATGCGCGGTCCATCCGGTGCGTGTCGTGGCCTCGACGGTCGCAGAGCCGCGCGCGTTCCTCGCGCTGCGGCCCGCCCTCGCAGCCGTGCGCGATCCTTCAGGAGGGGTCGAGGATAGGAATGCAATGAGCGACGAGACCGACGCCCGGACCCGATCCGAAGAGCGTGCCGAGCGGGCCGAGCGGATGGCCAAGGAAGGCGCCGAGGCCATGGCCGAGCATATCGCCTCCGTCAAAGCCGTCGACGAGCGCACCGTCAAACTGCGCGCCCTGCGCCTCGCCAAGGAAGCCGCGGACGCGGAAGCCAAGGCCGCGGCGGCCGCCGCCGCGCCGCCGAAGCGCAAGCGCTCGTCCTGAGACCCGCGTCGGAGGATCGACCCATGGCATTCGAGCGCTCCCGTCGTCCGAGCGACCCCCGTCAGGCGGCCGAGGCCGCCTTCAAGGCCGCGACCACCAAGGCCCCCGAGGCGGCGCCCGCCGCACCGGCCCGCCCCGCCCCGACGTCCCAGGCAGGCCCGGCCGTGCCGGGTGCGCGCGAGATGGTGACCCTGCGCCTCGACCGCGCCGTGCTGGAGCACTTCCAGAAGGACGGCCCCGGCTGGCAGGACCGCGTCAACGCCGCCCTCAAGGCCGCCGTCGGTCTCTGAGGGTTGCCGTCGGCCTCTTAGGTTACCGTCGGCTTGTGAAGGCTGCCTTCGGCCTCTTTAGGCCGACGCCGGGCCCTGGCCGAACCCGCCGCGCTTCAGCCGCATCACGACGCGGTCGAGGGTGCCGAGATAGGCCGAGCGGTCGCGGGCCGCGAACGGCTTCGGGCCGCCCGTGATGGCGCCGGCCTCTCGCAGATCCTGCATCAGGTTGCGGGTGGCGAGCGCCATGCCGACGGAGTTCTCGCTGAACGGCTTTCCCGTCGGCGCGATCACCTCGGCGCCGGCCTTCACGCACCGGGCGGCGAGCGGCACGTCGGCCGTGACCACGATGGCGCCGGGCCGCGCCCGCTCGGCGATCCAGTCGTCGGCGGCGTCGAACTTGTCGCTCACCACCACGCGCTCGATCCAGGGTTCCCGCGGCACCTGCAGGAAGCTGTTGGCGACCACCACCACGGTGAGGCCGTGGCGCCCCGCCACCCGGTAGGTCTCGTCCTTGACCGGGCAGGCATCGGCATCGATGTAGACCACGATCGTACGGGCCTCGTTCTCCGAAGTCCCGTTCTCCGAAGTTCCGTTCTTCGGGGCATCGTTCTCCGGCGCGTCGCTCATCGGGCCGCCACCGTGCGGCGGGGGAGGACGACCGGTTCCGTCCGCGTCACCGGCACGATGCGTTCCAGGGTCGAGACGTTCATGGGCTGGCCGCGTCCGCGCAGGGCGTGCGCCCCCAGGGACCGGGCGGCGATGCCGGCCGGCAGGTAGGGCAGGCGCGCCAGGAGATCGTCCGACACGAGGATCTCGGTGCCGAGCGGCCGGCACAGGGATTCGATGCGGGCGGTGACGTTCACGGCGTCGCCGAAATACGCGATCTTGTGGCGGTCGACACCGACTTCCGCCGTGACCACGGAGCCGCCGTGCAGCGCCGCCCGCAGGCGCGGCACCGTGCCGAATCGCGCCCGCCACGCCTCGGCCTCCGACTCGATCCGGTCCATCACGTCGAACACGCAGGCGACGCAGCGCGCGTTCTTGAGGCCGCGCGCCATGGGCCAGGTGATCATCGCCATGTCGCCGATGTAGTCGTCCGTGGAACCGCTGTTGCGGCGCACGGGCTCGGCCATGGCGGCGAAGACGGCGCCGAGATAGGCCTGGGCCGTCAGGTCGCCGTGGGTCTCGGCGAACGCCGTCGAGCCGACGACGTCGAGGAACAGGAAGATGCGCTCCTCCCGCACCGGGCGGTGGTAGCGCCCGACGAGGAAGTTCACGAACACCTCGCCGCCGATGAGGTCGCGCATCCGGATCACGAAGACGAGGAGCGCCGAGACGGCGAGGCTGTAGGCCAGCACCCGGGGGGTGATCTTGATCGCATGGGAGAGATCGTCGTCGGTGAGCCCGAGCGACCAGACCACGAGGCCGCCTAGGGCGATGCCGGCGGCGATCATGAGCACGTAGGCGAGTTCGGCGGCCGGCACGTAGAATTTCGCCGGCAACCGCCGCATCCGCACCTGGAGTCCGCCGAGGATCAGGCCCCGGTCGAAGGCCAGGGTGGTGGCGCCGACGCACAGGCCGTAGGCGAGCCCGGCGAGCGGCGTCGCGCCACCGGCGAACAGGACGTTGTAGAGCAGGCCCGCCCCGCCGCAGGCAACGAGGATGAGAACCCAGAACCAGCGGTGCTGCGGCAGCATCAGGCGTGATCCGGGATGCGGGAGGTGTGGCGGGATTCGGCGCGGGACGGGAACGGAGCGGCACTGCCCACGGGACATCCCTCGCGATGGTGCCGGCGCCACGCGGGCGGCGCTGTCGAAGCGGAACCGTACGCCCCCTGCACACCGTCGCATGATGGCGCCAGTATGGCCGCGCCGCCTCGGCTGCGTCGAATGCCGCCCGGCCGCGTTGGGAATGGACGCAACGGGGAAAGGTCGGGACGATGAGGCAACGCGGGTTCGGCGGCACGGGCCGCGACGTGGCGGTGATCGGCCAGGGCACCTGGCGCCTCGACGACGACGACCGCGCCCAGGCACTGGCCGCCCTTCGCGCCGGGCTCGATGCCGGCATGACCCATATCGACACCGCCGAGATGTACGGCGACGCCGAGCCCCTCGTCGCCGAAGCCATCGCGGGCCGGCGCGAGACCGTGTTCCTCGTCTCCAAGGTGCTGCCGTCGAACGCCTCGCGCGCCGGCACCATCGCGGCCTGCGAGCGCTCTCTCCAGCGGCTCGGCACCGACCGCCTCGACGGCTATCTCCTGCACTGGCCGGGCTCCCACCCCCTGGAGGAGACGATCGCGGGGTTCGAGACCCTGAAGGCGAGCGGCAAGATCCTGTCCTGGGGCCTGAGCAACTTCGACGTGGACGGCCTCGATGCGGTGCTGCACCTCGCGGGCCCCGGGGCCATCGCGTGCAACCAGGTGCTGTATCACCTGCAGGAGCGCGCCATCGAACACGCCGTCGCGCCGTGGTGCCGGCGCAACGGCGTCGCCCTGGTGGCCTACTCGCCCTTCGGCAGCGGGGCTTTCCCCGATCCCGGCAGCCGGGGCGGCCGGGTGCTCGCCGGCATCGCCGAGGCCCACGCCACGACCCCGCATGCCGTGGCCCTCGCCTTCCTCACCCGCCACGACGGCGTCTTCGCCATCCCCAAGACCGCCTCGCGCGAGCGCGCCGTCGCCAACGCGACGGCCGGCGACCTCGTGCTCTCGCCCCCCGAGATCGCCGCCCTCGACGCCGCGTTCCCGCGCGGGCCCCGCCCGCGCCATCTGCCGATGCTGTAAGGTCGGTGGAGAAAGGGCGCATGGAATGCACCCCGGGGACGCCGGTTCTTCGCTATCGTGATCCCCATCGACAGGGTGCCGGACGCCCCCGCTACTCCCCGACCCCGAACAGCTTCTCGAGGAAGTTCCGGTCGTCCTGGCTCGGGCCGGCGCGACGCGGGGCGGCGGCGGCGACGCGCGGGGCGGGTTGGGGCTCGCCCAGCAGGGCGCCGAGGACGCCGCCCGGTCCCCCGGTGGCGCCCGTGGTGGCCGGGGCCTCGGCGGGGGCGCGGTTGCGCCAGCTCTTGGCACCGGGCAGCATCACCGGCGTCTGCCCCTTGAGCGCCGTGGTCATGAAGGCCTTCCAGACTTCGCCCGGCAGGTTGCCGCCCGAGACCTTCTTGGTCGACTCGCCGTCGTCGTTGCCGAGCCAGACCCCCGTCACCAGGGTGGCGGAGTACCCGACGAACCAGGCATCGCGAAAGTCCTGGCTGGTGCCGGTCTTGCCGGCGAGATCCCAGCCCGGCACCTCGGCTTTCTTCGCCGTGCCGGTCACGAAGGTCTCGTGCATCATGGCGTTCATCATCGAGACGGCGTTCGGCTCGATCACCCGGCCGAGGCCGCCGTCTTTCCGCTTGTAGAGAACCTTGCCGTCGGCCGCCTTCACGCTGGCGATGACGTACGGGATCACGCCCGTGCCGCCGTTGGCGAAGGTCGCATAGGCGCCCACGAGTTCCAGCGGCGTCACCTCCGAGGTGCCGAGCGCGATGGAGCCGTTGGCCTGGAGCGGCGACGCGATGCCGAGGCGCTGGGCCGTCTGCACCACGGTCCTCGGGCCGACCTCCTGGCCGAGGCGCACGGCGACGGTGTTGAGGGAGAGCGCCAGGGCGTCCCGCAGGGTCACGGGCCCGCGATAGTCCCGCGAATAGTTCTCGGGGTTCCAGCCCTTGATGTTGACCGGCGCGTCCTCCCGCACGGTGTCGGGGGTCAGGCCGTGCTCCAAAGCCGCGAGGTAGACGAACGGCTTGAAGGCCGAGCCCGGCTGGCGCTTGGCCGTGGTGGCGCGGTTGAACTGGCTCTGGGCGTAGTCCCGCCCGCCCACCAGGGCGCGGATCGCCCCATCCGGCCGCAGGGAGACCAGGGCGCCCTGGCCGACGTTGAACTTCGCGCCCTTGAGGTTGAGCTCGTCCACCAGGGCCTTCTCGCCCGCCGCCTGCAGGGTGGTGTCGACGGTGGTGGCGATCACGATGTCGGATTCGAACTTCGGCAGGAAGTCGTCGAGCACGTCCATGACGAGGTCGGCGACGTAATTGGCCGAACCGCCGCCCCGCGCGCCCGCCGGCCGGGCCGGTTGCGCCAGCGCCGCCTTCACGTCCGCGGGCTTGGCGAACCCGAGATCCTCCATGGCGGCGAGCACCTGGGCGGCACGGGCCTGGGCGGCGGGCAGGTTGCGGTTCGGCGCCAGTCGCGACGGCGCCTGGACGAGGCCGCCGAGCATCGCGGCCTCCGCCAGCGTCACGGCCTTGGCGGGCTTGCCGAAGTAGCGCTGCGCCGCCGCCTCGACGCCGTAGGCGCCGGCGCCGAAATAGACCCTGTTCAGGTAGAGTTCGAGGATCTCGTCCTTGGTGTATTTGTGCTCCAGCCACAGGGCCAGGATCGCCTCCTGGATCTTTCGCGAGGCCGAGCGCTCGGGGGTCAGGAACAGGTTCTTGGCGAGCTGCTGCGTCAGGGTCGACCCGCCCTGCGACACGCCCCGGCGGGTGATGTTCTGGGCCATCGCCCGGGCGATGCCCACGGGATCGACGCCGAAATGCGCGTAGAAGCGCCGGTCCTCGATGGCGACGAACGCGCGCGGCAGGTACGGCGGCAATTCCTTGATGCCCACCACCCGGCCGCCGGTCTCGCCCCGGTTGGCGAGCAGCGAGCCGTCGCTCGCCAGGATCGCGATGTTGGGCGGGCGCTTGGGCACCGCCAGCTGGTCGATGGGGGGCAGCTGCGAGGCGTGGTAGGCCACGAGCCCGGCGATGCCGATGCAGGACCACAGGCCGAGCACCACGCCCGCATAGACGAAGCGGCCGAGCAGCGAGCGCCGCCGGGCTTTTCGCGGGCGCGCCTTCGCGGGCGCCGCGGCGCGCTCCGGTGCCTCGGCGCGCCGTCCCTTGGTCTCGGTTGCCCGTCGTGCCACGCCGCCCCCTGCGCGATCGGCCCGCGACAGGCGCAGGTCGAGGCTGGCCGGGTCCGACGCGCGCCCCTCGGGCACGTCGAAGTTCGGCTCACCCCGCCCGTCGCGTCCGCGTCCCTTCGCCATGCGCCCCGCTTCAGTCCCGAACAATCCCACCCGTGGGCGTGCCCCGGTTCCGCACGGTAAATACGGCGGGTTTAAGGGTTCCTTAGCGCTGCCGGAATGGCGACGGTTGCCCCCCGGGTCCGCTCGGGCGTGCGGCGACGCGCCCGGTCCCCGAACCGGAACGGCCCGGCCCGCGCGCCGTTTTCCGTGTCCTTCCGGCCAGGACCCCGCGATGCTCAACCTCCTCGTCGCCGACGGCAACGACCGCGACGGCCGTGCCCGGCACACCGACGCCACCGGGTCGACCTCGGCCGAATCCTACGCGGCGATCCTCGGCGAGATCGCCCGGGCGCGCGGCGGGGCGGCCTGCACCTGTACGCTCGTCAGCCCGGCCGATGCCGATGCGGCCCTGCCCGAGGGCACGGAACTCTCCGCCTATTCCGGTCTCGTGATGACGGGCTCGACCCTCAAGCTCGCCGACGGCTCCCCGGCGGTGACCCGCCAGATCGACCTCATGCGGGCGGCTCTGGCCGCCGGCCTTCCGGTCTTCGGCTCGTGCTGGGGCATGCAGGTCGCCGCCGTGGCGACGGGGGGCGAGGCCGGACCCAACCCGAAGGGCGGCGAGTACGGCTTCGCCCGCGACCTCGCGCCGACCCCGGCCGGGCGCGCCCACCCGCTGCTCGCCGGCCGGCCCGACCGCTTCGACGCCCCGGCGGTGCACGGCGACGCCGTGCTGCGGCTGCCCGCCCACGCCACCCTGCTCGCCAGCAACGCCTGCTCGATCCAGGCCATCGCCATCGCGCACGGGCCGGGCGTGTTCTGGGGCACGCAGTACCACCCCGAGACCGACCTCGACGTCCTCGGCATCATGCTGCGGATGAGCGCAGCGGAGATGATCGCGGACGGCCAGTGCGCCGACGAGGCGGCGGTGGCGGCCTTCGCCGACGACCTCACCCGCCTCCACGCCGACCGCGCCGGGCATCCGGACATCCTCGCCCGCCACCGCCTCGACGCGCAGATCCTGCAGGACGCCGACCGTCGCCGCGAGATCGGCAACTTCCTCGACCTGATCGCGATGCCCCGTCAGGCCGCCGCCTGAGGCGCCAGCCCCGACCGGACCGGTGCGCGCTCGGCCACGATGTGGAAGGCGGCCGGGCGGCGGAAGAGGAACGACAGCCGGGTGTGCCGGACCAGGCGCTCGAGGCCGAGGGGCACCAGCACGGCGACGAGGGTGACGACGAGGCTGGCCCAGCCCACATCGGTGATCGCCCCGGTCTTGACGATGAGGGTGCGGGTGAGCGCCATGGGCAGGAAGAACCCGAGATAGATGGCGATGGAGCGGCTGCCGCAGGCGCGCAGGGCCGCCGTCACCGGACCACCGGCCAGGGTCAGGAGCGACGCGCCGGCCACGATGGCGAGCGCCCCGACGCCGCCCAGGACGAGGCTCAGGCCGGGCAGGCTCGCGAGGGTCGGGTGAGCGGTGCCGCCCGAGGGCGTGAAGACCAGCACGCCCTCGACCAGGGCCCAGAGCCCGAGACCGGCGAGGGCTGCGCGCGGATGGGCCCGCACCCGGGCGGCGAACCCGAAGATCCGCTCGGCGAACAAGTAGCCGACGACGAACCAGACGTAGCGCGAACAGAACTCCTCCAGGAGGTAACTCTCCGTGTGCACCGGCACGACCTGCAGGGCGGCGGCGGCCCCGAGGAGCAGGGGCCACGGCACCCGCCGCAGCAGCTTCGTCACCACGGAGAACACCGCCAGCAGGTAGATGAACCACAGGGTCGAGTACGGCTCCACGAGGGCCAGGGCGAGGTGCTGCGCGAAGGTGCCCGGACCCGCCCCCTCGGTGATGGCGCCGTACTTGGCGAGGGACTGGATCACCACCCACAGGAGGTAGAAGTAGGCGAAGTGCACCACCCGGCGGTCGGCGAACAGGCGCCAGTCCCGGTCGATCACCCGCCCGAGGAACAGGCCCGACAGCAGGAAGAAATCCGGGATGCGGAACGGTTTCGCGAAGGCCACCACGTGGTGGAGGAAGCCCTCGCTCGCGAGTCCCGCCGCGGCCAGATCCGGCGGCGTCATGGCCTCGCCGGTGCCCAGGGTGGAATGCATCATCACCACGAGGACGATGCACAGCCCCTTGGCGACATCGACCCAGGCGAGCCGCCCGGCACCTGCCCCCTGCTCCATAGCCCCGCGCGCTCCCAGCAAATCGGTGCGATCCTCCCGCCGCATTCGTAAAGGCCCGGATACCGGCGGCGGCGACGCCTCTGGGCGCCTCAGATCGTGGCGAAGGCCGGGTTAAGAGAATCCCCGAAACCCGGTCAGGACGGTTCGCGCCGGGCGGACTTGCGGGTGCGGGTCAGGCGAGTGGCCGCGTGGAAATCATCGGGCTTCGTCCGCACCCAGGCGAGGAAGCGGGCCATCTCGGGGTCCTGGCGCAGCGCGTCCGTATCGGCGAGGCGCCGGGCGATCTCGGCCTCGCTGTAGCGGGCGTGGATCGCCGAATGGCAGATCTGGTGCAGGCGCACGGTGCCGGCCTTGGCCCCGCCCTTCAGCTTCGGCGTGAGGTGATGCAGGCTCGACTTGGCGCGGGGCGGGATCGGCCGCTCGCACAGGGGGCAGATCACCGGCGCGCGGACGGGCGGCCCGTGGGTGGAGGGATCGTCCGCCTGCCAGCGCCGTTCGCGTCGTCCCATATGCGTCCTCTCAGGGGGTCGCGGCGGCTGTCGCGTGGCACGCGTCGCCGGGGATGAGCGGCTGGAACACGGCCCGCGCCGCCGCGTCGCGCGCGCCCAGGATCGAGACGTGATTGCCGGGGATCGCTTCGAGATGCCCGCGCGGGCCCGCGAGGGTCGCGAGGCGCCGGGCGAGCTTCACCGGGATCACCCCGTCCTGCAGGCCGTGCACCACGAAGACCGGGCCGGTGGTGTCCGCGACGCGCAGGTCCGAGCGGTAGGTGTCCAACAGGAACAGACGCGGCACGAAGGGATAGCGCAGGCCGACGAGGTGATGGAGCGAATCGAACGGCGCTTCGAGGTAGAGGCCGAGATGGGGCGCGCGGGCCCCCACCGCCACCGCCACGGCGGCCCCCAGGGAGTGGCCGTGAAGCAGGATCGGCGCCCCCGGCGCCCGGTCCGCCACGGCCGCGTGGGCGGCGAGACCATCCATGACGAGGCCGTCCTCGCTCGGATGCCCTGTCGAGCCCGGATACCCCCGATACGCGATGGCGAGCACGCCCCAGCCCGCCCACGGCCCCTCGCCGAAGCGCTGTGCCAGGGGCTCGGGTGCCGAGGCGTTGCCGTGGAAGCTCAGCACCACGCCGCAGCCGGGGGCGGGCGGGCGCCAGAACCCGATGAGGCGCTCCCCGTCCGGGGTCGTCAGGGTGAGGGCCGTGGTGCCCGGGGGCGCGAGACGCGCCTCGGCCTCCGCCGGCCGAGGGAAGAACGCGCCCGGATAGATGAGGTGGCGCTGGAACACCGCCAGCACCCCCAGGATGGCGGCGCAGAGGCCGAGGCCGCCGAGGAGGACGCTGAGCAGGAGAAGTCGCATGGAAGTCCGGCGTGCCGGGTGGTGCGGCGGAGGAAGAAACTCCCTGCAAGGTGGGGACTGGACATCCCGGTGTCACCAGCGATGTTGCGTCGCGCGATGGCGGGGCGGATGAGTCACGGATCGCGGGCGGCGTGGGGAACGGAATGCAGCAGACCACGTCGCGGGACAGCCTCGGCCGGACCGGCCCCGGCGCCAGCGCCAATTTCCTCCTCATCGTGCTCCTGGTCAGCGGGCTCGGCTTCGCCATCGGCGTCGGCTGGATCGCCGGATCGGGCGCCGGGTTCGCCTTCGTGCTGTCGGGCTGGATCTTGAGCCTGTGCCTGCACGAGTTCGGCCACGCCTACGCGGCTTGGCGGGGCGGCGATGCCAGCGTAGAACAGGCCGGCACCCTCACCCTCGATCCGCGCCGCTACGCCGATCCCGTCACCACCCTGGTGCTGCCGGTCCTGTTCACGATCCTCGGCGGCATCGGCTTCCCCGGCGGGGCGGTCCGCATCGACCTGTCGGCCCTGCGCGGCCGCCTGTGGCCGAGCGCCGTCGCCCTCGCGGGACCGGCCATGACGGGCGCGGCGCTGCTCGGCTTCGTGCTGCTCTATCATCTGGCGAGCCCGGACTCGGACACCCTGCGGGCGGTGCTCGCCGTCTCGGCCCTGTTCCAAGGGATGGCCCTCGTCCTCAACCTCGTGCCGATCCCGGGCCTCGACGGCTACGCCGCCGTGCGGCCGTGGGTGCCCGCCGCATGGCAGGCCGTGGGCGATGCGGGTGCCCGCCATGCCGGCCTCGTGCTGACGGTGCTGTTCCTGTTCTCCGGCGCCTTCAGCCGGCTTCTGTTCCGGACGAGCCTGCGGCTCACCACCCTGATGGGCGTCGACCCCGCCGACGTGGTGGCGGGATACCGCCTGATCCGCCTGTGGTGAGGCGGGCCCACCACCGTCCGCGTGCCGCGCGCGCGCGGGTTTCGTGCTAAGGCGGCGTCCCTGTCCGGAGGCGATCCCGCCCGGTGGAGACCGTGATGGCCCTCAAGACGACGTTCCTGGTCCAGACCTTCGTGATCAAGCGCAAGCGCCTCGTGCCGGGCGACCGCGAGGTGGCGCCCACGGAGAGCGGCGCCCTCAAGAAGGCGGAGGCCATGGCGGGGCGCTTCCCCGGCACGGCCGCCATTCGGGTGGTGGCCGACGACGAGACCGGCGAACTCGAGAGCGCCGCCATCCTGGCCCAGTTCGGCGAGGTGCCGGACGATTTCGCGGAAAGTCTCCAGGGCTCCTGAAACGCGGGTTCCTGAAACGCGGGCTTCTGAAACGAAGAAAGCCCCGGCGCGGTGAGCGCCGGGGCTTTCTTCGTTCGATCGTGCGTCACCTACGGGCAGGCGTGACGCTGGCCGTCATTGCCGAGATAGGTGCCCGACTGGCGGTCGTAGGACCGGAAGCGACGGACGCAGTAGGCGTCGTCCCGCTGAGGGGCGACTTCTGTCTCGACGGCGTAGCCGGCCGGCGCATAGCCGCCGTCATAGGCACCGTAGCCACCGCCGTAATAGGCCGGGGCGTAGCCGCCGCCGTAGTAATCGTCGCCATAGAAGCCGCTGCCGAGGCCGTAACCGATTCCCGCACCGGCGAGCCCCAGGCCGACGCCGAGGCCGAGGCCGCCGTAGCCGCGGCGGTAGCCGTAGCCGCGCCCGCTCCGGTAATCGGCGAACCCGCCGCGGTAGCCGCCCCGGTTGAACCCGCCGACGCCGCCACGATACCCGCCAAGCGCCGCGCCGCCGCCGAACCCGGCCGCCGTCGCGCCGAGACCACGGCCGCCGCCGAAGCCGCGCCCCGCGAAGCCCTGACCGCCGCCGAACCCGCGCCCGGCTAGGCCCTGGCCGCCGAAGCCGCCGCGCCCACCGCCCATCATGCCGCCGCGGAACCCACCAACGCCCGCGAAGCCGCCGCCGCCGAAGCCACGGCCGCCCCCGTCGAAGCCGCCCATATGGCCACCGCCGCCGCGAAATCCGCCCCCGCCGCGCGCGTCGGCCTGGGCGGGAATGAGAATGAGAGCCCCGACCATGGCGGCCGATGCGAGGAGAATGCGATTCATGGTGATGATCCGCGTTGCAGCGCCGGTCCGGAACGGAGGCGCGTTTGGAGGATCAACGCTGCCGTCAACGCAAGGTTCGAACCGTGACCTTGGCGTTCGTTCCATCCGTCGACGGCTCGGTCCCGGACGGGGTCTGGGCTGACCCTGGGGTCCCAATGGAACTCCGCTCACGAAAATGCTACCTTGGGTTTATAATAGATGGATTGATAAACCTTAAGTTATATATTTCTTGGGTGGACCGGCCGCAGAGACCGGGATCACAAGGACATCGAAGTCAATGATTCCGACTGGAACGGCCTGACGGGCGAAGAGCGGGACAAGATTCGTACGATCATCACTCAGATCTTCAAGCAGGATCACAATATCGTCGGAGACAAGACGCAGACCGCCGATGCGCAGCAGCTCGATTCGATCTTCTGTACGCTGGCCTGCAATGCCGCCCAGGGCCTGGCCGAAGCGGCGTGCAACGCCATCCCGAACCCGACCGGGAAGCAGGTATGCCTGATCGCGGCGCAGCAGGCCGGCGACTTCTGCCGAAGCAAGTGCTGAACACCATGGGCGCGACAGCCGCGCCGAACCGACTTTGACGACGCCGCCGAGTCGCAGGACTCGGCGGACCGACCGTGGCGGGACTTTCGGCGGAAACGCCCGTGTACGGCTGCGGCGATTGACAAATCGGGCGCAGGCGTCGAACTTGGAACGATTCCGAGGGGGGCTCCGAGACCGGGAGCTGAGATTGGGCGCGACGCCCTGACCCTTGAACCTGATCCGGTTCGTACCGGCGGAGGGACGGGAATGCTTTCGCCGCGCCATTGCGTGGTGTCCCCCACCCAATGCTGTTCCTGACGAATCCGGGTCGCCTCCCACGCCAGGAGCACGCCCGATGAACAAGCCCGTTTTGCCCCAGGATCTCCCCCACGATCTTCCGCAAGGTCTTCCCAAAGGCTCGCCCCAGGCGGTGACCACTGGCCCGATCATGGGGTCGCACAAGGTCTACGCGGCGGTGGCCGGGCATGACGACATCCGGGTGCCGTTCCGCGAGGTGACCCTGAGCGACCCGAAGGAGGCCCCCGTGCGGGTCTACGATCCGTCGGGCCCCTACACGCAGACGGACGCCAACATCGACCTCAACGCCGGCCTGCCGCTGATCCGCGATCCGTGGATCGCCAAGCGCGGCTACGCCACGGTGACGCCGCGCGCGGTCAAGCCCGAGGACAACGGCTTCGTGCCCGAGGACAAGCTCGTGGCCCCGTGTCCGGCGCAGCGCCTCATCCGCAAGGCCGGCCCCGGCCAGATGGTGACGCAGTACGAGTTCGCGAAGGCCGGGATCATCACGGAAGAGATGATCTACGTCGCCCACCGTGAGAACCTCGCCCGCGAGACGATGCTGGAGGGCGCGCAGGCCGCGCTCAATGACGGCAACAGCTTCGGCGCGGCGCTGCCGGCCTTCATCACCCCCGAATTCGTCCGCGAAGAGATCGCGCGCGGCCGGGCCATCATCCCGGCCAACATCAACCACCCCGAGGTGGAGCCGATGGCCATCGGCCGGAACTTCCTCGTCAAGATCAACGCCAACATCGGCAACTCGGCCGTGACCTCGTCGGCGGCGGAAGAGGTCGAGAAGCTGGTCTGGGCGACCCGCTGGGGCGCCGACACGGTGATGGACCTCTCCACCGGCCGCAACATCCACAACATCCGCTCGTGGATCGTGCGCAACTCGCCGGTCCCGATCGGCACGGTGCCGATCTACCAGGCCCTGGAGAAGGTCGGGGGCGATCCGCTGAAACTCGACTGGGAGGTGTTCAAGGATACCCTCATCGAGCAGGCCGAGCAGGGCATCGACTACTTCACCATCCACGCCGGGGTGCGCCTCGCCCACGTGCCGCTCACCGCGCGGCGCGTCACCGGCATCGTCTCGCGCGGCGGCTCCATCATGGCGCGCTGGTGCCTCGCCGGGCACCGCGAATCGTTCCTCTACGAGCGCTTCGACGAGATCTGCGACATCATGCGGGCCTACGACGTGTCGTTCTCGCTGGGCGACGGCCTGCGCCCCGGCTCCATCGCCGACGCAAACGACGCGGCCCAGTTCGCGGAACTCGAGACGCTGGGCGAGTTGACGAAGATCGCCTGGGACAAGGGCTGCCAGACCATGATCGAGGGCCCCGGCCACGTGCCGATGCACAAGATCAAGGTGAACATGGAAAAGCAGCTGGAGGAGTGCGGCGAGGCGCCGTTCTACACCCTCGGGCCCCTGACCACCGACATCGCGCCCGGCTACGACCACATCACGTCGGGCATCGGGGCGGCCATGATCGGCTGGTTCGGCTGCGCCATGCTCTGCTACGTCACGCCGAAGGAGCATCTCGGCCTGCCCAACCGCGACGACGTGAAGGAAGGCGTGATCACCTACAAGATCGCCGCCCACGCCGCCGACCTCGCCAAGGGCCATCCGGCGGCGCAACTGCGGGACGACGCCCTCTCCCGCGCCCGGTTCGACTTTCGCTGGGAGGACCAGTTCAACCTCTCCCTCGATCCCGACACGGCGCGCGCCTACCACGACGAGACCATGCCGAAGGACGCCCACAAGGTGGCGCACTTCTGCTCCATGTGCGGCCCGAAATTCTGCTCGATGAAGATCACGCAGGATCTCCGCGCCGAGGTGCTCGCCATGGAGGCGGCGGGCCAGGTTCTCGGCGAGGCCACCCCCATGAGCCAGGCCGAACGCGAGGCCGGCATGGCGGCGAAATCCGCCGAGTTCCAGGCCGAGGGCGGCAAGCTCTACGTGGACGCGGCGGAGTAGAACGGACGAGCCCCCTCGGGTCCGGCCTCGGCCGGGCCCGTGCGATGACGAGGTGCGTGCCCTCTTTCCACCCGCGGGGAGAGGGCGCACTCCTGTTCCAGCCCGATGCGCCGACATCGACGTTCGATGACGGACGGATGCGGACATGGGATCCGCATCCGGTCCCATGTCGCGAAGCCGAGGCTCGTCGAATTGCCCGTCTCGCGTTTCAGCCGAAGAGAATCAGGGCTTTCGTCAGAGTGGTCCAGATACCCCAGGCGATGGGAACGCCGACAGCGAGCCACGCCAACAGGGCGCCGAGGGTCAGGCCTCCGCGACCGATCCCGCGTTCACCGGCTCCAGCCGCCCCCACGCCGACGCCGCCTTTGGTCACGGCGGTGAGTTCCGCTTCCGTCATGAACCAGCGTGCGGCCAGGGGACGGACCAGGAGGTTGGCGACGAAGCCCGCCCCCAGGAAGGCCGCGAGGATGTACATCGTTCGGGTGTAGAGTTCGGCGCCCTGGATACCGGCATCCACCTGCGCCTGGCGGATCGCCGTCACCACGAGCGGACCGACCACGCCCGC
Organism: Methylobacterium sp. Leaf469; assembly: GCF_001424745.1. Taxonomy (NCBI): domain Bacteria; kingdom Pseudomonadati; phylum Pseudomonadota; class Alphaproteobacteria; order Hyphomicrobiales; family Methylobacteriaceae; genus Methylobacterium; species Methylobacterium sp. Leaf469. Next base: position 413,241 of record NZ_LMRE01000012.1, read on the forward strand.
CGTGGACCAGGCGGTGAGGAGCCGCCCGTGGATGGCCCCTACGAACTGCGTGCCGAAGACATCGGCAAGGTAGGCCGGGATGGTGGCGAACCCGCCCCCGTACATCGACAGGATCACGCAGAAGAACGCCACGAACAGCGCTTTTGAGCCGATGCCGGCGGCCCAGGGCGCCGCCGCGTAGAGCACGCAGCCCAGGGCGAAGAAGGTCGCGTAGGTGACCTTACGCCCGATCCTGTCGGACATCGAGGCCCAGAAGAAGCGGCCGAGGATGTTGAACAGAGATAGCATTCCGACGAACCCGGCCGCCACGGCGGCGATCTGGGTCTTCTGGCCGGGATCGAGCTGGCCGAAGCCGAGGTCCGGCTGCCCGATGAGCGCGCCGCCGAAGATCTCCTGAAGCATCGGCGAAGCGAGCGCGAGCACGCCGATGCCCGCCGAGACGTTGAGGCAGAGCACGGCCCAGAGCAGCCAGAATTGCGGGGTCCTGTGCGCCCGGTCGAGGTGAACGTGGCCGGAGGTGATCATCGCGCTCTTCGAGGCTGGTGCGGTCCAGCCCTCGGGCTGCCAGCCGGCGGGGGGCACGCGATAGCCGAAGGCGCCGCAGAGCATCGCCAGGATGTACAGGCCGCCCATCACCGCCAGGGTCTGCCAGACGCCGACCGACGACGGGGTCTTGAAGGTGTTGATGAGCAGGGTGGCGAGGGGAGAGCCGATCATGGCGCCGCCGCCGAAGCCCATGATGGCCATGCCGGTGGCCATGCCGCGCCGGTCGGGGAACCACTTCACCAGGGTCGAGACCGGAGAGATGTAGCCGAGGCCGAGGCCGAGGCCGCCGATCAGCCCCATGCCGAGCCAGATCAGCCAGAGTTGGTGCAGGTAGACGCCGAGGGCACCGATCAGGAAGCCGCCGCCCCAGCACGCGGCCGCCGCGAGGCCGGCCTTGCGCGGGCCGGCGCGCTTGAGCCAGCCGCCGAACACCGCCGCCGACAGGCCGAGCATGACGATGCCGGTGGAGAAGACGATGACGAGGTCGCTGACGCGCCAGTCGCAGGCTGTCGTGAACAGGGCCGTGGCGAGGTCCATGTCGGGACAGGCGGCCGGCGCCGGTTGCCCGACGCTCAGGGCCCGCGACAACGGCAGCCAGAACACCGACAGTCCGTAGGACATTCCGATGCAGAGATGGATGGCGAGCGCCGCTGGCGGAACCAGCCAACGGTTGAAGCCGGCCTTGGCGACGATCCTCTCCCGCGAGAGCCAACGTGGCGAGCCTTCATCCATCGCGGGCGCGACATCGACACGAACGGTCATTCAGGCTTCTCCCCTGACCTGCCGAATGGACCCGTGCTCATGGGATCGGCGCAGGTCAAACACCGCGTCCACTGGACAATCGCTTCTTATTGAGGCGCCCGAAAAGGATGTCCACCTCCGTTATGCCGGCGCCCTGTCGCGCCGCATCGTCGATCTGGGACCATCGTCGACGGGGGTGATCTCCTCCTAGCCCCGTCGCGCCGGCAGCGTTTCGAAGACGGCAAGAGTGGCCCGGTGCGGGGCGTTCGGGTCGATCCGCTCCCGGGCGGTGGATAGGGATTCGCGCGAGCATCCCCCTCCGCCCGCTCACGACCATCCGCGAGCGGGCACCGGCACGCCGTTCAGATGTCCCGCCCCTGGATCTCGGGCGGAAGGCGGCGCCGCGTCCGGCCGAAGGCCCGGAGGCGTCCGTCGATGGCCGCGAGTCCGCAACCGATCAGTGCCATGCCGACGATGTGCCGCGGATCGAGGCGCTCACCCAGCACGACGGCACCCAGGAGGATGGCCGAGACCGGAATGAGGAAGGTCACGAGGAGGAGGTTCGTCGCCCCCGCCGTCGCCAGGATTCGAAAATACAGCACGTAGGCGAGGGCCGTCGACAGGGCCGCGATGCCTACAACCGCGCCCACCACTGCCGCACCCGGCATCGGCAGGGTCCACGGCCGATCCACTACGAGGGCGATGGGCACGAGGATGAGCGTAGAGGCGGAGACCTGCCCGGCGGCCGTCGCGAGGGGCGGAATGCCCATCCGCCGGAAACGTCGCCCGAAGAGGCCGGCGCAGGCGTAGGACAGGGCCGCGCCGAGGACCGCGACTTGTGCCAGGAGGTCGGCCCCGAGGCCGGCGAGGACGGCCGGTCCGACCATCACGGCAACGCCGGCGAGGCCGACGAGCCCCCCCCGCCATCCGGCTGCCGGTCATCCGCTCGTCGGCGGTGAGGAAATGGGCCGCGACGACGGTGAACAGCGGCGTGGTCGCATTCAGGATCGCGGCGAGCCCGGAGGCGATGTGGGTCTGGCCCCACACGATGAGGCAGAAGGGAACGGCGTTGTTGAGGAGGCCCATGCCGAGAAAGGCGGACCAAACCCGGGCTCCGCGCGGCATTGCGAGGCCCGAGAGAGGCACGACGGCGTTCAGGATCAGCGCGGCGAGGCCGACGCGCAGGGTGACGAGGGTGACGGGCGGCAGGGCTTCGAGCGCCACCTGCGTAAAGAAGAACGATCCGCCCCAGAGCACGGAGAGGCAGAGGAGCATCGCCCATTCAGGCGCGGACATCGTATGGTTCACGGCGGGCGGCATGACGGATCCTTTGCGAGTTCAACCCGTCCTATGATTTCGCCCGGGTGACGGGCGTCCCGTTTCTTGCTCTCGAATCCTCCTGACTCCTCCGTCTGCTGTCGATTCCAGACCGCCTCCGAAGGGCCGTCGAACGATGGCGGTCTCCCGCAAGCCCCGACGATCGTCAGCATGTCCGACACACCGATGCCCCCGGCCCCAGCGAAAGCCCCCTCCCCCTGGATCGCCGGCCTCGACGGGTGTCGCGGCGCCTGGGCTGGGGTGCTGCTCAACCTCCACGACGGGCGCCATCGCGCCGCCCGGTTCGCAACCGTGGCCGACCTCGTCGACGCCCCCGAGGCGCCGGCCTTCGTCGGCATCGACATCCCCATCGGCCTGCCCGACCGGATCACGGATGGCGGGCGCGTCGCCGACCGCGCGGCGCGGGCCTATCTGGGCCAGGGGCGGGCGAGCGTGTTTCCGATGCCGCCGCGCGCGGCCGTCCATGCGCCCGATTACGAGACCGCCAAGGCCCTGTCGCGGGCGGGCAGCGACCCGCCCTTCGCACCCTCGATCCAGGGCTGGAACATCTTTCGGAGTGTGCGGGAGGTCGATGGCCTGCTCCGAGCGCGGCCCGATCTGTGCGACCGCCTGCACGAGGTCCATCCCGAGGTCGCGTTCCGGCGCCTCAACCGGGACCGGGCCCTTGCGGCTTCGAAGAAGACGCCGGACGGGCAGGCCGCGCGTCGGGCGCTGCTTCTCGGCGCCGGGCTGCCCAAGGCCCTGGTCGCGGCGCGCCCCGCCGGCATCGGCGCCGACGACCACCTCGACGCCCTCGCGGCCCTGGTGGTGGCCCGCGACCTCGCGTGTGGCCGCGCCGTACCGATGCCCGATCCGCCGGGGCGCGACGGGTTCGATCTCCCCATCGTGATCTGGGCGCCCGGCGACGTGTCGTAAAACACTAGCGTGCCGGCCATTTCACGCTAAATGACGGTCCCGACAGGTGAAAGCCGACGCGATCGAAGAAAATATCCTTGTCCGACGGATTAAAATATTTTTCTCGATGCTGGGATGCCGCACAATACTTCGGAATGACCCGATGACAGCACCGACCTCCGCGCCCAGCGCACCCGACACCGTGCACCCGCCGGTTCGCGAGGTCGCCCGCGCCCTCGTGTTCGATCCGGCCGGGCGCCTGCTCCTCATCGCCTACGAATCCGTTCGGCCCATCGATCCGGCGAATCCCGACGACCGCACCTTCTGGTTCATGCCGGGGGGCGGACTGGAGCCGGGCGAATCCCATGTCGAGGCCTGCCGGCGTGAACTCGAAGAGGAGATCGGCGTTGCCGATGCGCCCATCGGTCCGCAGGTCGCAGGCTGCGACGGGCCCTTCCACCTGTTCCGGACGTCGCGCGATGCCCGCGAGCGCTACTTCGTGGTGCGGCTGCCCGACGACCGTATCGACACTCGGCGCCTCGCCGAGACGGAGGACAACCCCGTCCTCGGCACGCGCTGGTGGACCCTCGACGAACTCGACGCGACGTCCGAGCGCATCGAACCCGCCGGGCTGGCACGCGTCGCGCGCGCCGTCCTGGGTGGCACCCTTCCCGCAACGCCCGTGGCCCTGAACTGGCACGGCACCCGATGAAAGGCCGATCCGAGATGACCACCCCCCGCACCGGTACGTTCCCCGAGAAGCTCAAGGAAGGCTACCAGTCCTTCGTCGAACGCCGCCTTCCCGACGAGGCCAAGCGCTATTCCGGCCTCGCCAAGTCGCAATCCCCCGAAGTCCTCCTCATCGGTTGCTGCGACAGCCGCGTCTCGCCCGAGGTGATCTTCGACGCGGGTCCGGGTGAACTGTTCGTGATCCGCAACGTCGCCAACCTCGTGCCCCCCTGCGAGGAGCAGGGCGGCGAGTTCCACGGCACGTCGGCGGCCATCGAGTTCGCCGTGCAGGGCCTGGAAGTGAAGCACATCGTCGTGATGGGTCACGCCACCTGCGGCGGCATCAAGGCCTTCGCCAGCCCGTCGAACCCCCTGTCGGACGGCGACTTCATCGGCAAATGGGTGTCCCTCGTGAAGTCGGCCGCCGAGAACGTCGAGGACCAGAACGGGCCGGACTACCTCACCCGCCTCGAATACGCGATGGTCGGCGAGAGCCTGAAGAACCTCATGACCTTCCCGTTCGTCCGCGAACGCGTCGAGGCCGGCACGCTGACACTGCACGGCGCCCACTTCGGCATCGAGCGCGGCGAACTCCTCGTGCGCGATCCCGAGACCGGCGACTTCCGGCCCGCCGTCGACATGGCCGGCAAATCCATTAGCCAGACCGCGCTGATCAACTGCCAGGAGGCGTAGGACGCACGCCTCACCCGACGCAATCGGGGATGCACGATGTGGAAGGGTGGCTCGCGTGGTCCTCGCATTCGAAGGGCCGCCGAGTCACCCTATTCTCATGAATGCATCCAGCTCGGGGGGATCGCGCAACTGCGCCGAACCGGGTGACCAACGTCGCCGCGCCGAACAGGAAAAGCGCTGTCCTCGGGAAAGGCCGTCCATCAGCCACGAAAAAGGGATGCCGGGCTTTCGCGCGGCATCCTTTTTTCGTGTATTCCCCGGGCGTTCCGCCCGGGGACCATGCGACCGTGCGGCTCAGCGCGCGCCGGGCAGGCGGCGGGCCTCCTGGTAATGGTGCTCCAGCACCGGCAGGGCCTGCTGGGCGTGGGCGCGCAGGGCCGGGTTCGGGCCGTTGGAGGCGTAGGACTGGTACATCCCGAGAGCCATCTCGTGCGACTTCACCTGCATCGAGCCGTAGAGGCGGTCGAAGCGCGGGCCGGCCGGGGTCTGCGACAGCTCGGCGAGCATCGCCTGCTGCTGCGGGTTCGGCTGGACCAGGGTGGTGCCGGCGGTGGTGTCGACATCGCCCACCATCGCGCCGGTCGCGGCACCGCGACGGGCGCCCGCGCCGAGGCCCTCGAGACCGCCCACCGGACCACCCGCGAGGGTTCCACCAACGACACCCGTCGCCGCACCCGTGGCCGCGCCGACGGCGCCGCCCGCGATGGCGAGCGGGGCGGTCACGAGACCGCCGAGGCCGTCGTTGCGAGCCATCACGTTGGCTTCACCGCCCGCCAGGGCGACGTTGGCGGCGCGGTGATCGCGCACGGCCTCCTTGGCGAAGCGGACGACCTGCGGATTGCGGCTCTTCGACAGGGCGATCTGGCTCGACTGCACCTCGAAGGCGTTGGACTGCATCGCGGCGAGGCGGAAATCGCCCATGTCCTGTGCGAAGGCGGGGGTCGCGAGGGCCGTCACCAGGACACCCAGGGCAATCGACTTGTTGATCATGATCATCCTCAATATGGCTGCAGCGACATACAAGAACGGACCCAGAGGCACTTGTGCCCGCACAGGTCCGTGACTGTCGCCTTCGGCGGGACAACGGGGGAAGACCTGATCTGTTCCAGGCTATCTTCGCGGCATGACGATCGTATCGGGTGCGATCCTTGGAATAGACCCGCGTGAAGCTTGGCGCGATCCAGGGCCTGCGCGCCTTCGCGGCCCTCCTCGTCGTGGTCCATCACGGGCAGGTCGAGGCGGCGGCCCTGGCCCTGCGCGCCGGGCTTCCCTTCGGCCCCAGCACCGGGCTGGCGTGGTCGGCGGGCGTCGACGTGTTCTTCGTGATCTCGGGCTTCATCATCGTCCACGCGAGCGCCCCCCTCTACGGGCGCCCGGGGGGACGAGCGCGCTTTCTCGCCCTCCGGATCGCCCGGCTGGTGCCGCTGTACTGGCTGGTGACGGCCCTCTACCTCGCCCTCGTCCTCACCGTGCCGGCGCTCCTCAACGGCGCGGATTCCCCCGCGCCCGGCTACGTCGCCGCCTCGTTCCTGTTCTGGCCGGCCCTGCGCCCGGACGGCATTCCCCAGCCCCTGTACGGCCTCGGCTGGACCCTGAACTGCGAGATGTTCTTCTACGCGGTCTTCGCCGTCGGCCTCGGCTGGGGCCGGGGCCGGGCGGTGCTGTGGCTCGCCCTCGCCCTCGCCGGCCTCGTCGCCCTCGGCCGCCTGGTGCCCGAACCGCCGACGCCGCTCGCGTTCTGGGGCAGCCCCATCGTCCTCGAATTCGCCCTCGGCGCCGGCCTCGGCCTCGCCCGCGCGCACGGCCTGCGTTTGCCCGATGCCGCCCGGCTGGCGCTCGCCGCCACCGGCCTCGCCGGCCTCGCCGTCGCGGGCGAGCCCGGCGAGGCCCTGCGGCCCCTCGCCTATGGCGGGCCGGCGCTCCTGCTGGTGGCCGCCGCCGCCCTCGGGCGCGAGCCGCCGCCGGGGCGCGGGACGCGGCTCGGTCCGGCGCTCGTCGCCCTGGGGGATGCGTCCTACGCCCTCTACCTGATCCATCCCTTCGTCCTGCGCGCCACCCGCGAGGCGATCACGCGGCTGGGGCTCGCGGCACTCGTCGGCCCGTGGGGGGCGCTCGGCCTCATGCTCGCCCTGTCGGTGGCCGCGTCCCTGGTGGTCGCCCGCTTCGTGGAGAGGCCCATGACCCGGGCCGTCCGGCACCGGCTCGACCCCGGGGCCGGTGCCGGAACCGTTCAAAAACCGTGTGACGGCCCGCCGGGCGGAGTTTGCCGCGCGCCCAAATCGCATTAGCCTCCGGTGTCTCGCGCCATCGAAGACCCCGCTGCGAAGGCCCCGCCGCCATGAAGACGCTCTTGGTTCCCGTCGCCCTGCACGACAGCCTGCCCTCGGTGTTCGAGACGGCGATCCTCGCCGCCCGTCGCTTCGGCAGCCTCGTCGAGGGCGTGTCCCTGCGCCCGGCGCTCGCCGAATACGTCCCCGTCGACATGGTCGGCGGCATGACCTGGCTGCGCGACGAGGAGGCCGACAAGGCCGAGGCCGAGGCCGCGGGCGGGCGCTTCGTCACCTTCATGCAGCAGGCCGGCGTGCCGCTCATGGCCGACGGGCCCTGCACCCCGGCCGGCATCGGCGCGGCGGGCCCGCGCTACCGCTGGCGCCCGGACGTGCCGGCGGGCGACGCGTTCCTCGGCCAGTACGCGCGGCTGTTCACCGCCACCGTGGTCGGGCGCCCCGGCACCGACGACGGTGCGCCGCGCATGACCACCTTCGAGACCGCCCTGTTCGAGAGCGGGCGGCCGATCCTCCTCGCGCCCCCCATCGCCCCCGCGACCCTCGGCGACGCCATCCTCATCGCCTGGAACGGCTCCACCGAGACGGCGCGCGCCGTGGCCTTCGCCATGCCGTTCCTGCGCCAGGCGCAGCGCATCCGGGTGATCAGCGTCGAGGGTGGCACCGTACCGGGGCCGACCGCCGAGGAGCTCGCCCGTGCGCTCGCCTGCGAGGGCATCGACGCCGATCACCGCGCCCATTCGGCCGGGCGGCGCACGCCCGGCGAGGTGTTCCTCGCAGAAGCCGAAACCTTCGGTTGCGACCTCCTCATCAAGGGCGCCTACACCCAGAGCCGCCTGCGCCAGATGATCTTCGGCGGCCCGACGAGCCACCTGCTGACCCATGCGGGCATCCCGATGCTGATGGCGCATTGACGGGGCCGGAGCCCGCGCCGGCCAAGCGTATCCATATCGCGCGCAATTGACTTGCGCACGATCCGGAGGCGGGGCAGGGTCGCGGCCGGAATCGGCCACCGGTCGATGGGAAAGGCTCCACATGATCAGAACCGTACGTACCGCCGTACTCCTCGCCACCACGGGCCTCGCCCTGAGCCTCCCGGCCCGGGCGGAAGCGCCGGTGGTGCGCATCCGCGGCACCATCGCGTCGGTGACGGACAATGCCATCACCATCAAGCCGCGCGTCGGCGACGCCATTCTGGTCCGCCTCGGCGACGGCGTCCGGGTCGCGGGTGCGAGTGCGGCCAAGATCACCGACATCCTGCCCGACAGCTATGTCGGCACCGCCGCGACGCCCCAGGCCGACGGCACCCTGAAGGCCCTCGAGGTCGCGGTGTTCGCGCCCAGCATGCGCGGCACCGGCGACGGCCACTACCCGTGGGATCTCGAGAAGGAGAACACCATGACCAACGGCGCCGTCGGCGCCGTGACGGGGACGACCAACCGCACCATCACGGTGACGTATGCGGGCGGACAGAAGGTCATCACCGTGCCGGACGACGTGCCCGTGGTGGCCCTGGCCCCCGCCGATGCCGGCCTGATCAAGCCGGGCGCCCGCGTCGTCGCCTTCACCCGCGCCGATGCCTCCGGCACGGCGGTCGCCGACCGCATGGTGGTGGGCCAGAACGGCACCGTTCCGCCCATGTGAGTCCGCCCATGTGAGGTCGGATCGACGTGAGGTCGGATCGAAGGCGGGCGCGCCGGTGGCGCGCCCGGACGTGAAGAAGAACCACAACAGGAGAGACACGCCATGATGAAGAGCCTGCTGACCGGCCTCGCCCTGACCCTGACGATGGCCGCCACCACCGCGCGCGCCGACGACATCGTGCGCTACCGCGGCACCCTGGAGAAGGTCGAGGGATCGACCCTCACCATCAAGCCGCGCACGGGCGACTCGATCACCGTGACCTTCGCGAACGACACCAAGATCCTCGCCGCCACCACGGGCCAGCTCGCCGACATCAAGTCGGAGAGCTACATCGGCACCGCCGCGATCCCGCAGCCCGACGGCACGCAGAAGGCCCTGCAGGTGACGGTGTTCGCCTCCTCCCTGCGCGGCACCGCCGACGGCCACTACCCGTGGGATCTCGGCACCAACTCCACCATGACCAACGGCGCGGTGGGCACCCTCTCGGGCACCGAGGGGCGCACCCTCCTGGTCAAGTACCAGGGCGGCGAGAAGAAGGTGACGGTGCCGGAAGACGTGCCCGTGACCCTCGTCGACCCCGGCGAGAAGAGCAACCTGGTGCCCGGCTCCAAGCTCGTCGCCTTCACCAAGAAGGGCGCAGACGGCACCCTCACGGCCCCGATCCTCATCGTCGGCCGCAACGGCACCGTGCCGTCCATGTGAGGCACCAACGTAGAACCCTCCCCCGCAAAGGGGGGAGGGACCTGCGCTCCGCGTCACCGAGCGCGGCCTGTCCTGTCGACCGAGCCCCCGATGACCCTGGTTCCTGAGCCCCCCGCCCGCGTCGTGGTGATCCACCCCTTGGTGGTGCGCCTCACCCACTGGATCAACGCGGTGGCGGTGTTCTGCATGCTGTTCAGCGGTTGGGCGATCTACAACGCGTCGCCGCTCTTCCCCTTCGCCTTCCCGAAATGGGCGACCCTGGGGGGCTGGCTCGGCGGGGCCATCGCCTGGCACTTCGCCGCCATGTGGCTGTTCGCCCTGAACGGCCTCGTCTACGTCGCCTACGGGCTGGCGAGCCGGCACGTCGCCCGGACGTTCCTGCCCTTGAGCCCCGGCGCCGTGTGGCGCGACGCGAAGGCCGCGCTGACCTTCCGCCTCGCCCACCGGCTCGGGCAGTACAACGCCGTGCAGCGCCTCGCCTACGCGGTGGCGTTCCTGCTGGGCGCCCTCCTGCTCGCCTCGGGCCTTGCCTTGTGGAAGCCGGTGCAGTTCCAGGGGCTGGCCGCCCTGTTCGGTGGCTACGAATGGGCGCGCTGGGTGCATTTCGGGGCCATGGCGGGCCTCGTCGGCTTCATCGTCCTGCACCTCGCCCTGGTGCTGGTCGTGCCCAGCACCCTCCGGGCGATGATCACCGGTCGCGCCCGCGTGACCCCTTCGGAGACGCAAGCATGACCCGCGACCCCGAAACCGCCGCCCGCCTCAAGGCCCTGCGCGCCGACCTGCAGCCCGAGCTGGTGAAACTGGAGCGCCGGGCGCTCCTGCGCTCGGGCCTGTCACTCGGCGCCCTCACGCTGCTCACGGGCTGCGACCTCTCCACGGGCTCCAACGGCAACGCCGCCGACCGGGTGCTGTGGGCCATGTCGAAGTTCAACGACCGGGTCCAGGGCTGGCTGTTCGACCCGACCAAGCTCGCGCCGACCTACCCGGCCGCGATGATCGACACCCCGTTCCGGTTCAACGCCTACTACCCGCCGGACAACATCCCCGAGGTCGAGGGCGCCGACTGGAAGCTCGAGGTCACCGGCCTCGTCGCCGACAAGACCCCCTGGACCCTGCAGAAGCTCCGTGCCCTGCCGCAGGAGAGCCAGATCACCCGCCACGTCTGCATCGAGGGCTGGAGCCAGATCGGCCAATGGAGCGGCGTCCCCCTGCGGGCGTTCTTGGAGCGGATCGGCGCCGATCTGACGGCGAAATACGTCGGCTTCAAATGCGCCGACCGCTATTACGGCAGCCTCGACATGCCGAGCGCGCTGCACCCCCAGACCGTCCTGGCCCTCGACTTCGCCGGCAAGGAACTGAGCCCCGAATACGGCTACCCGCTGCGGGTGCGCGTGCCGACGAAGCTCGGGTTCAAGAGCCCGAAATACATCGCAAGCGTGTTCGTCACCAACGATTATCCGGGCGGGTACTGGGAGGACCAGGGCTACAATTGGTTCAGTGGGATCTGAGCCGAGCGTACGAGCGGATTCCCGTCACGTCGTCCCGCCGGTGGCGGGCGGCTGGGCGAGGCGGTCGCTGAGCGACTGCTCGTACTGGATGAGGTCCTTGCAGCGCTTGAGCGCGCGATAGAGTTCGCGGGCCGCCACGAACTCGTGGATGTCGCGGATGTACGGCGCCGTCGTCGGCACCGCTTCCAGCAGGGCGTTGGCCTGCCGCACGAAGATGTCCTCGGCCTCCGGCGTCGGCTCGGCGAGGTACAGCACCGTCAAGGTGAGGTAGAGGCGCTTGCAGGCCGTGTCGGCCTCACTCTCCAGGATGATGTCGCTCCCGCGCAGGAAGTTCGTCACCGTCTCGATGACGAAGGAGGAGCGCCGCGATCCGTTGCGGATCGCCGTGCCGCCGATCAGCAGGCGCTCGAACGGTTTCAGTTCGATCTTGAGGGGCATGGCGTCTCACGGGCGGCGGGGTGTCAACCTCCTTCCTCGGCGATCATGGTTAACAAAGCCTGAAGGCGCCGCCACGCCGATCCGGCTAAACCTTTGATGGATCGATGGATTCATCCAGGTCCACGGCATTCGACCGACGCACGACACGCCGTGTTCATCACAACATTTAACAGGATCGCAAGGGGGGCGTGGTTCTGTGGCGCTGTCTCCAAAAACGGAGACGCACCGATCAGAATGGATCGAAACCAATGTCTTCAGGCGTCACCCTCACCGCCGCGACCCGCCAGAACCTGCTTTCGCTGCAGGGCACCGCGGACCTCCTGTCCAGCACCCAGAACCGCCTCTCGACGGGCAAGAAGGTCAATTCGGCCCTCGACAGCCCCGTCAGCTTCTTCACGTCCCAGGCGTTGACCAACCGCTCGTCGGATCTCGGCGGCCTCCTCGACAGCATCTCGAACGGCGTCCAGACGATCCAGGCCGCCAACCAGGGCATCACCTCGATCCAGAAGCTTGTCGACTCGGCAAAATCCACCGCCAGTCAGGCCCTTTCCACCAAGTCGACCGCAACCGGCGCCAGCGCGACCAGCGCCGTCGCGACCGCAGCGGCTTCCCTGACATCCTCCACCGCGACGGCTGCAGCCGGCGCCGGCGGCGGCACCGGTGCCGCAGCAGACGGCACGCACAACTTCTCCGGCTCCCATTCCTCGGTCTTCGTCGTCAAGGACGGAACGAATGCTGAGACCACCATCACCCTCAACGCTGCGAATTTCGGCAATACGGTCAGCGACCTGACCAAGGTCAGCGCCGGCGAGATCCTGACGCAGATCAACAGCCAGCTGACCGCAGCCGGTGGCAATGGCGCCCAGGTTCAGGCGTCGCTGACGACGGACGGTCGCCTGAACTTCACCTCGACCGCGACGGGCAGCGATTCGAAGGTGACGATCACCACGGGTGCCGTCCCCGGCGATACCGACATCGGCTTTGGCACCACCGCCAGCGCCGCGACGGTCGCCACGGGTGTCGATCCGACCGACGGCTCCACGAAGGCGCGCGCGACCGGCACGGCGGTGGCTGCATTGGGCGGCGCCGGTGTCGCCGGTGCCACTTCGGGCATCACGGTGCAGCTCGGCAACAGCCCGGCCAAGACCCTGACCTTCACCGGCACCGGACAGACCGGCGCGCAGTTGGTCACCCAGATCAACGACCAGATTGCTGCCGATGTGGGCCTCAAGGGTAAGCTGACCGCAAGCGTGACGAACAACCAGCTGACGATCCGGTCGACGGATAGCGGTCCCGAGCAGAAGGTGACGGTGAAGTCCATCGGCGCAACCGATATCGGGTTCGGGACCGGAACCAGTTCAGCGCCGAGCACGGGCGTGACCGCATCCGGCACCGGCTCGACCTCGGCGAACGGAACCAATGCCCGTACCGCCCTGGCGCAGCAGTTCAACGAACTCCTGACTCAGATCACCCAGCAGGCACAGGACTCGAGCTACAACGGCGTCAACCTGCTCTATCGCGCCGGTTCGGACGCGAAGGAGAACACCCTGCACCTGTCGTTCAACGAGAAGGACACGAGCTCCCTGGACATCAAGGGCGTCAAGTTCGACGCGACGGGCCTCGGACTGCAGAGCGTCTCCGGCGGGTTCGCCAGCGACGACGACATCAAGGCGTCCCTCACCCAGCTGACGAACGCTTCGGCCGCGCTCCGCACCCAGTCCTCGACCTTCGGCTCGAACCTCACCGTCGTGCAGAACCGTCAGGACTTCTCGAAGCAGCTGATCAACATCCTCGACACCGGCTCGGCCAACCTGACGAACGCGGACCTCAACGAGGAAGCCGCCAACTCCCAGGCCCTGTCGACCCGCCAGTCCATCGGCATCTCGGCGCTCTCGCTCGCCAACACGGCCCAGCAGGGCATCCTGCAGCTGCTCCGCTAAGCCAAACGCCACCGGCCTTCGGGCCGGCGGTCCGGACGACGACGAAAGGCCGGGGCGGTGCGCCCCGGCCTTTTCGCGTTCGAGGACCGGCGTCGACGGAAAAGTCCGCCTACTCCACCGGCGACACCAGCACCTCGGGCAGTTGGAGGTGGAGCGGGTCGTCCCGGGTGCCGAGGCCGCGCGCGGCGATCTCGGCCTGGGCGGCGTAGGCGGCGATGAGGCGGGGGCCGAGGTTCGGCACCTCGACCTTGCCCGAGGGTGCTCCCTCGGCGTTGCTGCCGGAGACGATGGTCAGCCGAACGGGTCCGCCCACCGGCGCGTCGATGGCGAGGCTGATGGCGCAGGCGACGGATTCGGACGTGGTGTCGAGGCACTCCGACACCACCTCGGCGACGATCATCCCGAGGGCGTTCGCAGTGCGCGGCTCGACGAGGCTGGTGCCGGTTCCGCCGATGGTGACGCCGATGCGCCCGGCGCGCCGCAGCTGGCCAAGGCCGGAGGCGAGGCGGTGGAGATAGTCGCGTAGGTCAATGGAGGCGATGTGGGGCGCCTCGTGCAGGTGCTGTTGGACCAGGGCGATGGCCCGCACCCGCTGGCCCAGGGCCTCGAAGCTGCCGCGGCAGGGGGGCGGCGCCGCCCGTCCGTAGAGGCCGATGAGGCTCACCATCACCTGCAGATTGTTGCGCACGCGGTGGTAGACCTCCGCGAGGAGCGCCTCCTTCTCCACAAGGGCGCGCTCGGAATGCTCCCGCGCCTCCTTGCGCTCGGTGATGTCGAAGCTCGTACCGATGTAGCCCTCGAACGCCCCGTCGCGGTGGAGCGGGCGGCCGGTGTCGAGGAGCCAGCGATAGGCGCCGTCGTGGCGGCGCAGGCGAAACTCCACCGTGAACGGGTCCCGGGCGGCGAGCGCCGTCTCGAACACCGACGCGTGGGCGGCCTCGTCGTCCGGATGGAGGCCGCGGCGCCAGCCCCGGCCCCGCTCCTCGGCCGCGTCACGGCCGGTGAAGGCGAGCCAGGATTCGTTGTGGTGGACGGCGTGGCCCCGCGTGTCCGTGCGCCACATCATCAGAGGCACGAAATCCGCGAAGCGTCCGAAAGGGTCGCCCGCCACCGCGTGGCCCGGCCCTGCCTCGCTCAACGGGGTGTCCGCGGCCATGTTCGTCCCGATCTACCGTTGCACACTGGCCCCACCACGCGCCAGACGCCGGTCAACGTGCCGTCCCCCGCCCCGTTCCGATTCGCCCTGCGGGTTCGGCGGTTGTCCCCGTCGAACACGGGAAAGCCCCTGCAGATGCCCTTGCAAGAGAGGCCCTTGCAAGAGAGGCCCTTGCAAGAGAGGCCCTTGCAAGAGAAGCGCCGAACGGCAGGTCCGGCCCCGGGGGCCTCAGAGCATGCTGGGCAGGATGCGGTCCGGCGGGCGGTGGCCGTCCATGAAGATCTTGATGTTGATGATCACCTTCTCGCCCATGTCGGTGCGGCTCTCGTGGGTAGCCGAACCCATGTGCGGCAGCAGCACCACCTTGCCGGCGCGCGCGAGCTTGACGAGGCGGGGGCTGACGGCGGGCTCCTGCTCGAACACGTCGAGGCCGGCCCCCGAGACGTCGCCGGCCTCGATGAGGCGGGCCAGGGCCGATTCGTCGATCACCTCGCCGCGGGCGGTGTTGACCACGATGGCCTCGGGCTTGAGCAGCTTGAGGCGGCGGGCCGACAGGAGGTGGTAGGTCGCCGGCGTGTGCGGGCAGTTCACCGACACGATGTCGACGCGCGCCAGCATCTGGTCGAGGGATTCCCAGTAGGTCGCGTCGAGGTCGCGCTCGATGGTGCCCGGCACCCGGCGACGGTTGTGATAGTGGATCTGCAGGCCGAACGCCTTGGCGCGGCGTGCCAGCGCCTGGCCGATGCGGCCCATGCCGACGATGCCGAGGCGCTTGCCGGTGATGCGCCGGCCCAGCATCCACGTCGGCGACCAGCCCGAATCCCAGGCGTCGTCGGGGATGATGCGCGCGCCCTCGGTGACCCGCCGGGCCACCGCCAGGATCAGCGCCATGGTCATGTCGGCGGTGTCCTCCGTCAGCACCCCGGGGGTGTTGGTGACGGTGATGCCGCGTTCCAGGGCGGCGGCCACGTCGATGTGATCGACGCCGTTGCCGAAATTCGCGATGAGGCGCAGGTTCGGGCCGGCCTGGGCGAGGAGCCCCGAATCGATCTCGTCGGTCACCGTCGGCACGAGGACGTCGGCCTCGCGCAGGGCGGCCGCGAGGGCCTCGTGGCTCAGGGGTTTGTCGTCGGTGTTCGGACGGATCTCGAAGAGTTCGCGCATGCGCGTCTCCACCACCTCCGGGAGACGCCGGGTGATCACGACCAGCGGCTTGCGCTTGAGCGACTGCATGCACCCTCCTCGATGCGAGCGATCCCCGGCGCGCCCTGCTCGGGTCCGGTCGGGTCGGCTCGTCCATGTTCCGGCCCGGCACCGGGGTGGCGGCTTACCGCGCGTTAACCACGCATCGGCCAGAACCACGTATCGATCCGGACGGATAGACGCGACGGGGGTTGGAATGGGCGGCAACCCGCTCTCCAGCCCCGACGGCCTCTCTACCAGAGAGGCGACGGAACACAATGCGCGCCACGGCGGCCGGGGGCGTCGGCCCGGCCCCGTCCGCGCGGTTCGAGGACATGGACGATGGCGCCTGCCGAGACCCTTTTCAGAACGCTTTCCAACACGCCGGCCCGTGCTTTCGCCCCGGCCCTGCTCCTCGGGTTCGCACTCGCGGCCGGAAGCGCCAACGCGGCACCGCCGCCACCGCCCACGCCGGGCGCCGGCGTCGGTTCGAAGACCGGCCTGCCCCTGCCGCGCTACGCCAGTCTCAAGACCGACCGGGTGAACCTGCGGGAAGGCCCGTCGAAGGATCACCGCACCCTGTGGGTGTTCCAGCGCGCCGGCCTGCCCGTGGAGATCGTCGCCGAATTCGAGACCTGGCGCCGCATCCGCGACTCCGAGGGCACGGAGGGCTGGGTGTTGCATTCGCTGCTGTCGGGGCGGCGCACCTCCATCGTCACGGCGGCCAAAGCGGGCGCGAAAGGCGAGACCAGGCCCGAGACGCCCCTCTACGCCCGCGCCGACGACGCGTCCGGCGAGCAGGCCCGCCTGCAGGCCGGCGTCATCGGCAGCGTGAAGAGCTGCACCGGCGCGTGGTGCCGCGTCGTCGTCGCCCTGCCCCAGAAGGGCGGCAACGTCGACGGCTACGTCCGCCAGGAACGGCTGTGGGGGGTCTACCCCTACGAGAAGGTGGAGTAGGCCCAGCCACGACCTACGGACAGCCAACGAAAAAGGCCCGGCGAACCGGGCCTTTTTCGTGAACGGGAAAGATGCCTGAAACCGATCAGGCCTTGCGGGCGACCGGACCGCGGCGGCGCAGGCGCACGATCACCTCGACGCCGGCGATCTCCATGCCCTCGGGGGCGTCGGGGAGCGAATCGACGGTGATGCCGCAATCGGGCATGTCGAGAACCTGGCCCTCGTCCTCGAGGAAGAAATGGTGGTGCTCGCTCGGGTTGGTGTCGAAGTAAGCCTTCGACCCGTCGAGGGCGAGCTGGCGCAGGAGGCCGGCTTCGGTGAACTGGTGCAGGGTGTTGTAGACGGTCGCCAGCGACACCGGCACCTTGGCGCGCATCGCCTCGTCGTACAGCATTTCCGCCGTGAGGTGGCGGTCGCCGCGCCCGAACAGGAGCCAGCCGAGCGACAGGCGCTGGCGGGTCGGTCGCAGGCCGGCCCGGCGCAGGCGATCGCGCAGGTCGGAGAGCGGGCAGCCGCGCCGTCCGGCGACATCGCCCGACGGATTGGAGGTCCGTGCGTTCAGCATGGCCTGCAGCGGCAGCATGTTGGGAATCGCGGTGGCTGACATTTCACCCAAACTTCGGTCTTCGCAGAGTCATTTATACGGAACCCGCGTCAGGGCCGCAACCCGAAGCCGCAGCGTTCGCTCCACGCCGGCCAAGCTGTGGACGCATGACGGGCACGGGGCAGCCCGGAGCCGCCCTGACCCGAGCCCGGCTGCACGCGGGATCGCCCCGGGCCGGCGAAATCCGCATGGGGGACGCACGCACCTTTGAGGCGCTGTGACGCTGTGTTAACGAAGCGCCGCCTTCCTGCCCGGTCCGGCCTCGCGAGGCTGCGCGTCGCGCCCGGCGGACACCCCATCCTCGAGGACCGATCCCCTCATCATGTCTTCCGTCTCCGATCCCACCGCCCCCACCGGCACCCCGGCCCCCGCCCGGGCGACGCAGTACTCCTACGAGGACTTGCTGGCCTGCGGGCGCGGCGAGCTGTTCGGAGCCGGCAACGCCCAGCTGCCTCTGCCGCCCATGCTGATGTTCGACCGCATCGTCTCCATCGGCTCCGAGGGCGGCGCCCACGGCAAGGGCCACGTCCTGGCGGAATTCGACATCCGGCCGGACCTCTGGTTCTTCGGCTGCCACTTCAAGAACGATCCGGTGATGCCGGGCTGCCTCGGCCTCGACGCCCTGTGGCAGCTCGTCGGCTTCCACCTCGGCTGGCTCGGCGCCCCCGGACGCGGCCGTGCGCTCGGCGTCGGCGAGGTGAAGTTCACCGATCAGGTGCTCCCCACGGTCACCAAGGTGGTCTACGGCATCGACATCAAGCGGGTGCGCCTCGGCAAGCTGGTGCTCGGCATCGCCGACGGTTGGCTCGAAGCCGACGGCACACGGATCTACGAGGCCAAGGACCTGCGCGTCGCCTTGTTCCAGGCGCAGGGCTCGGCCGCCGCGTGACGCCTTCCCGTTGAGATCGGGGCGGCCCCGTCTTAACTGACCATCAACAGGGTGCCGACCGAAGCACCGGCGGAGTAGAAGCGGTCCATGCGGCGTGTCGTGATCACCGGGATGGGCATCGTCTCGTCCATCGGCAACAACACCGACGAGGTCTTGGCCTCCCTGCGCGAGGCCAAGTCCGGCATCGGGCACTCGGCGTCCTATGCCGAGCACGGCTTCCGCAGCCAGGTCGAGGGTCGGCCGAGCCTCGACCCCGAAGGCGTGGTCGACCGCCGCGCCATGCGCTTCCACGGTGGCGGCACCGCCTGGAACCACGTCGCCATGGATCAGGCCATCCGCCAGTCCGGCCTCGAGCCGGGCGACATCTCCAACGACCGCACCGGCATCATCATGGGGTCGGGCGGCCCGTCGACGAAGGTGATCGTCGAATCCGCCGCCATCGCCCTCGACAAGGGCCCGAAGCGCGTCGGCCCGTTCGCGGTGCCCAAGGCCATGTCCTCCACCGCCTCGGCGACCCTGGCGACGTGGTTCAAGATCAAGGGCGTGAACTATTCCATCGCCTCGGCCTGCGCGACCTCGAACCATTGCATCGGCAACGCCGCCGAGATCATCCAGGGCGGCCGCCAGGACATCATCTTCGCGGGCGGTTGCGAGGACCTCGACTGGACCCTGTCGGTGCTGTTCGACGCCATGGGCGCCATGTCGTCGAAGTACAACGACACCCCGTCCCGGGCCTCGCGCGCCTACGACGTCAACCGCGACGGCTTCGTCATCGCGGGCGGGGCCGGCGTGCTGGTGCTGGAGGAATACGAGCACGCCAAGGCACGCGGCGCGACGATCTACGGCGAGATCGCCGGCTACGGCGCCACCTCGGACGGGCACGACATGGTCGCGCCGTCGGGCGAAGGCGCGGTGCGTTGCATGCAGCAGGCCATCGGCGGCCTGAAGGGCGCCCCCATCGACTACATCAACCCGCACGCCACTGCGACGCCGGTGGGCGACGCCAAGGAGATCGAGGCGATCCGCGAAGTCTTCGGGAACGGCGAGGCCTGCCCGCCGATCTCGGCGACGAAATCGCTGACCGGTCATTCCATGGGTGCCACGGGCGTGCAGGAGGCGATCTACTCGCTCCTGATGATGAACAACGACTTCATCTGCGAGAGCGCGCATATCGACGAGATCGACCCGGCCTTCGCTGACATGCCGATCCTGCGCCAGCGCCGGGACGGGGCCAAGCTCGGCCACGTCCTGTCGAACTCCTTCGGCTTCGGCGGCACCAACGCCACTCTGGTGCTGAAGAACGTCGACGCCTGACACTTCGCCGTCCCCCGGATGTCGGAGTTCCAACGTCCGGGAACCGAAAGAGTCGGACTGCGTTTTCCCTGCAACACGCAAGGACGAAACGCATGCTGTGGTTCACCCTGGGCACCGTCGGTGGATTGGCCGTCACCGGTCTGGCGGCCGTCTACGCCAAGCAGGCCCTGATCGATTGGGCGCGCGCCGACACCAACGGGTACTTCTAGCCGCGTTCGCTCGGCGCACGGCGACCCAAATTCATATTTTCCCGTGAGAGCCGCTTCCGTGACGACGGAATCGGCTCTTTGTCGTTGGGTGGCCGCGTTTTCCCCACGTTCGTCGGGTCCACCGGACCGCGAAACGCTCTAAGCTCCCGTGACAGGGATCAGAGCGACGGCCGGAACGGGCCACGCCCACGGGGAAACGCATGACGGGTTTGATGACGGGGAAGCGCGGCCTCATCATGGGGGTCGCCAACAATCACTCCATCGCCTGGGGGATCGCCTCCGCCCTGCACAAGCATGGCGCCGAATTGGCGTTCACCTATCAGGGCGAGGCCCTGGGCCGCCGGGTGGCTCCCTTGGCAGCCTCCCTCGGCTCGGACACCGTGATCCCGTGTGACGTCGAGGACATCGCCTCCGTCGACGCCGTGTTCGAGGCCCTGGACAAGCGGTTTCCCGAGGGCATCGATTTCGTCGTCCACGCCATTGGCTTCTCCGACAAGAACCAGCTCAAGGGCCGCTACGTCGACGTCACCACCCGCGAGAATTTTTCGCGGACCCTGACGATCTCGTGCTTCTCCTTCACGGAGATCGCCCAGCGCGCGGCCAAGCGCATGCCGCGCGGCGGGTCGCTCCTGACCCTGACCTATGGCGGCTCGACCCGGGTCATGCCGAACTACAACGTGATGGGTGTGGCCAAGGCCGCTCTGGAAGCCTCGGTGCGCTACCTCGCGGGCGATCTCGGGCCCGACGGGATCCGGGTCAACGCCCTCTCGGCCGGCCCGATGCGGACGCTCGCCGGCGCCGGCATCGCCGATGCGCGGCTGATGTTCAACCACCAGAAGGCCCACGCCCCGCTCCGCCGCACGGTGACCCAGGAGGAGGTCGGCGGCTCGGCCGTCTACCTGTTGTCGGACCTCTCCGGCGGCGTCACCGGCGAGGTCCACTTCGTCGATTCCGGCTACAACATCATTTCGATGCCGCGCCCCGACGTGCTTCAGGCCCAGGACGAGGCCGGCCTGATCGACGCCGTCTAGGCTCGGTTCAGCGGGAGGTCGCGGAACTCGGCCCCTGTCCTGCAAAGGGGGAACAGGGACGTGGTCCGGTCCCCCGCTCAGTCCTCTGCGTCGGACGGACGCTCGATGGTCGGGGCCGCCGGCAGCGTCACGACCGAGCGATGGGCCGCGGGCCGGATGAGATCGTCCGACGGGATCAGGGTGATGCTGGCCGAAACGAGACCCGCCATGGCGCGGAGCTCGTCGGTCTGGCGCGGGTCGCGGGCGACGGCGGATGCCTCGCGCTCCAGGCGGACGTTGCAGGCCCGGGACGGCAGACCGCCGGAGGGCGTGCAGGCGTCGTGGCGGGCGCAGGCCGCGTCGAGGGCGTCGATGGGCGGCAGCGGCGCGTTGTTGCCGGGGCCGCAATAGTTGCCGTGGACCAGCAAGGGGCGGTCGAGGCCGGCGGCGGGCTGTGCCGTGGCGGGGGAGGCCAGGGTCGCGGGCAGGGCCAGCGCGGCCAGGAGTGCGAACGGAGCGGTACGGGAGAGGATCATGGAGCGTAGACCATAGGTTGAGCAAACCACCCCCTCAGGTGATCTGTTGCGGCGTCCGTCCTTCGAAGGACGCTACCCCGTCTCAAGTTTTCAGCCCTCCGTCGGTTCCGAGGCCGGGGGGTCGCCGTTCGCCACAGGTGAAATCGCGGGGGCCTTGCTCGGTCCGGTTGCGAGGGCAGCGCTCTCCTTCAGGGCGACGCCCGTCATCCCGCGCCGCAGGGCTTCGCGGACGAGCCAGACCAGGGTGTCGGCCGCCCGCTCCGGGGACAGGCCGCCCCGGCCGTGGATGTTGGAGATGCAGTTGCGCTCGGAATCGCGGCGGCCCGGCCGTGGCGCGTGGGTGAGGTAGATCCCGAGGCTGTCGGCGACGCTGAGGCCCGGACGCTCGCCGATGAGGACGGCGCAGAGGCGCGCGCCAAGCGCCTGCCCGATGGGATCGCCGAGGGCGACGCGGGCCTGGCACGCCACCACGATGGGCCCCACCGACACCCCGTCGAGGCGGGCGAGGCAGGCCTGGACCAGGGGCGCGGCCTGGGCCTGCACCGCGATCGCCGACAGGCCGTCGCCCACCACGAAGACGAGATCGACCGGACCCGCCCCGCCTCGGAGGGGCGTGTCGGGGTCGAGGATCCGGCCGAGGTCGGGCCGGCGCAGGTAGGTCGCCCGGTCGGGCGCGGCGCTGCGGACCTGCAAGACGGAATGGGGCTGCAACGCCGCCGCCAGGGCCTCGGTGTCGAGGGCGGCGTGGACGGCGTCGCGGGCCTTCGCGTGGGCGAGCTGGAAATCGAGGACCGCGTCCAACGGCATCGCGTCGCCCCGGCGCCCCAGCCCGATGCGGGCCGAGGTCGCCGCCCGCAGGGTCGCCCAGCGATCGCCGGCGGGGACGGGCGCGTCGTCGCTCACGCGACCCGGCTCGCGCGGTCCATGAGCCGGGCGAGGCTCGGATGCCGGGGTTCGAGTTCGCGGATGCCGCCCTCCGGCGTGGTCAGGCCCATGCGGTCCAGCCACGCCTCGAATTCGGGGGCCGCCCGGACGCCCAGGGTGGCGCGCAAGGTTAGCACGTCGTGGAACGACAGGCTCTGGTAGTTGAGCATGATGTCGTCGGAGCCCGGCACGGCGATGAGGAAGCTGCAGCCCGCCACCGTCAGCAGGGTCATCAGCCCGTCCATGTCGTCCTGGTCGGCCTCGGCGTGGTTGGTGTAGCAGACGTCGCAGCCCATCGGCAGGCCGAGCAGCTTGCCGCAGAAATGGTCTTCGAGGCCGGCGCGGGCGATCTGCTTGCCGTCGTAGAGGTATTCCGGGCCGATGAACCCCACCACGGTGTTGACGAGGAGGGGCCGGAAGGCGCGCGCCACCGCGTAGGCGCGGGCCTCCACGGTCTGCTGGTCGACGCCGTGATGCGCGTCGGCCGAGAGCGCTGCGCCCTGGCCGGTCTCGAAATACATCACGTGGTCGCCCACCGTGCCGCGCTTGAGGCCGCGCGCCGCGTCGTGGGCCTCGGCCAGCACCGCGAGATCGACCCCGAAGCCCCGGTTGGCGGCTTCCGTGCCCGCCACGGACTGGAACACGAGGTCGACGGGCGCGCCGCGCTCCAGGATCGGCAGGGCATTGGTGACGTGGGTGAGCACGCAGGTCTGGGCGGGGATGTCGTAGTGCTGGCGCAGCTCGTCCAGCATCACCATCAAGTCGCGGGCGTTCTCGACGCTGTCTGTGGCCGGGTTGATGCCGATGCAGGCGTCGCCGACGCCGAACAGCAGGCCGTCGAGGACGGAGGCCGCGATGCCGCGCGGGTCGTCGGACGGGTGGTTCGGCTGGAGCCGGGTGGCGAGGCGGCCGGGCAGGCCGAGGGTGGTGCGGAACGCCGTAACCACCCGGCACTTGCGCGCCACCACGATGAGGTCCTGCGCCCGCATGAGCTTCGAGACCGCCGCCACCATCTCGGGCGTCAGGCCCGGCGCCAGGGCGGCGAGGATCTCGGGCGTGGCCGCATGGGACAGGAGCCAGTCGCGAAAGCCCCCCACGGTGAGGTGCGCGATCGCGGCGAAGGCCGCCGCGTCGTGGGTGTCGAGGATGAGCCGGGTGACCTCGTCCGCCTCGTAGGGCACCAGGGCCTCGGCGAGGAACACGCGCAGCGGCAGGTCGGCGAGCACGCGCCGCGCGGCGATGCGCTGGGCATCGCTGGTGGCCGCCAACCCGGCCAGCTCGTCGCCCGAGCGCAGGGGCGAGGCGGCGGCGAGCACCTGCTTCAGGTCGGCGAAGGTGTGGCGCTCGCCGCCGAGATCGCACCGGTAGGCCATGGCCGTTTCCCCCGCGCCGAGACCGTACGAAGCCACAACCCGGGCGGGGTGTCGAGGTCGCCCCACGCGATCCCGTGCGTCCGGCGCGCGCGGCTTCAGGGCTGCGGGGCGGGCGCCGGCTCGACCGCCGGCTCCTGGCGCCGGGCCGCCTCGATTTCCTGGCGTCGGGCCGCTTCCTCGGCCTCGCGGGCGCGGGCCTGACGCGCGGCCTCGGCGGCGCGCTCCGCGGCGGCCTTGAGGCGGGCCTGACGGGCGGCTTCCTCCGCCGCGAGCTTCTCGGCCAGCGCCTTCTCGGCGGTCAGCTTGTCCGCATAAGCCTTCTCGGCGGCGGCACGGGCCCGGTCCATCTCGACGCGGGCGCGGCGGCGCTGGCGCTCGGTCTGGTCGGCCTCCATCGCTTCGATGCTTTCGAGCTCGCGTTGCAGCACGAGGGTGGCGAGACCGTTGGTCGAGGGACCCGCATCGACCTGGCGTTCCGGGTTCGCCACCGGCCCGGAAAAGCCGAGCTGGATCGCCGGCGGTCCTGCGGTCCAGGCTTTCGGGGCCGACGCCGCCGTGAGGGTGCCGCGCGCGTCGAGGCGGCCGGTCCGCAGGTCGAGGCCGAGGGTGCCGTTCCAGCGCGCGGGCCCGAGATCGAGGGTCAGGGGGCCGCCCCGCAGGGTCCCGCCCACCAGGGTGACGGGCGTGGTGACGGGGCCGGGGGCGATGAGCGGCGCCTTTCCGAGTTCCTCCGTGACGAGGGCCTGGAGACGGCCTTCGCGCAAGGGGTCGTCCTCGGCGAGCGCCCGGTCGAGGGCACGGGTCAGGCCCATGGAGTCGGCGCCCGGCAGAGTCAGGTCCGCGAGGGTGAGGGTGCCGCTGCCCCCGAGGTTGTTGGCCAGGGCCGCGAGGGTCTCGCCGGAAGTGCCGAACCGCAGGGTCGCGCCGAGGCGCCCGGAGACCGGACCGGTGCCGACGAGGCCGGCGAGCCCCGCCTCGCTCAGGGTCCCCTCCCCCGCCACGGCGGCCGCGCCGCCCTGGCGCGACAGGGTGACGGCGCCCGTGAGCCGCCCGCCCGCCAGGGTGCCGGCGAGGTCGGTGAGGCCGAGGGTGCCGTCCTCCCAGCGCGCCGTGAGGGTGGTGCCGGTGGCGACGTGGCCGCGTCCGAGGTCGAGGCTGTCCACCGCGAGGGCGAGGTCGATGCGGGGGCGGACGGGCGGCGGGGCGGCAAAGCGCACGAACGCCGCGTCGGCACCGGCCTTCACCTCCGTGGGGATCACCAGGGCGGCGGCGAGCGCCGGCAGGGACAGGCGCCCGAGCTTGGCGCGCCCGGAGATCTGACCCTCCGGCGCGATCCCGATCTCGGCCGAGACGGCGGTTCCGGCGAGCCGCCCGGTCACGCCCAGGCGGGCCTCGTCGCCGGCCCGCGACAGGGCGACGGTGAGGTCGGCCGGCAGGCCGATGGGAAGGGGCGCGGTACCGGAGACGAGGGGCACGAAGGGGGCGATGTCGGGGCTGCCG
This sequence comes from Methylobacterium sp. Leaf469, assembly GCF_001424745.1. Classification (NCBI taxonomy): domain Bacteria; kingdom Pseudomonadati; phylum Pseudomonadota; class Alphaproteobacteria; order Hyphomicrobiales; family Methylobacteriaceae; genus Methylobacterium; species Methylobacterium sp. Leaf469. The sequence continues at coordinate 438,353 of NZ_LMRE01000012.1, forward strand.
AGGCGGATCTCGCCGCTCCGCGCAGCGCCGTACCCGGCCCCGGCCCCGGCCTCGGGTCCGAGCAGGATCGGCCGGGTGGTGGCGAGGGTGAGGTCGGCCACCGTTCCCGTCACCGAGAGGACGAGCCCGGCAGCCTCGCCCTCGGGGCCGGCGGCGCGGGTGCCGGCGAGATGGAGACGGGCGGGCCGGGCCAGCGCCGGAAGGTCGGCACGGCCGAACCAGGTGGCGGCGGACGGGGCCGCCAGGGTGAGGTCGAGGCTCGCGATGCGGCCGGCGCGGCTCACGAGGTCGAGGTCGAGGCTGCCGCCCGCCGCCTGTCCCTTGGCGGTGGTGCGCAGGGTGTCGGGGGCGCCCGCGTCGCGCTGCAGGGTCAGGTCGAGATCGAGGGCGCGGTCGCGAAACGCCGGGGGGACGAGCCGGCTTTCCGCGATCCACACCCGGTCGAGGAGGGCCATCAGCGGCGCGGCCACGGGGGCCGAGACGCGGCCGGCGATGCGCCCGGCCCCGTCGGCGTCGATCCGGCCGGACAGGCTGGCGTTGGCACCGGCGAGATCCGTCACGTCGAGGCTGTCGATGGCGAGACTGGCCCCGTCCGATTGGATGCTCGCCGCGATGGTGCCGTTGCCCGAGGCCACGCCCGCCGGGCCGTAGCGCACGTCGCGGGCCTGGAGCACGAGGCCGAAATCGTGGCCCTGGAGGTCGGCCAGGGTGCCGCTGAACGACGGCAGGGCGGCGATGTCGACGCCTTGCGCGGCGAGTTGCGCATCGACGCGCCCGCGGGCGCCGGGCTCGGCGGCGCGGTAGCGCGCGTTGCCGGTGATGCGTGCGGTGCCGAGGTCGAGGCGCAGATTGCGCAGGGACACGGAGAGCGGCGCGGCCGAGAGGTCGGCGGAGGCGACGATGGGGCGCCCGTCCATGAGGGCGACGCCCGGACCCTCCACGCCGAGCTTGCCGAGATAGCGCCCGAAGGCCTCCGAGGCCGGCGCGTCGAGACCGAGGCGCCCGGTGAAGCGGAGCCCCGGATCGGCGTCGATCTCGCCCGACGCGGTCAGGGCGGCGGCCCCCGGGGCGGTGACGGAGAATCGCTTCAGGAGGAGGCCGCCCGAGCGCTCGAAGGTGCCGGCCAGGGCGAGGTTCGACCAGTCGTCGAGGCCGAGCGACAGGCTGTCGATGGCGAGTTCGACATCGACGCTCACCGGCAGGCTGATCCCGGCCTTCGGCGGGCCCCGCGCGATGAGGGCCTGGCCCGCGGCCGAGAGCAGGAACGCGTCGAGGTCGAGGCGGCGGGCCCCGAGCGAGAGGGCGGCGCGGCCGTTGCGGGCATCGACGCTGCCGGAGCCCGACAGGCGCAGGGCGCGGCCACCCGGATCGATGTCGAGGCCGAGGGCCTTGAACCGCGCGGTGGTGCCCCGCGCCGTGAACGCACCGGCGAGCGACACCGGCAGGTAGGCGCCCGCCGCCTGGGCGGGCGGACCGATGACGAGGCGGGCCGTGCCCTCGGCCTGCGGGATCACGGCGCGCTCGCCCGGCCCCGCGGCCTCCGCGCCGGCCTCCGCGAGGGACAACTTCGCGTCGATCTCCGCATAGGGCTGGGTGTCGCCGCCCGCCGAGAGCTTGACCGGAAGGACGCCCTCCGGCGTCGGCTCGCCCGTGGCGACCCGGAACGGCACGCCCCGGCTGGTGCCCTCCGCCCGCCACGGACCGGTGAGGCGCGGGGCGGAGACCCGCACGCCTTCCGCGTAGATCTGGTCGGTGCGGCCCGTCGCCGGCACCTGGGTGGTGATGAGGAGCTGGCGGACCTGGAGGTCCTCGATGGCGAGGTCGCGGTCGCCGAGCCCGCCCGTGAGATCGGCCGGCACCAGGATCGCCTCGCCCTCGGTGACGGGCAGGCGGATCTCGGCCCGGCCGATCCGGGTCTCCGTGAACCGCACGGCGCCGGTGATCAGCGGGGTGAGCGCCACCTCGGCCTTCACGAAATGCAGGTCGAGGGCGGGCCGGTTCGGTGCCTGCCCGAGGCGCAGGCGGTCGAAGCGCAGGCGCGGCGAGGGCAGGAGCCGGACCTCGAGACGGCCGGCGCTGCGGGCCGGCAAGCCGAGCGACCGGGACACCAGGCCGTCGATGAGGCTGCGCTGCCCCTCCCAGGCCACGAAGGGCGGGATCGCGAGGGCCGCGACGAGGAGGAGGACGATGAGTCCCGCCAGCGCGGTCAGGATGTCACGCACGCGCGTCTCGTTCCGCAGCGCCCCCGGAGGCGGGGCCGTTCCACGGGATCCACGTCCCGTCCGAGGGGCGGCATACCACACCCGCCGGGCTTGTGCGTACCCGTGGCGGGTGCAGGCGCCCGCTCCCGACGCCGCCCCACCGGGACGCGGCGTCGGCGCCGGCGCGTCACAGCTTCAGGCGCTTGAACACCGACTCGGGGATGGCGCGGATCACCATCATCACCAGGGCCCAGACCGGGCGGACATAGACCACGTCGCGCCGGGTCACCTCGGCGCCGCGAAACAGGGCGGCGGCGACCTCGGCGGCCTCGGCGGTCAACGGCTTCGGCAGCGGCATCCCCGCCGTCATCCGGGTGCGGACGAAACCGGGCTTGACCGTGAGCACGTGGACGCCGCGCGCGGCGAGGCGGTTGCGCAGGCCCGACAGGAAGGCGGTGAACCCGGCCTTGGCCGCGCCGTAGACGTAGTTCGACGCCCGCCCGCGCTCGCCCGCCACCGAGGAGACGCCCACCAGGGTGCCGGAGCCCCGCGCGGCGAAGTGTTCGGCGAACAGGCCGAGCAGCAGGGCCGGCCCCTCGAAGTTCGACCGCATCACAAGGGCGGCGTCCGCCAGATCGGACTGCGCCCGCGCCTGATCGCCGAGCAGCCCGACCACGCTCACCACCGTGTCGGGCAGGCGCGGCAGATCGCGGACGAAGGCCGGGAAGGCCGCTGTGTCGGTGATGTCGAGGGCGACGAAGGGAACCGGGCAGCCCGTGCGCGCCGTGAGGTCGGCGGCGTTGCGGGCGGCGCCCGCCGCATCGCGGGCGGCCAGGATCACGTCCCATCCGGCCCCGGCATAGGCCAGGGCCGTGGCATGGCCGATGTCGGACGTGGCGCCGACAAGGAGCATGGCTTTGTTGGCGGGAGAGCTTTGGGTCATGCGGCCTCGGACGGGCTGGACGGGGAAGTACGGCGGCCCGGCGGAACCCCGCTCACAGGCCGAGGCGCCGCGACAGGGCGGAGGCGATCCGGCCCTCGGCATCGATCTGCCGTCGCAGGGCGCGGAACCGCGTCGCGGCCGCGCCGTAGCCCGCCTCGAAGGTGTCGCGGCTCTGGCGGGCGTCCTTGGCGAGGTAGAGCCGCCCGCCCGCCGCCCGCACGATGGCGTCGAGGCTGTCGAGGAGGGCGCGGTTGGCGGGATTGGCCGGAAAATCGAGGGCGAGGGTGTAGCCGGGGAGCGGGAACGACATCAGCCCGCCCCCGGGTCCGAGGAGCTTCAGCACGGCGAGGAACGAGGGCGCTGCGTGGGAGACCCGGTCGAGGATCGCCGCGAGGGCGTCCCGGCTGCGCGCCTTCGGGATCACGCATTGGTGCTGCAGGAAGCCGCCCGCACCGTAGATGCGGTTCCAGTCGCGTATCCCGTCGAGGGGGAAGAAGTACGGCGCCCAGCCGACCAGGCGGTCCGGCCCAGCGCCGGCACGGCCGCGCGCGTAGTAGAGGGCGTTGAAGGCTCCGACGCTCCAGCGGTTGAGGGTCCGAGCCGGCAGGTCGAACGGCACCGTCAGGGCGCAGCGCCGCGCCGGCGGCAGGTGCGGTGCATCGGGGGCCAAATCCGCGAGGTCGGCCAGGGTGGCATGCTCGCCGCGATAGATCAGGGCCCGTCCCTGCGCCGCCCCGCGCGCGAGGCCGTCGATCCAGGCGACGGCGTAGGTCGAGCGGTCGGCGGCTTCCAGGGCCGCCAGGGCGGCGTCGAGGTCGGGCGCCGCGATGGTCCTCTGGCGGATCCAGCCAGTCTCGATCCGGCGCAGGATGAGGGTCGCGCGCAGGATCGTGCCCGTCAGCCCCATGCCGCCGATGGTGGCGGCGAACAGGTCCGAGCCCGGCTCGCAGGTGCGAGCCGTCCCGTCCGGCAGGGCCAGGGTGAGGTCGCGCAGGTGGGCGCCGAAACCCCCGGCGCCGTGGTGGTTCTTGCCGTGGACGTCGGCCGCGATGGCGCCCCCCACGGTGACGAAGCGCGTGCCCGGCACCACGGCGGGGAAGAACCCGCGCGGCAGGAAGGCGTCGACGATGTCGGCGAGCAGCACCCCGGCCTCGACGGCGAGGTGCCCGGTCTCCGGATCGAAGGCGATCATCCGGTCGAGCCCGCGGAGCGCCAGGGTGGTGGTGCAGCCGAGCGCGGCGTCGCCGTAGGCCCGTCCATTGCCGCGGGCGATGAACCCGGTCTCGGCCCGGTGGATCGGCGCCACGTCGCCCGATGCCCGCACGGCGAGGAGCCGCGTCGCCCGGCGCGGGGTGCGGCCCCAGCCCGCCAGCTCCTGCGTGCTCATGGGGCGCGCGGCCCGAACACGAAGCGGCGGTCGAGGCCGTACTTCACCGCGTAGCCGAGGCCGAGTCCGACGAGGGCGCCCGCATACTTGGCCTGCGCGGTGCCCCAGACCGCGAAGAATCCGAACTCGAAGGCCCAGAACACCAGGGTGGTCGCCACGCTGAACAGGCCGTAGAGCGCGACCTTGCGGGCCTCTTCCGTATGGGTCCGCGAGGCGGCGAAGAACACGAAATGCTTGTCGAGGAGGTACTTGGCCACGAACCCGACGCCCGTGCCCATGACGAGGGAGGCCAGGAGCGGCGCCGCCGGGGCGATCCGGACGGTGGCTTCCTGCGCCAGCAGGTTGGCCGCCGTGGCCAGCACCGCGAAGCCGAGATAGCGCAGACCGAGGACGAAGGGCGCGGGGGCGACGGCGGCGGCGGCGCTCATATGGCGGCGAGCACCAGGGCGCCCACGGTCGCCGCCGCGATCAGGCTGACGCGGTCGCGCAGGGCGAAGACGATGGGATCGTCGTGCATCATCCGGCGATGGGCGAGGAGCAGCGCGCGCGAGATCCAGTACAGGATCACCGGTCCGACGCACCACAGCAGTTTGGGCCGCGAATACAGCTGAGTCACCGCGTCCGAAGACAGGTAGAGCGCCAGCACCACCACGGCATTGTAGCCGGAAGCCGCCGCCAGGGCGGCGACGATGGGCAGGTCGGAGAGTTCGTAATCGCGGTTGGCCGGGCTCGGCAGCCCGCGGTCGAGGCGCGCCGTCAGTTCGGTGTAGCGCTTGATCAGCGCCAGGGACATGAACATGAACAGCGCGAAGGCGAGCAGCCAATCGGACACCACGGCGCCGACGGCGACGGCGCCGCCCACCACCCGAACGGTGTAGAGCCCGGCCAGCGTCACCACGTCGATGAGCATCTTGCGCTTGAGGACGAGGGAATACGCGAGGGTGAGGGCGAAGTAGCCGAGGATCACCCCGGCGAACGCCGTCGAGACGGCGAGGCTCACCCCGAGGGCCGCGGCGAGCAGGAGCGGCACCGCGCCCATGGCCGCCCGCAGGGGCACCCGGCCGTCGGCCAGGGCGCGGTGGCGCTTCGTCGGATGCGCCCGGTCGGCCTCGAGGTCGATGAGATCGTTGACGAGGTAGACGCTCGACGCGCAGAGGGAGAACGCCACGAAGGCGAGGAGCGCGGCGAGGAAAGCCGGCCCGTCGAAGCGATGGGCCATGAGTGCAGGAACGAACACCAGGGTGTTCTTGGCGTATTGGTGGACCCGCAGGAGCCGGGCCCAGATCCGCGCCCGCTGCGCCCATCCGGTCCCGCTCTCGGACAGGAAAGTGGCGTCCGGCGCCAGCGCCAGGAGCCGCCGGCGCGTGGCCGGCGCGGGGCGCGCGGCGACGGCCCGGTTCGCCCGGGCCCAGACCGGCAGATCGTCGCCGTCATGGCCGAGGTAGTCGAACCCGCCCTCCCCGAACGCCGCGACCAGGCGCTCCGCCTTGGCGGCACCGGAGAGATTGCGGTGTATGTCGGAGGCGAACCAGCCGTCGAACAGGCCGAGATGGCGGGCGACCCGTTCGACCAGGGCCGCATTGCTCGACGAGGCGAGGTAGACCCGCCGGCCGGACGACTTCGCCTCGGCGATGCGGCCCAGCACCTCGGTATCGTAGGGCAGGCGCCCGACATCGAGGTCGGCCCCGCCGAGGTGATGCCTGATCGCCGCCTTGCCGCCCGGCACCACCCGCGCCAGGGCGAGGACGGAGCGGGGCGCGCCACCGATCTCTGAGAAGAAGCTCTCGACCAGGAGATCGCTGCGGATCAGGGTGCCGTCGAGGTCGACCACGAGGGGCAGGCCCGTGTCGGCCGCGCGACGCGGCGCGCGCGCAACCTCGGACCTCCGGATCCGAAGACGGGCTTGCCTGTCCTCGCCGGGAAGCCCGAATGCCGGGTTGGGCGATACCCTGTCCATGCGCGCTCGCTCGAGTCCGGATTCCGGAACAGCTTTCGCCCAGGAGCCTTAAGGGATCGTAACAGTTGCAGGCGAAGGGTCGGGTGCGGGCGCACGCCCGGCGCCGCGGATGAAAACGGTCGCCCGAACGCGAACAGGCCGCCCTTTTGTGGGGCGGCCT
>NZ_LMRE01000012.1:452500-459363 GCF_001424745.1 Methylobacterium sp. Leaf469
CCCTCGTGGATGAGGTGGTGGAACTCGTAGAGTTCGAGGCCGATGAAGCACAGGCCGAACAGACCGGTGACGCCGAGCCACAGCAGCATGCGGCCCTGTTTCTCCTTCTCCATCTCCAGCATGGCGAAGCCGTAGGTGATGGAGGAGAACAGCAGCATCGAGGTGTTGAGCGCCACGAGCTTGAGGTCGAACAGGTCCTTCGGCGAAGGTCCGGCCGCGTAGTTGCGCCCGAGCACGGCGTAGACGGCGAACAGGGCCGCGAAGATGAGGCAATCGCTCATCAGGTAGAGCCAGAAGCCCAGCATCGTTCCGCCTTCGGGATGATGCTTGCCCTGCGCGTCGTGGAAGACCGGGGTGTCCCCCGGTCCCTTGAAATCGTCGGCGGTGAAGGCCGCCGTGGAATGCGCCGCCATGGTTCTCAGACCCGTTCCGCCAGGAGTGCCGTGCGCGCATTCTCCGTCCGCACGACCTCGTCGACGGGAATGTAGAAATCGCGGGCGTAGTTGAAGGTGTGGCCGATGGTGACCACCGCCAGCGCCACGAAGCTGAGCGCCGCCAGCCACCAGATGTACCAGATCATCGCGAACGAGAAGACGATGCTGAGCATCCCGAGGATGATGCCGGCCGCGGTGCTGCGCGGCATGTGGATCTTGTTGAAGCCGCTCACCGGCCGGACGTAGCCGCGCTTCTTCATGTCCCACCACGCGTCATGGTCGTGGACCACGGGCGTGAAGGCGAAGTTGTAGTCCGGCGGCGGCGAGGAGGTCGCCCATTCGAGGGTACGGCCGTTCCAAGGATCGCCGGTCAGGTCGCGCAGCTCTTCGCGCCTCAGGAAGCTCACCACCAGGGTGACGATGAACGAGGCGATGCCGAGCAGGATGAGGAACGCCCCGAAGGCCGCGATGACGAACCAGATCTGGAGCGACGGGTCGTCGAAGTGCTGCACCCGGCGCGTCACGCCCATGAGCCCGAGGATGTAGAGCGGCATGAAAGCGAACCAGAAGCCCGTGAGCCAGAACCAGAACGAGGTCTTGCCCCAGAACGGATCGAGCTTGTAGCCGAAGGCCTTGGGGAACCAGTAGGTGATGCCCGCGAGCATGCCGAACAGCACGCCGCCGATGATGACGTTGTGGAAGTGCGCGACGAGGAACAGCGAGTTGTGCAGCACGAAGTCGGCCGGGGGCACCGCGAGGAGCACGCCGGTCATGCCGCCGACGGTGAAGGTCACCATGAAGCCGACGGTCCAGAGCATCGGCACGTCGAAGTCGATGCGGCCCCTGTACATGGTGAACAGCCAGTTGAAGATCTTGGCCCCCGTCGGGATCGAGATGATCATCGTCGTGATGCCGAAGAAGGAGTTCACGCTGGCGCCCGACCCCATGGTGAAGAAGTGGTGCAGCCACACGAGGTAGGACAGGATCGTGATCACCACCGTGGCGTAGACCATCGAGGCGTAGCCGAAGAGGCGCTTGCGCGAGAACGTCGCGACGATCTCGGAGAACACGCCGAAGGCCGGCAGGATGAGGATGTAGACCTCCGGGTGACCCCAGATCCACACGAGGTTCACGTACATCATCGGGTTGCCGCCGAGATCGTTCGAGAAGAAGTGCGTGCCCACGTAGCGATCGAGGGACAGCATCGACAGAACGGCGGTGAGGACCGGGAAGGCGGCCACGATGAGGATGTTGGTGCAGAGGGACGTCCAGGTGAAGATCGGCATCCGCATCATGCTCATGCCGGGGGCCCGCATCTTCACGATGGTGGCGATGAGGTTGATGCCCGAGAGCAGCGTCCCGATCCCGGCGATCTGCAGCGCCCAGATATAATAGTCGACGCCGACCCCGGGGCTCATGGCCGGTCCCGACAGGGGCGGATAGGCGAGCCAGCCCGTGCGGGCGAATTCGCCGACGAACAGCGAGGCCATCACCGTGAGGGCGCCGCTGACGGTCATCCAGAAGCTGAAGTTGTTGAGGAACGGGAAGGCCACGTCGCGGGCGCCGATCTGCAGGGGCACGACGTAGTTCATCAGGCCCGTCACCAACGGCATCGCCACGAAGAAGATCATGATCACGCCGTGGGCCGTGAAGATCTGGTCGTAGTGGTGCGGCGGCAGGTAGCCCTCGTTGGCGCCGAAGGCCATGGCCTGCTGGGCCCGCATCATCAGGGCGTCGGCAAAGCCGCGCAGGAGCATGACCAGGGCCAGCACGATGTACATGATGCCGATCTTCTTGTGATCGACGCTCGTGAACCAGTCGCGCCACAGGGGCCCCCAGAGGCGGAAATAGGTGAGGCCGCCGAGGACCACGAGGCCGCCGAGGCCGACCATCGCGAAGGTGACGAGGAGGATCGGCTCATGCAGCGGAACGGCGTCGAGGGTCAGCCGCCCGAACAGGAGCTTCTGAAGATCCGGATTGGAGAACATGGGCCTGTCTCGTGAGAGGAGTGCCGAATGGGGCCGCGGGCGGAGGCGTCCGCGTTATTTGTTGAGCTGACCGGGGGCGACGGGATCGGTGCCGCCGGGTCCGTCGCTCTTCGTTCCGTCACCCTTGGATCCGTCCCCAGCCGGAGCGGCATCCCCCGCGCCGGTGGCGTGACCGGAATGATCGTGGCCGGAATGGTCCGATCCCGAATGTGGCTTCACCTCGGGCGCCGTGGATTTCGGCTTCATGCCCTGCGGCTGCTCGGGGCTGTGCGACGACCGCCCCGAACCGCCGACGGTGGCGGCGTTGCCCTCGTCGCCGCGCTCGGCGTAGCGATTGTCGTATTCCAGGCGCGCCCGGTTGGCGTGGCTGTCCTTGCCAGCGCCGCCCTTGGCGTCGATGGCCATCATCTCGTGCATGCACATCTTGCCGGGCACGGCACACATGTTGAGCACCCGCCCGTAGAGGCCGGAATCGACGGAGGAGTAGAACGTCACCGGCTCGCGCTCGCTCGGCCGCTCGAGTTCGAGGTAGGCGTCGCGGCTGAGCGGCTTGTCGGCCGCCTTCGCCTTGGCGACCCAGGCGTCGAAGCCGGCCTGATCGAGGCCGACGAAGCGGAAGTTCATGCGGGAGAAGCCCGAGCCGCTGTAGTTCGCCGACATGCCCTCGAAGGTGCCGGGCTTGTTGATCACGGCGTGCAGCTTCGTCTCCATGCCGGGCATGGCGTAGATCTGCCCGGCCAGCGCGGGGATGAAGAACGAGTTCATCACCGTGGCGGCCGTGATCTTGAACGTGATGGGCACATCGACGGGGGCGGCGATCTCGTTGACGGTGGCGATGCCCTGATCTGGGTAGAAGAACAGCCACTTCCAATCGAGTGCGACGACCTCGACCACCAGGGGCTTCACGTCCTTCGGCAGAGGCCGCGACGCGTCGAGGCGGCTCAGCGGCCGGTAGGGATCGAGGGTGTGGGTGCTGATCCAGGTGAGCGCGCCGAGCGCGATGACGATCACCAGGGGCGCCGACCAGATCAGCACCTCGAGGTGGGTCGAGTGGTGCCAATCGGGATCGTAGGTCGCCGCCTTGTTCGACGCGCGGTAGCGCCAGGCGAAGAACAGGGTCGCGGCGATCACCGGAATGATGATCAGCAGCATCAGCCCCGTGGAGGCGAGGATGAGGTCGCGCTGCCGCATGGCGATGTCGCCCGACGGCTGCATCAGCACCATGTTGCAGCCCGACAGCAGGCCGAACACGGGCAGGAGGAGGAGCGGTCTCAGAATTCTGACGGTCATGGGATCGGCTGACGCGGACTCGATGATGCCGCCCGTGCCGTGCCGCGGATCGGCGTCACGTCGAACGTGGCGCCTAGTGCGATGCAACAGACCGGCCTGACAAGGGGAAAGGTATGCTCTCAGGTAGGCACTGGGAGCATAGCCAAACCCTTTCCCCCGAGGCAATGTCCCTTACCGCCTCAGGGACATTCTCCCGCCCCGGTGGCATCGTGTCCCCGTCCCGGCCGCGGCGCCGCGGCTGCGACAGGGCAGCGCCGTTTCCGGGCCGGAGCGGCTTTCGCTTTGACGGGTGGTGGCGGCAGGCCCTAATCAGGACCGAGACTAGGTCAGGATCGAGACGAAGGGGCCGCGCCCAGGCGGACGCATCGCCCCCCATCCATCAAGCCAGCGAGCAGACGTTTCCCGATGAGCGCAGATTACGCAGTGCCGTCCTCGTCGGAGGCGGAGCGCCACGCCCACGAGGCCCTCTCGGACCATACGGTCGCCCCGGGCGAGATCGCCATCGGCGTGGTGATCGGCCGCGCCGCCGAGTATTTCGACTTCTTCGTCTACGGCATCGCCTCGGTGCTCATCTTCCCGAAGGTGTTCTTCCCCTTCGCGACGCCGCTCGCCGGCACGCTGTATTCCTTCGCGCTGTTCGCCCTCGCCTTCGTCGCCCGGCCCATCGGCTCGGCGATCTTCACAGAGATCGACCGGCGGCACGGGCGCGGGGTGAAGCTCACCATCGCGCTGTTCCTGCTCGGCGGCTCCACGGCGGCCATCGCCTTCCTGCCGAACTACGCGACGCTGGGCGCCACCACGATCTGGCTGCTCGCGGCCTTCCGGTTCGGCCAGGGCCTGGCGCTCGGCGGCGCCTGGGACGGCCTCGCCTCGCTGCTCGCCCTCAACGCCCCCGAGGGAAAGCGCGGCTGGTACGCGATGATGCCGCAGCTCGGCGCGCCCATCGGCTTCATGCTGGCCTCGGCCCTGTTCGCGTTCTTCCTCGCCAACCTGTCGGAAGCCGACTTCCTCGATTTCGGCTGGCGCTACCCGTTCTTCGTCGCCTTCACCATCAACGTGGTGGCTTTGTTCGCCCGCCTGCGCCTCGTGGCGACGGAGGAATTCGTCCGCCTCATCGAGATGCGCGAACTCGAGCCGACGCCGGTGCTCGAGACCGTGCGGGTGCATGGCCGCGACATCCTCGTCGGCGCCTTCGTGCCCCTGGCGAGCTTCGCGCTGTTCCACCTGGTGACGGTGTTCCCGATTTCGTGGATCAACCTGTTCACCCAGCGCTCGGTGGGCGAGTTCCTCATGGTGCAGTTCGCCGGGGCGGTCGTCGGTGCCGGCGCCATCGTGATCTCGGGCATCGTCGCCGACCAGATCGGACGCCGGACCCTGGTGGCCATCGCGGCCGGCCTGATCCTGCTGTTCGCCCTCGGCAGCATCGTGGCCCCACTGCTCGTCGGCGACAGCGAGGTCGGCCAGACCATCTACGTTCTGGTGGGCTTCGGTCTGCTCGGTCTCTCGTACGGCCAGACCTCGGGCTCGGTCACGAGCAACCTCGGCACCCGCTACCGCTACACCGGCGCGGCGCTCACCTCGGATCTGGCTTGGCTCATCGGCGCCGGTTTCGCGCCGCTGGTCGCCCTCAGCCTGTCGAGCGAGTTCGGTCTCGCCTGGGTCGGCGTCTACCTGCTGTCCGGTGCCGTCGCGACCCTCGCGGCCCTCGGCTACAACCGGCGCACCACCGCGGCGGCCTGAGCGAATCGCCGTTCCACGGATGCGTGGAACGGCGCATCCTGCCGTCGGTGGAACGGCGCACCGCCCTACTCGGAACGGTCGCGCCCTGCTTGCGGCGCGGCATCCTCGTCCTCGTCCTCGGCGGTGGGGATCGCGTAGCGATCCGTCAGCCAGCGGCCGAGATCGACGTCGGCGCAGCGGGTCGAGCAGAACGGACGGAACTCCGGCTTGGCCGGCTTGCGGCAGATCGGGCACGCCTCTTCGGGCGCCGTCGGCCAGGGAATCGGTCCGGTCACAGGCTGCTCCCCGGTGCTTGTCCCCACGCTCCCCGAACGGGAAAACCCTCGCCTTCCAAGAGACTTAGGGTCTCGTAGAGCGGCAGGCCGATCACCGCGCTGTGCGAGCCGACGAGCTTGACCACGAAGGCGCCGGCCAGCCCCTGGATGGCGTAGCCGCCGGCCTTGCCGCGCCATTCCTCCGAGGCGACGTAGGCCTCGATCTCGCGACTCGACAGCCGCTTGAACCGCACCCGGGTCTCGACCACGCGTTCGCGCCGGGTGCCCTTCGGCGACAGGAGGCACACCGCCGTGTAGACCCGGTGCTGGCGCCCCGAGAGCAGGCGCAGGCAATCGGCGGCCTCGTCCGCCACCTCGGCCTTCGGCAGGACGCGGCGCCCCACCGCCACCACGGTATCGGCAGCAATCACAAAGGCTTGGCGCATGTCGTCACGCCGCCGCGCCGCGTCGCCCGCGACGTCGAGCTTGTCGCGCGCCAGGCGCCGGGCGAGCTCGCGCGGGGTCTCGGACTTGCGCGGCGTCTCGTCGACATCCGCCGGCAGGAGCGCGTCGGGCTCGATCCCGGCCTGCTGCAACAGGGCGAGCCGCCGCGGCGAGGCGGAGGCGAGGACGAGGCGGGCGCCGCCCGATGGCGCGGGTGACCCTGAGGCATCTGCTGTCGTCACGTGCGAACCGTCATGCGAAAAAAGTGATCCAGCCAAAGGACTTACGGGAACCTCCGCCGGCCCGGAGCGACACCGCCCGGCAAGCCGCGCGACGCTATCGGAATCCGGCCCGTATGGGAACGCACGCAGCCCCCATCAAGGCCGTGGACAACGCGACCGTGTCTGGTATGGTCCCTCCCGCGGCCCCAAACGCCGCACCGCAGGCCCCACGCCGCGGCTCGCGGGCGTAGTTCAGTGGTAGAACGTCAGCTTCCCAAGCTGAATATGCGGGTTCGATTCCCGCCGCCCGCTCCAACCTATCCCGTTGAAGCTTCAGCCTTTCTAACGTTCTGCCGCTGATCTTGCGGTCGCCGCGTGACGTGACTGGCTGGCTTTGGACCGGGCTGATTGAGAGGATCAGCCAGGACCGAAGGAGCTGGACATGCGGCGAGGTCAGAAGACGGGTGCGGAGCAGGTGGTGCTGAAGCTTCG
>NZ_LMRE01000013.1:0-51128 GCF_001424745.1 Methylobacterium sp. Leaf469
CGCTATCCCAGCACACTCGCCGATCTCCACATCGTCGCCTTCGTCTGACTCATGCTCAAACAGGCCGCTCAACTGGCAAGCGGTTCATAACAGCCTCTAAGATCGAACCTGGGCCGACATGGAGGCGCGGATGATGGCGGTCCTCGGCGAACCGATGTCGGATTCGCCGCGTCCGGTGATGCGCGAGACCGTCTGATCCCCTCCCGTCCGCGATGGGGCCGTCCGCTGCGCGCCCTCCCCGCGGCCCGAACAGTCGAGGCTCGAGACCGATGTACGATTGGCTGATCGTCGGAGCCGGTTTTGCCGGTAGCGTGCTCGCCGAGCGCCTCGCGCGCGAGCGGGGCGAGCGAATCCTCGTGGTCGACCGGCGCGACCACATCGGCGGCAACGCCTACGACTGTCTCAACGCCGACGGATTGTTGATCCACCGCTACGGGCCGCACATCTTCCACACCAACGCACAGGCGGTGTTCGCGTACCTGTCCGACTTCACGGCCTGGCGGCCCTACGAGCACCGGGTCCTCGCCGAGGTGAACGGCCGGCGCGTGCCGATCCCGATCAACCTCGACACGATCAACCGGCTGTACGGACTGTCTCTGACGTCCCCCGAGCTCGAAGCTTGGTTCGCCGCCCGGGCGGAGCCCGTCGAGGAGATCCGAACCGCCGAGGACGTCGTCGTCTCGACGGTGGGCCGCGAACTCTACGAGCTGTTCTTTCGCGGCTACACCCGCAAGCAATGGGGCCGTGATCCCTCCGAGCTCGACCGGTCGGTGACCGCTCGGGTTCCGACCCGGACCGACCGGGACGACCGTTATTTCACCGATCGCTATCAGGCGATGCCGAAGCACGGCTACACGGCGATGTTCGCCGCAATGCTCGACCATCCCAACATCACGCTGGCGCTCGGCACCGACTTCCGCAGCCTCGGTCCCACCGCACGGGCGTGGCGCACCATCTTCACCGGTCCGATCGAAACCTACTTCGACACCTGCTACGGCCCCCTGCCCTATCGCAGCCTGCGCTTCGAGCACGTCACACGCGACGTCGCGTGGCACCAGCCGGTGGGCGTGGTCAACTATCCGCAGACGGAGGCCTACACTCGGGTCACCGAATACAAGCACCTCACCGGGCAGACGCATCCGCGCACGGCCCTCACCTACGAGTATCCGTCCGCCGAGGGCGAGCCCTACTACCCGATCCCGTGCGCCGCGCATCAGACGCTCTACAAGCGCTATGAGCAACGCGCCCGCGACGAGCGGAATGTCTGGTTCGTCGGCCGGCTCGCCACCTATCGCTACTACAACATGGACCAGATCGTCGGACAGGCGCTCGCGACGTTCCGGCGGATCGACGCGGAGATTCCCCGGCGGGATGGACGGGTGCGCGCGCCGGCCGTCGATCGGACCACCTCCGAACTGGCGTGAGACCCATGGCCGAGCGGGCGCCCTCCCGGCCTCCGGCGACGACGGAGCGGCCGCTGGGCGAGCGAAACCGGGCGGCGATACGGGAGGATTTCGCCGAGGGTCCGCTGACCGGTGAGGAGCGGCGTTTCGCCGATCTTCTCGCGTGGGAGGCGCAGGCCCGCGCGGACGGTGCCGATCCCAGGACCCTCGCGGCCCTCGCGAAAGCGCGCCGTGCCGCCGGCCGCGCCTGCCACCCTGCGGGGCTTGCCAACGACCCTGCGGGGCTTGCCCACGACCCTGCGGGGCTTGCCAACGAGGGCGCCGGGCCGCCGCCGCGGGGGCGGAGTGGGCCATGATGCACGCACCACACGCGGCACCGGGGCCCGCACCGCGGCGCGGCGTCCGACCGCCGCCATCCCGGCGGACCGGTGCGCCACCCGGACCAGGGGGTGAGCGATGCCGTCGCGATCAGCCGGCACCTGCCGGTGGCGCGATGCAGTCGCGCCGACGCCTTCGAGGGCGCAGCGGACACGGCCCCCCGCTCGCGGTCCGGACATGGACGCACCGCAGCTCGCTCGCTGCGCGGATGCTACGCCGGGCGTGGGTGCCCACGATCCCGAGCGAACGCACCGGAATGCGGCCGCATCGGCGACGGCGCCACCGGGATGGTGGTCGGTGTGGCGCGATTTGCCGCCGCCCATGCGGATCGGCACCCGGCCTCGGCATCACAGTGCGGAGCTTGCCGTCGTGGCGAGGCGGTGCGTGATCCAGTCCTGCGCGGCGCCGAGGCTGGCGAAGGTCGGCGGGTTCGGGTGGTCGACGCGGCCGAATCCGGCTTCGAGGAACCACCGGCCGGCGTCCGACCCGTGCTGCTCGCACAGGTNCGAGGCTGGCGAAGGTCGGCGGGTTCGGGTGGTCGACGCGGCCGAATCCGGCTTCGAGGAACCACCGGCCGGCGTCCGACCCGTGCTGCTCGCACAGGTGAACCAGGATCGCCACGAGGAACCCATCGTCGAACACGAGATGGCTCTCGGTATCGTTGCTGCCCGTCGCGACCTGCACAGGCTGGAGGTGGAGGCTCATCCGTCAGCCTGCTTCTTCAGATGGAGGTAGGTGGGRTCGAACTCCGCGGAGCGGCACAGGTCGTTCCAGGCGTTGACCACCAGGGTGCTGCTGCGCAGGGTGATCAGCCCCTGGCCCCGCATCTCCTGCAGGGTGCGGTTCACGTGCACGGTGGTGAGGCCGAGCGCNCGGCACAGGTCGTTCCAGGCGTTGACCACCAGGGTGCTGCTGCGCAGGGTGATCAGCCCCTGGCCCCGCATCTCCTGCAGGGTGCGGTTCACGTGCACGGTGGTGAGGCCGAGCGCRTCGCCGAGTTCGGTCTGGGTGATCGGCAGGGGGCAGCGGTGATCGCCGGCGAGGCCCACCGCTTCGAGCTTAAGGTACATCTCGCAGAACAGGTGGGCGATCCGGCCATAGGCCGACTTGCGGCCCATGCCGGTCATCCATGCGCGAAAGATCGCCGCGTCGATCAGGGTGTCGCGCCACAGCACCGCCCCGAGGCGCGGGAAGCGCAGGGTCAGGTCGCGCAGGCTGTCGTGCGGGATGAACGCCACCGTGGCCACGGTCATGGTGCCGAGGCTGTGATCCATCACCGGCAGGTGGAGGCTCTGCAGATCGGGGGTGTCGCCGGGAATGTGGAACGAGAAGATCTGGCGGCGCCCGTCCCCCAACACCTTGTAGCGGCACAGCCAGCCTTCGAGGACCAGGCAGCATTGCGAGGGCATGTCGCCCTCCCGCACGATATCCTGTCTCGGCTCGAGGGTCCGGATTCTGACCGGCAGGTTGCGAACGGCCTCCTGCTCCTCATCCGAGAGGGTGGCGATGCTGTCGAGCTTGCGCAGCAGCATGGTCATGGGAGCGTTGTTGGAAACCGGGTGCATTAGCAACTTCGCTTTGCCACATAGGCGGAAGCCCAAATCTCTCCCGGTCACCAGCCCCTATTGCAAAAACGCCGATGATGCGCGGATCGTAAGCGTCCTCCCTGCGCACGCATTATCCCAGGATAGCCCGCACGGGCTTTCCGCCCCGAACCGTTCGCGGAAGTTCCTAGCCGAGGCGCAGCCCGGCCTTCGCCTTGCGCCGCTGGAGATAAAGGCTCGTTCCGAGGGCGAGGCCGATGACGGCGAGCGACATGCCCGTGGTCAGGGTGCCGAGCGCGTAGATCTCCGGCGTGGTGACGGTGGTGGTGAGGCCCTGGAGTTCGAGCGGCAGGGTGTTGCGGCCGCCGATGGCCTGGCTGGTGCGGGCGAGTTCGTCGAAGGACAAGGTGAAGCCGAACAGGGCGACGCCGACGAGCGAGGGTCCGAGGATCGGCACCACCACGTGCCGCAGGGTCTGGGCGCCGGTGGCGCCGAGATCGCGGGCGGCCTCCTCGTAGGCCGGATCGAACCGGTTGAAGACCGCGAACATGATGAGGAGGCCGAAGGGCAGCGTCCAGGTCAGGTGCGCGCCCAGCGCCGAGGTGTAGAGCCCCATCAGGGTGCCGTGCTCCTGCAGCCAGCCCCAGCCGGTGGCGGCCGCCGCCCAGTTCACCGCATCGTCGAGGAGGCGGAATTCCAGGCCGATCCCGAGCGAGACCACGATGGAGGGCACGATCAGGCTCGCCACCGCGATGGTGAACAGCGCGCCCTCGCCGCGGAAGCGCTTGCGGAAGGCGAGGCCGGCGAAGAACGCGATGACCACGGTGAGGCCCATCACCACGAGGCCGAGGCGGAGCGAGCGCCACAGCGCCCCCCAGATATCGACGATGCCGAGACCGGCCCAGAGCTTGCCGAACCAGTGCGTCGAGACCCCGTTCATCGGGAAGGTGAGGCCGCCCTGCGGACCCTGGAAGCTGAGGACCAGGATGGTCAGCGTCGGGCCGTACAGGAAGGCGACGAACAGGGCGAAGAACGCCGCGAGGGCATAGAAGGCGGGGGAGCGGGGCCGGTCGCTCAACGCTAGAGTTCCTTCCGCAGGTCGATCAGGCGGGTCATCGCCACGATCATCAGCATCACGGCACCGAGCAGCACCACCGCGTTGGCCGCCGCCGCCGGCAGTTGCAGGGCCGACATCTGGACCTGGATGACCTTGCCGACGGAGGCGATCTGCTGTCCGCCCATGACGCCGACGGTGACGAAATCGCCCATCACCAGGGTGATCACGAAGATCGACCCGATGGCGATGCCGGGTTTGGCCAGCGGCACCACCACGTTCCACAGGGTCTGCCAGCCGGTGGCACCGGAATCGTAGGCCGCCTCGATGAGCGAGCGGTCGATCCGCGCCATGCTGTTGAAGATCGGCACGATCATGAAGACCGTGTTGAGGTGGACGAAGGCGAGCACCACCGAGAAGTCGGAGTACAGCAGGCCCTCGATGGGGGATTTGATGAGGCCCATCCCCATCAGGGTGTCGTTGACGAGGCCGTTGCGGCCGAGCAGCGGGATCCAGGAGATCATCCGGATCACGTTCGAGGTCCAGAACGGGATCGTGCAGACGAGGAACAGCGCCATCTGCATCGTCTTCGAACGCACGTGGAAGGCGACGAAATACGCCACCGTGAAGCCGATCACGAGGGTGCAGGCCCAGGTCAGCGCGCAGAACTTCAGGGTCGAGAGGTAGGTCCGCACGGTGGTGCAGGCGTCCGCCGTGTTGAGGCAGCCCTCGAACACGTCGATGTAGTTCTGCACCGTGAAGGCAGGGATGATCTCGTACTCGTTGTAGGACCAGAAGCTGACGATCAGGGTCAGTGCCAGCGGCACCACGAAGAACACCAGGAACACGCACGCCAGCGGGGCGGCCTGGAGATAGGCCAGCGCGCGGCGCCGCCGCGTCTTGGCCGTGAGGCTCGTGGTGGGGGCCGTCACGGCCGGGGTTTTCGCGATGGCGGGGAGGGAGGAGAGTGCAGTGTCGGTCATGGCTCACTCCAGCCGAGCGCAGAACCTCTCCCCGCTTGCGGGGAGAGGGGCGAGCCCCCCTTGTCGGGGGCGAGCCGAGCGGCAGCGAGGGTGAGGGGGCGCAACCGTAAGAGGCACGACCGGCGATACCCCCTCACCGTCGCCCTGCCGGGCTCGCCTCGCCTCCCGACAAGGGGACGACGAGGCCTTCTCCCCGCCGGGCGGGGAGCGGGAAGCGCGCTCCGTGCCTGGTGCATCACCCCGCTCACGCGGCGATGAACTCGTTCCACTTGCGGACCATGTAGGTGTTCTCGTCCATCACCGCGTTCCAGCAGGCGACGCCCCCCATGCGGGCCTCGAAGGAGCCGCCGTCGCGGGTGGCGCCGGCCTTCTCCAGCACGCCGCCGTCCGGGCCCTTGATGTCCTTCTCGGCGGCCTTGCCCTCCATCCAGTAGGCCCACTCGTAGGGCTCCAGGTGGGATTTGGCCGTCTCCAGCACCGCCGAGTAGTAGCCCTGGCGGTTGAGGTAGGCGCCGGCCCAGCCGGACAGGAACCAGTTGATGAAGTCGTAGGCCGCATCCAGCTTGCGGCCCGTCAGGGTCTTGGGCAGGCCGAAGCCCGTGGCCCAGGCGCGGTAGCCCTCCTTGAGGGGCTGGTAGGTGCAGGCGACGCCCTGCGAGCGCACCTTGGTGACGGCGGGCGACCACATCGACTGGATCACCGTCTCGCCGGACGCCATCAGGTTCACGGATTCGTTGAAATCCTGCCAGAAGGCGCGGAACTGGCCGGCGCGCTTGGCCTCGATCAGCAGCTTGATGGTGCGGTCGATCTCCGCCTTCGTCATGTTGCCCTTGTCGGGGTAGGTGTAGTCGCCGGTGGCCTCGATCACCATGGCGGCATCCATGATGCCGATGGAGGGGATGTTGAGGATCGAGGCCTTACCCTTGAACTCGGGGTTCAAGAGTTCCTTCCAGCTCGTGATCGGGCGCTTGATCAGGTCGGGCCGGATGCCGAGCGTGTCGGCGTTGTAGGTGGTGGGGATCAGGGTGATCCACTCGGTGGCCGAGCCGGCGAAATTCTTCGAGTTCTGTCCCTCGAGGTAGAACACCTTCTTCGGGGCGGTGCCCTGGTCGCCGATCTTCTTTCCGGCCACTTCGCCCTTGGTGAAGACCGGGGTGATGTTGTCGGCCTGCTTGATCCGGCGCGCATCCATGCCCTGGATGTTGCCCGACGGGATGAGCTTCTTCAGGCTGAAGAACTCGGTGTCGAGGAGGTCGAACGAGTTCGGCTGGGTCACCACGCGCTTCGTCACCTCGTCGGTGACGACGGGGATGTACTCGAGGGTGATGCCGAGATCTTCCTTCACCTTGCGGGCGATGTCGCCGGACTGGTTCACGGCGGTGCCGAGGTAGCGCAGGGTCACGGGCTCGGCGGCGATCACGTTGGGAAAGCCGGTGATCGGGCCGGCGCCGAGGGCCAGTCCGGTGGCCCCCGCGCCCTGCAGCAGGGTGCGGCGGCTCAGCTTGATCGTGGTCGTCATGCGGATTCCTCGTACGCAGTGAGAAACGGTTCAGGCGCTCAGGCGATGGGCGGCGGCGGCATCCCAGCCGAGGGGCACGGTCTGGCCCAGCGCGAGGGGGTGGCCGGCATAGGCGCCGTCGTCGATGACGGCCGTGAGCGCGGTCGCGCCGCTCCCGCCGAGGCCGTCGGCCTCGAAGCCCACATGCACGCTGGTGCCCTGATACTCGATGGAGACGACGCGCGCCGGCACCGCCTCGGGCCCCGCCTCCGCCCCGAGGCGCATCCGGTCCGCCCGGACGGCGACCTCCGTCGCATCGGGCAGGCGGATGATGTTGTGGCCGCCGATGAAGCGGGCGACGAAGGCGGTGGCGGGGCGCTCGAAGATCGTGCGGGGGTCGGCCGCCTGCTCGATGCGGCCGCCGTTCATCACCACCACGAGGTCGGACAGCGCCATCGCCTCCTCCTGGCTGTGGGTGACGTGGATGAAAGTGATGCCGAGTTCGGCCTGGAGCCGCTTCAATTCGGTCCGCATCCGCACCCGCAGGAACGGATCGAGGGCCGAGAGCGGCTCGTCGAGGAGCAGGACCTTGGGTCCGGTGACCAGGGCGCGGGCGAGCGCCACGCGCTGCTGCTGGCCGCCGGAGAGCTGGGCCGGCAGACGCTCGGCCAGATGCGCCATCTGCACGAGGTCGAGCATGGCGAGCGCCTTGGCCCGGCGCTCGGTCTTGCCGATGCCCCGCATCTTCAGGCTGAAGGCGACGTTGTCGCGGCAGTTGAGGTGGGGGAACAGGGCGTAGCTCTGGAACATCATCGCGGTGCCGCGCTCGGCCGGGGTGGCATCGCCCACCGCCTTCGGCCCGATGACCACGTCGCCGGAGGACACGGTCTCGTGCCCGCCGATCATCCGCAACGTGGTGGTCTTGCCGCAGCCCGAGGGGCCGAGCAGGCAGCAATAGGCGCCCGAGCGGACCTTAAGGTCGATGCCGTCCACGGCCGTGGTGTGGCCGTAGCGCTTGGTCAGGCGGATCAGCTCGACGTCCATGCGTTGTCTCCCGACCCGCATCCCAGCAAGGGGCGGGCCAGACGATACCCGATTCGCATCCGATGTCGCGGCGTCCGGTCAGGCCAAGGGACCGGCTTGCACAACCCGGTCGAGCACCCGCCCATGGCCGAGTGCGCCGGTCACCCGCCCGTCCTCGGCGACGATCTCACCCCGCGCGAGGGTCACCACCGGCCAACCCATCACCGCGAAGCCCTCCCAGGGCGTGTAATCGGCGCCGTGGTGGAGGTTGGCCTGCAGGATCGTCTCGCGCCGGTTCGGGTCCCAGAGGGTTAGGTCGGCGTCGAACCCGATGCCGACGGAGCCCTTGCGCGGGTAGAGCCCGTAGAGCTTGGCGTGATTCGTGGCGGTGAGTTCGACGAAGCGATTGAGGGAGATGCGGCCCGCCGAGACGCCCTCCGAGAACAGGATCGGCAGACGGGTCTCGATGCCCGGGATGCCGTTCGGCACCCAGCGGAACGCGCTTCTCGCGCGCGGGTTCAGCTTGCCCTGAACGTCGTCGTAGCGGAACGGGCAGTGGTCGGAGGAGACCACGTCGAACAGGCCGGTCTGGAGGCCGCGCCAGATCGCGGCCTGGTTGGAGGCCTCGCGGGGCGGCGGCGAACAGACGTATTTCGCCCCCGCCATCGGGTCGTCGGCGCCGAGGCCCTTCATGTGGTCGGCGGTGAGCGTCAGGTATTGCGGGCAGGTCTCGGCGTGGATTTTCAGGCCGCGCTCCCGGGCCCAGGCGATCTGCTCCATGGCCTCCGCGCCCGAGACGTGGACGATGACGATGGGGAGATCCACGAGTTCGGCGTGCGCGATCGCCCGGTGCGCCGCCTCGCGCTCCACCACCTGCGGCCGGGACAGGGCATGCCCGATTGGGCGGGTCTCGCCGGCCTTCT
Source organism: Methylobacterium sp. Leaf469 (assembly GCF_001424745.1). NCBI lineage: Bacteria > Pseudomonadati > Pseudomonadota > Alphaproteobacteria > Hyphomicrobiales > Methylobacteriaceae > Methylobacterium > Methylobacterium sp. Leaf469. The sequence goes on from NZ_LMRE01000013.1 coordinate 8,807, forward strand.
CGAGCTTCTCGGTCATGTACCGGATGGCGTCGTAGCCCTCGGCATGGACCATGACGCGCGCGCCCTCGCGGCGGGCCACGTCGAACACGTCGAGGATCTGGCGGTCGTTCAGGACCAGATCGTCGTACGTCATGAACACCTTGAACGAGGTGTAGCCCTCGGCGATCAGGGCCGGCAGCTCCTGGCCGAGCACCGCCGGCGTCGGGTCGGACACGATGAGGTGGATGGCGACATCGATGTGGCACTGGCCCTCCGCCAGCGCCCGGTAGGCATGGGTCGCCTCGCGCAGGGAGGCGCCGCGGGGCTGGAGCGCGAACGGCATCACGCAGGTGTTGCCGCCGGCCGCCGCCGCACGGGTCGCAGAGGCGAAGTCGTCCGCCATGGCGATGCCGGGGCCGGAATCCTGCGCGATGTGGACGTGGCTGTCGATGCCGCCCGGCAGCACGAGGAGCCCGGAGGCGTCGAGGGTGCGGGCCGCATCCGTAATCCGCTCGGCGATTCCCGCGATGCGCCCGTCGCGGATGCCGAGATCGGCCCTGAACGTATCGGTGGCGGTGACGAGGGTGCCGCCCCGGATGGCGAGATCGAAGTCGGGCATCGCTTCAGTCCCTCACGCGGGCGATGATCGCAACAGGGCCGCCGCCGTCGGGTCCCTGGTGCTCGGCGCCGCCGGAGACGAACAGGTCGGTGCGCCCGATGGCGGCGGCGGCGACCCCACCGACCAGGGCGCGGGCGTGCCGGGTGGCGTTGATGTCGCTGTCGTCGTTCATGATGTGACGCCGGCCGCGGATCAGGCCGTCATGCGAGGGCTCGGCTTTCGCGAGCAGGGCGACCACGCGCTCCGACTCCTCCGGCGTCAGTTGGCCGGAGCCGGGAAAGCCCAGATCCGCCAGCACGCCCTGAATCGCGAAAAAATCGATGCCGTCGCGCATGACCCGGTGGGCGATGGCGTGGGGGCCGGTCCAGCCGGGCGCGTTGCCCAGCACGATGACTTCGTTGCGCATGAGTTCGATGCCGGCCGAGGCGCTGGCGCGGCCGGAATAGAGGTCCCGTCGCGCACCGATGGCGGCGTCGGCGAGGTCCTCGTCCGCCACTTCGCCAAGGGCCAGGGCGATGCCGAGGGCGGAGGCCCCGCGCGACAGGCCCATGGAGGCGTAGGTGTCGTGGGTGGCGACGTCCCGTCCGCGCGCGGCAGCCTCCTGGATGCGGGCGCTGGTCAGGAGCGGACACTTCACCTGGACGAAATGTACGGCCTCCGGGTCGTCGAGCCCGGCCCGGGCCATGGCTTCGGCGACCGCCGCTGCCGTCGCCCGCACCTGCGCCATGCGGCCGATCTCCTCGGGCCGGAAATCGGCCGTGAAAGCGGTGCCGATGGCCAGCGCCGTCGCGCCGGGCACGGCCGGGCCGTCGCGGCGCGCCAATACGAGGAGATGGGGGGAAAGGCCGCCCTCGGTGCCGCCCGACATCACCAGGGCGACCCGCCCGCCGACGGCTTCGGGCGTACACGCCATCGCGCCGGCGAGCGCGGTCTCCAGGGCCATCACGGCGAGCTGGCGGGTGAAATCGTTGACGCAGCCGTTGCCCTCGGTCTTGCCGAAGATCGCCACGATCTCATCCGCCGCCACGGCGCCGGCGGCGATGAGGTCCATCACCCCCGAGACGTCGGCGGGGTGCCGGGTCGGCACGCGGAAGACGAGGCATTCGGGCATGGAACGTCCGGGTCAGGGCGGTGACACAGGGGCAGAGCGCGCGCGAGGTCCGGTGTTGCGGGGCCGCGCCCGCCCACGCCACACGGGACCGTTCGCCGCGCACGAACGGCCCGGGAAGCGTATCGCCGATCCTGCACAAACCGCACCACGCCCTCCAGCCGCGACGCGGTAAGGCGGGCGGGATTCCCAGGCCAGGCCGGCGCCTACGCTGAGGTCATATGCCTAATCCGCAGGCAACTTCAGGGGCGGGTCGGAGGCCCGGTGGCATCGGGGATGGCGCTCTTCCATGCCGCTGCCTCCGCAAGCCGCGAGGAATCGTCGGCCGTCGGCTCCCCCGGGTCCGTGCTGGGATGCGCCGCGCGACCGTGTGCCCACGGGGGGCCCGTCGGCATTCCCCGGCGTGCGGGGCAGATCCCGTGGACCGAGCTTGCGGCACGGTGCGCGCGATCGAAGGCAGTGCGCGGTACCGCTGCGGCGTCGCACGTTGGGCTCGGCAATTCACCGAACCGGCCGACGACGCGCACACCATGATCCTATCCGGCCAGGGCCGTCCGGATCGCGTCCAGAGCCGCCGCCGCGCCCGTGCCTTCCGGTCCTCCGGCCTGGGCCATGTCGCGGCGACCGCCGCCGCCCTTGCCGCCGAGGTGGCCGGCGCCCGCCCGCACCAGGGCGACGGCGTCGAACCGTTCGGTGAGGTCGGCGGTGACGCCGACGACGAGACCGGCCTTGCCGTCGGGGGCGACGCCCACCAGGGCGACGATGCCGGAGCCGATCCGGCTCTTGCCCTCGTCGGCCAGGCTCTTGAGGTCGCGCATCTCGACGCCCTCGACCACGCGGGCCAGGAGCTTCACGCCGCCGATCTCCACGATCTCGTCACCGCCCGATCCGGCCCCGCCCATGGCGAGTTTTTTCCGCGCGTCGGTGAGTTCGCGTTCCAGGCGGCGGCGGTCCTCGATGAGGCTCGCCAGGCGCTCGGGCACGTCGGCGGTGGCGGATTTCAGCAGGCCGGCGATCTGCGACAGGGTGCGGCCCTCCTCGGCGCGGAAGCGCCGCGCGGAATTCGCCGTCAGGGCCTCGATGCGGCGCACCCCCGCGCCGACGGCACTCTCGGCGACGACGGAGACCTGACCGATCTCGCCCGTGCGCGCCGCATGGGTGCCGCCGCAAAGCTCCACCGAGAACGCCTTACCGCCCGCCCCAGGCAGGCCCATGGAGACGACGCGGACCTCGTCGCCGTACTTCTCGCCGAACAGGGCGCGGGCGCCGGAGGCCACGGCCTCGTCCTGCGCCATGAGCTTCGTCACCACGGGGGTGTTCTGCAGCAGCACGGCGTTGGCGATGTCCTCGACGGCGCGGATCTCGGCCTCGTCGAGGGGCTTGGGGTGGCTGAAATCGAAGCGCAGGCGCTCGGCCGAGACGAGGGAGCCCTTCTGGGCGACGTGGTCGCCGAGCACCTGGCGCAGGGCCTCGTGCAGGAGATGGGTCGCCGAGTGGTTGGCCCGGATGGCGGCGCGCCGATCGGCCTCGACGGAGAGTTCCACGGGCTGGTTCAGGGCGAGCCGGCCCTCGTCCACGGTGACGTGGTGGACGAAGAGGTCGCCGAGCTTCTTCTCGGTGGCCGTCACCCGCGCCTTCAGGCCGGCGGCCGTCAGCGTACCGGTGTCGCCGACCTGACCGCCGGATTCGGCGTAGAACGGGGTCTGGTTGACGAGGGCGAGGCCGGTCTGGCCGGCCTCCAGGGCCTCCACCTCGGCGCCGTCGCGAAGCAGAGCCGTGACGATGCCTTCGGCCGACTCCGTCTCATACCCCAGGAACTCCGTGGCGCCGGTGCGCTCCTTGAGGCCGTACCAGACGGTCTCGGTGGCGGCCTCGCCGGAGCCCGTCCAGGCGGCGCGCGCGGCCTTGCGCTGGCGCTCCATGGCGGCCCCGAACGCGTCGGTGTCGACGCCGATGCCGCGCGCCTTGAGGGCATCCTGGGTCAGGTCGAGGGGGAAGCCGTAGGTGTCGTAGAGGGTGAAGGCCGTCTCGCCCGACAGGTTCTGGCCCTGCGCGAGGTCGCGGGTCTCGGCGTCGAGGATGGCCAGCCCCCGCTCCAGGGTGCGGCGGAACCGGGTCTCCTCCAGCCGCAGGGTCTCGCCGATGAGCGTCTCCGCGCGGGTGAGTTCGGGGTAGGCCTGACCCATCTCGCGCACCAGGGTCGGCACCAGGCGGTACATCACCGGCTCGCGGGAGCCCAGGAGTTCGAGGTGGCGCATGGCCCGGCGCATGATCCGGCGCAGGACGTAGCCCCGGCCCTCGTTGCCCGGCAGCACGCCATCGGCGACGAGGAAGGACGCGGCGCGCAGGTGGTCGGCGACGACCCGGTAGGAGGCGCGGGTGGCGGGCTCCGGCGGGCGGCCAACGGCGTGGCTCACGGCGTCGATGAGGGCGCGGAACAGGTCCGTCTCGTAGTTGCTCGTCACCCCCTGGAGGATGGCGGCCATGCGCTCCAGGCCCATGCCGGTGTCGATGGAGGGGCGCGGCAGGGCGAGGCGGTTGCCCGGCTCCACCTGCTCGTACTGCATGAACACGAGGTTCCAGAATTCGAGGAAGCGGTCGCCGTCCTCGTCGGGCGAGCCGGGCGGGCCGCCCTGCAGGCCGGGGCCTTGGTCGATGAAGATCTCCGAGCACGGGCCGCACGGGCCGGTGTCGCCCATCTGCCAGAAGTTGTCCGAGGTGCCGATGCGGATGATGCGGTCGTCGGAGAATCCGGCGATCTTCTTCCACAGCGAGGCGGCCTCGTCGTCGTCGGCATAGACCGTCACCAGCAGGCGGTCCTTCGACAGGCCGAATTCCTTGGTGATCAGATCCCAAGCGAGTTCGATGGCCTGCGGCTTGAAGTAATCGCCGAAGGAAAAGTTGCCGAGCATCTCGAAGAAGGTGTGGTGGCGCGCGGTGTAGCCGACGTTGTCGAGGTCGTTGTGCTTGCCCCCCGCGCGGACGCATTTCTGCGATGTGGTGGCGCGATTGTAGGGCCGCTTCTCGACACCGGTGAAGACGTTCTTGAACTGCACCATGCCGGCGTTGGTGAACATCAGCGTCGGGTCGTTGCGCGGCACCAGCGACGAGGACGGCAGAACCTCGTGGCCCGCCTTTGCGAAGTAGTCGAGGAAGGTCGACCGGATCTCGTTGACGCCGCTCATCGCTGTATAGACTCTGTCGGTGGGCCCTGCCGGGTCGGTGCTGACGGCCATGACGGCTAGTCCGCGCGCAGGCGTCTCATACGGAGGGTTCCGGCTCAAGTCACGGGCGGTTTCACGTTTCGCACCGGCGGGTGCCCCTCGCCCGCGCGATGGTCTAGGTACGGGGATCACCACCGACCAAGGACACACCGCGCCCATGCCCGTCGAAATCCGCCTCCTTGCCTGGTCCTGCTTCCTCGGCCTTGTCCACATCATCGCCGCCTCCTACAGCGGCCTGCAGCAGCGCGGCGGCTTCACCTGGGCCGCCGGCAACCGCGAGGGCCGGACGCCGGAGGTGACGGGCGCGGCCGCCCGTCTGGAGAAGGCCTCGAAGAACTTCTTCGAGACGTTCCCGATCTTCGCCGCCCTGGTGCTCGCCTGCGTCGCCACGGGGCGCCACAACACCGCCGTGGTGCTGGGCGCCTACCTCTACTTCTTCGGGCGCCTCGCCTACCTGCCGGTCTACGGCTTCGGCGTGCCGAAGATCCGCTCCATCATCTGGGGCGTCTCGGTGGTCGGCATCCTGCTCGTGCTGTGGGGCCTGTTCGTCAAGATCCTGCCGTACTGACATCCCGGGGAGGGCCGTCCCCCGCGGGGGACGGCCCTCCCCTTGTGGAGACCACCGGCAAGCCCGTAACGTCCGTCCGGCAACCGCCCCGATCATGCGGGCGGAGCCGGGAGAGTACCCCATGCGATCCGTCCTCGTCGCGACGCTTCTGGCCGGCGTCACCCTCGGTTCGGCCCCCCTCGGGGCGCAGGCGCAGGGGGCCGCCCCCGCCGAGACGAAGGCCAAGGCCGACGCCCTGGAGAAGCTCCAGGGTATGCAGAGCACGGGCACGGCCGAGGCGCCCGAGATCCCCCAGACCGGGCGCCGCGCCGATGCGCTCCGCCGGACGCTGGCCAAGATCAAGCTGCCCGAGGGCTTCCGGATCGACCTCTACGCCGTGGTGCCCGATGCCCGCTCCATCGCGGTCGGGCCCAACGCCGGCGTGCTGTTCGTCGGCACCCGCAAGACCAAGGTCTACACGGTGACCGACCGGGACAAGGACCGGGTCGCCGACGAGGTCCGGGCCTTCGCGCCCGGCATCGACTTCAAGATCCCCAACGGCGTCTGCTTCTCGAAGGACGGCGTGCTCACCATCGCCGAACAGAACCGGGTGCTGTCGTTCCCGGCGGCGGAGTTCTTCTACGAGAGCCCCGACGTCGCCGCCGGCGTGCTGGTCAAGCAGGGCGCGCTGATCCCGGCCGCGGAGGAGAGCTACAACCACACCGCCCGGATCTGCCGCATCGGCCCCGACGGCAAGACCTACGTGTCCCTCGGCCAGCCCTACAACGTGCCGCCGGCGGAGAAGCGCGACCTCTACGCCAGAACCGGCATCGGCGGCATCGTCCGGATGGATGCCGACGGGAAGAACCGCGAGGTGTTCGCCACGGGCATCCGCAATTCCGTCGGCATGGATTTCAGCCCCGCCGACAAGTCCCTGTGGTTCACCGACAACCAGGTCGACGGCATGGGCGACGACACCCCGCCGGGCGAACTCAACCGCGCCACGAAGGCCGGGGAATTCTTCGGCTTCCCGTGGTTCGGCGGCGGCGCCGTCCGCACCGTCGAGTACAAGGACGAGGAGCCTCCGAAGGGGGCGGTGTTCCCGCAGGCCGAGTTGCCGCCGCATGCGGCCGATCTCGGCATGGCGTTCTACACCGGCAAGCAGTTCCCGGCCGCCTATCGCGGCGGGATCTTCATCGCCGAGCACGGCTCCTGGAACCGCACCACGCCCATCGGCGCCCGGATCATGTTCGTGCCGGTGGAGAAGGACGGCAAGGCGGGCGCGCCGGTGCCGTTCGCCGAGGGCTGGCTCACGGGCGACGGCGAGTATCTCGGCCGCCCGGCGGACGTGGCCGTGTTCCTCGACGGCTCGCTGCTCGTCGCCGACGACACGGCCGGGGCGATCTACCGGATCTCGTACGAGGGGAAGTGACCTTTTGGGGGGCGGGCCGCGCGCCCGCCCGGCTCACCGGCCGCAGGTCGCGTCTGCCCGATGGCCCTGCGGCTTCTGGTTCGACGGCCTGCGCGCGGATATCTCGATCGCCCCAGAACCCGGAGTCCGCATGCCCCATCCCGCCGCCGCCCTGTTCCTCGCCGCCACGCTCCTGAGCGGGCTCGCCATCGGTCCGGCGCGGGCCGGCGATGCCAAGGCGGGCCGCAAGGCCGCCACCGCCTGCCAGACCTGCCACGGCATGGACGGGCTGTCGAAGCTGCCGGAAGCCCCGAACCTCGCGGGGCAGGTCGAGCCGTACCTCGTCAAGGCGCTCACCGAGTACCGCGACGGACGCCGGAGCAACGCGATCATGAACGTCGTCGCCAAGGGCCTGTCGGATGCCGAGATCGCCGACCTCGCGGCATTCTATGCCGGCATCGCCATCGAGATGCTGCCGCCGGGCTGACGGTCGGGGGACGCGCCGCGGCCTAATCCAGGCGCCCGTGGAAGTGCAGAGGCTCGCGAGGCAGACGGCGCAGGCCACCCAGGACATTTCCTGCCAGATCGCCGAGATCCAGTCCGCCACGAGTCAGGCAGTCTCGGCGATCGCCGCCATCACGGCACGTATCTGCAAGATCGCGAGATCGCGAAATCAACGGCGTCGCCTCCACCATCGCGGCCTCCCGCGAGCAGCAGGGTCCGACGACCCAGGACATCGTCCGTGACGTCGCCGAGGCCGCCTCGGCACGCTCGTGTCATTCGGGGCATTTGCCCGCCAAAATCGTCCGCTTCCTCGCGATGGCGCGGGCGGCGTGAATAGCGAGGCACCACGAGAAAGCCGCCGGGCACGGGGCCCGGCGGCTTTCTCGTGTCGGGTGACGGGTCCGGAACTCAGGCTTCGCCTTCGTCCAGATCCTCTTCGGTGGGTTTGGCCGTATCGAGGATCTTGTCGGCGAGGATGCCGGAATTCTGGCGGATCGCCGCCTCGATCTTCGCGGCGATGTCGGGGTTGTCCCGCAGGAAACCCTTCGAGTTCTCGCGGCCCTGGCCGAGGCGCTGGCTGTTGTAGGAGAACCAGGCGCCCGACTTCTCGACGATGCCGGCCTTGACCCCGAGGTCGATGAGTTCGCCGACCTTGGAGACGCCCTCGCCGAACATGATGTCGAACTCGACCTGCTTGAACGGCGGGGCGACCTTGTTCTTCACCACCTTCACGCGGACCTGGTTGCCGATGGCCTCGTCGCGATCCTTCAGGGTCGAGACGCGGCGGATGTCGAGGCGGACCGAGGCGTAGAACTTCAGGGCGTTGCCGCCCGTGGTGGTCTCGGGGCTACCGTACATCACGCCGATCTTCATGCGGATCTGGTTGATGAAGATCACCATGCACTTCGAGCGCGAGATCGAGCCCGTGAGCTTGCGCAGCGCCTGGCTCATGAGCCGGGCCTGGAGGCCGGGCTGGCTGTCGCCCATCTCGCCCTCGATCTCGGCGCGGGGCGTCAGCGCCGCCACGGAATCGACCACGAGGACGTCGATGGCGCCCGAGCGCACCAAGGTGTCGGTGATCTCGAGGGCCTGCTCGCCGGTGTCGGGCTGCGAGATCAGCAGGTCGTCGAGCTGCACGCCGAGCTTGCGGGCGTAGATCGGGTCCAGGGCGTGCTCGGCGTCGACGAAGGCGCAGACGCCGCCCTTCTTCTGGGCCTCGGCGATGGTGTGAAGCGCCAGCGTGGTCTTACCCGAGGATTCCGGGCCGTAGATCTCGATGACGCGCCCGCGCGGCAGGCCGCCGACGCCGAGCGCGATGTCGAGCCCGAGGGAGCCGGTGGAAACCACCTCCACCTCGGCCACCTGGGCGTTCTTGCCCAGGCGCATGATCGAGCCCTTCCCGAAGGCGCGCTCGATCTGCGACAGCGCGGCGTCGATCGCCTTCGCCTTGTCCTTGTCCACCATGGGAGCGTCCACAACTTTCAGCGCTGGCTGGGCCATTCGTCGGCATCCTTATGCATGGGGTGGGAGCAAGGCTCAATGCGCCTCGGATGACGATTGATGTACTCGTTTTGTTCTAATTCCGCAAGGCTGGCAGACGTGGTTTCGGAGCGACGGCTTCAAAACGATGGCGGACCGCTCGCCGGATTGCGTGGTCGGTCACGACACCCACGCAGTCATTCCGGGTCGCCGCAGGCGAACCCGGAATCCAGAAACACAGGAAGGGCCATGTCGAACGCGCGTCGCGGCTCTGGATTCCGGGTTCCGCTCCGCGGCCCCCGAATGACGGCGTGGAGGTCATCGGCCTCCAGCCAACTTATCTGACGTCAGGTTCGAAGCCCCGAGTCGCACGGTTCGTTGCCCCCCGTAAAAATCAGCGCGCGATGGTTTCCTTCACCGTCTCGACGAGCTGCTTCAGGCTGAAGGGCTTGGGCAGGAAGTTGAAGTCCTCGCCCTCGGGCAGGTTCTTGCGGAACGCGTCCTCGGCGTAGCCGGAGACGAAGATCACCTTGAGGTCGGGGTGGTGCTTGCGCAGTTCCCGCAGCAGGGTCGGGCCGTCCATCTCGGGCATCACCACGTCGGACACGACGAGGTCGATGGTCTGGCTCTTGTCCTCGATGATCTTGAGGGCATCGAGGCCGGAGGCCGCCTCCAGCACCGTGTAGCCGCGGGCCGACAGGGCGCGGCTGTTGACGGCACGCACGGGATCCTCGTCCTCCACCAGCAGGATCACGCCCTGGCCGGTATGGTCGGGCGCGGGCTTCCTCGGCGACGGGGCGGCGAGTTCGGGGGTGCCCTTGAGGCGGTGGGCGGCGATCTCGCCCGTGGTGCTCGTGGCCGGCAGGGGCGCCGGCTCCGGCTCGGCCACGGGCTCGTGGCGGGGGAAGTAGATGCGGAAGGTCGTGCCCTCCCCCACCGTCGAGCGCACGTCGATGGTGCCACCGCTCTGCTTGACGATGCCGAACACCGTCGAGAGGCCGAGGCCGGTGCCTTTGCCGATCTCCTTGGTGGTGAAGAAGGGCTCGAAGATCTTCTCCATGACGTCGGGCGGGATGCCCTGGCCGGTGTCGATGACCTCGATGAGGACGTGGTCGCCCGCCGGCATGCCGAGGCGCGCCTCCTCAGGGGTGGAATCGTGCACCACGTTGGCGGTGCGGATGAGCAGACGCCCGCCCTCAGGCATGGCGTCGCGGGCGTTGACCGCGAGGTTGACGATGACCTGCTCGAACTGGTTCACGTCGGCCTTGATCGGCCAGATCTCGCGCCCGTGCTTGAGGTCGAGGTCGACCCGCTCGCCGAGCAGGCGCTTCAGCAGCAAGGTGAGGTCGGACAGGGCCTCGCCGACGCTCATCACCTCGGGCCGCAGGGTCTGGCGGCGGGAGAAGGCCAGCAGCTGACGCACCAGGCTGGCGGCCCGGTTGGCGTTCTGCTTGATCTGCATGATGTCCTGGAACGCCGGGTCGGTGGGCCGGTGGCTCGCGAGCAGCAGGTCCGAGTAGCCGATGATCGCCTGCAGGACGTTGTTGAAGTCGTGCGCGATGCCGCCGGCGAGCTGGCCTACGGTGTCCATCTTCTGGGCCTGGGCGACCTGCTGTTCGAGCTGGCGCTGGGCGGTGGTGTCCAGGGCGTAGAGGATCACCCGTTCGCGGTCGCCGGATTCGTCGGCCTTGGTGCCTTGACCGGGAGTGCCTTGACCGGGCGTGCCTTGAGCGGGAGTACCTGGGGCCGGAGCCCCTTCCGCGGCGCCCTCGACGCCGGCGGGGCTGAGCCAGACCCGGGCCGAGCGGTTGCCCGCCCCCGTCAGCATCACCTCGATGGGCTCGATGGCGGCGAGCCCGCCGGACGCCTTGGTCAGGGCCGTCTCCAGGGCGGCGCGGTCGCGCTCCACCAGGGCGTCCCAGATGGTCGGCTCGGCGTTGAGGCTGCCGTGCCCGTCCGGCATCGCTTGGCGCGGGGTGCCGCCGAACAGGCGCGCGAACGAGGCGTTGGCGCGGGCGATGTGGCCGGCGTGGTCCACCGTCGCGATGGCGATGGGGCTGTTGTTGAGGAAGCGCGCGAGGCGCACTTCCGCCGCGCGCTGGGGCTCGTCGGTCTCCGCGCCTGCCGAGCGGTTGAGCACGATGGTGCGCGAGGACCCGGGCTTGCCGTCCTGCCCGAAGGCGACGCGGTGGTAGAGCCGGGCCGGCAGGGGGTGGCCGTTGCGGCGGCGCAGATCGAGGTCGAACCGGTCGGTCCGCACCTCGCCGGGCTGTCCCCCCGTGGCGGTGAGCACGTCGGCGCCCGGCGCGATCTCGGGCAGGCGCAGGCCGCCCGAGCCCACGGTGGCGAGGTCGTAGCCGAGCCAGGTCGCCAGGGTGGCGTTCATGTAGACGACGGACCCGGCCGGATCGATGGAGAGGAAACCGGCGGGGGCGTGGTCGAGGTAGTCGATGGCGTGCTGGAGCTCCTGGAAGACGTTCTCCTGGCGCTCGCGCTCGTGGGTGATGTCGCTCACGGTCCACAGGGCGGCGGGCCGGCGCGGCCGGTCGATGGGCCGCACGGCGATGCGGTACCACGCGAAGGCGCGGTCGCCGGCCCCGTCGGGCGGCGGCGCCATGCGGATCTCCTCGCCGTGGCCGAGGCCCTCGCGGGCGGCCTGGGCCAGGCGGTAGACCGCCTCCGACACCTCGGGCGAGCCGACGAAGACCCGTTCCACGGCGCGCAGGTTGGCGAAGCTCTCGCCGCCCGCGATGGTGAGGTAGGCCTCGTTGGCGTAGATGAGCCGGCCGCCCTCCTCCACCACGATGGTGCCCTCGGGCGAGGCGTCGACGATGGCCTTGGTGATGTCGTCGCGCCCCGTCTGCCCGGCGAGCTGGAGCGCGCCGATGGCGAGCGCGAACAGGCAGAACACGCCCGCCATGGCGAGCAGCGCCAGGAGGCCGAGGATGAGCGGCTGGGCCTGCTCGTTGGCGACGAAGGACAGGCCGACGGCCGCCCCCACCAGCAGCCCCGCCAGGACCAGGAGCAATCCGACGCGGCCCGGCCGCTCGGACCGGTCGATCGCGTTCGACGCGGCCTTGGTTGGTCCGCTGAACTCAGCCATCCCGGGTCGATCCACCTTTCTTGCGCCTACCGGTTAGCGCCCGGTCCGCACGCGCGGCAAGGGTCATCCCGCCACGGCTTCCGTTAAATTGCGGGGAAAAAGGTGCACAAACCGTGGTGCTTGGCCGATCTCGCACGCGCCGAAAGGCTCACGCCGCCCGGCGCCGCAGGCGCATGACGAAGCCGATGACCTCAGCGACGGCCCGGTAATGCTCGGCCGGGATCTCCTCGTCGATGTCCACGGTCGCGTGCAGCGCGCGGGCCAGCGGCGGGTTCTCCAGCACCGGCACGCCGTGTTCCTTGGCGAGCGCCCGGATGCGGAGCGCCAGGCTGTCGACTCCCTTGGCGACGCAGATCGGCGCCTGCATGCCGGCCTCGTAGCGCAGGGCCACGGCGTAGTGGGTCGGGTTGGTGACGATGACGGTGGCGGTGGGCACGGCCGCCATCATGCGCTTCTTCACCCGCTGGGCGCGGATCTGCTTCATCCGGCCCTTCACCTCGGGGTTGCCGTCGCTCTCCTTGTGCTCCTGCTTCATCTCCTCCTTGGACATGCGCAGCTTCTGCCGCCACTGGAAGCGCTGGTACAGGGCGTCGCCCATGGCGATGACGACGAACACCGCCAGCATGCCGCCCATGAGCTTCAGGCAGATGGCCAGGATCGCCGCCAGGGTGGCGGTGAGGTCGAGGCGCACGAACGCGTCGAGGCGGTCGCGCTCGCCCCACAGGATGGTGCCACCGACGATGCCCACCATGGCGAGCTTGGCCAGCCCCTTCACGAACTGGAACATCGCCTCCTTGCCGAAGATGCGCTTGACGCCGGCCATGGGTGAGAGCCGCTCCCATTTCAGCCCGATGGCTTCGACGGAGAACACCAGGGGGTGCTGGAGCAGGCCCGCGGCCAGCCCCGCCACCACCACCAGCCCCACCGGGATGGCGAGCGCCTGGGCGTACAGCAGCATCGTGCGCAGGCCCATGGCGGCGTAGACGTGCGGGTCGGAGGGCACCGCGTGGGCGTTCATGAGGAAGCCGCGCATGCCGGCCACGAGTTCGCGCGCGATGGAGCCCGACGCCATCACCAGGGCCAGGGTGAAGGCCGCCAGGATGAAGAGCGTGTTGATCTCGACCGAGTTGGGGACGTTGCCCTGCTCGATGGCCTTCTCGATGCGCCGCGGAGTCGGGTCTTCGGTCTTGTCTTCCGGATCCGCATCGTCGGACATGGGTCAGGCCCCCGTGCTGCCGGAAGCGCGGCTCATCGCCCGGCGAGGTCCGCGAGGTAACGCCCGATATCGTCCAGGAACACCCCCATCATCACGCCCAGACTCCCGAGCAGCACGAGCATGCCGATGAGCACCGAGGCCGGCACGGCAACGAAGAACACCTGCATCTGCGGCATCAGCCGGGCGAGCACGCCGAGCCCGACATTGAACAGGATGCCGAAGGCGATGAACGGCGCAGAGATCTGCACGCCCAGCGCAAAGCCCCGCGCGATGGCCTTCAGGGCCAGGGCCGCCGCCTCGCCGAACCCCGGTACGCCGTCCGGCGGCAGCAGCACGTAGCTCCGGCCGATGGCCGCGAGGGCGATGTGATGCAGGTCGGTGGCCACGATGAGGGTGACGCCGAGGAGCGCCAGGAAATTGCCCAGCGCCGTCTGCTGGCCGCCCTGCGTCGGATCGACGGTCATGGCGTAGGACAGGCCGAGCTGCTGCGACATCACCACGCCGGCGACCTGCAGGGCGGCGAGCACCATCCGCACGCTGAGGCCGAGCACCAGCCCGACCAGCACCTCGCCGAACAGCAGGGCGATGAGCCCCGGCCCGGCGATGGCCTCGCCCTGCATCGGCAGGAGCGGCCGCACGGTCGGGAACAGCACGAGGGTGAGCAGCAGCGCGAAGGCCAAGCGGAGGCGCGGCGACACGAGCTGCTCGCCGACCCCCGGCAGCAGCATCACCAGGGTGCCGACCCGCGCGAAGGTGAGGAGGAAGGCCGCCGCGATGCCGGGCAGGAGCAGGTTCATGGCCCGTCATAGCAGGTTCGCGGCCCGTCATGGCAGGTTCGCGGCCCTTCACGGCAGGTTCGCGGCCCGTCATGGCAGGCGTCACCCCCCGGAGACGATGCGGGCGGCGATGCGGGTCATGTAGCCACCCATGGCGTCGCCCATGAAGGGCAGCATGAACAGCAGGGTGGCGAACACGGCGACGATCTTGGGCACGTAGATCAGGGTCTGTTCCTGGATCTGGGTCAGGGCCTGCAGCAGGGAGATCACGAGGCCGACCACGAGGGCGACCAGCATGGTCGGCCCCGCGACCTTCAGGAAGACGAAGATGCCGTCGCGCGCGACGTCGATGATGGCGAGGCCGGTCATGGGGGTGCTTCGTTTCGGATTCTGAGGAGCAGGTGGAAAAGTTGAACGCGTTCGACGGCTCGGGCCTTCGGAAATCTCCGGCCCCGTGTCATCCCGGGGCCTTGTCATCCCGGGGCCGCTCAGCGGAACCCGGGATCAAGAAACTCACGTTTTGCAAGGTCTTCCGCTGTCGGCGGCTCTGGGTTCCGGCTTCGCCTCCGGCGCCCCGGAAAGACGGTGCGGTTCACCTCAGATCGTCCCGCCCTCGCGCAGGGAGAAGCGGACGTGGGTCTTACCCCTAGATCTGCATCCGCATGATCTCTTCGTAGGCCGAGATCATGCGGTCGCGCACGGCGACCATGGTCTGGAGGGCGGTCTCGCTCTCGGCCACCGCCGTGACCACGTCGACGACGTTGGCCTTGCCGCCGGCCACCGCCAGGGCCTGGGTGTCGGCCCGGCGGCCGGCCTCGCCCACGGAATCCAGGGTCGAGGACAGCATCGCGCCGAAGTTCATGCCCTGCGGGCTGGCGACCGGCGCGGCCTTGGCCATCGCGCCCTTGGCGCCGATGTTCTGGACCGCGGCATAGGCTCCGGCGGCGAAGGCGTTGGTGGCCATGGAGTGTCTTTCGCGCGAGGGAGTGCGGATCAGGCTTTGAGGATCTCGAGGGTCTTGGCCATCATCCGACGGGTGGCGGTGACCATGTTGAGGTTGGCCTCGTACGAGCGCTGGGCCTCGCGCATGTCCATGTTCTCGATGAGCCCGTTGACGTTGGGCAGGCTCACGTCGCCCTTCGCGTTGGCGGCCGGATTGCCCGGATCGTGCTTGACCCGGAACGGGGCTGAGTCGCGGCGCACGCGCCCGGTCTCGACGAGGCTCGCCCCGGTCTCGCGGTCGACCTGCTGGGTGAAGGTCGGGATCTTGCGCCGATAGGGCTCGCCGCCGGGCGTGGTGGGGGCCGATTCGGCGTTGGCGATGTTCTCGGCGATGACCCGCATGCGGCTCGACTGGGCCTTGAGGCCGGAGGCCGAGGTGGTGAGGGATTTGAGGAAGTCCATGGCGCTCTACCGTCGTCGAGGGGCGTTCAGCGGGCGGAGGATCGGCGGGTCGGTCAGCGCTTGCCGATGGCGATCTTCAGGGTCTCGAGGCTCTTCTGGTACATGGACGAGGCCAGGCCGTAGCTGCCCTGGTTGTCGGCGGCCTTGATCATCTCCTCCTCGAGATTCACACCGTTTCCGCTCGGCCTGATCTCGAAGCCCCGGACCCGGCGCGGATCGGCGCCTGGCCCCTCCCCCATCCCGGCGAGGGCGATATGCGCCGGGCTCGTCACCGCGAGGCTGCCCCCCGACGCGCCCACGGGTTGGGTCATCGCCAGGGTACCGCCGCCGCCGCCGCGACCGAGATCGGGGTTCGCCAGGTCGCGCGGCTTGAACCCCGGCATGTCGGCATTGGCGACGTTCTCGGCCAGGATCTTCTGGCGGGTCTGGTGCCACTGCATCCGGGTGCGCAGCATGCCGAGGGTGGGCAGGTCGGTGACGGACACGGTGCGATCTCCAGCGACCGCGCCCGGTTGGAATTGCCGGGCGATGGGCAAAATCTGCCGTGCCCATGGTTAACGCCGCGTTAAGATCCTGCGCCGGCGGAACAGTCGGCCGCCGCATCAACAGCCTGTTAACGAAGTCTTAACGTTGTTGCCCCGGCTCGGCGCGGGCGTGATAGTGCTTCCACCAGCGTTGCGTCGGGCCGGTGGCCCCTAAAAAGCGAGAGACCCCGGTCTTGTCTTCGTTCTTCAGTTCAGACGGCTCCTCGACGATCCAGTTCGCGATCATCTTCATCGTGATCTTCGCGGTGTTGGCCGCCGTGGTGTTCGCCTTTCGCCGCCTGACCGGCCGGGGCCACGCCCTCTCGACGAAACTCGGTGCGCGGGGACGCCAGCCGCGCCTCGGCATCGTCGACATCTACGAACTCGACCGGCAGCGTCAGCTCATCCTGCTGCGGCGGGACAACGTCGAGCACCTGCTCCTCGTGGGCGGCCCCAACGACGTCGTGATCGAGCGCAACATCTCGCGCGGCGTCGGCGCGCGGCTCGGCACCGACGAGGCGGCCCGCCGGGAGCCCGAGCTGGAATCCGAGGCGGAGCCCGCCGCCTCCCTCGAGCCGCCCCGGTTCCAGCCGGCCTTCGAACCGGCGTTCGAGATGCCGGTGGTGGTGGCCCCGCCCCTGCCCGGCTCGACCACCCGCCGGGCGAGCGTCGGCCGCCCTCTCGACCTCTCCGCACCCGACACGGCGGACATCTTCGTGCCGGAGCCGCCGCGCGCGCCCGAGCCGACCCGTTCCCCAGAACCGAGTTTTGCCGCCGAGACGGCTCGCATCCGCGAACCGGCCACCGAGCCGGCGCCCCGCACCGACCCCCCCGCGTCGCGCCCGGCTCGTCGCCTGCCGCCCTCCCTCGCCAACCTCGTGCCCGGCGCGGCCAAGCGTGCCCAGGCCGCCGAGGATGCGTCCCGCCCCGATCCCGAGCCGATTCCTGAAGTTCGCCCCGAGGCGCCGGTGCCGCAGCGCAGCTTCGACGCGGCCATCCTCTCCGACATGGCCCGCCAGCTCGAACAGGCCGTGCGCCGCCCGTCTCCCGCCGCGGCGCCCCCGCGCCTGCCCGAGCCGAACCGCGAACCCGTGCCGGCGCCGCCCGCGCCGACCTTCGTGGTCGCCCCGGAGCCGGCTCCGATCCCCGCGCCCGCGCCCGTGATGATGGCGGAGCCTCGGGCGCAACCCGAGGCGGTGTTCACCCCCGTCGCCGCCGTCGCCGAACCGGCCGCCGCCCCCACCTTCGCGGAGCCCCGGCCGGCCGAGCCCGAAGCCGTCGACCCGATCGCCGCCGCCATGGCCGCGACCGCCGAGGCGCCCGAGCTCGATGCGGGGCAGGCCGACGACCTGTTCGAAGCCCCCCAACCCGCCGCCCCCGTGACCGAGCCGGACCGTTCCGGACTCGACCGTTCTGGACTCGACTTGGACCCTTCCGCGCTGCCCCCCGACGGACCGGTGGCGCCACCCCTCGCGCCGGAGGCCCCGCCGCCGGCGCCCGAGCCGGTCAAGCCCGATCCGGTCAAGCCCGCGCCGACGAAGGCCGCTCCGGCACCGAACCCGTTCTCCGTCGAGGAGATCGAGGCCGAATTCGCCCGGCTGCTCGGCCGTCCCCTCGACAAGAAGAGCTGACCGCCGGGCCCGCTTCGGCTGGCCCCGCTTCGGTCATGACACCGACAGGTTTGCGGTGGAGGACGCGACGTTCCGGGGAATCGCATCGCGCGACGCCCCGCCAGATCCCTGCGGAACCACGATGATCCGATCCAAACGCTGCGCCGTCGCGCTCGCTGCGACGGCGCTCGGCCTGACCCTGGCGGCGGGCGCGGCCACGGCACAGAGCCTCTCCGTCGATCTCGGCGCCGGCGGCGTCACCGAGCGCGCGCTGCAGCTCGTCGCCCTCATCACGGTCCTGGCGCTTGCGCCCTCGGTCCTCGTGATGGCGACCTCGTTCACCCGGATCGTGGTGGTGTTCTCGATCCTGCGCTCGGCGCTGGGCACCCAGAGCGCGCCGCCCAACGCCGTGGTCACGAGCCTCGCGCTCTTCCTCACGGCCTTCGTCATGGCCCCCGTCGGGCGGGAAGCCTACCGCACCGGGATCGAGCCCCTCATCGCCGGTCAGATCACCCAGAGCGTCGCGTTCGAGCGCGCCTCGGCGCCGTTCAAGGCGTTCATGCTGAAGAACGTCCGGGAGAAGGATCTCAAGCTGTTCCTCGACATGGCGAAGGTGCCGGTCCCGTCCGGCCCTGAGGCCATCGGCCTCGAGATCGTCACCCCGGCCTTCATGATCTCGGAACTCCGGCGGGCCTTCGAGATCGGCTTTCTCCTGTTCATCCCGTTCCTGATCATCGATCTCGTGGTGGCGTCGATCCTCATGGCGGTGGGCATGATGATGGTGCCGCCCGCCACGGTGGCCCTGCCGTTCAAGCTGATCTTCTTCGTCCTCGTCGACGGCTGGACCCTGGTGGCCGGGTCCCTGGTGCAGAGCTACGGCACCTGAAAATGCCGCGCGACGAAGAAGACTTGCCTGGCGGCTCGGCGCCGGTCAGCCCGGCGGTCCCGATCAGCCGGGCGGGGTTGCCGGTCCCTGCGCATCGGCGCGGGCCTCGCCCTCGCGCTTGCCCCGCTCGGGCACGGCGGCGTCGGGATAGCGCTTGCGGTATTCCGTGAGGAAGGATCGCAGGGTCTCGGCACTCGTGGCCTTCTGGGCGATCTCGCGGAAGCCCGCCGTGCGCACGGCATTGGGCTGGGTCAGCAGGGCGAAGGTGCGCGCGTCGATGCTGTCCGCCATCGGGTCGGCGAACTTCGCCCGCAGGCGTTCCAGGCTCAGGGTTTCGCCGGCCAGCCCGTACGCGATGGCGGCGCGTAGGACGTCGGTCCGCTCCTTGTCGTCCAGGGGGGCCCGTTGGCGCCAAGCCTCGCTCACCAGGGTCTCGTGCGCCTCGCCGGCCTCGCGCCAGCGCCGTCCGGTCCACAGGATGTCGGCCCGCAGGCGCGCCGCATCGGCCCCCGGCTCGCCCTCGATGGTCTCCAGGGCGAGGTCCGTCCGCGAAAGGTCGGACAGGGCGCGTGCCCGGAGGAGCGCGCGGGCCCGGCGCAGATCCTCCGGCAGTTCGGGCAGATAGGTCGCGTCGAGGACCTGGAGCGCGGCCAGCGGCTTCTCGTCCATGAGCCGGATGGTGGCGAGCCGCGCGGCCACCTCGGCACGGGCCGGCCCGGCGAGGCGGTGGTCCACCTGATGCTGCAGCAGGTCCCCGGCGGAGTCGAGGAGGTCGAGCTCCACCAGGCGATCCGAGAGGCGGCGCACGATCTCGTCGCCCCGCCGACCGATCGGGGCGTAGTCCTTGAAGTCGAAGTACAGCGCCAGGGCCTCGACGCCGGACAGGTTCGCGCCGCGCTCGCCCAGATAGAGCTCGTCGAAGAGGGTCAGGGCCGAATCGTGCAGGGTGCGGGCGATGGGCGACTGGCCGCGCAGGGCGTCGGCCCGTCGCGCGGCCGTGAAGGCCTGACGCCAGCGCCCGGCCTCCTTGTAGAGATTGGCGAGGGCCGCGATCGCCCGGGTCTCGATCTCGTCGCCGTGCCAGGTGAGCGACAGGGTCTCGATCCGGTCGATGGCTTCGGTGAGCGGCAGCTTGGCCGAGGCATGGCCCAGGATGGCGGCGCGCAACGCGGCATCCGCCGCGACGGGGCCGTCCCCCGCTTCCGCGAGGCGGCGGTAGCTCTCCAGGGCGACGGTGGTGCGGCCCGTGACCTCGTCGATGCGGGCGCGCAGGAGTGCGAGCCGATCGCGCAGCGGCCGCTCCGGAAAGCGCGCCCCCGCCAGGGTGATGTGGCGGCTCGCCGAGTCCCAGTCGCCCGCCTCGATGGCCGCTTCGGCGGCCGCGCTGCGCAGGAGGATCTGCAGATCGTCGGGGTACCGTTCGAGGATGCCGGCGGTCTCCCGGAACGCCCCGTCGGCCTTGGCCCACTGGCCCGCGAGGGCATCGAGGTAGCCCTGCCACAGGCGCACCTCCGGATCGGATTTCAGGCCGTCGCTCTCCAGAATGCGCCGTGCCTCGCCCGTGTGGCCCATGCGGGCGGCCGCGATGGCGATGAGAAGGGAGACATCGCGCTGGCCGGCCAGCACCGGATCCTCCGCCACCGCGACCTTGAGGACGCCGTAAGCCTCGATCGAGAGGCCGTTCGCGAGGAAACTCCTGGCCAGGGTCAGGCGCAGGGGGCCGCGGGCGACGCGGGACGCCTCCGTCACCGCTTCGAGCTGGTGGCGCAGGAGCTCCCGAACGTCACCCCGGCGCGAGGCCTCCCAGGGGCCGCGATCGACGGCGAGATCGGCGACGGCCGCCAGCGGTGCATCGGTCGCCCGCGCGACGCCCGACACGGCCAGGCCGGAATCCCGGCCGATGGAGACACCGTCGAGGTCCGGCCGGACCAGCAGATCGTCCGCCTGCGCCAGGACGGCGATGCCCTGCCGGCTCGGCAGCAACTCGAAATCGACGAAGGCCTGACGCTTCGCGATGCCGGCGGGCTTCGGACCGTGACCGGTGACGACGCCGATGCGTTCTCCGTCGAGGTCGAGCCAGGTGGCACCGCCGGGGCTGGGCAGCTTCACCCCGACGCCGAGGCGCCCGTTCGCCCCCGCATTCCGAACCGCCGACAGGGATTCGCTCGCCGCGAGATCCGTGCCCGCCACGAGCTCCCAGCCCGTCGGAGCCTCGGTGGGGCCGACCGGAACGAGGTCGAGCAGACGCTCGCGCGGGACGGGGAACCGCATGGTGACGAAACCACCCGTTCGCACGGGCGGCCCCAGGGGCGTCAGAATCGGATCGCCCGATGGAACGCTCACGGGGGCCGGCGTCTCGAACACGAGGGTGGCGATGCCCGCCCGCTCGAACAGGGCCGCGGCCGGCATCCGCTCGAAGGGGAACACCAACCCGGGGCCGGCGGGACGGATCACGGCCGCTCGCGCCACGGCGGCCGGCGGCTTTGCCGGCGCGCCTGCGACCGGCTGCACCGGAGCGGTCGCGGGCGCGCCGGAGGACGGGTTGGGCTCAACCGCCGCGGGCTTGACGTCGGCCGTGGGGTCCGCCGCGCGGGCCTCGGACGGCTTCGTCTCCCGGGCCTTGGGGATCAGATCGAGGGTGACGCCGTCGGCGTCGCGCGTATGGGTGACCTCGTACCCGTCCGCGGGAGTCACCAGCAGACGGGCGCCCGCCGTATCCCCCTCCACGGACAGGGCCGCCACCGCGGGCTTCAGACGTCCGCGCGTCGCGGTGTCGTCGATCCGCCATGCGCCGGGCAGGTCGAGGCGCGTGGCCGCGCCGTCGCGCTCGAACCGCGCCGTCGCGGATTCGGGCAGACGCAGGCTGAGGCGCATGAGGTTGGGGCGAAGGGCCAGTTCCAGGGGCAGCCGGACGGGCTCGGGCGGCTTCGGACGGGCAGCGCGCAGGGCGGCCTCGGCGGCCTGGGTCCGGGCGAACAGCTCGGCCACGATCTCGGGCGGCAGGGGGGGCGGCAGACCGGCCCAGTCGAGGGGCAGGAGATCGATGAACGTCGTCTCGCCCGCGCTCTGCACGTTGACGCGATAGGGCCGTTGCAGGGCGAGCCGCAGGCCGGCCCCGTCGGGATCCCGCCGGACCACGGACACGTAGTCCGGCATCTGCGCGGCGAGGCGTTCCGCGAAGGCGGGACTGCGCTCGGAGAAGGTGATGACGAGAACCGCCCCCGAAATCCGGGCCTTGACCGTGACGGCGGTGTCGAAGCTCAGGGCGATACGGCCGTAGCGCTCGGCCTGCGTGCCGGCAGCCGATGTCAGGCGCCCTGCATCGGCGGGTCCGCACAGGACCAGACCGGCGAGGATCGACGCCGCGGCGAGGCCGGCCAGGGGCCGACGCCGTCGAGTCGCGATACCGGCACCCAGACCCATCGCAGAATTCGCCAAACCCGAGGGGCACCCGACTCGCACCGCGAGACGGGCGCCATACGCCACACCGTCCTGGTACTCTCTCAGGCCAGGGCTAACGTGGGCTTAAAAGCCGGGCGCGGCGCTACTGTGCCGCCCGCTTGACGACGAGCCCGGGGATCGTCGTCCCGGCCGGACCGAAATTGGCCTCGGCCCGGGTGCAGTTCGCGGGCGTGTCCTTGGTGTAGACCTCGGTGTAGGTGCGCGACCGCAACAGGAGGTCGCCGGCCGAGAGGTCTTCCAGTGTCACCCCGAGGCTAGAGACCACGGTCTTGAAGCGGGCGTAGTCGGGCTGCAGGTCCGGACACGCATTCTGCACGAAGTACAGGAGCCCGGAGAGTTTGGCGGCGCTGTTGCGCTGGCGTTCGGCCTTCGTTTCCGGAGGCCTGTTCTCCGGTGCGGCGGCATCGGGTGGCGGGGCGTCCGGTGTCGTCTGGGCGAGGGCGGGCGCCGTCGCCAGGGCGGCGAACACGCAGGCGGTCAGAACGGACTTCATGGGCGTTTCCTTGTGAGTGTGACCGAGCCGATGGTCTCGTCGGGCGCGGATTTTTGTTGCGCTTGGCTCTCGGTCGGTTCGTCGGCGGTGCCGGCGCGCGCCGGATCACCACCGCATCGGTGTCAGCCCGCCAACGCGGCGGCGCGGGCCAGGGCGGGACCGAAGCCCCCGAGGGGCACGGTGATGACCACCGGTTCCTTGGCGTCCGGCCGCGTGGCCGTGACCGTCAGAGCCTTGGCCGTTTTCATCGTGTCCGTCGCGAGGGTCGGGAAGCTGACGGGGACGATGCAGCCTTCCTGACTGCAGCTCAGATAGGGCGCACCCTGTCCGAGAACCGCCTCGTCGAGCTTGAACTGGACGCCGCCCTCGATGTTGACCCCGAGCGGCATCAGAATCAGTCCGGCGGCACGGCCCTCGGCGGGCGAGCGCAGTTCGATGGCGAAGGAGCGGCGTCCATCCGTCTTCGACCCTTGGGCCTGCATCAGCGTGCAGGTCGACGGCCCGGCGCCTTCCCGGGCGCAGACGACGGTCCAGTCGCCGTAGACCTCGCTGACCGAACTCGCGCCGGCAGGCCAGACGGCCGTGGACGCCGTCGCGGCGGGCGCCGTCGTGGCGGGAGCCGGTTTGGCCGCAGGCGCGGGCTTGGCCGCCGGGGCGGGCTTCGGTTTCGGCTTGGCTTTCGGCGCCGTCACGGCGGGCGCCTCCGGCTCGCCCTCGTCCTGAGCGAAGGTCTGCGTGGTCAGGAACGGTAGGAGTGCGAGCGACAGGGACAGGCCGAAGAGCGCGGCGGTCTGCGGGCGGAACGGATAGAGCGGCGACAAGCTGGGCCTCCAGGGATGCGTCTCGAGCGTGTGCGACGCCACTCCCGCGAAAGCCCGCCCTCCGATCGACGGCGGGCGGTGCCGTATGGTGGCATCCGAGCCTGCCGCCTAACCCCGACGCCCGGCGCGCGCAACCATAAGGATGGTCTGAGACCCAAGCGTCAGCGCTTCGGTTCCACCCGGCCGGAAGGCTCGATGGCCTGCAGCTCGTTCGGGCCGAGGCCGGCGACCACCGGGGCCTGTGCCGGCGCCATGCCGCGGGCGCGGTTGGCGAGGGCGACGGTGAGTTTCTCCGCCGGCTCCGACTGCATCAGGGCGAGAACCTCCGCCATCTTGCGCGGGTTCATCGCCAGCACGATGGGGACCAGCACCTCCAGGGTGAGACGGTCGAACACCCGGGCGGCGTCCTTGGGCTTCATCGTCTCGTACATGGTGACGATGTTCTTCAGCGCCGCCTTCTCCGCCTCCGCCCGCTGGGTCGCGCCGCCCTCCGCGCTGCCTTCACCCTGTTTCAGGGCATCGATGCCGGTTTCGAGCTTACGCTCGGCCGTACCGATCAGCTGCTCGCGCAGATCGAGGGCATCGCTGCGCTGCTTGAGCGTCTCACGGCGCGTCGACAGGCGTTCGAGGATCGCGCGCTCGGATTCCGGCATCGCTTCCGGAGGCGGTGGGGGCCGGGTCGGTGCCTTCGTGGGCTCGGCGGCCGGCTTCTCCGGTTCCTTGGGCGTTACGGAGCCGGTGGTGGCCGGATCCGACGGCTCGTACCCCGTGCGTGCCTTGGAGAGAACACGGGCGAAGTCCGGCAGGGGCGCACCCGGCACCGGCTTCGCATCCTCGACCGTCAGCGCGGCGAGCTTCAGCACCAGAAGGCCGACGGCCGCGAGGGTGACGGCATCGACGAGCCGAAGCTTGATCGGGCGCGGCTGCGGAAAGCGAAGCCGCAGGCTCGGCTTCCCCGCCGAACCGGGCTTCTTGGACGATCCAGGCTGCTTGGCCGGACCGGGCTTCTTGGCTTGGCTGGGAATCCGGGTCGGCACCGGCGTCGTCATGCGGCCTTGCTCCGCAGGCGGCCGAGGGCCCGCTCCGACATGGCGAGGGCGGCGGCGGCGGCGGCGCCGAGGCGTTCACCGTTGGGGCTCGCCGGAACTTCCGCGGGCGTACGGGTCTGCGGCGGGACGATCTGCGGATGGGGCCGGACGGCCGTGTCGGCCATGGGCGGTGCCCTGAGGGTGCTCGCCTGGGTTCGACCCGCGCCGGTTTGCCCTCCCCCGGCTTGGGCGACGATGGCCGAGATCCGGCCGATGACCGCTTCGCCGGCGGCGACGTGGGTCGACAGGTCGGCGGCGTAACGCTCGGCGGTGGCGAGGCGGTCGGCCAGGGTCCGATCGCATTCGTCGAGGGTCGCCCGCAAGCCCGCGACGGCACGCTCGGCGGTGGTGCTGGCGACCATCAGTTCGCCGATGGTCTGCCGCATGCCGGCTTCGTCGGCCTTCATGCGCGCGATGCGTCGGCTGAGGCGGATACAGGACACGATGGTCGCGACGAGCAGGATGGCCACGAGAACGTCGGCCGTCAGGGTGACGAGGAGACTCATGGTGGGCTCACCCGTCGTTGCGGTTGTTCATGGAGGCTTCGAAGGCCTGGAACGTGGTGCGTGACCGGCGCAGCGGCCGGGTCAACTGCACGGCGATACTGTCGTCGACCCTGCCGATGCGGCCCTGCGTCAGGGCCCAGTCCCCGCAGCGCACGGAGATGAGGTCGGAGGGCTTGGTGTCGAACATCAGGGTGTCGCCGACCTTGAGGGACAGCACCTTCTTCAGGGGCAGCATCGTTTCGTGCAGCACCGCCTCCATGGTCGCGTCCGCCTGCCAGATCTCCGTGGCGAGATGGCTTTCCCAGACGTGGTCGCGGCCGAGCTTCTCGCCCATGAAGCTCTGCATGAGCAGTTCACGGATCGGCTCGATGGTGGCGTAGGGGAACAGGATCTGAAGCAGGCCGCCGCGCCCGTCCATGTCGAGCTTGAGGCTGATCAGGATCGCGGCGTTGGCCGGGCGGGTGATGGTGGCGAAGCGCGGGTTGGTCTCGATCCGGTCGATGGCGAAGCGCACGGGGGAGAGCGGCTGGAACGAGAGTTCGAGGTCGCTGAGGATGATCTCCACGAGGCGGCGGACGAGCTGCATCTCGATGGTGGTGAAGGGCCTGCCGTCGAGGCGCGTCGAGGTGCCGCCGCGCTTGCCGCCCAGCAGCAGGTCCATCGTCGAGTAGGCGAGGTTCGATTCGACGGTGACGAGGCCGGAATTCTCCCACGCGTCGGCCCGGAACACGCCCAGGAGCGTCGGGAGGGGGATGGCGTTGAGGTAATCGCCGAAGCGCACCGAGGTGATGTTGTCGAGGGTCACCTCGACGTTGTCTTGGAAGAAATTGCGCAGGCTCGTCGACAGCAACCGGATCATCCGGTCGAAGACGATCTCCAGCATCGGCAGGCGTTCGTACTGGACGACGCCCGAATCCACGATGGCACGCACGCCGCCGGCGCCCGAGGCCGACAGCTCGCGCAGGGAGAACCCTAGGACGCCGTCGATCTCATCTTGGTTCAGGATGCGGTCGTTGCCGGCGAGTTCGGGAAGATTGTCGGTCTCCCCGTCCTCGATCATCGTCGCCCATTCGGCGGCGACGTCGCTCGCATGCGTCGTGGTGCCCTGCTCGGCCAGCGCCGCGCCCCACTCGTCGGCCAGGGACGTATCGCCCCCGGCCTCGTTTTGGGCAATGAGGGCTGCGGCCCAGTCGTCCTCGTCGGCGTCGGCCATGGGAGTCCCGAATGCGGTGGTGGAAGGAGGCCGAAACTACTGGACGATCACGTCCTTGAAGAGCACCGCCTCGGCCCGTGCCGGATGGATCGCCACGTTGACCCGCCGCAGCAATTCCTCGCGCAGGCGGTACAGGCCGGCCGAACCGGCGAGGTCGCTCGCGCGCAACTCGCGCATGTAGACCTGGAAGGCGTCCTCGATGCGCGGCATCAGCGGCTTCACTTCCTGCTCGACCTTGGCGTCCTTGAGCTCGATGGAGATCTTGATCTTGGCAAAGCGCGCCTTGTCCTGACCGGCCTCGCTCGACAGGTTGACCATCATCTCCCGCACGTCGAGGAAGACGATCGGGGCCTTGACCTCTACCGCGGTCGCCGCGTGCGCGTCGCCGGCCTTCTTCTTCATGACGAAGACGCCGCCGCCGCCGAGGGCGAGCAGCGCCACCGCGCCGATGATGATGAGCTTCTTCTTCGAACCGGCCGGAGGCGCGCCCTCCTCACCGTCCACGGCGGCCTTTGTCGGCTTCTTCGCCATCGATCCTGCCCTGACTGGAACGCCGCCGTCCTCGAGTCCCGCGTCAACGTGAAACTCCTGGTGTCGAGATATCGGCCCGCAGGGTTAACGGGTCGTTAAGGCGGCAAAAGCTGCCGGGTCGGACTTGCCGCGAGGACGGGGGACGGCTCGACCGGCCCGGTCGGGCATATCGGACAACTCTTTGTTTTCGTTCGGCAAAAAATGGTAGCGCCGGCTGGCACGCCGCGTGCGGACTGGTTCGATCAATACCGCTCGTCGCAGTTGGATCGTGTCATGCAGAACGCAATGTTCGTGGGGGTCTCGAGCCAGGTCGCGCTTCAGCGCGAGCTGGAGGTGATCGCCAACAACATGGCCAACGTCTCGACCAACGGCTTCAAGGCCCGCAACTCGCGGTTCCAGGAATACTTGATGCCGGTGGCGAGCGCGGACTCGTTCCCGAAGCCGGATCGGCGCGTGTCCTACGTCATCGACCAGGGCACGGCCCTCGATCTCGGTCAGGGCCCCATCGAGCAGACCGGAAACCCCCTCCACGTCGCCGTCCGGGGCGAAGCCTTCCTCGTCGTGCGGACGCCGGCCGGCGACCGCTTCACCCGCAACGGCGCCTTCGAGACCGACCCCCAGGGCAACCTCGTGACCAGCGACGGCTATCCCGTGCAGGGCGATGGCGGGCCGATCCAGATCGGCCCCCAGGAAACCGGCCTCGCCATCGGCCCCGACGGAACGGTCTCGACCAACCTCGGCATCCGCGGGCGGGTGCGCCTCGTGACGTTCGCGAACCCGCAGGCGCTGACCAACGAAGGCGCGAACCTCTACGCCTCCACGGCCGCGCCGACGGCCGCAGGGCTCGCCGGCCGCGTCGAGTCGGGGGCCCTGGAGCGCTCCAACGTCAAGCCGGTCATCGAGATGACGCGGCTGATGGACGTCAACCGGACCTACTCCATGGTGTCGGGCGTGATCTCGCGCCTCGATGAACTGCGCGGCACGGCGATCCGCCGCCTCGCCGAAGTCGCCTGAGGATCAGCACACATGCGCGCGCTCTACGCTGCCGCCACCGGCATGGCGGCCCAGGAACTCAACGTCCAGGTCATCTCCAACAATATCGCCAACCTTCGGACCACCGGCTACAAGCGTCAGCAGCCGCATTTCCAGGATCTGCTGTACCAGAACCTGCGCCGGGCCGGTTCCTCGACGTCGGACCAGAACACCCAACTGCCGGCGGGCCTCGCCATCGGCTCGGGCGTGAAGACCACCTCGACGGCCCGGGTGATGTCGCAGGGCACCCTGACCTCGACGCAGAAGGACTACGACGTCGCCATCCGGGGCGAGGGCATGTTCCGCGTCACCATGCCGGACGGGCGCACCGCCTACACCCGCGACGGCTCGTTCGACCTCTCGGCGCAGGGCCAGCTCGTCACCCGCGACGGCTATCTCGTCGATCCCGGCATCACGGTGCCGAACAACGCCACCTCCGTGACCATCAGCGCCCAGGGGGCGGTGCAGGCGACGGTGCCGGGCCAGACGGCGCCGCAGGCGCTCGGGCAGTTTCAGCTGGCGCGGTTCGTCAACAAGGTCGGCCTCGAATCCATCGGCGACAACCTGTTCATCGAGACCGCGGCGTCGGGCCCGGCCATCGCGGCTGCGCCGGGCGCGGAAGGCTTCGGCAATCTCCAGCAGAGCTACCTCGAGGAAGCCAACGTCAACGCGGTGACGGAGATCTCGTCCCTGATCGCGGCGCAGCGGGCCTACGAGATGAACTCCAAGGTCGTGACCGCCGCCGACCAGATGATGTCCACCACCTCGCAGATGTTCCGCGGCTGATCGGGAGCGCCATCAAGATGTACGCCCTGAGATACGTTTCCCCGACCCTTCGGCCCCGCGTCTCGCCGGTCAATCCGGCGATGGTGGCCCGCGCCCTGTTCGCGCTCCTGGCATTCGGACTGCTCACCCTCCCGGTTCTGGCGGAGGGCCCGGCGCAGCGCCTTCGCCTGCGCGGCGACGTCACGGCGCGCGGCGACGTGCTGACGCTGGGCGATCTCGTGGAGGGGGCGAGCGCCGATCTTTCGGTGCGCCCGCTGTTCCGTGCGCCATCCCTCGGGGGGCACGGCACCATCCAGGCCCGGCGCATCGCCGAGGCCGTCGCGGCCCTCGGGCTCGGCGAGATCGAGACGGGCGGGCGCGTCCAGGTCGCGGTCCAGCGCGCCGCCCGGCGCGTCGCCCAACCGGAGATCGAGGCCGCCCTGAAGCGGTCCCTCGAGACCGCCTACGGCCTCGACGGCCGCACCGTGGCGATCCGTCTCGATGGCGACGCGCCGGTGCTGCTCGCCCCCGTCGACCTCGACGGACAGGCCTCGGCCGTCGATCTCACCTACGATCCGCGGTCCCGGCGCCTCGCCGCCCTGGTGACGCTCGGCGACCGCCAGGCTTCGCTCCGGGTCACCGGCCTCGTCATGGAGATTCGCGAGGTGGTGGTCATCGGGCGCCAGCTCAACCGGGGCGAGGCCGTCACGCCGGCAGACTTCACCGTCGAGCGGCGGCCGAAGGAGGCGGTGCCGACGGATGCCCGGACGGGCGCGGCGGACCTGCCCGGACAGGTGGCGCAGCGGGGCTTGAGCGCGGGCGCGATCCTGCGCGGCGGCGATGTCGCGCCGCCCGACCTCGTCGCACGCGGCGAAGCCGTCACCATCGTGTTCGACGCGCCTGGCCTCGCCCTGTCCCTCCGGGGCCAGGCCAACGAGAGCGGCCGCCTCGGTGCCGCGATCACCGTGACCAACCCGGTCTCCAAGAAGGTGCTGCCCGCCACCGTGATCGGGCCGGGGCGCGTTTCCGTCGGCCCGGCGCCGGCGCCGATCCAGCGCCAAGCCAACGCCGCCCTCGACGGCACCCGTTGATCCTCCCCCTTCGAATCGCCTCAGGCACGGTCCCGATGACCCACCGCGTTCGCCCCGCCCTCGCCGTCGCGCTCCTGTGCACGGGTCTGACCGCCTGCAACACCGCCGATCGGCTGTCGCAGATCGGCGCCACCCCGGCCCTGTCGGCCATCGAGGACCCGACGGCGCAGGCCGGCTACAAGCCCGTGCGGTTGCCGATGCCGGAGGTCCAGCCGGTCTCCTACGCGCCGAACTCCCTGTGGCGCACGGGATCGCGGGCGTTCTTCAAGGATCAGCGCGCCGCCCGCATCGGCGACCTCGTGACCGTGAAGGTCAACGTCACCGACCGGGCCAACCTGAACAACGAGACCAAGCGCTCGCGCTCCAACGCGGAGGGGTTCGGCCTGCCCAACGCCTTCGGCCTTGAGAAGAACCCCGCCGTGGCGGCCGCCGGCATCGCCGCCGACAAGCTCCTCGACGCGACCTCGACCACGTCGAGCGACGGCACCGGCTCGGTTCAGCGCAACGAGACCGTCACCACCAGCATCGCCGCCATCGTCACGCAGATCCTGCCGAACGGCAATCTCGTGGTGGAGGGCAAGCAGGAGATCCGCATCAACTTCGAAGTGCGCGAACTCATCATCGCCGGCGTGGTCCGCCCGGAAGACATCGAATCCGACAACACCATCGAGTCGACCAAGATCGCCCAGGCGCGCATCGCCTATGGCGGCCGCGGCCAGATCACCGACGTGCAGCAGCCGCGCTACGGCCAGCAGATCGTCGACGTGCTGCTGCCGTTCTGACGCGGTCCCGGACGGCACCGCGAGCCCTCGCCCGGGGACGATCGTCCCCGGGGAAATCTAGTGCTCCGTGCCGGGCCGGTTCGGGCGCGGCGCCTCGCCGTGGGTCTTCGTGAAGGCGGAGCGTTCCGGGTCGTTCTTCTTGGCGGCGACGCGGGCGCGCTGCCACAGGGCGACACCGATGACGATGCCGAGGGTCGCGAGGGCGAGGACGAGAATGAGAACTTCATTGTTCACGGCGTTGGCTCCCTGACGATAGTGTTATCGTGGGGAAGCCGAACCACGGTCCCAAGGTTCCGCGAACGACGCCCGGCATCCGACCAAGTCGACGCCAGTCTTCGACGCCGAGGCCACCGCCGCTCATCCGAATTGGCGCCGAACGGCGCCGGCCCGAACCGGATCGGGTTCGGCCGCGGCCTTCGTCCCGATCTTGTGCCCGGCGACCTCAATCGTCTCGGTAGACCCGCTCGCGCCGCTCGTGGCGCTCCTGGGCTTCCAGGGACAGGGTGGCGATGGGGCGGGCGTCGAGGCGCTTCAGGGAGATCGGTTCGCCGGTCTCCTCGCAATAGCCGTAGGAGCGGTCCTCGATGCGAGCAAGGGCGGCGTCGATCTTGCCCGTGAGCTTGCGCTGGCGGTCCCGGGCCCGCAGCTCGATGGCCCGGTCGGTCTCCGACGAGGCCCGGTCGGCGAGGTCTGGATGGTTCTCGTTCTCGCTCTGGAGGGCGACGAGGGTGTCCTGGGCCTCGCGCATGATGTCGGATTTCCAGCCGAGAAGCTTACGCCGGAAATATTCACGCTGCCGATCGTTCATGAACGGCTCGCTCTCACTGGGTACGTAGCCGTCCTCGAGTGTGATCTTCGCCATTCGCGCCCCTCGCAAGTCTGTCGCGGCCAGTTTGCGGCGATATTTTGCGTCGCTATAATGCAGGGATCGGTCCACGACAACGCGCCGATACCACAGGCGGGCCGGTTCGTAACAGGCATCCGCGCCCTGCGGCAAACACGCAACGGATGTATGGCGTGCCGATGCACCCGGGCCCGCTGCCCGACCGACCGGGATACCCGCGTTTCGCGGGCGCCACCCTGCGAAATTCCCCGCAGAACGGCCGACCGGCGCCGGTCCCGAAGTGCTCAGAACTGGAAGTAGATGAAGGCGTAGTTCGCGTCCTCGCCGATCCGCAGGAGCAGGGCGACGAACAGCAGGCCGAAGCCGAGCGCCGCGAACCGGGTCGGCGGCGTGCGCTGGACGACGCTCCAGGCCGTGGGGCCGAGGCAGGCGATGGCGGCGGCCGGCGCCAGGGTGCGCCACGGCAGGCCGGTGCCGAGGGGCGCGTGCCCGACGAGGCCGTCGAAGATGCGCACGGCGCTCGGGAAATCGGGCGCGCGGAACAGGACCCAGGTCGCCGCGACGAAGCCGAAGGTGAGGAGCCGGCCGAGCGGCACCGGCATGGGCAGGCCGCCACGCCGCCACAGCAGGCCAAGGGCGAGGCCGATCCCGTGCGCGAGGCCCCAGGCCACGAAGGTGAGGCCGGCGCCGTGCCAGAGGCCGCCCAGGGTCATGGTGGCGAGGAGCGCGAGAATCTGGCGGGCGAGGCCGTGCCGGTTTCCGCCGAGCGGAACGTAGAGGTAGTCGCGCAGGAAGCGCGACAGGGTCATGTGCCACCGCCGCCAGAAATCCTGCAGGGACGTCGCCCGGTAGGGCGCGTCGAAATTCTGAGGCAGGATCACGCCGAACATCAGGCCGAGGCCGAGCGCCATGTCGGTGTAGCCCGAGAAGTCGAAGTAGATCTGGAAGGTGAAGCCGAGGGTCGCCTGCCACGCCTGCGCCACCGTCACGCCGGCGCCGCCCGCCGCCAGTTCGAAGACCGGATTGACGACCTGGGCCAGGGGGTCGCCGAAATAGACCTTCTTGGCGAGGCCGATGCAGAGCAGCATCACCCCCTGTCCGAAGCGCTCCGGCGCCACCGGTCCACGCTCGGCGAACTGAGGCATCACCTCGCGCCAGCGCACGAGGGGCCCGGCCAGCACCTGCGGGAAGAACGCGATGTAGAGGGCGTAGTCGCGAAGGCCGTAGGCGGGCGCTCGGCCGGCCCGGAGGTCGGCGAGATACATGCAGTGGTGGAAGGTGAAGAACGAGATGCCGAGGGGCAGGGCGAGGCCGACGGGGGGAAGCGCGAGGCCCGGCACCCAGGCGACGAGTCCGGCGAGAAAATCGAGGTACTTGAACACCGCCAGCGCCACGAGGTTCGCCGCGATGGCGATCGGGATCAGCCCGCGCGGGCGGCCGCGGAGATACGCCCGGGCCACCAGCCAGTTGGCTCCGATGGACACGGCGATGAGCGGCACGAAGCGCGGGTCCCACCAGCCGTAGAACACGAACGAGAGCAGGAGCAGGCAGTCGGGCCGCAGGAACGGGCGCCACCGCAGCACGAGGCCGTGGAGCGCGAGGGCGACGGGCAGGAAGCCGAGCAGGAAGATCGTCGAGTTGAACAGCATGCGCGCCGGGTCACGGGTGCGACGGATCGCGACCCGTCCGCGTGTCCGGGGCCGGGAAC
Organism: Methylobacterium sp. Leaf469; assembly: GCF_001424745.1. NCBI lineage: Bacteria > Pseudomonadati > Pseudomonadota > Alphaproteobacteria > Hyphomicrobiales > Methylobacteriaceae > Methylobacterium > Methylobacterium sp. Leaf469. The sequence continues at coordinate 41,533 of NZ_LMRE01000013.1, forward strand.
GGCTCGGCTTGTCGGGGATCGTGGCGGGGGCGTCAATGTCGGGGCGCGTTCAGGACCGGATCAGGCCGCTTCGCGGGCCTGAAGCTTGGCCAGTTCCACCGCCGCCCGCAATTCGATGTCGGCGATGAGGCCGTCGAGGCGGGGGTCGCCGCTCTCGCCCGAGCGCTGGGCGAGGCGACCCGCGATGGCCTGGAGATCGCGGGTCGAGACCCGGCCCATGATGAGGGAGGCCTTCAGGCGGTCGAGGCCGTCGAGGAGGTCGTGGCCGCGCCGGGTCGCGCGGCGGCGGCGCTCCTCCGGCGTATCGGAATTGGTCTGGAGGGTGAGGATCGCATCGAGGCCGGCGAGGGACGAAGCTGGCGTCGCCGCGGCGCTGGTCGCTGTCGCCGGCGCCTGCCCGAGGGCGAAGGCCGGGCCCGCCTCGGTCCGGCGCGGTGCGGTGGCGCCCCCCGCGGCGGCGGCGGCGAATCGGGGGTCGATGCGCATGGGGGACGACCGTTCCGTATCCGCGCGGCCGGTTCCATCCGCTCCCTAGCCGCGCGGCGCCGGGGGACGGCCGATTCGGGCCCCCGCTCGCGCGGCCCCGGGATCGGTACGAGGCGGCAGAATCCGGCCGGATTGGTTAACCGCGGGTAAAGCCCCCGGCAGATCCTGCCGGGTCGGCACGAAGGACGGTGGCCGCGTCCGTCCCGGCGCCGGACCTCCTCAGAAAAATTCGTTCAAAAACAGGGGTTTGCCGGAACGGTCGGTTTGGCACGCTCCTGGCAGATTGGCTCCCAAGACCGCGCCCTCCATCGAAACGCACCATGCGCATTCAGATGCCCCGCTCGACGTTCCGCTTCGCCTGGCGCTCCATCGCCCGCTGCCTCCTGGCGCTGGCCTGCGCCGGGCTGACGGCGGCCCCGGACCGGGCCTTCGCCCTGTCGCGGGTGAAGGACATGGCGAGCATCGAGGGCGTGCGCCAGAACCAACTCGTGGGTTACGGAATCGTGGTCGGCCTCAACGGGACCGGCGACACCCTGAACAACATCCCGTTCACCCGGCAATCCCTGCAATCGATGCTGGAGCGCCTCGGCGTCAACACCCGCGGCGCCACCATGCGGACCCAGAATCTCGCGGCCGTGATGGTGACGGCGAGCCTTCCGCCCTTCGCCACGCAGGGCAACCGCATCGACATCACGGTGTCGTCGCTGGGCGATGCGAAGTCGCTCCAGGGCGGAACCCTGCTGGTGACGCCGCTCCTCGGCGCCGACGGCGAGGTCTACGCCCTGGCCCAGGGGTCGGTGGCCATCGCGGGCTTCTCGGCCGAGGGCGACGCCGCCAAGATCACCCGGGGCGTCCCCACCAACGGCCGGGTGCCCAACGGGGCGATGATCGAGCGCGAGATGGCGTTCAAGATGAACGACATGCGCTCCCTGCGCCTGTCCCTGCGAAACCCCGACTTCACCACCTCGAAGCGGATCGCGGCCGCCATCAACGACTTCATGGGCGCCGACACCGCCGAGCCCACGGACCCCGCCACCGTCACCCTGCAGATCCCGCCGAAGTACAACGGCAACATGATCCGCCTCGTCACCGAGATCGAGCAGCTCAAGGTCGAGCCCGACCAGACGGCGCGGGTCATCGTCGACGAGCGCTCGGGCATCATCGTCATGGGCCGCGACGTCCGGGTCTCCACCGTCGCCATCGCACAGGGCAACCTCACGGTGACCATCACCGAGCAGCCGCAGGTGAGCCAGCCCGCCCCCCTGTCCAATGGCCAGACCACGGTGGTGCCGCGCACGGGCGTGAAGGTCGATACCGGGGAGGGCAACAAGCTCGCCCTGGTCAAGGAAGGCGTGACCCTGCGCGAGCTCGTCGACGGGCTCAACGCGCTCGGCGTCGGCCCCCGCGACCTCATCTCGATCCTCCAGGCGATCAAGGCCGCCGGGGCCCTGCAGGCCGACATAGAGGTGATGTGATGCGCTCTTCCCCCTCCCCCAGCACGAGGCGTTGACCATGCTGTTCGCTCCCCTTGCCGCCACCGCCGCCATCGGCGTCGGAAAAGCCATCGTCGGCGACATCGCCAAGACCGTCACGGGCGCCACCAGGGCCGCCGCGGGCGCTTCCAAGACCGCCGCGGCGGCCAACGCTCCGGCGACCGGCGCGGCGGCGACGACCAAGAGCGCCGCCGAGGCGAAGGCCCGGAAGGCCGCCTCGGAGTTCGAGACCATGTTCCTCGAGCAGAGCCTCGACCGGCTGACCCAGTCCGACGGCACCGAGGGCCCCCTCGGCGACAACGGCACGGGCGGCGGCGTCTACCGCTCGATGCTCACCAAGGAATATGCCGGCCAGATCGTGAAGAGCGGCGGCGTCGGCATCGGCGATCAGGTGTTTCGCGAGATGATGAAGATGCAGGAGGGCGCGAATGGCTCCGTCAACTGAGGGCCCCCTGCGCATCGTCGACCGCGCCGGAGCCGGGGCCCTGGTGGCCCGCGTCATGGAGACCCTCGACGCCCTGGAGGCGGTGCTGGCCCGCGAGAGCGACCACATCCGCGTCGGGCGCCTGCACGAGGGGCTGGCCGAAACCGAGCGGAAGACCGGCCTGTCGGCGGCCTATCTGCAGGGGTTGGAGACCATCAAGGCCAACGCCATCGCGCTGACGCGCTTCGCGCCGGAGGGGATCGAGGCCCTGAAGGCGGCGCACCGGCGCTTCACCAAGGCCGTGGAGGCCAACCAGATGGTGCTGGCCACCGCCCGCTCCGTTTCGGAGGGTCTGGTGAAGTCCCTGGCCGAGGAGGTGGGCCGCGCCCGCGCGCCGACGATCTACGGCCGCCCGTCGCACGCCCCCTCCCCCTATGCCCGCGCCGGCCACGGCGGCAGCCAGCCCCTGGTGCTGTCGCGCAGCCTGTAGGAATCCGGGGTGGCGCGTCTTTACGCTCCGTTATGGCCGGCGCGTCTAGGCTCGGGACGCGACCATCACGGGCCACGATCATGCGCGCCAAACGGACGAGTCTCGTCCATCTCATCTACTTCTCCCGGCTGAACCTCGCCGCCGATGCGCCGACGCGCGCCCGGCAGCTCGGCGAGATCACCCGTCAGGCCCAGAAGAAGAACGAGTTCTCCGTCATCACCAGCTTCCTCATCGTGGAGCAGAACTTCGCCGCGCAGATCATCGAGGGCGAACGCGCCTCGGTGAACGACACCTTCAACCGCATCGGCAACGACACGCGCCACCGCGACGTGCAGATCGTCGAGTGGCGCGAGATCGTGAAGCGGGAATTCGTGAACTCGTTCTCCACGGGCGTGCGCGGACCGGCCAACGACGCCGTGTTCGTGAAGGCCAACCTCATGCCGATGTTCCAGCGCGGCACCCCGAAGGCCACGGGCATCCACGCCCTGGCCATGCAGTTGCAGAGCGAATCCATGTCGAAGCAGGGCATCGACCACCTGTTCGTCTGAACCCCATCCGGACGCCCCGTCGCCGCCCCCGGCCTTGAGACGCGAAACCCATGAGCGAGACGCCCCCGATCCTCATCGTCGACGACCAGGAGAAGCTCCTGAAGCTCGTCATCCTGCTCATGAACCGGCTGGGGTTTCCCGATGTCGACGGCGTCAACGATGCGCCGACGGCCCTGGAGCGCCTGCGGACGCGGAAATACGCCCTGGTGATCTCCGACCTCGACATGGAGCCCATGGACGGCCTCGCCTTCCTGCGCGAGATCCGCGCCGACGACGCCCTGATGAACACGCCCTTCATCCTCACCGAAGCCTCGTTCGACTTCGAAGACATCAACCTCGCCCACCAGGCCGGCGCCGACGCCTTCATCCTCAAGCCGTTCGACATGTCGGTGCTGAAGTCGAAGCTGAAGCAGGTCATCAACCGCAAACCGCGCAAGCGCGAGGCGCCGCTGGCCGCCGAGTCCGCCCTCAGCGTGGATTTCCCCATGCTGGGCAAGTTCTGAGCGGACCCGCTCCGACGCGCCGGCCCGTCCCCGATGATCGCCCCTCCCACCGGCCCGGCCGGGCGGCTCGCCCAGCGGGTGTCCCTCATCCTCGCGCTCCTCTTCGGCGTGGTCGGCGGCGGCGCGGCGGCGCAGGACGGCCCGCGCCCGGATCTGCGCCGGTCCCTTTCCGAGATCGCCGCCGAACTCCCCCTCCGGCAGGCCGACTTCGCCGGGCTCTCCGCGCTCCGCGACCGGGCCGAGGCCCTGGCGGCGGAGAGCCGCGAGGTGCAGGCCCGGGACGCGGCGGCCCTGGAACGGGCGCGGACGGCACGGCTCGACGCCGGCCGAATCGAACCGCCACCAGAGCGCGACGCCGCCATCCGGGCGGCCGACGACGCCCTCCGGTCCGCCGAGGAGCGGGTCCAGGCGGACAAGGCCCTCGCGGCCGACCTCGACGGCCTCGGCAATCGCATCACCGAGGCGCGGCGCAGGCTCTTCGCCGCGCGCCTGTTCGCCCGCGGCGCAAGCCCGCTCTCCTTCGGATTCTGGAGCGAACTCGTCGACCGGGCGCTGCCGCAGGTCGCCGGCAAGCTGTCCGATCTCGGCACCGCCATGGCGGCCGGCCAGGAGGGTGACGACGCCGCCGAGATCGCCATCGGCGCCGCGGTGGTCCTGACGGGCCTGCTGCTGCTCTACGCGGCGATCCGGAAGGCGCGCCGGTACGCCCTGGACCGCTGGCAGCGTTTCGCCGCGCGGACGAGCATCAGCCCCCGGCGACGCGCCGCCGTGCACGCCCTCCTCGACATGACGCTTACCGTCTGCTCGTTCCCCCTCGCGGTCGTGCTGCTCCTCGTCCTGAACGACGACATCGATTTCACGCCCGGCAGCCTCGACGCGATCATCTTCCGCGTGCTCGCCGCCGTCGCGGGCGCCCTCCTCGGGGCGGGCATCCTCCGGGCCATGGTGGCGCCGCGCGATCCGGCCCACCGGCTCCTCGCCGTCAGCGACGGGACGGCCCTGATCGTCGCGCGTACGGGCCACGCCCTGATCCTGGTCTACGCCGCCGATCTGGTGTTCGCCGAGTTCGCCGTCGCGGCGCATTTCCGAATCGTGATCAGTCAGGCCGCCACCATGGCGATGATCGCCCTGTGCTGCGCGCTCCTGGGGCTGGCCCTCCTGCGCCTGAGCCGGGACGAGGCCCCGGCCGAGTCGGACGCGATGCCGGCGGCGCGGTCGGCCGCCTCCCTCACGATCCTGACGCCCGTCGTCTGGGCCGTGGTCGCGGTTTCGTTCGCGGCGATGCTCGCCGGCTACACGGCCCTCGGCGGCTTCCTCATCGGCCGCCTGATCGTCACGGGCCTGCTCCTCGCCCTGGGCTGGGTGGTGCTGATCTGCGTCGACGCCCTGTTCGTGACCCGGGCCGACATCGAGACCAGCCCGCGGCTGCTGCGCCTGAGCCGGGCCCTGGCGGTGCCGCCCGACACCCTGGCCCTCGGCTCGGCCGTGGTCTCGGGCGTGCTGAACGTCCTCGTGGTGACCGCGATGATCTTCGTCGTCATCGGCCCCTGGAACCTCGCCTACGGCGAACTCAACCCGTTCCGGGACGCGTTCCTCGGCACCCATCCGGGCGATGTCCGCACCCTCGTCGGCGCTGCGGGGTTCGCCGCCCTGACCGCCATCGTCGGCGTGGCCCTGACGCGGGCCGCGACGGGTTGGCTCGACCGCAGGGTCCTGCCGCAGACGCGCCTCGACGCCGGCGCCCGCTACTCCGTGATCACGGTGGTGGGCTATGGCGGCCTCGTGCTCACCCTCCTCCTGGCGCTGGGTCAGCTCGGGGTGAATCCGCAGAGCCTGACGGTGATCGCCGGCGCGCTCTCCGTCGGCGTCGGGTTCGGCCTGCAGAGCATCGTCTCGAATTTCGTCTCGGGGCTGATCGTCCTGGCCGAACGCCCGATCCGGGTCGGCGACCTCGTGACGGTCAAGGGCGAGGAGGGGCGCGTCAAGAAGATCAGCGTCCGCTCGACGCTCCTCGCCACGGGCGATCGCACGGACCTCATCGTGCCGAACACCGACATCATCACGTCCATCGTCCGCAACAAGACCCTGACGGACGTGTCCCAGCGCCTGCGCCTGCCGGTGGTGCTGGCCCAGGACACGGATCTCGCGCTGGCACGCGACATCCTCGTCGCCGTCGCCGCCCGTCATCCCAACGTCGCGGCCGACCCCGCGCCGGTGCTGCTCCTGACGAAGCTCGGCGAAAATCTCGAAGTCGAGGCGCGCGTCTTCGTCCACGACGTGTCGCAGAGCGACGTGACCCGCAGCGAACTCAACCACCTGCTGCTCGAATTCTTCCGCCGCTCCGGCATCAAGCTGGGCGGGGCCGCGTGAGCCTGCGCCCGAAGCCCGCGAACCCGAAACCGGCTCAGGCCACCGCGCGCTTCTGGTAATCCTTGATGTCGGAGAACCGCAATGCGGGCGCCCGCTCCTCCTCGTAGCGCAGGGAGAACGCCGTGGTGGCCATGAACACCGGCGCGCCGTCGAGGTCGCTCGCCAGGGCCGAGCCGTGGCTGCCGATGAAGTTGTCCAGATCGGTCTCCTTGTCGGCCTCGATCCAGCGGCAGATGGAGAACCGGGTCGGCTCGTAGTCGATGGGCAGGCCGTACTCGGCCTGGAGCCGTTCCTTCAGCACGTCGAGCTGCAGGGCGCCGACCACGCCAACGATGGCCTGGGACCCATCATGGGGCCGGAACACCTGCACCACGCCCTCCTCGCCCATCTGCTGCAGGGCCTCGCGCAGCTTCTTGGCCTTCATCGCGTCCGTGAGCTTGATCCGCCGCAGGATCTCGGGGGCGAAACTCGGCACGCCGCGGAACACGATCTCCTCGCCCTCCGTCAGGGTGTCGCCGATGCGCAGGGTCCCGTGGTTGGGGATTCCGACGACGTCGCCCGCGAACGCCTCGTCCGCGATGGCGCGGTCCTGGGCGAAGAAGAATTGCGGCGCGGAGAGCGACATGGGCTTACCGGTTCGCACGAGCTTGGCCTTCATGCCCCGGCTGAGCCGGCCCGAGCACACCCGCATGAAGGCGATGCGGTCGCGGTGGTTCGGATCCATGTTCGCCTGGATCTTGAACACGAAGCCGGTCATCTTCGGCTCGGTGGGCTCCACAAGGCGCTTGTCGGCGTCCTGGCCGCGCGGCGGCGGGGCGAAGCGGGCGAGCCCGTCGATGAGATCCCGCACGCCGAAGTTGCGGAGCGCCGAGCCGAAGAACACCGGCGTGAGGTGCCCCTCGCGGAACGCCTCCAGGTCGAAGCGCTTGAGGCCGGACTCGGCGAGCTCCGCCTCCTCGCGCCAGGTGGCGACCTCGCCCTCCTCCGTCAGGAGCCCATCGAACAGCGGATCGTCGACGCCCGTCACCGGCACGGTGCCGGCATCGTCGGCGGCGTCGAGGCGGCGCACCCGGCCGTTGCCGAGGTCGTAGGTGCCGGCAAAGCTCCGCCCCCGGCCGATGGGCCAGGTGACGGGGGCTACGTCGAGGGCCAGCACCTTCTCGATCTCGTCCAGCAGCTCGAACGGGTCGCGGGCCTCGCGGTCGAGCTTGTTGATGAAGGTGACGATGGGAATGTCGCGCAAGCGGCAGACCTCGAACAGTTTTCGCGTGCGCGCCTCGATGCCCTTGGCCGCGTCGATGACCATCACGGCGGAGTCGACGGCGGTGAGCGTGCGGTAGGTGTCCTCCGAGAAGTCCTCGTGGCCCGGGGTGTCGAGGAGGTTGAAGACGCAGTCGCCGTACTCGAACGTCATCACCGAGGTGACGACGGAGATGCCGCGCTCCTTCTCGATGCCCATCCAGTCGGAGCGGGTGGAGACGCGGTTGCGCTTGGCCTTGACCTCGCCGGCGAGTTGGATGGCGCCGCCGAACAGCAGCAGCTTCTCCGTGAGCGTGGTCTTGCCGGCATCCGGGTGCGAGATGATCGCGAAGGTGCGGCGCCGGGCGACGGGATCGCTCTTCGGGTCGGGCGCTTTGTGTTCGGCGGATTTGGTCTCGGTCTGCATCAGCATGGCGGGCAACGGTGTTCCGGGTCCGCGGCGGGCGGACGATGGCCGCCGGACGGCGACCCGAGAGAGCGGGCTGTGTAGGCGTTTCCGGGGGGAAGCGCAAAGCCGCCGGAATGGGCTCAGCCCCGGCCGATATACGGCATCTTCGTCGCGAGCACGGTCATGAACTGGACGTTGGCCGAGAGCGGAAGCCCCGCCATGTAGACCACGGCGTCCGCCACGTGGGCCGCGTCCATCACCGGCTCCGGCTTGATGCTGCCGTCGGCCTGCCGGGCGCCGTGCGAAAAGGCCCGCGTCATCTCGGTCTCGGCATTGCCGACGTCGATCTGCCCACAGGCGATGTCGTGGGCGCGCCCGTCGAGGGAGGTGGCGCGGGTCAGCCCCGTCATGGCGTGCTTGGTGGCGGCGTAGGGCGCCGAGTTCGGGCGCGGCACCTGGGCGGCGATGGAGCCGTTGTTGATGATGCGTCCGCCGCGCGGGTCCTGCGCCTTCATCAGCCGGAACGCCCCTTGCGTGCACAGGAAGGCGCCCGTGAGGTTCACGTCGACGCTGGCGCGCCAATCGGCCAGCGCCACCTCGTCCACGGGCACGCTCGGGGTGAACACGCCGGCGTTGTTGAACAGCACGTCGAGGCGGCCATACGCCTCCCGGGTCGCCGCGAACAACCGCGCGACGGAATCCGGGTCGGCGACATCGGCCTCGACGGACAGGGCCTCGCCCCCCTGCCCCCGCACCGCCTCGGCGACAGCCTCGAGCCGCGCCCGCCGCCGCCCGGCCAACACCACGGCGTATCCGGCTTCGGCGAGCCCCAGGGCCACCGCCCGGCCGATGCCCGAGCCGGCCCCGGTCACCATCGCGATCCGTCCCGCCATCCGCCGCGTGCTCCCTACTCCGCAACCGCTCATAAAGGCGGCGTCGCCCTGTTGCCAGCCTCCCCCACTCCGTCTAGACACCACCCGGCCTTGCGCCGATGGGGCGTCGCCAAGTGGTAAGGCAGCGGTTTTTGGTACCGCCATTCCCAGGTTCGAATCCTGGCGCCCCAGCCAAAGGCTTCAGATTCTCAGCCAAACGCTGATCTTCCTGCGCTTTTCGGACCCGCCCGGGTCGACCACACCGTCCAGGTCCATTCCCCAGGACGTCAAGGGTTCAAGCCTTGCCCAGGATCCACATTCGTCAGCGCGGACAGACCGCCCTGTTTCGTCGTATCATCCCCCACGATTTCCGAGCCCGTTTCGATCGACGTGAGATCATTCGGTCGCTCGGCCATGCGTCCGCCGGCGAGGCCCGGAGGCTGTCTCAGCGTTATTGGGATGCGACGGAAACCCTGTTCACGATGGTTCGCTTCGATCGCAAGCTCAGCCAAGCCGATGTCGCACGGCTCGCAGAGCAGCATCTCGAGGGCCGGAGCTACCGGCATGATCGGGCTCTTGCGAGCGTCGGACATTATCCTGATCTCGATGCTTTGCCGGAGGAGCCCCTCGAATACGCTAGTGCACTGACTCAGACGGATGGTTCAGGGGTTCGGTTGAGAGCGTCGAAGATGGCAGCGGCGGGTTTGGTCCAGACGAAGGGTCTGGGCCTTTGGTTGTGCTCGACGATGTAGCGTTTGATGG
>NZ_LMRE01000014.1:0-45062 GCF_001424745.1 Methylobacterium sp. Leaf469
GCGCCTGTCACCCTCCCGGATCTGGCCTTCCGGCTACCCATGGCCGCCACCATGCAGTAGCCTTCCAATTGGCTCGGTCCAAAATACCGGTCAGGTCACTTCGATCTACATGAGAATGGCGTCGTCCATCGTGACGAAGTCGGCGTCGGGTGCGCCACCCTGGAAGCTGCCGTCGTACAAGCCAAGCGGGTTCTGCCCACCATTGCGGCCGACGAAATTCCGCGCGATGGCGAACAGAAGATCTACACGGTGGTGGTGACCGATGAGGATGGGAGTGCGGTCTATACGGCGGGCCTGTCGTTCTCTGGAACGTGGTTGATCCGATGAGCGGTCCCCCATCCGCCGAACCGGACGGAACACCGCATTAACGAGTGATGGGCGTTGGAGCGGACGGCGAGATCGTCTCGCAGTCCGAAATCTCAGCCCTGGGAGACGATGAGGCCAAGGCGAAAGCACAAGCCCTCGTGGATGGGCACGCCGCCGACCTCTGGGATGATCTACGCTTCATCGAGCATTTCGCGTCGTTGCCAGCGAAGGACTGGAAACCCCATTTTAGGAACGGCTGCTTCCCATTCCGAGCGGTCATTCCGGGATCGACCCAACCTCGCCGCTCAAGGCAAGTTGCGCTGGACCCGAAAGCGGCCTTCGTTGATCCCGTGGGATTGACCGCAGGCAGGCAACGGCGACATAAACCCTCGACGGTAATGGTGTCTGCCGGGCCTTAAGCCGAACCGCCGATCCCTGATGCGGCTAATGACTCCTACTTTTCGCAATTTTGCGAACAGGAGGAGTCATGCGCGCGTCGTTTCGGAACCTTTCTCACGACCTTGACCTTGCCGGCTTCCTGCGGACACGCCGGTCGCACGCCATCTCGGTGGCGCGCTGGTCGGTCATCCTGTTGCCGATGGCTGTCGCCGTGGGCACGCTCTGCGCCGCGTTCCTGTGGAGCCTCGACGAGGCCACCCAGGCGCGCTTCGACCATCCCTGGCTCCTATTCCTGCTGCCCTTCGGGGGCTTCGCCGTCGGTCTTCTCTACCTCCTGTTCGGGAAGAGCGTCGARGGCGGCAACAACCTCATCGTCGAGGAGATCCAYGAGCCGGACGGCGGGGTCCCGCTCCGGATGGCGCCTCTGATCTTCCTCGGCACCATCGTCACGCACCTGCTCGGCGGNGGCCGGATAGGCCGGCCAGTGCGGCGGCCCCCCGATGGCCGTCGCCGTGGGSACSCTCTGCGCCGCGTTCCTGTGGAGCCTCGACGAGGCCACCCAGGCGCGCTTCGACCATCCCTGGCTCCTATTCCTGCTGCCCTTCGGGGGCTTCGCCGTCGGTCTTCTCTACCTCCTGTTCGGGAAGAGCGTCGARGGCGGCAACAACCTCATCGTCGAGGAGATCCAYGAGCCGGACGGCGGGGTCCCGCTYCGGATGGCGCCTCTGATCTTCCTCGGCACCATCGTCACGCACCTGCTCGGCGGATCGGCCGGCCGCGAGGGTACCGCCGTCCAGATGGGCGGCAGTCTCGCCAGCGCGTTCGGYAGGATGTTCGGCGTCGATGCCACCGGAGTGSGGGKCCTCCTGATGGCTGGCATCGCCGCCGGCTTCGGGGCCGTCTTCGGCACCCCCATCGCCGGRGCGGTGTTCGCGTTGGAGGTCCTGGCGGTCGGGCGCATCGAGTACGCMGCGCTGGTGCCCTGCCTGCTGGCGGCGGTGGTCGGCGACTGGACCTGCCRGGCCTGGGGCATCMACCACGSACTCTACCGCGTCGACTTTCTCGCCGGTAGCGCCAAGACACTGACCGTGGAGCCGTTACTCCTGGCCAAGGTAGCCCTTGCCGGGGTCGCGTTYGGTATCGTCGGGCTTGTGTTCGCCGAGGCCAACCACGTCCTCGGGGGATGGCTCAAGCGTTGGGTCCCGTACGGACCGCTCCGGCCGGTGATCGGCGGCCTTGCCGTCATCGGCCTCGTCTACGCTTTCGGCACACGGGACTACCTCGGGCTCGGCGTAACAGCCGCCAACTCCGGCGGGCTGACCATCACCGGTTTCTTCGGACCGGACGTCCATCCCTGGAGCTGGGCCCTNCGGGACTACCTCGGGCTCGGCGTAACAGCCGCCAACTCCGGCGGGCTGACCATCACCGGTTTCTTCGGACCGGACGTCCATCCCTGGAGCTGGGCCCTSAAGATCCTSTTCACGGTCGTGACCCTGAGCGCGGGGTTCAAGGGCGGCGAGGTCACGCCGCTGTTCTTCATCGGGGCCGCCCTCGGGAACGCCCTGGCCGGGGTGCTCGGCGCGCCGGTGGACCTGTTCGCGGCGCTGGGGTTCGTCGCGGTCTTCGCCGGCGCGGCCAACACGCCGCTCGCCTGCACGCTGATGGGCATCGAGCTCTTCGGCGCGACGCACGGGGTCTACCTCGCGGTGGCCTGCTTCCTCGCCTACCTATGCTCCGGCCACAACGGCATCTACCTGTCGCAGCGCATCGCCGTCCCGAAGGCGGCGACGGGCCTCGCCGGCGGCGCGACCTTGCGCGAGGCGCGGTCGGGGCGCGCGCCGGCCGTCGGGCCCCAGCCCGCCCCCTCGTCCACCGTCCATTGAAGGAACCGTCATGAACGCTTCGCATCGCGTCGTCGCGACCGAGACCGGCATGATTCGGATCTACATGAGGCCCCGGGACCGGGTGGGCACCGGTCGGACCGGATGGTTTTCCGACGGCAGGCCGCTCTATCGGGAGCTCGTCGCCCAGGCCAAGGCGGAGGGCCTCATGAACGCCGTCGCCCACCAGTCCCAACACGGCTACAGCAACCACGGGCCGATCCAGGACGACGGGGCCGAGTCGCTCAACCCCGAGCTGACCATGTGCGTCGAGCTGATCGGCACCCGCGAGCAGCTCGAAGGCTTCTGCGGCCGGCACGGTGCCCAGCTCGCGAACAAGGTCATCGTCTACAAGCACCTTGAGCACTGGAGCGTCGGCCATGTCGGCGTCGGCGCGGCGGGGCGGGTTGCCTGACCTGGACCGTCCCGGGCCGTTCCGGGCATCGGAGCGCCGGATAGGCCAACGGATGCGATAGTTGGCCATGGGTGCGCGGTCCGCCTACGGACCGGCAGGCATAGCGTTGGTCGGGCTGCCAGCGCGGGAGACCCGTGTCCATGCAGCTGCGCCTCCGCCCGATCTCCATCAGGCCGTTGATCCTCATGCCGGCCGGGCCTGGAACCCGATGTCGGCGGCGACGGCCTTCAGGCGTTCCGGCTCGCGCTCCTTCCGCTCGGAATAGCGGTCGACGAGATGGTCGGAACGCTCGCGGGTCAGGAGCGTGAACTTGAAGAGCTCCTCGCAGACGTCGACGACCCGGTCGTAGAGCGGCCCCGGCTTCATCCGACCGGCCTCGTCGAACTCCTTGTAGGCCATCGGCACCGACGACTGGTTCGGGATGGTGATCATCCGCATCCAGCGCCCAAGGACGCGCAGGCCGTTGACGGCGTTGAACGACTGCGAGCCGCCCGAGACCTGCATCACCGCAAGGGTCCGCCCTTGGGTCGGGCGCACTGACCCTTCCGAGAGGGGAAGCCAGTCGATCTGGCTCTTCATCACCCCGGTCATGGCCCCGTGTCGCTCCGGGCTGACCCAGACGTGCCCTTCCGACCAGATCGAGAGGTTCCGGAGTTCCTGGACCTTGGGGTGATCGGCCGTGGCGTCGTCGGGCAGCGGCAGGCCGTGCGCGTCGTAGGTGCGGACCTCGCCGCCCATCGCCTCAAGCAGGCGCGCGGCCTCGTAGGCGAGGAAGCGGCTGAACGAGCGCTCCCGGAGTGAGCCGTAGAGGATCAGGAAGCGCGGGGCGTGGGCGAACGGCGTCGCCACTTCCAGGTCGGCGCTCGTCGGGACGACGAAGTGTCCCTCGCTCAGGTTCGGCAGGCCGTCGGCGAAGGGCTGTCGGGGCTTGTCCAAGACGTTTCGTTCCTCTACATTTCAACGATGGTTGATATATTGACATCATGATGGACGAACGGCAAGCCGTCGCCGCCTTCGCGGCCCTCGGCCAGGAGCATCGGCTGCGCATCGTGCGCCAGCTCGTCACCGCGGGACCTGACGGGATGGCGGCCGGCATGCTGGCCGAGGCGGTCGGCGTGTCCGGCACCAACCTGTCGTTCCACCTGAAGGAACTCAGCCATTCCGGCCTGGTCACCTCCCGGCGCGAGGGCCGGTCGATCATCTACAGCGCCGCCTATCCGGACCTGTCGGAGCTCATCCAGTTCCTGATGCGCGATTGCTGCCAGGGCCGCCCCGAGGTCTGCGCCCCGGCCGTAGCCGCCCTATCCGCCTGCTGCGAGGAAACCGCCTGATGGACGTCGTGATCTACCACAACCCGGATTGCGGCACGTCCCGCAACACCCTGGCACTCATCCGCAACTCCGGCATCGAGCCCCACGTGATCGAGTACCTGAAGACGCCGCCGAGCCGGGCAATGGTCCGTCAACTCGCGGAGCGTGCCGGCCTCACCGTGCGCGACCTCCTGCGGGAGAAGGGCACGCCCTACGCCGATCTCGGCCTTGGGGACCCGAGCCTCACGGACGACCAGCTTCTCGATGCCGTCGCCGAGCATCCGATTCTGTTGAACCGCCCCCTGGTGGTGAGCCCGAAAGGCGTCGCCCTGTGCCGCCCATCTGAGGCCGTCCTCGACCTCCTGCCCGCCCAGCAGGGCGAATTCGTCAAGGAGGACGGCGAGCGCGTCGTCGACGAGCACGGGCGCCGCGTCGCCACCGCCTGATCGCCTCACAAAATCAAAAACAAGAATCGGTCCGATGCTCGCGCTCGCCATCTTCGTCGTCACCCTCGTCTTCGTCATCTGGCAGCCGAAGGGCTTTGGGATCGGATGGAGCGCCCTGATCGGGGCCGCCGTGGCGTTGGCCACCGGGGTGATCCATCCCGGGGACATCCCGGTGGTCTGGCACATCGTCTGGGATGCTACCTTCACGTTCGTGGCGTTGATCATCATCTCGCTGCTCCTCGACGAGGCCGGCTTCTTCCATTGGGCGGCGCTCCATATCGCCCGCTGGGGCGGCGGACGGGGGCGCCTGCTGTTTCCGCTGGTGATCCTGCTGGGGGCGGCGATTGCCGCGGTGTTCGCCAACGACGGCGCGGCCCTGCTGCTTACCCCCATCGTGTTGGCCATCCTGCTGAGACTCGACTTCAAGCCCGCGGCAGCCCTGGCCTTCATCGTCGCCTGTGGGTTCGTGGCGGACTCGACCAGCCTGCCGCTGGTAATCTCGAACCTCGTCAACATCGTCTCGGCGAACTTCTTCGACATCTCGTTCAGCCGCTACGCGGCCGTGATGGTGCCGGTGAACCTCGTCTCGCTCGCGGCGACCCTGGTGGTGCTGTGGCTGTTCTACCGGCGCGACCTTCCGGCCACGTACCCCGTAGCCGAGCTCGAAGCGCCGCCGCACGCGATCAAGGACCCGCTAGTGTTCAAGGCGGCCTTTCCACTCCTGGCCCTGCTGCTGGTGGCCTACTTCGTGACCGCGCCGTTCGCCGTGCCGGTATCGGCGGTCACCTGCGCCGGCGCCGTGGTGCTGCTGGCGCTTGCGAACAGGAGCCGCGTCATCCCGATCCGCAAGGTGCTCGCCGGTGCCCCCTGGCAGATCGTGCTGTTCAGCCTCGGCTTGTACCTCGTCGTCTACGGGCTGAAGAACGCCGGCCTGACCGACTACCTGGCGCAAGGCGTCGTCTGGCTTTCGGGCCACGGACCGTTCGTGGCCACCATCGGCACGGGGGTCGCCGCAGCCATCCTGTCCTCGGTCATGAACAACATGCCGAGCGTGCTGGTGGGGGCGCTCTCGATCCAGCAGGCCCCGGACCTGTCGCCCCTGATGCGCGAGCTCATGGTCTACGCCAACGTCATCGGCTGCGACCTCGGACCGAAGTTCACGCCCATCGGGAGTCTGGCGACCCTACTCTGGCTCCACGTCCTCGATACCAAGGGCCAGCGCATCACCTGGGGTCAGTACATGCGGGTCGGCCTCGTGATCACCCCGCCGGTGTTGCTCGTCACCCTGGCGGCCCTGGCACTGTGGCTGCCCCTGCTCGGGGCTCGGTAGCGCGGCGATGCCCCCGACGCGTCGATGGCCCGTGATCTCGGCCCTGGGCGTCATCCAGATCTTGACCTGGGGCTCCTCGTTCTACCTGCTGTCGGTGCTGGCCGCGCCGATGTCGAAGGATACGGGATGGCCCCTCGGCTGGGTCATCGGAGGGCTGTCGGCCGGCCTCCTCGTCGCGGGCCTCGTCTCGCCGCGGGTGGGAGCCTTCATAGGGGAGCATGGCGGGCGGCCGGTGCTGGCCTTCGCCGCCATCGCCCTGGCGCTGGGCCTCACGGGCCTCGCCCTGGCCCCGAACCTCACGGCTTACCTGGCGGCCTGGCTTCTCGTCGGCCTCGGCATGGGCACCGGGTTGTACGATCCCGCCTTCGCCACGCTCGGACGCCTCTACGGCGCCGAGGCAAGGTCCGCCATCACGACCCTGACCCTGTGGGGCGGTTTCGCCAGCACGGTGTGCTGGCCGCTCTCGGCCTTCCTCGTCGAACGGGTCGGCTGGCGCGGGACCTGCCTCGCCTATGCCGGGTTGCATCTTTCGGTCACGCTGCCGCTCGTCCTGCTCGCGATCCCCCGCCCGCCCGCACACCCGGTCACGCGACCCGCAGGCCCGAGCCCCGTCATTCGTCTCCATGGTCGGGAACACCGTGCCTTCCTCCTCATGACGGGGGTGCTGACCCTCGGGGGCACGGTGATGGCCATGGTGTCGGTGCACCTCATCACCCTGCTGCAGGCCCGTGGCGTCGCGCTGGCCTCGGCCGTCGCTTACGGCGCCCTGATCGGACCGTCGCAGGTGGGGGCGCGCATCGTCGAGATGGCCGGGAAGGGCCCGCATCACCCACTTTGGACCCTGACCGCCGCCATGATCCTGGTGGTCCTTGGGGTCACGATGCTGGCGGCCGGCCTACCCTTGGTCGGGCTGGCGCTGGTCCTCTGCGGGGCCGGCAACGGGAACTACTCGATTGCACGGGGTACGGTGCCCCTGGCCCTGTTCGGTCCGGAACGCTACGCCGCGCTCGTCGGCCGGTTGGCGCGTCCGGGCCTGGTGGCGCAGGCGCTCGCACCATCCCTCGGGGCCGTCGTGCTGACACATGGCGGAGCCGATGCGACCTATGCCGTCCTGACCGTTCTGGCCCTGGGCAACGTGGTGCTCGCCCTGTTGCTCTGGCGCGTACGCTAAGCGCCGGCCCGTTCCCCGATCCACCTGGGTTCACGGAATTGGATGCCCGCGAGATGCCGCCGCTCGCGCCATCGTGGGCATCGTTCGAACAATCGGGCAAGCGCGAACGGAAACCGGCCGGCGACCCTTGACTTTACCACCATAGGAAGCCCCATCTCGGCGTGACGCCATCGAAGGGAGAGCGTCATGTTCCGTTACAAGGTCGACACAATGGGATGCGGCGGATGCGCCAAGTCCGTGACCCGCGCGGTGCTTGGCATCGAGCCGGGAGCCCGGGTGGATGTGGACCTCGGCGCCAAGCTCGTGACCGTGTCCGATGCCGCCGGCCCGGCCGACCGGATCGCCAGAGCCATCGTTGCGGCCGGGTTCCCGGCAGTGCCCGCCTGACGGGCGCTTGCAACCAACCTGATCCTGCGTCGTTCGAGGAATGCGGAACGGGCTTTCGCCCGACCGCGCAATTTGGCATCTTGCATCCGTGATCCTTTGGCTTGCCCTTAGGCGACTGTTGCCGCTGCTCGCGGTCCTCAGCCTCGCCCTGACGCCGGTGACCGCTCCTGCGGCCACCGCGGGCATGCACGCGTCCATGGCTGCCCAGGCTCAAACCATGGCGGCTGCCGGCCACCACCATGACGGCATGGCGATGGATCACGCCGGCATGGGTATGTCGTCCATGGCCGCGATGGCCATGGACGACATGCCCTGCTGTCCGAAGGAAAAGCCCGACTGCACCAAGGGCTGCCCGCTGATGGCGCTATGCCTGGCGAGCGTGGCTTCGCTGATGCTGACCGCGGTCGCCGTCCCGGCCCGAGGTTCGATACGCGCCACCCTGTCCTGGCCCGCCTCAACGACCTTCGCCAGCGTGCACGGGACGCCGCTACCCGAGCCCCCCCGAGCCTGAACCCGATGCCGCCGGCGTGATCGCCGGCACGACGCCGTACGCCCGCGTGCGGCACGCCATCGCGTTCAGGAGACAGTACCCGTGACCCAGAAGCTTTTTTCGCGCGCCGTCTCGGCGGCGCTGCTCGGTGCCGTCCTGTCGGCGACCGCGCTCCCGGCGCTCGCCGACACCAAGGACTATCGCTTCGAACTGGTTCAGCAGGAGGCCAAGGTCGGAGAGTCCGTCCTCTCCGTGCGCCTTCTCGATAAGCGCAGCGGCAAGCCGGTGCCCGACGCTGTGATCTTCGCCAAGCGCATCGACATGGCGCCCGACAGCATGGACGAGATGACCTCGAAGATCGAGCAACTCCCCACGACCGAACCGGGCGTCTATCGCTTCAAGGCGAAGCTCACGATGGCCGGCGGCTGGCGCCTGTCGCTCGGGGCCAAGGTCCAGGGCGAGACCGGCACGGTCGAGGACAAGCTGGTCTTCAAGGCCGTCAAGTGAGCCGCGCGGCCTGGTTCGCCGGGACCCTCGCCGCACTCGCGGCGGGGGGCGCCGGCTATGTCGCGGGGCATGGGGAGAACCCCGTGCCGGCGCTCGCCGAGCGCGCCCGGACGGAGTTCGCCCGGTGGTCTCCGGGCCCCATGCCGGCCGCGCAGGCTACGGCCCCCGCGAAGGCGACCGGACCGGTGGTCTACTTCCAGGACCCGGACGGGAAGCCGGTCTACTCGCTTTCGCCGATGGCGACCGCGGATGGCCGGGAGTTCCGGGCGGTCCACGCCAGCGAGGACGTGCGCTTCGACGCGCCGGATTCGGACGAGGCCATGCCCGCCGACATGGCCGGGAACGGGATGGCCGGGCACGACATGGCCACCCAGGACACGGGGAAGGCTGGGGATGCGAAGGCCGCCGCGGGCGCCCGGCGCATCCAATACTACCGCAACCCGATGGGGCTGCCGGATACCTCGGCGACGCCGAAGAAGGATTCGATGGGGATGGACTACATCCCCGTCTACGAAGGCGAGGACAGCGACGGCAACGTCGTGACCGTCTCGCCCGGCAAGGTCCAGCGCACCGGCGTACGGACCGAGGTGGTCGAGCGCCGGGTGGTCGCCCAGCCCGTGCGCGTCCCCGGTACCGTCGCCCTCGACGAGCGGCGGGTGACGGTCATCGCGACCCGGTCGGACGCCTACGTCGACCATGTCGAGAACGTCACCACCGGCGACCGCGTCCGCAAGGGGCAGGCGCTGGTCCACGTCTACTCGCCCGAGATCAACGCCGCGGCGGCCCAGCTCATCGCCAACCCGGGCTTCGACGGCGCGAGGCGGCGCCTGCGGAACCTGAACGTCTCCGAGGCCGTGATCGACGAGATGGAGCGCACCCGGAACGTGCCGATGGCCATCACATGGTCCTCGGCCCGGGACGGCATCGTCCTGCAGCGGACCGCCATTGAGGGCATGAAGGCCGCGGCCGGGGATACCCTGTTCCGGATCGGCGACATCTCCACCATGTGGGTGCTGGCCGACGTGCCGGAGCGCGACCTTTCCAACGTCCGCGTCGGGCAGGCCGCCACGATCCGCCTGCGCTCCGCCCCGGGCCGCACCTTCTCCGGCAAGGTCGGGACGATCTACCCGCAGGTTAACCCGGAGACCCGGGCCACGCGGGTGCGCATCGAGCTCCCGAACCCGGACGGCACCTTGCTGCCGGACATGTACGCCGACGTCGAGATCGCGACGGGTGACGCCAAGCCGGTCGTGGCCGTGCCCGACGACGCCGTCATCGACACCGGCGAGCGACAGGTCGTGCTGATCGACCGCGGCGAGGGTCGCTTCGAGCCCAAGGCTGTGAAGGTCGGCGTGCACGGCGGCGGCTACACCGAGATCCGCGACGGCGTCTCGACCGGCGACCGGGTGGTGACCTCGGCCAACTTCCTCATCGACGCCGAGAGCAACCTGAAGGCGGCGCTGCAGGGCCTGGCGCCTCCCAAGGACGACCGCCAAGCCGCCGACGCGGGAGCGACGCCATGATCGCGCGCCTCATCGGATGGTCGGCCCGCAACCTCGTCCTGGTGCTGGTGGGCACCGTGTTCGCCGTCGCGGCAGGCGTCCTGTCGCTTCGGACCATGCCGCTCGACGCCATCCCCGACCTCTCGGACGTGCAGGCCATCGTCTACACCGAGTACCCGGGGCAGGCCCCACAGGTCGTGGAGGATCAGGTCACCTACCCGCTGACCACCGCCATGCTGACGGTGCCGAAGGCGAAGGTGGTGCGCGGCTTCTCGTTCTTCGGGGTGTCGTTCGTCTACGTCATCTTCGAGGACGGCACCGACCCGTACTGGGGCCGCTCGCGGGTGCTCGAATACCTCAACGCCGCGGCGAGCCGCCTGCCGGCGGGCGTGACCCCGACGCTCGGCCCCGACGCCACGGGTGTGGGCTGGGTCTACCAGTACGTGGTGGTGGCCAAGGAACGGACGCTCGCCGAGCTTCGCTCCCTGCAGGACTGGGTGGTCCGGTTCGGGGCCTCGCGGGCAGAGGGCGTCGCCGAGGTCGCCGGCGTCGGCGGCTTCGTGAAGCAGTACAACGTGGTGGTCGACCCGAACCGGCTACGCGCCCAGGGCATCTCCCTCAACAAGCTCCGCGACGCGATCCGGTCGAGCAACGCTGACGTCGGTGGCCGCACGGTCGAGCTCTCCGAGTTCGAGTTCATGGTCCGCGGGCGCGGCTACCTGAGGGGCGTCGCCGACATCGAGAACATCGTCCTCAAGACCGCGGGCGGCACGCCGCTGCGGGTGCGGGACGTCGCCCGGGTCGAGCTCGGCCCCGACGAGCGTCGCGGCATCACCGAGATGAACGGCGAGGGCGAGGTTGCCGGCGGCATCGTCCTGCAGCGCTTCGGCGCGAACGCGCTGAACGTCATCGAGGGGGTGAAGGCGAAGCTCGCGGAGGTGGCGAAAAGCCTGCCAGCGGGCACGAAGATCCTGCCGGTCTACGACCGCTCCCAGCTCATCGACGCGGCCATCGACACCCTGCGGCACACGCTGGTCGAGGAGAGCGTCGTCGTCTCCATCGTATGCTTCGTCTTCCTGCTGCATGTGAGGAGCGCGCTGGTCGCCATCCTGATGCTGCCGGTCGGGATCCTGATGGCGTTCGTCGGAATGCGAGCCCTGGGTCTCGGCGCCAACATCATGAGCCTGGGCGGCATCGCCATCGCGGTCGGCGCCATGATCGACGCCGCCATCGTGATGATCGAGAACGCCCACAAGCACCTGGAACGGGCGCCACCGGACAAGCCCCGGGTCGAGATCCTGGTCGAGGCGGCCTCGGAGGTCGGCCCGTCCCTGTTCTTCTCGCTCCTCATCATCACGGTCTCGTTCCTGCCGATCTTCACTCTGGAGAGCCAGGAGGGCCGGCTGTTCGGGCCGCTGGCCTTCACCAAGACCTTCGCCATGGCGGCGGCCGCGATCCTGTCGGTGACCATGGTCCCCGCGCTGATGGTGCTGTTCGTGCGGGGACGGATCATCCCGGAGCACAGGAACCCGCTGAACCGGCTCCTGATCTGGCTCTACCGGCCGCTCATCGCGGGCGTCCTGCGGGCGCGGGTCCTGACCGTCCTGCTCGCCCTCGGGGTGCTGGCAGCGACCGTCTGGCCGGCCCGTCAGCTCGGCTCGGAGTTCATGCCCGACCTCAACGAGGGCACGCTGATGTACATGCCGACGACCCTGCCGGGCCTGTCGGTGACCAAGGCCGGCGAGCTCCTCGCAACCCAGGACCGCATCATAAAATCCTTCCCGGAGGTGGCCTCGGTCTACGGCAAGGCGGGCCGCGCCAACACCGCGACCGACCCGGCGCCAATGGAGATGTTCGAGACGGTCATCGCGCTGAAGCCGCCGTCCGAGTGGCGGCCGGGCGTGACGCTGGCGAGCCTCAAGGCCGAGATGGACAAGGCGCTGCAGTTCCCGGGCGTGTCGAATGCCTGGACCCAGCCGATCCGCGCCCGAATCGACATGCTCTCGACCGGCATCCGCACCCCGGTCGGCATCAAGGTGCTGGGAACGGACCTGAAGGAGATGGAAGGGGTCGCCCGCCGGGTCGAGGCGGTGGTGCGCAACGTGCCGGGCACGTCGAGCGCCTACGCCGAGCGGGTCATCGGCGGCTACTTCCTCGACATCACGCCGGACCGGGAGGCGCTCGGCCGTTACGGCCTGATGGTCGGTGACGTGCAGGACGTCATCGCCATGGCGCTTGGCGGCCAGAGCGTGACGAACACCGTCGAGGGACGCGAACGCTACACCGTCAACGTCCGCTATCCCCGGGCCTTCCGGTCCGATCCGCGGGCCATCGCCGACGAGGTGCAGGTGCCGCTCCCGGCCGGGGGCACGGTGCCGTTGCGCGAGGTCGCCAAGGTCGAACTCACCCGGGGCCCGACCTCGATCCGCACGGAGAACGGACAGCTTGCGGTCTACATCTTCGTCGACATCAATGGGCGCGACCTCGGCGGCTACGTGGCCGAGGCGCGCAAGGCCGTGGCGGACGAGGTCAAGCTCCCACAGGGCACGACCCTGCAATGGAGCGGGCAGTACGAGTACCTGGAGCGGGCCGAGGCGCGCATGAAGATCGTAGTGCCGCTGACGCTGCTCGTCGTGTTCCTGCTGCTGTTCATCAACTTCCGGCGCCTGACCGAGACGCTCATCGTCATGCTGTCGCTGCCGTTCGCCCTGGTCGGCGGCATCTGGCTGATGTGGTGGATGGGCTTCAACATGTCGGTGGCGGTGGCGGTGGGCTTCATCGCGCTCGCCGGCGTCGCCGCCGAGACCGGCGTGATCATGCTGGTCTACCTCGACCACGCCCTCGACGAGGTCCGGGCCGCGTGTGACCGCGAGGGACGTCCCCTGTCGCGCGAGGATCTGCGGCGGGCGATCATGGTCGGCGCGGTCGAGCGGGTTCGCCCCAAGATGATGACCGTGACCGCCATCATGGCCGGCCTGATCCCGATCCTGTGGAGCACGGGCGCCGGCTCCGAAGTGATGCAGCGCATCGCGGTGCCGATGATCGGCGGGATGGTGTCCTCGACCGTGCTGACGCTCGTGGTGATCCCCGCCGTCTACGGACTCGTGAAGGGATGGGGTCTGTCCACGGCTGCCGAGACGCCGGCGAGCGTAGCCCCGGCCGAACGACCCCCTTACCGCGAGGCGGCGGAGTAGGCGCTTGCGGACGGATTGAGGATACCGGGAAAGAAGAAAGGAATTTATTAGAACGAACTATAGCCGCCTGAGTTGATATAATGAGCAAGGCAATACTGGAGGCATGCTGTCATCCGGTACTGACCCTTGTCTCTTTTTGTCTAACATCAAGGATCTTCACATGAACAATGTGTCGAGCGAGATGCAGTCCTGCATCGACGAGTGCCTTCGCTGCTACCAGACCTGCCTCGGCATGGCCTCGAACCACTGCCTCCCGGCGGGCGGCAAGCACGTCGAGCCCGAGCACTTCCGCCTGATGCTGGCATGTGCCGAGATCTGCCGGACGTCGGCCCACTTCATGCTGATCGGGACGAGGCATCACAAGCACACCTGCGCCGAGTGCGCCGACGTCTGCGAGGATTGCGCCCGAAGCTGCGAGCAGGTCGGCGACATGCAGCATTGCGTCGAGCAGTGCCGCCGCTGCGCCGAGAGCTGCCGGAAGATGGCCGCCTGACCGAAGCGCCGCCGGGGCCGGTTCGGACTCAGCGACCGGCCATGGCCTTCCGGCGCGGTGCGGGGGGCGGCATCGCCCCCTGGGAGGCGCCCGGATGGCAGTGCGGGACGTTCGCCCCGGTCTCCAGGCTGGCGATGATCGGGCAGTCGGGCCGGCCGTCGCCATCGCAGGCGTCGGCCAGGGACCGGAGGGCGTCGGCCATCTCGTTCAGTTGGCGGGCCCGCTGTTCGAGTTCCGTGACATGGGCCCTCGCGATGGCCTTCACGTCGGCGTTGCTGCGGTCGGGGTCGCTCCAGAGCCCGAGCAGCACCCGGATGCGGTCCAGCGAGAAGCCCAGGTCCCGGGCGTGCCGAATGAAGCCGAGCCGGTGCAGGTCGGCGGTCCCGTAATCGCGGTAGCCGCTGTCGCGACGGTCCGCCGGGGGCACGAGCCCGATGCTTTCGTAGTGCCGGATCATCTTGGCCGAGACCCCCGAGGCCCGGCTCGCCTCGCCGATGTTCATCGTGAGAGCCCCTCCGTTGACCTTCCCATGATGGGAAGGTCCAGGAAGGTCCGCAAGCCCAATCGGCCGCGACCGATCCGTCGTTTCCACGGCAACGAGCGGACGGCATCCCGGCCAGACAACCCAAGGAGTTTCCGATGCAAGCCACCGCGTCCCGCAAGGCCGTCCTGTACCGGATGATGATGCCGCAGCACACGTGCCCCTACGGCCTGAAGGCGAAGGACCTCCTCGAACGCCAGGGTTTCGAGGTGGAGGATCATTGGCTGAGCACCCGCGAGGAGACCGACCGCTTCAAGGCCGATCACGGGGTCAAGTCGACGCCCCAGACCTTCATCAACGGCGAGCGGGTCGGGGGTTTCGACGACCTCAGGCGGCATTTCGGGCAGGCCGCCAACGACCCGAACGCGACGACCTACACGCCGGTCGTGGCGGTGTTCTCGATGACGGCGCTGATGGCGCTCGCAGCGAGCTACGCCGTTTACGGCACGCCCCTGACGTTCCGGGCGGGCGAGTGGTTCATCGCCTTCAGCATGTGCGTCCTCGCCCTCCTCAAGCTGCAGGACGTCGAGACCTTCTCGTCGATGTTCCTTGGTTACGACCTGCTGGCCAAGCGCTGGGTGCGCTACGCCTACGCTTACCCGTTCCTGGAGGGCATCGCCGGCATCCTGATGGTGGCCGGTGCCCTGAACTGGCTGTCGATCCCCGTGGCGCTGTTCATCGGCACCATCGGCGCGGTCTCGGTGTTCAAGGCGGTCTACGTCGAGAAGCGCGAGATCAAGTGCGCCTGCGTCGGCGGATCAAGCAAGGTGCCGCTCGGCTTCGTCTCGCTGACCGAGAACGTGATGATGGTCGCCATGGCCGTCTGGATGCTGGCGATGGGGCATTGAGCGGCATGGCCACGATGTTCCCCGCATGGCTCCATGTGCTTTCGATCCTCGCCCTGCTGCTCGGGGCCGCCTGCGCGCTGCTGCTGTCGGTGCAGGTCGTCCGGCACCCGCAGCACATGACCGTGATGAACGTGGTCTGGCCGGTCAGCGCCCTGTTCGGCACGGTCGCGGTGGTCTGGGCCTACTTTCGCTATGGCCGCCACGCCACCATGGAGGCGCATCACCGCGCGATGGAGCGGGACGGGAAGCCCCCGAACATGACGCAACCGCCGTTTCCGGTGATGGTGGGCAAGGGCGCGCTCCATTGCGGCAGCGGCTGCATGCTCGGCGACGTCGCCGCCGAGTGGCTCGCCTTCTTGGTGCCGGCGGTTGCGGTCTGGTTCGGCTGGCAGTCGCTGTTCGAGGAGAAGATGTACGCGGTCTGGGCGCTGGACTTTGTCTTCGCCTTCGGGCTCGGGATCGTGTTCCAATATTACGCCATCGTGCCGATGCGCGGGCTCTCCCCGGGCCGGGGCATCGTCGCCTCGCTCAAGGCCGACACCTTGTCGCTGATCGCCTGGCAGGTCGGCATGTCCGGCTTCATGGCGTTCGCCCAGTCCGCCGTGTTCCCGCACCTTGCCGGTCAACGGGCTCCGGTGAACTCGGTCGAGTTCTGGTTCGCCATGCAGGTCGCCATGGTCGCGGGATTCCTGACCAGCTACCCGGTGAACTGGTGGCTCGTCGGCTCCGGCATCAAGGAGCGGATGTAAGCTCGCTTCCGCCAGGCCGCGCGACCTGCCTGCCTTGAGGTCCGTCGTTTCAATCGAGAAAAAATAAGGGGCCCCGAAGGGCCCCTGGACGATCACATGCGGTGGTGGCGATGGCCGTTCCCGTGGCGCATCATGTGCCCGCGGTGATGGTGATGATGGCGCATCATGTGCCCGCGGCGATGATGATGGCGCATCCCATGGCCGCGATGGCCGTGCATGCCGTCCATGCGGACGTCCACGACGTTGGTGGTGGCGTCGATGGCGCCGATCATGCCGGGAGCGGCCGAGGCGGGTGCGGCGATGCCGATGGCGCCGAGGGCGGCCAGGGCTGCGACGGCGAGAAGGGACTTCCTCATGGGGGGCTTCCTCGTGGGTTGTTGGTGGCCTGGATCAGGTCCGGGACCGATCCGGCGAAATCGGGGAACGGCCATGCTTCCAGGACCGTTCCACGGGGTGCGTACTTCCAAGCCGGGCATGGATAAGGGAACGTTCATCCCGAGGTAGCCTCGGCTCGGTCAGGAACCGCCTCTACCTCGGATCGCCGTCCTCCCCATCGATGAGGCGTCCGGCGTGGACGTTCGCCGGATGGCCCGTCGTGGAGGCGTGCGCGCGGGAGCGGGCATCGTAGCGTTCACCGCGCGAGAGCATCACCAGCCGCCTGCCACCGGGTCCCGGCTTGCCCACGGCGAGCAGCGTGCGGCCGTTCGGCCAGGCCAAGGTCCCGGAACGGGTATCCGACCGGGGCGGCCCGTTGCGGCGGGTGCCTTCCCGGAGGATGGCATCGTAGCGCGCGGGCAACTCGGCGGCGGAGAGGGGCCGACTCAGCCAGACGACCTGCTGCAGCCCCTCGTCCCTGCACACCTCCAGGATGACCCGGTCGGTGTCGGCGCCCGATGCAAGGGGCCTGTCGTGGAGGTAGGTCAGCGCCGTGACGTTCGCCTCCCGGTCGACCATCGAGGGCCTCGGAACGTCCGTCACGAGCCCCCAGGCGAGGCCGAAGGGCGCCTCCTGTGCGCCCGCCGCGGTGGCCCAGGCCGACAGGAGAAGTGGTCCGAATACCCTCGCGTCCATGACGCGCTTCTCCGGGACCCGGCTACTCGGCGGCCTGCGGCAGAACGGGATGGGACCGTGTCCCGGCCTCCGCCGCCGCGCCCTTCGCCGGTTCGATGGCCGCCGCGAACCTGGCGTAGAGCGCCGGCAGGACGACGAGGGTCAGCAGGGTCGCGCTGATGAGCCCGCCGATCACCACCGTCGCCAGGGGCCGCTGGATCTCCGCCCCGGTCTCCGTCGCCAACGCCATCGGCACGAACCCGAGGGACGCCACCATGGCCGTCATCGCCACCGGACGGAGCCGGGTCATGGCGCCCTCCAGGATGGCCTCGCGCCTGGGCCGACCTTCCGCGATCAATTGCGTCGGCTGAGCCTCCTTGTCGCCAAGGCAGGATACGGAACGTCCGGCATCACCACCATGGCGTTCGGCGGCGTCCAGGGGTCGGGCAACGGCCTCACCAAGGATTTCGACGACCTTCTGGCGACCCTGAAGCTGACGAAGGCGGAGATGGCCGAGGTGCGTCAACCCCTTATGCGGGCAATCGCCTACCGCATCTATGCCCGCTTCCTGTCCGTCATCCAGAGCTTCCCGACCCTGCCCGATGACGAACGGGGAAAGAACATCGTCCCGAAGGACATCGCAACGCTCATGAACAGCATGCAGTTCAGCGTGCTGAACATCGACACCGAAGACGACATGAGGAAGCTCTTCGCCGCATTCCTTCCCGACGGGCTGCTCCCGGACCAACGGAAGGCCGCCGGAAAGTACGTCGACCAGCTCGTCTCCCTTTACAAGGACTGCAAGAAGGCCGGTGGCCCGACGCCTGACTTCCTGGCGTTCGAAACGCGCTCCATCGCGAACGTCGGCACGGGGGAAACGGCGCGGGCGATCTACGACGGTGCCCCCATCCCCGAACCCGAACCGACCCGGTAGGGACGGAGCGCCCTGTGGCGGGCACTTCCGCCCGATCACCATCTAAATGCGGCAGCAGCCTTCGAGGCGCCCTCCCGGCCGGGTCGGAACACCCGAAGCCAACGCCGTCTTGCCATTGGGGGCAGTCTCGCGCGGAAGGACCTCCAGAATGCAGAGCTACGTTACTTCTTTCGGTCTGGGCTTCGTTGCGGGGACGCGCAACATGACGGCGTGCGCCGCCTTGGCTTGGGCTGCCTCCGAGGGGCGTACGCACGGAAACCTCATCCCCGCCGGTTCCGGCGCCCGCATGCTCGCCACGGGGGCGGCAATTGCCGAGATGGCCGGGGACAAGATGCCGTTCGCCCCAGATCGGCGCATCCCGCCGTCCTTCGCATTCCGGATCGCCGTCGGCGCGTTCGGTGGGTGGGCGTTGGCCGGGCACCGTTCGTCCCCCTAGGTCGGGGCCTTGGCCGGCGTTGCCGGTGCGGTCGCCGGGACGCTCCTCGGACGCTCCGCCCGGGGCCCCGACTCCCGCACGATGCCCGGCCGCGCCAAGGGCCTCGCCGAGGATGCCGTCGCCGTCGGTCTTGCCGTCCTGGTGATCTCCTCGGCCGAGCGCCAACCCCGGACGACCGACGCGATCTTCCGAACCCGCGGCACCTAGGACCCCCGTGTCTTGCGTGGTGGCGCATTCCCCTCAGCGTGCAGGGCGGACGCTACCCCGTTCAATGGCCAGGGATAGACGCCGCGAACAGTTTGAGACGTGGGAGGCGACCCACTGCCATGGCTCGCCTCGCCTTACTCTAGGTTGATTACGTGCGGAACATTGGGGTCAAAAGGCGGATCTTTGGGTCGGCTATCACCGTCAGTAATGCGCCAGCACAGCCAGGAGCAGGAGGGCGATGATGTTGGTGATCTTGATCGCCGGGTTCACGGCGGGGCCGGCGGTGTCCTTGTAGGGGTCGCCGACGGTATCGCCGGTGACGGCCGCCTTGTGGGCCTCCGAACCCTTGCCGCCGTGGTGCCCGTCCTCGATGTACTTCTTGGCGTTGTCCCAGGCGCCGCCGCCCGACGTCATCGAGATGGCGACGTAAAGGCCCGTGAGGATCACGCCGAGGAGCGAGGCGCCAACGGTGGCGAAAGCCTGGCTCTTGCCGGCGATGGCCTGGATCGCGAAGAACAGGACGATGGGCGACAGCACCGGGAGGAGCGAGGGCAGGATCATCTCCTTGATCGCCGCCCGGGTGAGCATATCGACGGCCCGGCCGTAATCCGGCCGGTCGGTCCCGAGCATGATGCCGGGCTTCTCGCGGAACTGGCGGCGGACCTCCTCCACCACGGCGCCGGCGGCACGCCCCACCGCCGTCATCGCCATGCCGCTGAACAGGAACGGAATCAGGCCCCCGAGCAGCAGGCCGACGACGACGTAGGGGTTCGAGAGCGAGAAATCGACGGTGACGCCCTGGAAGAAGCGGTACTGGGTCGGGCTGGCGTTGGCGATGAAGTAGTTCAGGTCCGAGGTGTATGCGGCGAACAGCACCAGGGCGCCGAGACCGGCCGAGCCGATGGCGTAGCCCTTGGTCACCGCCTTGGTGGTGTTGCCGACCGCGTCGAGGGCGTCCGTGGATTTCCTGACCTCCGGGGGCAGGCCCGCCATCTCGGCGATGCCGCCGGCATTGTCGGTGACGGGTCCGAAGGCGTCGAGCGCCACGATGAAGCCGGCGGGCGCCAGCATGGCGGTGACCGCGATGGCGATGCCGAACAGGCCCGCGAGCGAGTAGGTGCCGATGATGCCCGCCACGATGACGAGGGCCGGCAGGGCGGTGGATTCGAGCGAGACCGCCAGGCCCTGGATCACGTTGGTGCCGTGGCCCGTCACCGAGGCATCGGCGATGGATTTGACCGGCCGGAAGTTGGTGCCGGTGTAATACTCGGTGATCACCACGATGAGCGCCGTGATGACGAGGCCGATGACGGCGCAGCCGAGCAGGCCGCCGGAGGTGAAGCTCACCCCCGCATTGGTGGTGAAGGTGGTGGAGAAGCTGCCGAACAGGGCTAAGTTCACGAGCGCGATGGCGCCGATGGAGAGGGCGCCGGCGGTGATCAGGCCCTTGTAGAGGGCGCCCATGATCGACTGGTTGGCGCCGAGCCGGACCGCGTAGGTGCCCGCGATGGAGGTGAGGATACAGGCCGAGCCGATGGCCAGGGGATAGAGCAGCATCGCCTCCAGGACGTTGCGGCCGGCGACGTCGGTCTGCCCGGCGAAGAAGATCGCCGCCAGCACCATGGTGGCGACCACGGTCACTGCGTAGGTCTCGAACAGGTCGGCGGCCATCCCGGCGCAATCGCCGACATTGTCCCCGACGTTGTCGGCAATGGTGGCGGGGTTGCGCGGGTCGTCTTCCGGAATCCCGGCCTCGACCTTGCCGACGAGGTCGCCGCCGACGTCGGCGCCCTTGGTGAAGATGCCGCCGCCGAGGCGGGCGAAGATCGAGATGAGCGAGGCGCCGAAGCCGAGGGCAACCAGGGCGTCGATGACCTCTCGGCTGGCGGGCGCCAGTCCGGCGATGCGGGTGAGGTAGCCGTAGTACAGGGCGACCCCGAGGAGCGCGAGGCCGGCGACGAACATCCCGGTGACGGCGCCCGACTTGAACGCCACGTCGAGGCCCGCCCCGAGCGAGGTCGAGGCGGCCTGGGCCGTGCGGACGTTGGCGCGCACGGACACGTTCATGCCGATAAAGCCGGCGGCGCCCGAGAGCACCGCGCCGATGAGGAAGCCGATCGCGACCTTGAGGCCGAGGAAGAAAGCCAGGGCGACGAACAGTACGAGACCGACGGCGGCGATGGTGGCGTATTGCCGGCGCAGGTAGGCCTGGGCGCCCTCCGCGATGGCACCGGCGATCTCCTGCATGCGCTGGGTGCCGGCGTCTCGGCGCAGGACGTCGTTGATCGTGACGATGCCGTAGGCGACGGCGCAGAGCCCGCCCAGGATGATCAGCAGCAATGCGGTCATTCGTACCGTCCTTGGGTGATCGCGAGATGATCCCTCAGCCGTCGGGCGCGGTTTATGGGCTTGGCTTGCCGTGTGGTCCTGGTTCGTC
This sequence comes from Methylobacterium sp. Leaf469, assembly GCF_001424745.1. Taxonomy (NCBI): domain Bacteria; kingdom Pseudomonadati; phylum Pseudomonadota; class Alphaproteobacteria; order Hyphomicrobiales; family Methylobacteriaceae; genus Methylobacterium; species Methylobacterium sp. Leaf469. The sequence goes on from NZ_LMRE01000014.1 coordinate 21,033, forward strand.
GTCCTGGCTTGCCTCGTGATTGGCGCGCATGGGACGTGACGCCCGATGGTGTGATCGCATTCCTCCCCGGAATTGCTCTCCTTGAGTGCCAAACTTCGCTGTGAAGCGCAAACGTCCGATCAGATTTTAAGCTACGGATAGTTGTGCGCCGCACCATCGCGCAAAGATTTCGTGCAGGATCACCTGCATTCGGCAGGTTTCAAGCCTCGCTGCTGGTCCGGGCGGGCTGTGTTCGGGGCATGAAACTTATGAAACTCCGGGAAGCTGCGCGTCGGCGTCGTGGCGGCCGGCACGCCAGGCCAGGCGGGCGGCTTCGAGGCCCCACACCATCCCGAGCATCATGTAGACGTGGCGCCACTTCTCGATGTCGATCTGGAACGCCTGGAGGAAGAACATCAGGAGTGCCGGAAATACGACTTGGCTCAGCCCCTGATACGGCGAGGGCTGGAGGCAAAGGCGAAACCCGACGAACGTCGTCGTCAACACGATGCCCAGGAAGGCGAATCCGCCGATCCAGCCTCCGTTGGCGAACCCGCCGATATAGGTGTTGTGCGGGTCGAGATCGAAGACCAGCCGCCACCGCAAGGGCCCGAAACCGAGGGGACGATCGATGAGCATCGGGATGCCCCGGCGCTGATTGCCGAACCGCCCGGTCTCGCCTTCGTCGTAGCTCTTCGTGACCTGGGCCCGGTCGGTGAAGCGTTCGGCAATGCTGTCGACGGAGAGGAGGCCCCCGATCAGCAGCGCGCCGACGACCATCGCCAGGGCCGACAGGCGCGCGATGCGCCGACGGACGATCCGGGACGGGGTAGTCGCCCAGGTCAGCCCGACGGTCAGCGCGATGCCGATGACACAAGCGCCCCAGGACCCGCGCGAGAACGAAAGGAAGACACAGGCGAGAATAACCAGCAGGGCCGCCACGGACAGGAAGACCCGTCGCGTTTCTCCCACTAGCAATCCGCGGATGAGATACAGAGCCGACAGGATGAGGAACGACCCCAGGAGGTTGGGATCCTGGAAGACGCCTGAGGCCCGACCGTCCATCTTGTACAGGATGGCTTCGCCGATAATGTCGAAATAGCTGAGGATGCCGCAGATCGCGGCGAACAGGCAGCCGGCCAGATACGCTTTGAGCCCGAACGTCACGCGCTTGGCGGTGTCGTCCGAGAAGAACATCACGAAGAAGATGCCCGTGATCCCGAGATAGACGGTCTGATAGGTCCACTCGACCGGAAGGGCTTCATCGAGATAGGGGATCAGCGAGACGAGGATCGCGGCGAGATAGATCAGAAGCAGCGCAACAATGATGATCGTTGCGCGATAGAGCCTGATGTCCAGCAGAAACCAGAGCAGAATGGTCGGCGGCGCAAGAAAATCATAGGGCGACGGCTTCATGAACGTGAAACACGTAAAGAAGATGAATAGCGCGAAGAGGAGGTAACCAAGGGACTCGAGGTGAGCCGATATGGCGTGGCGCGCTGGCGTCGCCGCGCCGCCGTCGAACGTGCTCCCTGCCCAGCCCGCTGCCATCGTCATCGTCCAATCCGCCGCGAGGCGTGCGGCTGCCCCTCAGTATGGAACAGGCGTGTCAGCGAAGCCTTAAGGACGCGCCCGTCCGGATTTTTTTCCGCGATAATCGTCCCGTGCCTCAGGCGGTGAGTGGCGTCGGCGCCCCTCGGCGGACGAGGAGCCCTTGAACGAAGCCGGTCACCGGCCTTTCGATCCAGCGATGGATCATCACCGCGACGACGCAGGACGCCACGAGCGTGACGGCGACGATGGGCCAAAGGGTCGATGGCTCTTCCAGGCCGGCCGCTTGCGCCGCCTTGCGGGTTCCGACGATCACGAAGGGGTGGCTGAGGTACAGCACGTAGGAGGCATCGCCGAGGAGAAGGCCGAGCCGCGCGAGTGGCGACGGACCGGCTTGGCGACCGAGCACGGCGGCGGCGACGATGAGGGCGGCGGGGAGACCCCAGCCGATCACCCGCGCGATATCGTTCGGTGTCGTCCATCCCATGGCTTGATGAACGGAGTCGATGGGGTCGACGAACAGGATCGCGAAGCCGCCGGCGAGGAGGACGCTCCGGGCGAGGCCCGAAAGCAAGACGCCGTTGCGAAGCAGGAGGGCGAGGCCCATTCCGAACCCGAACTCGAGGATGATCGGGCGCGTCCAGAAGAACGGCGCCGCCGCGCTCGGCTGCATCACCAGCCCCACGACAACGAGGGCGCCGAGAGTGGCCGCCACCGTCATCACCGCCCGCTCGCGCCGCAGACCGATGAACACGGCGAACAGGAGGTAGAAGAACATCTCGTAATTGAGGGTCCATCCGAGTTCCAGGACCGGCAACGGAACGGATTGTCCGGGCGCGTAGGCCGGCCAGAAGCCGAACGACGCCAGGATGGTGGTGGGACCGGCGGCCTCCTTGGTGGTGCCGGCAAGCCCGATGCTCACAACCGCCACGTAGAGGGCGGTGAAGATCCAGTAGAGCGGGACGATCCTGGCCACACGCCGGCCGAGGAACTCGCTCGCGGCCCCCTGCCGTCCGAACAGCTTCTCGGAGGCGTAGACCATGATGAAACCGGAGATGACGAAGAAGATGTCGACGCCCGCGCCCCAGGGGAGCAGGTGCACGCGCTCGAAGGATCCGCCGAGCTTCCCGCTCTGCACGAAGGCGTGGTGCTGGGCGTGTCCGAAGACGACCATGAGGGCGGCGAGACCCCGTAGAACCTGCACGGAGACGATCTGCTTCATCGTGGCGCGGTCTCGAACGCGGCAGCATGCCGACTGGAGACGGACCATGCGACCGCGGCGGTTAAGCCCCGATGAAACCGATCGCCGAGGCGTCGAACGCCGTCAGTCTACCGGGTGAGGCGGCGCACGAGATCCCGGAACCGGTCGCCCCGATCCTCGAAGCTCCTGAACTGGTCGTAGGAAGCACAGGCCGGGGAAAGCAGCACCACGGGTTCGGCCGCCTCGGACGCCGCTGCCGCGTCCGCAGCCTTCTCGGTGGCGACGTCGAGGGTGCCACAGCGGGTGTAGGGCACCCGCCCCTCCAGGGTGGCGGCGAAGGCGTCGCTCGCCGCGCCGATGAGGTAGGCGTGGGCGACCCGGCCGAACAGCGGCACGAGCGGTTCGATGCCCCCCGCCTTGGCCTTGCCGCCGAGGATCCAGTGAATGTCGTGAAAGGCGGTGAGCGCCTTCTCCGTCGAGTCGGCGTTGGTCGCCTTGGAATCGTTGACGAACAGCACCCGACCGCGGCGGCCGACCTCCTCCATGCGGTGGGGCAGGCCCGGGAAGGTCTTCAAACCAGCCAGGATGGCCTCGGCGTCGAGGCCGAGGGCTTGGACCACGGCGATGGCCACGGCGGCGTTCTGCCAATTGTGGGCACCGCGCAGGGTGCCGATCCCGTCGAGATCGGCGAGGACCGTGCCGTCCGCCCCGAACACGCATCCGTCGCGGGCTGCGAGGCTTCCTTCCAGCATCCCCTCCCCCACGTGCACCCGCACGATAGCGCACGTGACCCCATCGGCGATGGCCCGGCTCGGGGCGTCGTCGATGCCGACGACGGCGAGGGCCGAGCCGGCGATCAGGCGTGCCTTGATGGCGGCGTAGAGCTCCAGGGTCCCGTGGCGGTCGAGGTGGTCGGGGGTGACGTTGAGGAGCACGCCGATGCCGGGATTCAGCGACGGCGTCAGGTCGATCTGGAACGAGGACAGCTCGATGACGTGAATGCGGTCCGGCGCGGGCGGCGCAAGAGACAGGATGGCGGTGCCGATGTTGCCGCCCATCTGCACGTCCCGGCCGGCTCGGCCGAGGATGTGCGCGATGAGAGCCGTGGTCGTCGATTTGCCGTTCGTGCCCGTGATGGCCACGAAGGGAGCGGCGGGTGCGATCCGGGCCCGCTCGCGGCAGAACAGCTCGATGTCGCCGATGATCTCGATGCCGGCGGCCTGCGCCTTGTCCACGGTCCAGTGCGGGACTGGATGGGTCAGGGGTACGCCGGGAGCGAGAATGAGGGCCGCGAACTCCGTCCAGTCGGCCGCGTGCAGGTCCGAGACGGTGAACCCTTGTTCGCGAGCCCGCGCCGCACTTTCCGGGCTGTCGTCCCAGGCCAGCACATCGGCCCCGCCGGACCGCAGGGCCCGCAGGGTGGCGAGGCCGGAGCCACCGAGGCCGAACAGGGCGACCTTGCGGCCGGCGAAGCAGGAGGCGGGCGTCATCAGCGCAGCTTCAGGGTGGCGAGACCAGCGAGTGCCAGGATCACGGCGATGATCCAGAACCGGATCACGACCTGCGGCTCCTTCCAGCCCTTCTGCTCGAAATGGTGATGGATCGGAGCCATGCGGAAGACCCGCTTACCGGTGAGCTTGAACGACGCGACCTGGATGATCACCGACATCATCTCGAGGACGAACAGGCCGCCCACGATGGCGAGGACGATCTCGTGCTTGGTGGCCACCGCCACGGTGCCGAGCAGACCGCCGAGCGCCAGCGAGCCGGTATCGCCCATGAAGATCTGGGCCGGCGGCGCGTTGAACCACAGGAAGCCGAGGCCCGCCCCGATCACCGCACCGCAGACCACCGCGAGTTCGCCGGTGTCGCGGACGTAGTTCACCTGGAGGTATCCGGCGGTGAAGACGTTGCCGACGAGGTAGGCGATGACCCCGAAGGTGCCGCAGGCGATCATCACCGGCACGATGGCGAGGCCGTCGAGGCCGTCGGTCATGTTCACGGCATTGCCCGCGCCCACGATGACGAAGGCGGCGAACAGCACGTAGAACCAGCCGAGGTTCAGCAGCGCGTCCTTGAACACCGGAAACGCCAGGTGGTTCTGCAGGGCGGCCGGCGAGTACACCGCGATGACCGTGCAGGCGGCGAGCGCGATGGCCGCTTCCAGCAGCAGGCGGAAGCGGCCCGAGAAACCCTTGTGCGACTGCTTCGTCACCTTGAGGTAATCGTCGTAGAAGCCGATGGCGCCGAACCCCAGGGTCACGGCCAGCACCACCCAGACGTAGTGGTTGCGCGGGTTGGCCCAGAGCAGGATCGCCACGATGGCGCCGGCCAGGATCATCAAACCGCCCATGGTGGGCGTGCCGCGCTTCGTCAGCAGGTGCGATTGCGGTCCATCCTCGCGGATGGGCTGGCCCTTGCCCTGGCGCAGGCGCAGGAGCGAGATGATGAGCGGCCCGAACCAGAATACGAACAGGCCCGCCGTGAACAGCGCGCCGCCGGTGCGGAAGGTGATGTAGCGGAAGACGTTGAGCGGCGACAGGGTGCCGCTCAAGTCCGACAGAAGATACAGCATCCAGCACCTGGCCGCGGTTTTCGAGGATCAATTCCGGACAGGCGGGGCCGCGGACCCCGCCCTCCCGGCCGTGAGCGGGCGTCTCAGAGAGCGATCGTCTGAGCCGTCGCAGCTTGTCCGGGGTTCGCGTACCGGGCTTTGAGAGCTTCGACAATCCGGCCCATGCGGATGCTGTTGGATCCCTTCACCATCACGGCGTCTCCGGTCCGCAGGATGCCGAGCACGGAATCGATGAGTTCGCCCGAGGTCGCCGCGCAGGTGCCGCGTCGGCTCAAGGGAAGCGCTTCGAACAGGTGACGCATGAGCGGGCCGGCGGTGAAGACGAGGTCGACGTTCGCTTTCTCGACGGCGTCGGCGAGGTCGCGGTGATGGTCCGCACCGGCGGGCCCGAGTTCCAGCATGTCGCCCAGAACGGCGATGCGGCGTCCGCGCGGGCCGGTCTCGATGGCCGAAAGGGTGGCCAGAGCCGCCCGGATGGAGGCCGGATTGGCGTTGTAGCTCTCATCGACAAGGAAGGCCTCGCCTTCCCCGATCCGTAGGGCCGTGCGTTCGCCGCGCCCCACGGGCGGCCGGAGTGCCGCCAGCGACAGGGCGGCCATGGCGAGGTCGGCCCCGAGCGCGTGGACCACCGCCATGACGCCCAGCGAATTCATCGCCGTGTGCCGTCCCGGGGTGCCGAGTTGGTAGGTCACCGGAATGCCCATCACCACGGCGTCGACCACGGAGAGGTCGGGCCGCAGGACGATGCGGAGCGCCCGGACATCGGCCTCGGGGTGCTCGCCGAAGCTGACGACCCGGCCGGCATCGGACGCCTGCGCATGCGCCAGCAATCGCGAAAAGCTCGGGTTGTCGCGGTTGAGGATCGCGGTGCCGCCGGCGCGCAGCCCGGAAAAGATCTCGCCCTTGGCGTCGGCGATGGCCGACAGCGAGGCGAAGTGCTCGATGTGCACGGGCTCCACGGTGGTCACCAGGGCGATGTCCGGCCGGACCATGGCAGCGAGCGGCACGATCTCCCGGGGGTGGTTCATGCCGATCTCGAACACGCCGTAATCGGCGTCGGCCGGCATGCGTGTGAGCGTCAGGGGCACGCCCCAGTGGTTGTTGTAGGACGCAATGGAGGCATGGGTGCGCCCCTGCGCCGACAGCACGTGGCGCAGGGCCTCCTTGGTGCCGGTCTTGCCCACCGACCCCGTCACCGCGACGATACCGGCTTTGGTACGGGCGCGGGCGGCGAGGCCGAGCGCCCGCATGGCGTCGAGGACGGGGTCGTCGCTCGCGCCCGAGACGGCCAGCACCGCACCGGCTCCGCCGAATTCCGCCGCGCGATCGGCCGCGACCACGGCGGCGGCGGCCCCGCGCGACAGGGCATCGCGCACGAAGTCGTGGCCGTCGCGGGCCTCCCCACGAATGGCGAAGAACAGGTCGCCCGGCTGCAGGCTGCGCGTGTCGATGGAGGCGCCCGTGATGGGCTTCGGGTCACCGTGCAGGGTCCCGCCGGTGGCGGCCTCGAGGGCTTGCCCCGTCCAGAGAGGCACGTCGGACAGGGGGGAATTCATGCCGCACGCTCCGCGATGGCCGCCCGGAGCACGTCGTGGTCCGAGAACGGCAGGACGGTTGTGCCGACGATCTGGCCGGTTTCATGGCCCTTGCCGGCCACCACGAGGACGTCGCCGGGCGACAGACCCCGGACGGCCGTACGGATCGCCTCGGCGCGGTCGCCGATCTCAGTCGCGTCGGACGCAGCCGCCAGGATCTCGGCGCGGATCGCAGCCGGATCCTCGGAGCGCGGGTTGTCGTCGGTGACGATCGCCCAGTCGGCGCCCTTGGCCGCGATGGCGCCCATGATCGGGCGCTTGCCCCGGTCGCGGTCTCCGCCACAGCCGAACACACAGACGAGGCGCCCCGTCGCGAACGGACGCAACGCCGTGAGGACGCCTTCGAGGGCTTCCGGCTTGTGGGCGTAGTCGACGAGGCAGAGGGCGCCGTTCGCCTCGCCGATCCGCTCCATGCGGCCGGGCACGCCCGTGAGATGTTCCAGCGCTGCGATCACGCCGGCCGGATCGGCCTCGCCGGCCGGGGTCGCCAGGGCGAGACCGGCGGCGAGGAGGGCGTTCTCGACCTGAAACCCTCCGACAAGGGGAAGGCGCACCGCATACTGAGTCTGTCCGCCAAGGCCTGGAGCGAGCACGTCGAGGTGCTGGCAGAAGCCCTCCGTCCGCGCGGCGAGGAGCCGAACGGATTCGCCGGCCCGTCCGGTCGTGCGCAGGCTCAAGCCCCGCGCCAGGGCGGCCGCGATGACCACCTTGGCGTAGGCGCCGTCGGCGTTGATCACCGCCGGAATGCCGGGCTGGGCAAGTGTCGTGAACAGCCGCAGCTTGGCCGCGAGGTAATCGTCGAGGGTGGCGTGATAATCGAGATGGTCGCGCCCGAGATTGGTGAACGCGACGGCGGAGAGTTCGACGCCGTCGAGGCGGCGCTGCTCGATGCCGTGGGAGGAGGCCTCCACGGCGAGGTCCGTGATGCCGTCGGCCGCCAGCCGCCCCAGCGTCGCCTGTAGGGTCACGGGGTCCGGCGTCGTCAGGGAGCCGTAGGTGGCGCCCCGGTTGGTGACGATGCCCACCGTGCCGAGGCTGGCCGATTCACATCCGAGCCGCGACAGGATCTGACGGACGAAGTCCGTGACCGAACTCTTGCCGCTGGTGCCGGTGACGGCCACGATGCGGGTCGGCTGCTGGCCGGAGAAGTTGCGCGCCGCAAGGGCCAGGCTCCGCCGCACGTCGTCGACGGCGACGTAAGGACAGGCCAGGTCGAGACCGGCCGGGCGGTCGCCCTCCCCCACCACCGCGACGGCGCCCGCCGCGACGGCGCCAGCGACGAAGCGACGTCCATCGGCCACCGTGCCGGGCACGGCCACGAACACGAAGCCCGGTTCGACCTTGCGGGAATCCGCCGTCAGTCCGGAGACCGGCGTCGCATCGCCGGCCGCTTCGGGGAACAGGCTGCCGAGGGTGGCCCCGGTCATCGTCCGTCCACCTGGGTGGCGTGATAGGCGCCGAGCTTGACCATCAGGGGGAACGGCTTCACCGGCGGATCGAATTGCGGCGGCAGGCCGAGGATCGGGGCAACGCGCTCGATGACGCGGCCCGTGACCACGCCAGAGTTCCAGGCGGCGGTGGCGTAGCCGCCCGATTCCGGGAGGCCCTGGGGCTCGTCCATGATGGTCACGAAGAGGTATTTCGGAGCGTTCATGGGCGCGGCGGCCATGAAGGTGGTGAACAGGCGGTTCTTCACGTAGCGCCCATGGATGACCTTCTCGGCGGTGCCGGTCTTGCCGCCGACGTAGTACAGCGGAATCGAGGCCTTCTTGGCCGAACCTTCGACGGCATTGAGGCGCATGATGAAGCGCATGGCCTCGCTGGTCTCGGGTTTGAGCACCCGGGTCGCCTTCTTCAGGGCCTCGGCTTCGGTGGTCTTGAGGAAGGTCGGCACGATGAGGTTGCCGCCATTGGTGATGGCACCCACCGCCGCGGCCGCCTGGAGCGGCGCCACCGCGAGGCCGTGGCCGAACGCGATGGTGATGGTGTTGATCTCGGTCCAGCGCTGGGGAACGATGGGTTCGGCGCTCTCCGGCAGTTCCGTCCGCATACGGTCGGTGAGACCCATCTTCTTCAGGAACGCCCTGTGACCGGGCACGCCGACGCCGAGGGCCATCTTGGCCGAGCCGATGTTCGACGAGTGCGTGAACACCTCCGGCATGGTGATGGTGCGGTTGGTGCCGTGATATTCGTGGATCTTCTGCCGGCCCCAGGTCAGCACGCCGCCCCGGGTGTCGAAGGTCGAATTGACGTTGTATTTGCCCGAATCGAGCGCCATGGCCAGGGTCATCGCCTTGAAGGTCGACCCCATCTCGTAGACGCCGACGTTCATGCGGTTGATGCGGTCGGACGACAGGGCGTCTGCCGGGTCGTTGGGGTCGAAATCCGGCAGGGAGGCCAGCGCGATCACCTCGCCGGTGGTGACATCCAGAATCATGCCGGCCGCCGCCTTGGCCTTGAAGTGATCGACACCCCAGGCGAGCTCGTCGCGGAGCGCAAACTGCGCCCGAAGATCGATGGAGAGTTGCACCGGCTTGAGGTCGGTCTGTTTCGCCACGAGGCCGAACTCGTTGAGCGCCTTGTTGCCCTGCGTATCGATGTACTTCTCGATGCCCGCGATGCCGAGGTTGTCGAGGTTGGTGATGCCGATGATGTGGGCCGCCGCGACCCCGTTGGGGTAGACGCGCTTGTGGTCGGGCAGGAAGCCGATGCCGGGGATGCCGAGGCGGTGGACTTCGGCTTGCTGCTTCGGGGTGATCTCGCGCTTGACCCAGACGAAGCCCTTCTCCTTGCCGGTCGATCCGACGCGGGCCGAGAGCTTGGTACGCAGGTCGTTAGCGTTGAGCTGGGGCAGGACGGCGGTGAGCAGTTCCACCGCCTCGTCCTTGTCGACGATGTTGCGCGGCTCGGCGAAGACCGACACCGTGCGGATATCGGTGGCCAGGATCTCGCCGTTGCGGTCGACGATATCGGGCCGGATCGCCGTGGTGGCGGAGGCGGCGACGCGCTTGTCCGAGTTGTCCGTCTCCGGGAACGCCGCGAGATAGACCAGGCGCACGCCGATGGTCGCGAACACGGCGGCGAAGCCAAGGCCGACGAGACCGACGCGGGCATAGCTCCGCTCGATGGCGAGATGGAACATCGCCCGCGCCAGGGCGACGACGCGGTTTCCGCGCGGCGCTGGAGGAGGCGGCTCCGCCACGGGGACTTCGACCAGGGCCCCTGGCAGCGACTCGTGCTCTCGCATCGACTCGGCCTCGGGCGGAGCGGCGTCCGGAATAACGTCTTGCGACACGGGTGCTACCTCGAAGCCGTTGTCGGGGTTCTGGTCGTCGTCGTGCGGGTGGTCACGGTGCGGGTCGTGATCGAGCCGGTGGTGCGCGGCTCGTTCAGACCGGGCTTTTCCTTCGGCGTCGCGGTCGCCGCGAGCAGTCGACCGATTTCGTCGCCGCGCTCGGGACGCGCCGGGAGGTCCGACAGGCGCCCAAGATGGGACGTGCCGATGGGCTCCAGCGCCAGATGGCGCGCCACCGCCGCCTGAAGCCGGTCGGGCCGGGTCAGCAACTGCCACTCGGCCCGCAGGACCGCGATGGCTTGACGCTCGCGGTGGAGCTGGCTGCGGGCCTTGGAGACCTGCCCGGCCTGATACAGGGTGTCGTACTTGATCGAGTAGGCGTAGATCGCCGAGCCGATGAGCCCGAGGACCGCCATGACGTTCAGCAGACGGATCACCGGCGTGCGCTCCTGACTGTCCGCTCCGGCAGGGAAGCGAGGGCCTCGATGGCGGCCAGGGGCGCGGGCGCAGGCGCGTCCGTGCGTTCCACCGCGCGCAGCTTGGCCGAACGGGCGCGCGGGTTGGCATGGATTTCGGAATCGGAAGGCAGCACAGGACCCTTGGTCACGGCCAAGAAACTGCGGGGTGCCGGCGCCTCCAGGCTCGGCAGGTGGCGCGAGCCTTGTGCCGCCCGACCGCTGCGAGCGGAGAAGAACTGCTTGACGATGCGGTCTTCAAGGGAATGGAAGGTGACCACGGCGAGGCGCCCGCCGGGACGCAGGATGCGCTCGGCGGCGTGCAGGGCCTGGACGAGTTCGCCGAGTTCGTCGTTCACCGCGATGCGCAGGCCCTGAAAGGTCCGCGTCGCCGGATTGATGCCGCTCGCCGGATCGGCCCAGACCACGCTGGCGACCACTTCGGCCAGGGCCGCGGTGGTCTCGATCCGCCCCTTGCGACGCGCCTCGACGATGGCACGGGCGACGGCGCGGGAGCGGCGCTCCTCGCCGTAATGGTAGATGATGTCGGCGAGATCGGCTTCCTCGGCGTCGTTGACGATGTCGGCGGCGCTGCGCCCGGTGCGCTCCATCCGCATGTCGAGGGGACCGTCGTGGCGGAACGAGAAGCCGCGCTCGGCCTGGTCGATCTGCATGGACGAGACGCCGATATCGAGGACGACGGCATCGGCCTGCCCCCAACCGGCATCACGAACACTCCCATCGAGGGTGCCGAAGCGGCCCGGCACCAGGGTCAGGCGCCCCTCCGAGGAAGCCACCAGGGGCGCTCCGTCCGCGATGGCGCCGGGATCGCGGTCGATGGCAAGCACGTGAACCGACGGATCGGCCTCCAGCATGGCGCGTGTGTAGCCGCCGGCCCCGAAGGTGCCGTCCACCGCGAGTGCCCGGCCCGCCAGATCGAGGGCGGCGAGCACTTCGGCGAGCAGCACCGGGACGTGGGGCGTCCCGTCGTTGGGAGGTCTGGGTTCGCGCATGCGCTTCATCGCCCGGCCTCTTCGACCAACGTGCGGAGCACGGGAAACGGGGGCGTCGAAGACGCGACGGGGATGAGGCCGCGCATGCGTCCCTTCCAAGAGTCTGAGCCGCCGTGAAGCGGCGCGGAGAGACGGGACATCGCCGGATCGGCGCGCAGCGCGACCGCTTGCAGGGACGCCGCCCCGAAAGTCTCGGGTTGCGTCCGTCGATCCGAAAATCGCCGTTGACGGGATGAATCGGGGTACCATGGGCCTCTGAGCGCCGTCAACGAACGGGGCCGCAACGCATTGGCCCTGTCCGATCAGACCTCAGCAAGGTTAACCGACGGTAAGTTTTTCGTTGCCGCGTGTTCGTGTTTTGCCGGGTGCCACAACTCAGAACCAGCGTGGATCAGTCGGCCTTTAAGCCGGGTTCTGTAGGGCCCGGACGACCCGTGAGGGTCCCCCTGACGTGGCGGCCATTCCTCTGGGACGATCGTTGCCGATGCGCCTCGAGCAACCAACCCGGGCGACGGGCCTGGAGAGAAGCCTGACGGGCCGCAAAGCCCATCGTGTCGCCCCTATTCGGTCTTGCTCCCGGTGGGGTTTGCCGTGCCGTCCGCGTTGCCGCGTCCGCGGTGCGCTCTTACCGCACCCTTTCACCCTTACCCTGTGTGAAACAGGGCGGTCTGCTCTCTGTGGCACTGTCCCTGGGGTCGCCCCCGCCGGACGTTATCCGGCACCGTCTCTCCATGGAGCCCGGACTTTCCTCCCCGGACGCGAGGTCCGGAGCGGCCGCCCGGCCGACTGATCCGAGGCGGATGTGCGCCGCGGACCGTCATGAGGTCAAGCGCCCGGCGGCATTCGGGAACGCCGACTTCGGATTTACGGCGAGCGGTTGCGCATCCGGACGCGGGCGCTAAATCTAAAGACAGGCGCTCGCCGCCTCCGCGCGGCCGGCCCCGGACCACTTGGCTTCACCAGATGGAGGTGACCATGGCGACCGACGAGACGGCCTGGACACTGGAGAAGGTTCAGGAATTGCGGAGTCTGGCCCGAGAACGCGTGCCGATCTCGGTGATCAGCCTCAGGCTCAAGCGGCCCATCGAAACCGTGTCGGCCAAACTCGCCGAACTCGGTATTACGCCCGCCCCCGAGGCAGGCGCCGACTGACATCGGGGTGCCGCGAGGCCATCGGCCTCGCGGGCTTCCGGGACCTACCAGGACCCGGTGTTCTCCATGGAGACCCATGGCTCCTGCGGCGGCTTGGCGTCACCCTTCTGCAGCAGCTCGATGGAAATCCCATCGGGGGACTTCACGAAAGCCATGTTGCCGTCGCGCGGCGGCCGGTTGATGGTGATCCCCGCCGCCTGCAGCTTGGTGCAGAAGGCGTAGATGTCGTCGACCTCGTAGGCGAGGTGGCCGAAGTTGCGCCCCCCCGAATAGGTCTCCGGGTCCCAGTTGTGGGTCAGTTCGATCACCGGCGCCTGGGTCTCGCGGGCTGTCGCCGCGTCGCCGGGCGCTGCGAGGAAGACGAGGGTGAAACGACCCTTCTCGTTGTCCACGCGGCGGACCTCCGTGAGGCCGAACGTATCGACGTAGAAGGCGAGCGCCTGGTCGAGGTCCGCCACGCGGACCATGGTGTGCAGAAAACGCATCGTCGTGAATTCTCCTTAGGGTGCGGCCTATGTGGTGGCCGTGCGAGTCCCGTCAACGCCACGCATCTGCGTTGGTCTCTCGCGCAACGGTTCTTTGCACCGACCGCGCGTTGCGCCCGGGACGGAAGCGATTCAAGAGGGAGGCCTGCGACAGGCGAGGCTTCCATGCGCACCGAAACCCCGATCCCGATCCGGCTCGCCGACTACAGGCCGAGCGATCACCTCATCGACCGGGTCGGCCTCGACATCCTCCTGCACCCCCACGCGACGGAGGTTCGGGCGACCCTTGCGCTCCGGCCCAACCCGGCCGGCCGAGCAGGGGCCGAACTGGTGCTCGACGGCGAGGATCTGACGCTGCTGTCCCTCGATCTCGACGGGGTCGCCCTCGCGCCGGACGCGTACCGGATAACGGAAACCGCCCTGATCCTGGCGCAGCCGCCGCAGGAACCCTTCACCCTGACGATCCGCACGCGGATCGATCCGACCGCCAACACCCGGCTCATGGGTCTCTATCGATCGAACGGCGTCTACTGCACGCAATGCGAAGCCGACGGCTTCCGGCGGATCACCTATTTCCTCGACCGCCCCGACGTGATGGCGGTCTACACAACCCGCATCGAAGCGGACCGGGCCGACGCGCCCGTGCTGCTCGGCAACGGCAACCCCATCGAGGCCGGGGAAGCGGGACCGGGTCGGCACTACGCCGTCTGGCACGATCCCCACTGCAAGCCCGCCTACCTGTTCGCCCTCGTCGGCGGACGCCTCGACCGGCTCGGCGGCCGGTTCACGACCAGCGAGGGCCGGACCGTCGACCTCGGAATCTATGTCGAGCCCGGCAAGGCGGACCGCGCCGCCTACGCCCTCGATGCCGTCATCCGCTCCATGGCCTGGGACGAGACGGCGTTCGGCCGTGCCTACGATCTCGATGTGTTCAACGTCGTCGCCGTGTCGGACTTCAACATGGGCGCCATGGAGAACAAGGGCCTCAACATCTTCAACGATCGCTACGTTCTCGCCAGCCCCGAGACCGCCACCGACGCGGATTACGCCGCCATCGAGGCGATCATCGCGCACGAGTACTTCCATAACTGGTCGGGCAACCGCATCACCTGCCGGGACTGGTTCCAGCTCTGTCTCAAGGAGGGCTTGACGGTCTTCCGTGATCAGGAATTCTCGTCGGACATGCGCTCGCGGGCGGTGCACCGCATCGGCGAGGTCCGTACCCTGCGGGCTCGGCAGTTTCCCGAGGATGCCGGACCGCTCGCCCACCCCGTGCGCCCGCAAGCTTACGCCGAGATCAACAACTTCTACACGGCCACCGTCTACGAGAAGGGTGCGGAGATCGTGCGGATGCTGCGCACGCTGCTTGGCACGGATACGTTCGCCCAGGGGATGGATCACTACTTCGCGGCGTGCGACGGCACCGCGGCGACGGTGGAAGATTTCCTCGGTGCCTTCGCGACGGTCTCTGGACGCGACCTCAGCGCCTTCGCGCGCTGGTACGATCGGCCCGGCACCCCAGTGGTGACCGTCGAGGGCTCCTACGACGCGGCAGTCCGCAGTTACACCCTAAGGTTCCGGCAGGAACTCCGCGGCGACCGCGAGGGCCCACCGCTCGTCATTCCGGTGGCGCTGGGCTTGGTCGGAGCTGGCGGCCCCCTCGACACGGCGGCCTGCGACCGCGTCCAGAACGGGGTCTTCATCCTGGAGCGAGCCGACGACAGTCTTACCGTCACGGGTGTGTCGGAGGCTCCGGTTCCGTCCCTGTTCCGAGGCTTTTCCGCACCCGTGCGGTTGGTTCAGACCATCACCGATGCGGACCGCCTCGTTCTGCTCGCGCACGACACCGACCCGTTCAACCGGTGGCAGGCGGCGCAGGATGTCGCCATGGCTCGCCTCGTCGCCGACGCACGGGCCGACTCCCCGGTGCCGCCGCCGGAGCCGGATGGTCTCGTCGCGGCCCTCGCCGCCTTCCTCGACGGGGAAGCCCTGACCGATCCGGCCTATGCGGCCCTCGTGCTCACCGTGCCGAGCGAGGGCGACATCGCCAACGCAATCGGCGAAGCCATCGACCCGGATGCGATCCACCGGGCGCGGACGGCCCTGCGGCTGCAGCTCGGGCAGGGCCTGTACCCGCACCTGACAAGCCTGCGCGACGCGCTCGCTGACCCGGCCGGTACGCCGTTCTCACCGGATGCGGTCTCAGCCGGACGCCGGGCCCTGCGCAACGTCGCCCTCGACCTCATCTCGGTCGCCGACCCGCAGTCCGGGATCGGCCTCGCGCAGGCCCAGATCGAGGCCGCGACGACCATGACCGACCGCCTCGCCGCCCTCTCCGTGCTGGCGCTGATCCCAGGCTCGGCTCGGGAGGACGCATTCGCGGCTTTCGCCGAGCGCTACCGGAACGAGCCCCTGGTGCTCGACAAGTGGTTCGCGATCCAGGCGATGATCCCCGAGGACACCACGCTGGAACGGGTCCGCCGCCTGCAGGCGCACCCGGCTTTCGCTATGACCAATCCCAACCGGGTGCGCTCCCTCGTCGGCAGCTTCAGCGTCGGCAATCCAACCCAGTTCAACCGGCCGGACGGGGCCGGCTATGCGTTCCTGGCCGAGGTGGTCGAAACCCTCGATGCGACCAATCCGCAGATCGCGGCGAAGCTGCTCACAGGCTTCGGCTCCTGGCGAATGCTGGAACCGGAACGCCACGCCAAGGCGGAACGCTCGCTTGCGGCAATCGGCTCACTTGCCAACCTGTCCCGCGATGTTTCCGACATCGTCGGGCGGATGCTTGACAACTGACAAGCCGTTGTAGGGAAACAGGTATTCCAGTACTGACCAAGCTTCTCTGCACGCAGATGGGTCTCCTGTCAGGATTAACAGAAGCATAAAAAAGCGTGGACAACTCGGCCGTGAAAATGGTGTTATGAATGCGATTCGAAGCGCGACACGGTCACGCTTCCCAGACGTTTCACCATAGCTGCGGAGACATATCATGCTGGAGGCGGATTCCGCTTCCCTCTCCGCGCGTGCGGATACGATCCTCGGCATCCATCGCCCACAGACCACGACGCACATCCGGTTCGTGCGGGCGGAAACCTGGCTGCGTGTCGCCCTTCCGGCCCTGCTGGCGGCTTTCCTCGCTTGCCTGGCGACGGTGGAATGCCTCCATCTCAATGCACAGCGCCAGGATACTCTCGGGCGTGCGGTCACTGAGATCGACGCACTGACCCGGCTTGTCGCGGCGTCCCTCGGCCAGGGCGACACGGACGAGGCCGCGATGAAGGGTCGTCTCGCAGCACTTCTGCCGCCGCATCTCCTGCCGCTCGGCCGACAGATCCTCATCGTCGGCACCGACGACAGCATCGTCGCGTCCGCCCCCCCCTGGGCCGGAAGCCGCACGCTCACGGAGCACCTCGGAGAGATGCAGGCGCTCACGACCCTCGGGGAGCGGGCGGGGGTGATGACGGTGGATCTCGCCGACCGCGCCCCGGCCCTCGCTGCGCTTCGCAGTCTGCCGAACGGACGCGGTCAGGTCGCCGTCCTGCAACCCATCGCAGCGGTGACCGCGGCCTGGAACGCCAGGATGCGCAACCACGTGATCCTGCTTGGGGCGGCGGCCCTGGTCATCGTCGGGACCGGCATCGCATACGTCCTGCAGACTCGGCGGGCCTATGCGGTCGATCGAGTGTGCGAGCAGATCAAGCAGCGCCTCGATACGGCGCTCGGACGCGGCCGGTGCGGATTGTGGGACTGGGACATCCCCCGTGGGCGGATCTACTGGTCGGACTCGATGTACGCCCTGCTGGGTTATCGCCGCGAGCGCGAGTTCCTGTCCTTCGGCGACGTCAACGCCCTGGTCCATCCCGATGACGGTGACCTGTACAGCTTGGCGCGCCACCTCGCCGCGAGCCAGTCTACCGTCGACCACGAGTTCCGGATCCGGTCCGCCTCGGGCGTCTGGACTTGGATGCGGATGCGGGCCGAGATCGTACCGGACACGGTGGCCGGCGGTCGCCATCTCGTCGGCATCGCCCTCGACGTCACCGAGCAACGCAACCTGGCCGAACTGAACGCCACCGCGGACATGCGCCTGCGCGACGCCGTCGAGGCCATTTCCGAGGCGTTCGTCCTCTGGGACACCGGCAACCGTCTCGTCCTGTGCAATTCGAAGTTCCGCGATCTCCATGCCCTGAGTCACGAGGATGCTGTTCCGGGGCGGCGCTACGCCGAGATCATGGGCCGCGGTGTGCTTCCGCCGATCCGTCGCGAGATGCGCGAACTTGAGCATTCGGGCGCAACCGCCCGTACCTTCGAGGCCGAACTCACGGACGGCCGTTGGCTCCAGATCAGCGAACGCCGCACCAAGGATGGCGGCTACGTCTCCGTTGGCACGGACATCACCAGTCTGAAGCGCCACCAGGAACAACTCGTGGCCTCCGAGCGCGAACTCATCGCGACCGTGAAGGACCTCAAGCGGTCGCGCCGCACCCTCGAACTCCAGACTCAGCAACTCGCCGACCTCGCCGAGCGCTACCTCGATCAAAAGGCCCAGGCCGAGACGGCCAACCAGGCGAAATCCGAGTTCCTCGCCAATATGAGCCACGAGCTTCGCACACCGCTCAACGCGATCATGGGCTTCGCCGAACTCATGGAAACCGGGGTGTACGGAGCCCTCGGCTCGTCGCGTTACACGGATTACTGCCAGGACATCCGTGCGAGTGGAGATTACCTCCTGTCGGTCATCGACGACATCCTGAACATGTCGCGCATCGAATCGCACCGGGTGAAACTGGTACGCCGCGAGATCGGCTTGCCGGGAGCCATCGAGGCGGCCCTGAAGCTCGTGGCCGAGCCGGCGCGGGCGAAATCCCTCAGCATCCATGTCGACCTGGTCGAGGGCCTCTCGGTGCTGGCCGACGAGCGCGCCCTGCACCAGATCCTGCTCAACCTCGTTCAGAACGCGGTGAAGTTCACGCCGGAAGGCGATGGGCGGATCGTCGTGAAGGCCCGGCCGATGGGGGATGCCGTGAACATCTTCATCGAGGATACGGGCATCGGCATCCCCAAGGCAGCCCTGCGCCGCCTCGGCGCTCCGTTCCAGCAGGTCGAGACGAACCTGACCCGCACCTACAAGGGCTCGGGCCTCGGCCTCGCCATCGCCCGGTCCATGGCCGAGTTGCACGGGGGTTCCCTTCGCCTGCGCTCCCAGGAGGGTCTCGGCACCATCGTGTTCGTGCGCCTGCCCATGCCGACGCCCGAGCGCCTACGCGATGTGGCCTTCGAAGCTTCGCAGGAAACGGTCGCATCCTTGCGGGACGCTGCGGGGGCGACGCCGCGCCGGGGCTGGATGGAGCCGGCCGCGAGCTGACCCATTGAGGGCGCGCGTCGTTCGACGATCGCGGCTACGCCTCGGGCCTCTGCGTCAGGCGAGAAGCCGATCGAAGAGGTTGCGCACATCGGCGCGCCGCTCGTCGAGCTGAACCTTCAGATGAGCGGCGTCCGGCATGCCCAGCGCCACGGCCAAGCGCGTCAGGACGACCCCGGAACCCTGGGCCGGGTCGCCCGCCACCATCAGCCTCTGCCAATGCAGGACATCGTCGAACTGGCGGTAGGCGGTCCGCAGGCGCTCGGCCTCGGCCTGCTTCAGAAGGCCATGCCCCGCTGCCAGCGCCAGCACATCGCCTGCAGCGGGGCCGGCGAGATCCGGAAACCGGCTGCCGTGCGCAAGGACGAGGGCCTGGGCCAGGAAGTCGAGGTCGAGCAGGCCACCCGGGGCGAGCTTGAGATCGAGGGGCCCCGCATCACCTTTCTCCTCGGCCACGAGCCGCCGCATGGATCGCACGGCGCCAAAGACTTCGGACGGATCCCGCGGCCGTGTCACCATGGATCGGATCATCGCGATCAACTCTGCGCCGAGTTCGGCATCACCCGCGATCATCCTGGCACGGGTCAGGGCCATGTGCTCCCAAAGCTCAGCTTCGGTATCGTAGTAGCCCCGAATGCTGCGCAGCTGCACCGCCACCGGCCCCTGCCCGCCACCGGGCCGCAGACGAAGGTCGACCTCGTAGAGATGTCCGCGCCGGGTCGGCACGGTGAGCGCGGCGACGAGGCGTTGCGTCAGCCGATTGTAGGCGACCGCCGCATCAAGGGGGCGCGGCCCGGCGCTCATGCGGGACTCGGGGTCGAAGTCATAGACCACGACGAGGTCGAGGTCGGATTCCGCCGTGAGCTGACACGACCCGAGGCGCCCAAGCCCCAACACGGCGAGGCGTCCCCCTGGTACCGCCCCGTGCTCGGCGAAGAAGGCTTGCGACACCCGGTCGAACGCAGTCCCCACCACCGTGTCGGCGATGGCGGTGTAGGCCCGTCCCGCCTCCACCGGCGCGAGAATGCCGGAGAGGAGACGCGCGCCGGTGAGGAAGCGCAGGTGCCGCGCCGTATCTCGGCTGCGATCGAGGAAATCCTCGTGGTCGCTCGGCTGCCCGAGCAAGGTCCGAAAATGCGCGGCGATGCCGCCAGGCTCGGGCGGTGGCGCCGAGAAATCCTGCTCCAGCACGGCATCGAGCACATGCGGACTGAACGAGACGGTCTCGGCCAAGCGCGGTGCGGTGCCGAGGAGATCGGCGAACAGGAGGCGCAAGCGTTCGTTGGAGCGTAGGATGGTGAGGAGTTCGAGCGCCGCAGGCATACGGGCGAAGGCCCGGTCCAGGGTATCGAGGGCCAGATCCGGATCGGTCGTTCCACCGAGCGCCTGCATCAGCGCCGGCACAAGCTCGGTCAGGACTTCGCGGGCCCGGGCGGTACGCACGGCCGGCCGCCGCCCGAAATGCCAGCCGCGTACGGTTTCGACGGCGCGTTCGGGCTCGCGGAACCCGAGGGCGCGCAGAGTCGCGAGGGTAGCGGGATCGTCACCCGTTCCGCTGAACACGAGGTCGCCCACCGCCGACGACAGGTCCGGTTCGGCCTCGAACAGCAAGGCGTAATGGGCCTGGACCCGGCGGGCATGATGCAGCAGCGACGCTTCGAAGCCCGCGAGCGTCGCGAACCCGGCAAAGCGCGCGAAGCTTTCGAGTTCGCCGGGCTCCGACGGCAGGCGTTGAGTCTGCTCGTCACGCACCATTTGGATGCGGTGCTCGACGGTACGCAGGAACTCATAGGCCTCCGCGAGCTCGTCGCGGGCGGTGGCGTCGATCCAGCCCTCGTCGGTGAGGGTAGCAAGCATCTCTACCGTACGCCGCCCGCGCAAGGCAGGCCGGCGTCCGCCGAAGACGAGTTGCTGAGTCTGGACGAAGAACTCGATCTCGCGGATGCCGCCCCGCCCGAGCTTGATGTCGTGCCCGGCCACCGCGAGGGTGTCGTACCCGCGCACGGCGTGGATCTGCCGCTTCATGGCGTGGACGTCGGCGATGGAGGCGAAGTCGAAGTATTTCCGCCAGACGAATGGGCGCAGGTCGTCGAGGAAGCGCTGGCCCAGGGCGAGGTCACCGGCAATGGGCCGGGCCTTGATGTAGGCCGCCCGCTCCCAGTTCTGACCGAGGTTCTCGTAGTAGAGGTACGCCGCGTTGAGGGACACGGCCGTCGGCGTCGAGCCCGGATCGGGGCGCAGGCGGTAATCGACGCGGTGCACATAGCCATCGGCCGTGCGCTCCTGCAGGAGCTTGGCGATGCCCTGTGCCAGCTTGGTGAAGAACGACGTCGGCGCGAGCCCTCCCTTGAGAGGGGCGACGGCGGGATCGAAGAACACCACGAGGTCGATGTCGCTCGAGTAGTTCAGCTCGCCCGCGCCGTGCTTGCCGAGCGCCAGGATGACGAGGCCGGACCCGGCCTGGAGGTCGCCCGGATCGATGGGCAGGAAGCGCCCGGCGGCCGCCGCCTCAGCGAGGAGCGCATCGGTGGCGGCCAAGACCGACGCGTCGGCGAAGTCGGACAACGCCGCCGTCACCGTGGCGAGGGGCCAGAGCCCGCCGAGATCGGCCAATGCCACGAGGAGGGCGTGCTCGGTGCGGTTCACCCGCAGGGCGCGGGCGATGGCGGCGAGGTCGCCGCCGTCACCGGCGGCGCGCTGGCGGGCGACGAGATCGGCATTCGCGGCCTCGGGCGCCCGCGACACCAGATCGGCGAACCGGACCGGGTCACGCGCCACGGCCTGCCACAGGAACGGGGATTGTTCGGCGAGCGCGAGGACGAGGGCCCGCAGGGGCACGTCGAGGAATCCGGCCGGAAACGCGTCCTCGATATCGGCGAGGCGCCCGGCGGCGGCCTCCGGGTCGATCAAGGGCGGCGCCCGTCGCAAGCGATGATGGAGGCTGCCAGGCTCGGTCATGCGGGGTCTCCCACGGCGAGGGCCGGAAGCGTTACCACGACGGCGAGGCCGGGGGCATTGTCGTTGAGCACCAGCGTCCCTTGATGCAGGCGCACGATGGCGGCGACGAGGCTGAGCCCGAGGCCGAATCCGGGCCGGGACCGCGCATCCTCTAGGCGGACGAAGCGATCGAGGACGCGGCCACGCGCCTCCGCCGGGATGCCTGGCCCTCGGTCGGCGACGACAACGCGAATCGCACAGCCGATGCGCTCCGCGGAGATGCGGATGCAGCCGCCATCCCGGTTCGGAACCGCTTCCTTCATCGCTCCATACTTGACCGCATTGTCGATGAGATTCGCGAGGGCTTGCCCGATGAGTTCGCGGCTGCCCATGAACCGCAAGTCCCCCGTCGTGACGATGTCGAGGGACACGCCCTCGTCGGCGGCCACGGCCTCGTAGAGTTCCCCGACTTCGCGGGCCGTCGTGCCGACGTCGAACTCGGCCATGAGTTCGTGGGCGGAAACGCCCTCGAGGCGGGCGATCATCAGCAGGGCGTTGAAAACCCTGATCAGGCCGTCACTGTCCTCGATCACGCCCTCCATGGCGAGGCGCAGGTCCGCGGCGCTCGCGGGCGAACGCAGCGCCTCGTCGGCGCGGTTGCGTAGGCGGGTCAAGGGCGTCTTGAGATCGTGGGCGATGTTGTCGGAGACCTCGCGGAGGCCCCGCATCAGCTCGCCGATCCGCTCGAGCATTTCGTTGAGGTTGCGAGCCAGACGGTCGAGTTCATCACCGTTGCCGGCCACCGCCAAGCGACCGCCGAGGTCGCCGGCCATGATCCGCCGGGTGGTCTCCGTCATGGCGTCGACGCGCTTCAGCACGCGGCTCGCCACGAACCAGCCGCCGACGACACCGAGAAGGATCACCAGCAGAAGCGAGGTTCCGAAGGTGCCGCCGATGACCGAGCGCAGGCGGTCACGCTCCTCGACATCGCGACCGACGACCAGGCGAAAGCCCCCCGGCAGGGTGAATATCCGCATGATCGCGCGGTGATCGAGGCTGGATGAGCCACCACGGGCGTAGACCGCTTCGGTCTGCCCGGGTTCGGCGAGGAGACCAGCCGGCAAGGCACCGACGTTACCGGCCACATGCTCCCCGGCGGGCGTCGTCACGAGGTAGAGGGAAGCCCCCGGCTCACCGGCGCGGCGCTCGACCACCGAGATCAAGCGCCGCAATCCACCGGACTTATACTGCTCGGAAAGGCCGCTGATCTCGGCTTCGATGGTCGACACCATCTGATCGTCGAGAACCCGGCTGGCGTTCCAGGCGACGTAGCCGAGAGCCAGAAAGGCGAAAGTGGTGAAGATGAGCAGGTAGGCGAAGGACAGCTTGAAGGCCGTGGTCCGGAATAGGTTCTGGAGCCGGCCATGGTCGCGCCGCCCGGCCGAACGCCCGGACCGTGCCACATCATCCGCCATCAGGCGCCGCGTGCCTCTTCGGCACGCACGACGTAGCCGGCGCCGCGTACGGTGTGGAGGATGGGCCGGTCGAAATCCTTGTCGAT
The DNA here is from genome assembly GCF_001424745.1 of Methylobacterium sp. Leaf469. NCBI lineage: Bacteria > Pseudomonadati > Pseudomonadota > Alphaproteobacteria > Hyphomicrobiales > Methylobacteriaceae > Methylobacterium > Methylobacterium sp. Leaf469. The sequence continues at coordinate 44,197 of NZ_LMRE01000014.1, forward strand.
TTTGGCGCGCAGGCGCGAGATGTGAACATCGATGACGTTGGTCTGCGGATCGAAGTGATAGTCCCAGACATGTTCGAGCAGCATCGTCCGGGTCACCACCTGACCGGCATGGCGCATGAGGTACTCAAGCAGCCGGAATTCACGCGGTTGTAGGATAATTTCCTGACCGGCGCGGGCGACGCGATGCGACAGGCGATCGAGTTCGAGATCGCCGACCCGGTAATGAGTGACCTCGACGGCTCCGGCCGGCGCCGATCGACGACGTGCCAGGATCTCGGCGCGGGCGAGCAGTTCGGAGAATGCGTAGGGCTTGGGAAGGTAATCGTCGCCGCCGGCCCGCAGGCCCTTCACCCGATCGTCGACCTGACCGAGGGCCGAGAGAATCAGCACCGGCGTCGTCACGGCTTGTTCGCGCAGGGACCGGATCAGGGATAGACCGTCGAGCTTTGGAAGCATCCGATCGACGATGAGCATATCGTAATCGCCCTCGCGGGCAAGGGCGTAGCCGTCAAGGCCGTCATGGGCAAGATCCGGCATGTGACCGGCTTCCCGAAAGGCTTTGACAAGATAGGACGCTGCCTCGCGGTCGTCCTCGATGATGAGCAGTCGCATGGCGTCGAACGATACGGTCTCGCGATGCGACGGTGAAGCGTATCCCATGCCCCCTCCCCTCTTCGATTGAGGAGAGGATGGCACCCATGAGCGGATTTTGGCGCCTGCATGACGATTTGGTCATCGACCGCCCCGCGAACGCGAACAGGCCGCCCTTTGTGGGGCGGCCTGTTCGGTGTGATCGTCTGGAGGGGATGTGATGTGCTGTGCAGGTCTGGCGGCGACCGACTCTCCCGTGTCTTGAGACACAGTAC
>NZ_LMRE01000015.1:0-34713 GCF_001424745.1 Methylobacterium sp. Leaf469
CAGACTGGAGAAACCGTGGTACCGACCAAACCATCGTCGGCCTTCCCAGCGGTCCGGAGCGTCTAGAGCCCCGTCGTGCCCCTGTCAACCCAAGCAATCCAGCAAGCCAGACCGCCCAACCAACACGAAACACCACCCCAAAGACAAAAACAGTGGACCATCCAGCCAAAGCCGGATCATCCATCCGATAACGCCTCCAAGAGAACCGGCGCCGCCGCCAAGACCAAAGTCCCGCTGGCCGCCGCCGATGAACAGGCTTCTACGGGCCCACAGCCCAACCGTCAACGGCCAAATGACGGAACGATGCGATTTTCGCGACAGATCAACGACACGCCAGCCAAAGGCCCTTTGACGCCTCTCAATGGGCATTTAGAACGGTCAGGATGCGGCGCCGCCCGCGCAACTCATCCAACAAACTCGCATTCACGGAGATGCAACGCGAGGGCGCCACGGCTTGAACCGTAGCGCCCCCACCTGCCGTTCGAATCCTCATCCAGGCTGGACGAACTTCGATTGCTCGATCAGCAATCGTTGCCTTGCTGGGCCGCCGTGGGCTTGCCCTCGGCCTGCTTGGCGACATCGCTCGGTGACGTGGCCGTGTTCGAACCGGCGTTGTTCATCGCCCCAACCGTTCCGGGGGACTCGGCCTTTGCGCCCGGGCTGACGTTGCCGGTGCTGGCGCCATCGACCTTCGAGCTTTTCTCCGAGGCGGCGGATTTGCCGGCCGTGCCAGTGGCGCACGGCGCAGCGAAGACTGCGGTGGACGACAGCATCAGGAGAGCGGCAGCGCCAGCGAGCTTGGTCGAACGTAGCATGTGTTCCTCCGAAACGATTCTTGTGAAGCTGAAACGTCGTGCTGTGTGACTGGTTCCTGAGGAAATTCTGAGAAGAAGTGGATTTTCGTGGTGCACTGCAGTATCCGCCAGTCATTGGAGGATGGCTCGATCGCAGGGGATACGGAGAAGCGCTGTTTTCGGTGGCGGAACCTGCCGCATATTCCCTTTTACCCAAATTCGACTTTTTGACTGGGACGTTCGCCATTGGCGTCCGCCATCGTACGTCCGTCCGAAGAAGCACCTTGGATCAGTTCCCTTGCGGACGGGAGTCCAGCGTGTTCGCCTACCGGGGCTGATCCGAAGTCAGGGATCGTTCAGACAAACTATGGATAAGGCTGACCTACTCGGATTCCAGCGGACCGGATCGCCAACGTGACTGCAGCGACCTCCAAGCACTCGTTTGACACTTTGATCGGACCCGCGACCGGTCTCGATCCCATTCGCCGGCAACTTGGCGCTACTCAGCCGAAAAGCTCCGTGCTCGGCCGAACCATAGCAAAACCCTCGCTTCACGCCGGGTTCGCACCTTCTGCGAGCCGGGATGTCGCGAACCCCGTCAAGATCGCGATCATCGCGCATCTCAAGTACCCCATCGCCCAGCCCTTCTCGGGCGGCTTGGAGATGCATACGCATTTCCTCGCAAGTGCCTTGCGGGCGCGCGGACACCACGTGACGCTCTTTGCCTCCGAGGGCTCGCAGGCGGATCTCGGCCTCGTGGCTGTCTGTGCGCCAACGGGCAGCGCCTTCGACGAAGCGTCCTCCGCTCGAATCGACCTCCTCGAGGCTCACGCCTACGACCGCATCATGGATGCGGTCGCAAAAGGCGGCTTCGATATCGTCCACAACAACAGTCTGCATCCCCTGCCGTTGCTGCGTGCCCGCGAGGTCGCGGCGCCCATGGTCACGGCGCTGCACACGCCGCCCTTCGAGCCCTTCGTGCAGGGCGTGGTCGCGCGCGCGCATGACATGACGTTCGCCGCCGTTTCCAAATCCCTGGCCGAGGAGTGGTGCACTGTGCTTCCGCGCCCGCTCGTGATCGGCAACGGTATCGATCTCGAAGCCTTCGCGTTCAATGCCCAGCCGGCGGGCCCGCCGCACGCCATCTGGACCGGACGCATCGTGCCCGAGAAGGGGCCGCATCTCGCCATCGATGCCGCGCGTGCGGCCGGCCTGCCTCTCGTCTTCGCGGGGCCGCAGAGTGATCCGGCCTACTGGGACAGCATGATCGCTCCGCGCCTCGGAGCGGACGTGACCTATCTCGGACACCTTTCGCATGCCGACCTCGCCCGGCGGGTCGGCGAGGCCCACGTCACCCTGTGCAGCCCCCGCTGGGAGGAGCCGTTCGGCCTGGTGGTGGCGGAATCACTAGCATGCGGCACGCCCGTGGCGGCCTTCGGGCGCGGTGCGATTCCGGATATCCTCGACGCGTCCTGCGGCGTGCTGGCACGTGCCGACGACGTCGCCGACCTCGGCCGGGCGGTCTCCAAGGCTGTCGGGCTCGAACGTCTTGCGTGCCGTCGCCGGGCCGAGCACCTCTTCGATGCCAACGTGATGACGGATCGCTACGAGACGCTCTACCGTGCGGAGATGCGTCACGCCGCGCCGACGGTCCTGCACGCCCGCGCGCTCGGCGAGGCTTGAGCCGGTGATGCGCGATCACGGGGCCCTCGCGCGGGCCGTCGTTTGCGTGCCCGCCCGCAACGAGGCCGGCACACTGCCCCGGCTGATCCGGTCCCTCGACGCCCAGGCCGGGGCCGGTCCCGATGCGCCGTTGCGGGTCGTGATTCTCGCCAACAACTGCACCGACGACACCGTACCGATTCTGTCGGCCATCGCACGCGAGGGTAGCTGCGCGAACCTGCGGTTGCGGGTCGTCGAGGCACGGATCGCGCCCCCCGACGCGCATGTCGGCACCGCCCGGCGCATGGCGTTGGAAGCCGGTGTCGTCTGGCTGCGCGAGGAAGGTGTCGAAGACGGCGTTCTCCTAAGCACCGATGCGGATGCGGTGGCCCCGACCGACTGGGCGCTCGCCAACCTGCGGGCCCTGGACGGCGCCGACCTCGTCGGTGGTCGCCTGGTGATCGATCCGGAAATCGAACGACCCGATCCGGCCCTGAGCGATCTCCATGCCCGGATCGAGCGCTACTGGAGCGGGGTGCGGGCCCTGGAGGCCATCCTCGATCCGCCGTCGCACGACCCCGCGCCGCGCCACGGCGACCATGTCGCGGCGAGCCTCGCCCTGCGCGTCGATCTGTACGAATCCGTCGGCGGGCTACCGGCCATCGCCTGTGGTGAAGACAACGCACTCGTCAGCCGCGTCCGCCGCGTCGGCGGGAGGGTGCGCCACTGCCCAGCCGTGTCGATCGGGGTGTCCGATCGTGCCACCGGGCGCGTCGAGGGCGGCATGGCGACGGAAATGCTCCGTCGTGCCCGGATCGCCGAAGGCCAGGGAAGCTACCGGTTGCCGCCCGCCGCCCATTGGCGCGCGCTCATCGAGCGCCGCCGCGACTGGCGCCTCGCCTGGGAGACCGGCCCCGACTGGCCCGCTGCCCTGCGCCGGCTCGGCATTGCGGAAGGCACCATCGACGCGACGGCCGCCGAGATCGCGGCCGAACCGTGCCCCAACGCCATCGCGTTCGTCGAGCGACTCGATGCGCGGATCGGCGAGCCCGGCCCGGAGCCTGAGGCGCAGCCGCTCGACGACGTTCTCGCCGACCTCGAAACGCTTCAGCGAGAACTTGGTGCGCAACGGGCCGACGGAGCGGCGATAGCGCCGGCCGCATGAACCGGCGGCCCATCGGCTATTACGTCCACCACCAGGGCGCGGGCCACGCAACGCGGGCGCGCCTCATCGCGCGGACCCTCGCCCGGCCCTGTACCCTGCTTGGGACGTTCGACGGGGCCGACCCCGGGGTCGACTCGTTCGTCGATCTGCCCGACGATCGCATCGCCGCTGGCTTCGACGGTCGCGACAATGCGGCGACCCGGCCCATGGCCCTGCATTACGCGCCGTTAGGCGTCGATGGACTCCGCGACCGCATGGCCCGGATTGCCGCTTGGGTCGCGTCGGCCGATCCTGTTCTGATGATCGTCGACGTCTCTGCGGAAGTGGCCTTGTTCTCCAGACTTCTCTCGGTGCCGACCCTGGTGGTGCGGCTGCCCGGCGACCGCACGGACCCGCCCCATCTCGAGACGTTTCGCAGTGCCGAACGCCTGCTCGCGTTCTTTCCTCGAGCGCTCGACGGTGCAGCGAACCCCGAATGGGTCCGATCCAAGACCGCGTATGTCGGCTATTTGGGCGCCGCTCCGAAAGCGGATCCCATCGGGGAAGACGGCTCGATCGTCGTCGTCTACGGGCGCGGTGGAGCGGGTGGATCGTTCGCCGATCTCGCCGCCGCGGCCCGCGCGGTGCCGGAGCGCCAGTGGCAGGTGGTCGGCCCGGTCACCGACGAGGGCGGTGAGTGCCCGGAGAACCTCCGTCTGCACGGATGGATCCCGGATATCGGACCGTACCTCGACAGCGCGGCCCTGGTCATCGGGACCGGTGGCGATGGCGTCGTCTCGGGTGTCGTGGCACGGGGCAAGCGCTTCGTCTGCATTCCCGAGCCTCGTGCGTTCGACGAGCAGGCCGCCACCGCGCGGGCGCTTCAGGCGCATGGGGCGGCGATTCATCGGGCGGACTGGCCGCCCCCCGGGGATTGGCCGGCCTTGGTTCGGGCTGGTCTGGCACTCGATCCGGCGCTCATGACGTCTCTCGACCAGTCCGACGCCCTGACGCGGGCCGCACGCCTGATCGGAGATTTCGCCGACAGGCTTGATCCGCAGGCCAGCGCACCGAAGTCCGTCGGCCCAGGCGTGGCGCCATACTCGAACGGACGACGCGCGTGACATCCCCGCTCCAGCCCCGAACCGTCGCGCGGTGCCCCCTCGACGGGGTCGCGGCGGCGGTGGGAACCGTCGGCGAACTCTGCGCAGGCCCGGCCATCGGTATCCGATTCCACGAGTTCGCCGCACCGTACGATCAGGTAGTGCAACCGCTGTGCTGGCTCGGACCTGGCGACCGCGCGACGTATGACCTCCACACCGCCTCGGTCCCCCCCATCCGGCTGTACCGCATGGGGGGCGGTACGCTCATCTTCGGCAAGGGACTCCTTGTCCGCGACGGCACGTTGATCGAACTCGACCGCTATGGATTCCACGAACTCGGACGCTTCGACTATCCGTTCAACGCCGGGTTCCTCCAACTCGAAGGAACGATGGCCCGCATCGCGCCGCCTGCGCGGGTGCGTGTCATCGACGAACCCTGCATCCTCCTCTCACAGGGCGGTGAAGCGGTTTGGGGACATTGGCTCCTGGACCTCTGGCCACGACTGATCATGGCTCTTTCAGCGCCCATGCGGGTGCGGATCATCCTCGATGCCGATGTCGCGCCATGGGTCGCGGGCATGCTGCGAAACGCGGGGATCGGTCCCGATCGCGTCATCTGGCACGACAAGGGCCGCGAGACCCTCCTCGCAGACGACGTCTACGTGCCTGGCTTCCTGCGCTGGCGCAGCGCGGTCTCGCCCTGGGTCAACTTGGCTTGGAATCTGTTCCCCGCTGCGCCCGGAGCGGGACCTCAGCGCCTCTACGTCAGCCGGACCCGAACCGGTGCGGGGTCGTCGTTGAGCAACGCCGCCGAGATCGAAGCCATGGCCGTGCGGCGCGGCTACACGTTGGTCCACCCCGAATCCCTTCCCCTCGATCGACAGGTAGCCCTGTTCGCCGGAGCGACCCACGTCGTCGGCGAGGCCGGATCGGCTCTGCACAATACAGCGTTCAGCCCTGCCGGAACACGCGTCGGCGTGATGCTGTCGCCCACCGGCTTCATTCGCATTCTGCAAGCGGGTATCGGCCATGTCCGGGCGCAGCCGACGGGCTTCGCGTTCGGAGACCCTGCCGGCGACGCCCGTCGGATCACCATGCCGGGTGCCCTCGCAACCGAGCTGCTCGATGCCATGGATGCGGTTTCCTGAATCGACGCCCCGACGAAGAATTCCCATCGCCCATCGGCACCATCGCCACGCTCGCGGCGTTTGGTCGGACTTGGCCTTGACCGGTCTGGAGTTGCGGAGGCGCGGGCGTGGCGGGATCGGCTTGGATATGGGCTCTCAAGGGAGCCGGCTGGTTCCTCGTGGCTTCCACCTTCATCCCGTTCATCCGCAGCGACGCAGGGTTCATCCGGACCTTCGACTTCCCGCGCCTTCAGGTGGCGGTGGCCAGCGTCCCGATCCTCATCCTGCTCCTTATCTTTGCCCGTGACAGAACCGGGTTGGCCTTGTTCGCCGCACTCCTCGCCTGCTTCGCCTACCAGGCCTACCGGATCTTCCCGTTCACGCCCCTGCACGCACCACAGGCCGTGGCCGCGACGGCGGCGACCTGCCGCCGCGACGCCGAGGTCTCGCTTCTGGTCGCCAACGTCCTGCAGGACAACACCGATCACCAGAGCCTGCTGCGCCTCGTGGACCGGCATGATCCCGACCTCCTGCTCGTCCTAGAGACCGATGCGCGCTGGCGTGACGCGCTCATGCCCCTCAGAGCGCGCTATCCGAGCGTCATCGAGCAGCCTCAGCCCAACACCTACGGGCTGTTGTTCTACGCCAAGCTCCCGCTCGAAAACCCGCAGGTGCGGTTCCTGCTCCAAGACGACGTGCCGTCGATCCGCACCGTCGTGGTCCTCCCGTCTGGCGAGCGCTTCACCCTGTTCGGCGTGCACCCGCGCCCGCCCCATCCGGGTCACAGCTCCGCTCCGCGGGACGCCGAGCTTGTCATAGTCGCCCGCGAGGTGCGGGATTTGGACGGGCCGGCAGTGGTGGCCGGCGACCTCAACGACGTCGCCTGGTCGCGTACCACCACCCTGTTCCAGAAGATCAGCGGCCTCCTCGATCCGCGGATCGGACGGGGCCTGTACCCGACCTTCAACGCCAAATGGCCCCTGCTGCGCTGGCCCCTCGACCACATCTTCTTTAGCGACGATTTCCTTCTCGGACGCCTGGAGCGGCTGCCGTATATCGGCTCGGACCATTTCCCGATCCTGATTTCCCTGTGCCGCACGGCGGTCGCGCCGAGGGTGCAGGACGCGCCCGAGGCGACCGCCTCGGACATGGAAGCAGGGCGCGAGGCTATCGAGGCCGTGAAGTAGGTCGCGGCGGCTTGATCTCCCCGACCACATCGGTGATGCCGAAGCCCGTCTCCCACCGATCCACGAGGACCACATGAACCTCGAAGCGTTCCTCGCCGCCGCCGGGCGCCTGCCCGTCGCCTCTCTCGACACCATTCTCGGAGAGGCGGGCTCGCAGAAGGGACTGGTGGTGGTCGCTCCCCATCCCGACGACGAGAGCCTCGGATGCGGCGGACTCATCGCGGAGGCCTGCCGCCTCGGCCGCGCCGTGCGTCTCGTCGTCGTCACCGACGGGTGCGGGTCGCACACCCACTCCGCCATGTATCCGCCCGAGCGTCTCCGGACGCTGCGCGAGGACGAGACCCGCACGGCCGTGGCCGAACTCGGCCTCGCCCCGGAATATGTGCGCTTCCTGCGTCTGCCCGATGCGCATGCGCCGAGTGCCGGCCCGGAGGCGGAGGCCGCCGCCGCCGCGATTTTGGATGACGCCGCATCTTGCAACGCCGGCGCCCTGTTCGTCACCTGGGGTCACGATCCGCATTGCGACCACAAAGCCTCGGCTGCCATCGTCGCCCTGGCCCAGGTCCAGCGGCCGGCCCTGCCCGCCTATGCCTATCCGGTGTGGGGGTTCACCCTGCCGCCGGAGACCGAGGTGGGCGACCCCCCCGAGGGCTACCGCCTCGACATCGCCGCGCATCTCCCGGCGAAGGCCAGGGCGGTGGCCGCCCACCGCTCGCAGACCACGGACCTTATCGCCGACGATCCCACGGGGTTTCGCCTCGCGCCCGACATGCTGACCAATTTCGCGGGACCGCACGAGATCTTTCTGCGAATGGGTCCGGTGGTCTCCGAGGCATCCCCATCGTGAGCGCCAGCGTCGTCACCTTGAACAAGGGCCGAGATGCCCATCTCGCCCGCCTCCTCGAAGGCTTGGCGCGCGGAACGCCACCCGCCGAATGCGTGGTGGTGGAGATGGGTGCGGAGCCCCCTCCCCTGCCGGATTACGGGTTTCCCGTCCGCCGCATCGTTCTCGGCGCCGACGGGCTCCCCCTGGCGCGGGCCCGCAACGCCGGACGGCGGGTCGCGTCGGGCGACCATCTCGTCTACCTCGACGTCGATTGCATCCCGTCCCCGGATCTCGTCGAGAGCCTCGACGACGATCTGGCCGAGGCCGATGGTTTGATCTGCTGCGAGGTCCGCTACCTCCCATTCGGGGCGGTCACGGATAGCTGGACACCGGCCGGCCTGCATGCGGCCGGACAACCGCATCCGGTCCGGGTGTTTCCCGAGGCGGGGCGGGAACCGACGAACAATCCTGGCCTGTTCTGGTCCCTTGCCTTCGGTGTGCGTACGGCCACCTTCGACCGCCTCGGGGGATTCGACGAGGCCTTCGACGGCTACGGTGCGGAGGACACCGACCTCGCTTTCCGCGCCGCTGCCGCCGGGGTGCCGGTGCTGCTGACGGCGCGCGGCGAAGCCTACCACCAGCACCACCTCGCCTGCGACCCGCCCCTTCAGCACTTCGACAGCATCGTCCGCAACGCCCGTCGCTTCCATGCCCGCCACGGCCTTTGGCCCATGGACGGCTGGCTCGACGCCTTCGCCCGCCTCGGCCACGTTTCGGCGATCTGGCGCGACGATGACCTGACTGTCCTGCGCGCACCCTCTCACGCCGAGGTCGCGGCGGTACGGGTGGCGTCGGAGGATCCGTTCTGAAAGGCCTTCGAAGGTCCTGACGAACCGGGCCGACGTCGTTTCGCATCGGCGGCGCAGGACGGGGCAACGAACGTCATCCACCCACAAGCGTCGCCATTGTTCCGCTTCGCCGACCTGCTAGGGACGCTTTCTGCCGTGCCGTCGAACGCCGGCCGCCAGGAGACCCGTCGTGCCGTCTGCCGTTCCCAACACCGTCATCGCGATTCCAGTCCGCAACGAGGCCGAACGGATCGAGGCTTGCCTTCGGGCCATCGACGCTCAAACGGGCCTCGCACCCGGCAGCCTCGCACTCGTGCTGTTCCTCAACAACTGCACGGACGGGACGGAGGCCATCGTCGAAGCCCTGCGGCCGAGCCTGTCGCTGCCGATGCGGGTCAGCCACGTCACGTATGCGCAAGCCCATGCCGGATGGGCCCGACGCGAAGCCATGAACGCCGCCGTCGATTGGATCGGGGCGGCATCCGGCGGCGCCATTCTGTCCACGGATGCCGACAGCCGGGTCCCGCCGGATTGGGTCCTGCGCAATCTCGCCGCATTACGGGCCGGAGCCGATGCGGTCGCGGGGCGGATCGAACTCGATGCCGACGAGGCCGCGTTGCTGCCGCCCTCCCTGCATGAACGCGGCCGCCTGGAGGATGCCTACAGCGCCGTCCTGACGGAGATCGAGGCGCGGATCGACCCCGATCCCCACGACCCTTGGCCGTGCCACCGTACGACCATCGGGGCCACCCTGGCGGTGACCCGGGAAGCCTACGTGGCCGTGGGCGGCATGCCCGCCATCGCGCTCGGCGAGGACGGTGCCTTCGTCGCCGCCCTGCTGCGGCAGGGCTACCACGTGCGGCATGCCCCCGAGGTGGTGGTGACCGTGTCCGGCCGCCTCGTCGGCCGGGCGCCCGGCGGCGTCGCCGACACCATTCGGGCCCGCTGCGAGAAGCCCGAGAGCCTGTGTGACGCCCGCCTCGAGGCGGTGCCGCGCGCGGTGTTCCGCTACCTGTGCCGACGGCACCTGCGGCGGCTGCACGGCGAGGGACGCCTTGAGGGGACGCGGGGTTGGGCGCGCTTCCTCAAGATTTCAGAGACGGATGCCGTCCGCATCGCCGCCCTGCCGCTTCCCGGCCTCGCCGTGGCCGAGGCCGAGCGGGTGAGTCCGCGCCTCGTCTACCGGCCGCTGGGGCCGTTCGAACTGGCGCACCACACTCGACTCGCCCGCCTTGCGCTGGTGCCGATCCGGGCGCTGACCCGGATCGCCAACCGCCGCGTCACCACCCCGCCGCCACGGCCCGTCGCGGTGGGGTTGGAGGCACCCTAGCGGCCCTTGAGGAACGCCTCGGCCGTACGCAGGCTCAGCGCCATGATGGTCAGGGCCGGGTTCGCCGCGAGCGAACTCGGAAAGGTCGACCCGTCGCTGATCCAGAGGTTCGGCACCTCGAAGCTGCGCCCGAACGGATCCACGACGGCCGTGTCGCCGTCCCGGCCCATGCGGCAGGTGCCGAGGGTGTGGGCCACCCGCTCTAGGACCCAGATGTCGCTGGCCCCGGCCGCTTCCCAGATCGCCTTCATGGTCCGGGTGGCGTGGGCGTTGAGACGGTGCTCGTTGGTGCCGTAACCGAAGCTGATCTGCGCCTTCGGCACCCCGAACGCGTCGACCTCACCCGACAAAGTGAGCACATTGGCATCGCACGGCAGGGTCTCGCCGTTGATCCCGATCCCCGCGAAGTGGTTGTAGCGGCCGAGGTAGTCGGTCAGGGCCCGACCCCAGAGACCGCGGCCCCGCGCCACGGAATTGCCGAAGGTCAGCGGCAGGACACCGAGGCTCTGCATGAGGTAGCCGCCCGCGAAATCGGCATCCGCTGGCCGCACCATGTCCTCGCTGATGAGGGAGGACGGATAGCCCCGGTTCATCCGGACCTCGCCGTCGAAGGTGCCCCAGACCTGGGTCGCGACGTGCCCCATGTAGTTGCGCCCGACCTGACCGCTGCCGTTGGCGAGGCCGAGATGCAGTAGGAGTCGGGGGCTCTCCACGGCACCGGCACAAAGAAACACCGCGGCGCATCGTTGCCGATGGTCCGTTCCATCCTTGCGGTACGTCACGGCCGTGATGCGTCCCATCCCATCGTGCTCCGTTCCATGGACGCGGCACAGGGAACGGATCTCGGCACCGTGCGCAACGGCCAGGGGCAGGTAGGTCACGTCCATGCTGGTCTTGGCGCCGTTGCGGCAGCCCTGGTGGCAGAAGCCGCAATTGATACAGGCGTTTCGGGTCCCCCCGCCCTCCTGGGCGAAGTCCCTCGACACCACGGCCGCCGGCGCATCCGTGGCGCGAATGCCCAACCCCTCGCAGGCCTGAGCCATGATTCCGGCCGGACCATTGCGTGGAACCGGACCCAGCGGGTAGCGCCGCTCTGAATCCCACGGGTAGGCCTGCGGTCCCGAAACTCCGATGAAGCTCTCAACCCGCTCGTAGAACGGACGCAGGTCCTCGTAGTCGAGCGGCCAGTCGACGCCCTCTCCAGTCTCCGTGAAGAGCTTCAGGTCACGCTGGTCCGCCCGGGGTGTGAACGCCCCCCAATGCAAGGTCGAGCCTCCGACCCCGGTACCGCTGTTGTTGACCCCGAACGCCTCAGGCGTGGAGCCGCCGCTCAGTCGTTCGTCCGTCCAATAGATCTCGTCGGCCAAGGTTTCGTCGAAAGCGAACCGGGACGGATCGAAGTTCGGCCCCGCCTCTAGGGCGACCACCTTCAGGCCCGCCGCGGCCAGTCTGGCGAGGAGGGGGGCTCCGCCGGCGCCGGTCCCGATCACAACGGCATCGACAGCATCGTCGAGGGCGTAGCGGCGCATGGAATCGAGATTCATCGAGCCTCTCCCGCCTGGGCCACGGGTTCCCAGGATTCGCGGGCATCGATCCCGAATTCCACGAAACCGGGAAGACGCGCGGCGTCGTCTCCACCGGCGCCGATGCCGCTGAAACCCAGACGCGCCAGGGACGCGGGATGAGCGAGGTAGGTGCGCACTACGTCGCCACGCAGATCTTCGAACCACAGCTTCATTTGTGCGGCATCGAGCTCACTGCCGACGATCGGCAGCTGCGCATCGGCAACGGCTGCCACCAGCGAATCCTGCACCGAACCCGGAAGGGCGAGGAAACCGACGGCATGAGCAGCGTAAGCCGCCGCATCGATGGTCCGTAGGGCGGCCGCGTATGCCTTCGGGTCGGCCGGCAATGCGGCGAAGCGCCAGCCGTCGCCCGAGCCCGACGCCAGACGTGCCTCGATGCGAGCACCGATATCCATGGCGGTCCGCCCGTCTTGCGGCAGCACACGATCGACGATCGCGCGCAGACTTGCGAGTTCGAGGGCATTCAGCACCTCTGGACGGTAGGCCGGATCGTCGGGCTCGGCCCGTGCTACGAGAGCTTCCCGGAGCCGGTTGTTGACGCGCGGCGACGCGATGAGGTCTGCGTAGGAGGCGGGCACAGGCACTGCGCCAGGCGAGGCCTCGACAGGACGGACCATCTCCTTGCGGATCAGATCCGCCACGGCATGCGGCCGTTCTAGGGGCAGCAGGTGCCCGGCCCCCTGAAGTACGACGTGCCGAGCGTCGGCGAGATGGGGAATCATCAGGCAGATCTGTGCGGCCGCTCCGAGATCGCTGTCCTCCGAGCCGCTCAGAACCAGAGCAGGCGTTCGTAGAACACCGATGCAGGCACACCAGTCCTCGCGGCTCCCCGCTTCGAGCCAAGCCGTCCAAGCCCCGGGATCGGCACGCAGCACATCCGCCACCGCTTGTGCCCGGTCCGAGGCCTTCAACGGGGCGCCGACGTTCTGGTCGATGAAGTCGCCCGCCTCGGCCTGCCGCGTACGCTCATCCGCAGAAATCCAGGCGATCATCGCCTGCCGCTTCTCGTCGGACATCGGCTCGGGACTCGGCGGTGAGCCTGCCAGAAGTATGAGGCCGCTAAGGCCCGCCAGACGATCGTCTCCGTCCTCCGCCCGGCGCGCCAGGGCGAGAGCCACCTTGGCGCCCATGCTATGGCCGGCGATCCACCAGCGCGCCGGCAAGAACTCGGATATCCGCCCGGCGATGTGGTCGGCCATGGCCTCCACGGATGTGCCGGAGACGCTAGAGGCGTCGCCGAAGCCTGGGAGGTCGAACGGGATGCACGTCGCGGCCTCGCCGAGGCTTGCGGTCATCTCTCCCCATTCGCGCGAGGAGCCGCCTAAGAAGTGTAGGCAGAAAAGGGTGGTCGGTGGATCGAGGGAGACGTGCAACATCGCATCGACATCGCCTCTTACAGCGCCGCTTCAAGCGAGCGCACCCGCGACCCCTCGCTGCACCCCAGCGGTTTGATCCCGGCTTCTGGCGAAAAGTCCCCCTGCGGAGAGCGTGCGCGACTGTCCGACGCTGGGCGGAAATTCGAGGTCCGGGGTCGTGTCTCGGCGAGCGAGTTGGCTTACCTTCTCGGCCATGACGAAGAACACTGCTCCGTTGCCCGATCCACGCCCGACCCGCGAATATCCGGACGACGATCCCTACCTTTGGCTCGAGGAGGTGGATGGCGAGAACGCGTTGGCCTGGGTGGAGACCCGGAATGCCGAGACCCTGGCACTCTACGCCGACGCCTCCTTCGCCCGAGACCGCGACACGGCGCGGGATCTGATGGACCGCCCCGATCGTATCGCGATGGTGCGCCGGCGCGGTGAGCTGCTCTACAATTTCTGGAAGGACGCCGAGCATCCGCGTGGCTTGTGGCGCCGCGCGGACGAGAGCGGCTACCGCGCCGGGACTCCGGAATGGGATGTCGTCCTCGATCTCGACACCCTGGCGGCCAGCGAAGGCGAAGATTGGGTCTGGGCCGGTGCCGACCTTCTTCCCGTATCGCGCGACAGGGTGCTGTTGAAGCTCAGTCGGGGCGGTGGCGACGCGACGGTCCTGCGCGAATTCGACCTCATCGAGCGGTCCTTCGTCGCGGATGGGTTCATTCTCCCCGAAGCCAAGGGCGGTGCGACGTGGCTCGACCGAGACACGCTGCTGCTGTCGAGTGCCCTGGGCGACGGCATGGCGACCCGTGCGGGCTATCCCCGGACCGTCCGCCTGTGGGCGCGCGGCACGGACCCACTCGCCGCGCGCATTCTTTTCGAGACCGCACCGGAGAACATGGGTGTGTGGGCCGGCGTCGAGCGACCGCCGGCGGGCGAGCGCATCGTCATCGCCGAGCGTACCGGCTTCTTCGATGGTTTTCTCCACCTGGCCGACCGCGAAGGCGTCGAGATCCGCCTCGATGTTCCGTCGGACGCAGAGATTCACCTGCATCATGATGGGCTCGCCGTGCAGCCCCGCACGGCCTGGAGCGTCGGCGGGCGGACCTATGGACCCGATACGGTCCTGGCCATCGCCCTGTCCGACTTTCTCGCCGGAGCGCGCGACTTCACCGTGCTGTGGGAGCCGAGTGAACGGCGCGCCCTGCAGGATGTGTTCTGGTCCGGGGACCGTCTCGTCATCGGCGCACTCGATAACCTGAGCCCCCGCTTCAGCGTCTGCGAGCGAAGCGCCGCGGGTTGGACCGAAAGGCCCATACCCGGCGTGCCCGCCATCGGAACCGTCTCGGTGTGGCCCCTCGACGCCGATCCGGACGAGGCGGACGGCGAACTGAGCGCCCTGATGCAGGACCCGGTGACGCCGCCGACCCTCCTGGCGATCCCACCTGCCTTGTCGACCCCGACCGTTCTGCGCACGACGCCGGCGACCTTCGATGCCGCCGGACTGCGGGTGACGCGGCACGAGGCGATCTCGGCCGACGGAACCCGAATCCCCTACGTCCAGACCGGACCGGTGGGCGAGACGGGGGATGCGCCCGTTCACCTGACGGCCTACGGCGGCTTCAAGGTCTCGATTCTGCCGACCTATCAGGCGGTTATGGGGAAGCTGTGGCTCGAGCCGGGCGGTACCTGCGTGAGCGCGAACATCCGCGGTGGCGGTGAATTCGGGACTGCGTGGCATGAAGCGGGCCGGCGCGAAGGCAAGGCGCTGGCCCATGACGACTTCGCCGCCGTCGCTGCGGATCTCGTCGCGCGCGGCGTCACCCAGCCCCACCGCATCGCCGCCGAGGGTGGATCGAACGGCGGCCTCCTCATCGCCAACATGCTGACGCGCTACCCCGAGCGCTTCGGTGCCCTGTTCTGTACCATCCCGCTCATCGACATGCGCCGCTACACCAAGCTGCTCGCTGGCGCGAGCTGGATCGCGGAGTACGGCGACCCCGACGATCCGGCGGACTGGTTGTTCCTCCAAGGCATCTCGGCCTATCATGCGGTACGCGCCGGAGAGCCCTACCCGCCGATCCTCATCGCCACGAGCCGGCGGGACGACCGGGTCCATCCGGGGCACGCCCGCAAGATGGCGGCAAAGCTCCAGGCCCTCGGCTACGGTGCCGCGTTCTACGAGCCCGCCGCCGGCGGCCACGGCTACGGCAACGACAGCACCCAGGCCGCCACCTTCATGGCGCTCGGCATAAACTTCCTGCGCCGATCCATCGGGTGGAGTCCGAACCCGGTCTAAGCGGGCGGACTCCGGGCTTCCCCGCGGGAAGCCCGGGATGCGCGATCACTGACCGTCGATGCGGCTGCCGAGCAGAGCGATGGCCTTCTGGTAGACGGTGGCGGCGTTCCAGCCCTGGATCGCCGCGAAGTTCGGCTCGCCCGGCTGATAGCCAGCGCCGCGCTGCCAGCCATGCGCCTTGAGGAAATTCGCTGTTGCGTTCAAGGCGTTGGGGATGCTGTCGAGGCTACCGCCCGTACCGTAGTTGAGAACGCTTTTCGGCAGGAACTGAGTGTGGCCGACCTCCCCATGGGCGGCCCCCCGGGTGCCGGCCGTGAGGATGCCGCGATCGACGAGGGTGAGGGCGGCGTTGAGCTGATCGGTGAAGAAGGCCGAGCGGCGGCAATCGTAGGCGAGGGTCGCCACGGCCGACAGCGTGTTGATGTTTCCGCGGACCGCACCGAACCCGGTCTCCATACCCCAGATCGCCAGGAGCGGACCGGCGGGCACGCCGTAGCGCTGCTCGATGGACGCGAACAGGGCCGCGTTCTGCTGCTTGAGGGCGCGGCCGCGGGAGACGATGGCGGGGCCGCCGCGCTTGGCCAGGAACTGGTCGAGGCTGAGCTTGAAGCTCTTCTGGCCGCGATCGGCCGAGATGGTCGCCGTGGAGTAGGATGTTCCCATCAGCGCCGCGAGACTTTCCGCGCTGGCGCGGCCCCGGGCTTCGTCGGCGAATTCGCGCTTCCAGGATTCGAAGCCGGACGCCGAGTTTCCGCAGGTCGCCGCCTGGGCTTGACCGACAAAACCAAGGAGGGCGACGGCGCAGGCCGCACCGGAAAACGTCATGTACCCGCGTCTCGACATTCGACAACTCCTAAAACGACCTTGGGCTCCGACGAGCCGGTTCGGGCACCGCTCGGCCATTGGACGATGTCAACTCCAAGGCACCGGGACACCTCGACCGTTCGGATCGGGCGTTTTCTCGCGATAGTGACAGGGAAGGCTCCCCGGCACGGACCGGCGCATGCCGTTCTGGCCCCTGCGGCGTGGAACGGCGCAGGGCCGAATGGAACGGTGGCGCGCTCCGTCACACCACGGGCTGCGCCGGTCCGCGCACCGGGCGGTCAGTACATCGGCACGCCACCCGTCACCGGCACGAGGGCACCGCTCATGTAGCTGCCCTCGCGGGAGGCGAGGAGCACGTAGGCGGGGGCGAGTTCGGCCGGCTGGCCGGCGCGGCCGAGCGGCGTGTCGGCACCGAGCGACGCGATCTCGTCCGGCCCCTTCACGATGGGCTGGATCGGCGTCCAGACCGGGCCGGGGGCGACGCAGTTCACCCGGATGCCCTGGGGCGCGAGGAGGTTCGACAGGCCGATGGTCAGGCTGGCGATGGCGCCCTTGGTGGCCGCGTAGATCAGCATCGACTTCGTGGCGACCTTGGCCTGCTGGCTCGTGGAATTCACGATGGCGCCGCCCGGCTTCATGTGCGGCACGGCGGCCTGGGCGAGGTACATCATCGCGAACACGTTGGCCCGGAACGAGCCCTCGATGTCGGCCTCCGTCAGATCGTCCAGACCTTCGTTGACCACCTGGGCGGCGGCGTTGTTCACCAGGATGTCGAGGCGGCCGTACTCCGCGACCGTCCGGGCGACGAGGGCACGGCAATAGGCGGGATCGCGCAGGTCGCCCGGGACGAGGATCGCGCGGCGGCCGGACTTGCGCACCCAGGCGGCGGTGTCCTCGGCGTCGGACTGCTCGACGGGCAGGTAGGCGATGGCGACGTCGGCGCCCTCCCGGGCATACGCGATGGCGACCGCGCGGCCGATGCCGGAATCGCCGCCGGTGATGAGGGCGACCCGGTCGGTGAGGAGGCCCTTGCCGACGTAGCTCGTCTCGCCGTGGTCGGGCGTCGGGTCCATCTTCGTGGTGAGGCCGGGGCGCTCCTGCTGCTGGTCACCGGGAAACGGCGGCCGGGGGCCGGCTTCGCGCGGGTCGGGATTGGTGCCGGGCTGCATGGTATCGGGCTGCATAATGGGTCCGGTGCTTTCCGCTGGCGGGGGCGCTTCGGACGGCCCCCTGTCGCGCGGCCATGTAGGGCGCGCCGCGCGCCGCACCCTGTGACGCAGGGACTTACGGGACGCAGGTACTCCCGGGACGCAGGCACTCTCGCGCCGCAGGGACCCGTCGAACGGAAGCACCCCGGCCGCGTTGAGACGCATGCTTGACCGTAAGAGAACCCCGGCCCGGACCCGCGACACCCGGCTGCTGCCGGGGGAGGCCGCCGACATCGCCCTCGGCGTCGGCCTCGCCACGGCCAAGGACCATCGGGCGGTCCGCACCCTCGGGAGCCTGAGCGAAGTCGGCGCCTGGGAGGTGCTGTTCGCGGTCTCGGCCGCGACCTGGGCCGTGGGCGCTGCGCGCGGCGACGCCCGGCTGGCGGCGACGGGCCGGCACATGCTCGGGGCGGGCCTCCTGGCGAGCCTGACGAAGACCACCCTCAAGCGCCTCGTCCATCGCACCCGGCCGAACGTCCTGATGGAGGAGAACACCTATGCCCGCGGCTGGCTCGGCCCCAACGACGGGCCGTGGCAATCCTTCCCGTCGGGGCATGCGGCGGTGAGCGTCGCGGTGGCGCGCGCCGTTGCCCGGGCGTGTCCGGAGGCGGGCGGCGCGGTCCAGGCGGGGGCCGGCCTCATCGTGGTGGCGCAGGTGTTGCGCGGGGCGCATTATCCGGCCGACGTGGCGGTCGGCGCCCTGATCGGGCTCGCCGCCGAGGCCGCCGTGAACCGCGTCGCCGGACCCGCGACCGACGGCCCTCGACCTCCGGCGCCATCCTGGTAAGGGATTTGCCTGAGGGACTCGCCAGAGAATTTGCCCGTGCACGCGCCCGAGAAGAGGACTGGCCCATGAGAGATTTCGCCCGGCCCGGGCGTTCCCCGGTCCATGCCGGCGCGGCCGCCGTCGCGACCTCGCACCCCCTCGCCTCCCTGGTGGCCGTCGAGACCCTTCGGGCCGGGGGCAATGCCGTCGACGCCGCCATCGCGGCGGTGGCGGTGCAATGCGTCGTCGATCCGCTGATGACCGGCATCGGCGGCGACTGCTTCGCCCTGTACGCCCCGAAGGGCGCCTCCGTCCCCATCGCCCTCAACGGCTCGGGCCGCAGCCCGGCGGCGGCGCACGATGCGTGGTACCTCGAGCACGGCGTCGCCATCGAGCCCACCTCCCCCCATGCGGTGACGGTGCCGGGCGCCGTCGCCGCCTGGAGCCGCCTGCTCGCCGATCACGGCACGCGCGACCTCGCCGCGCTGCTGCGGCCGGCCATCGCCTACGCGGAGGACGGCTATCCGGTGCAGCCCCGCGTCGCCTTCGACTGGGCCCGCAACGCCGCGCGGGTCGCTGCCGATCCGGTCTCGGCCGCGCTCTTCCTGCCCGGCGGCGCGGCGCCGAAGGCGGGCACGCGCATGCGCAACCTGCGCCTCGCCGCCACCCTGCGGCGCATCGCCGGGGACGGCGCGCGCGGTTTCTACGAGGGCCCCGTGGCCCGCGACATGGTCGACCGCCTGCGGGCCTTGGGCGGCCTCCACACCCTGGAGGATTTCGCCGCCGCCGCGCCTGAGATCGTCACCCCGATCACCACGCGCTATCGCGGCTACGACGTGTACGAATGCCCGCCGAGCGGCCAGGGCCTCGCCGTGCTGATGATGCTCAACATGCTCGGCGCCGACGATGTCGGTGCCCTGTCCGAGCTCGACCGGGTCCACCTGTTCGCCGAGGCGTGCAAGCAGGCCTATCACCACCGCGATGCCCTGTTCGCCGATCCGGTGCTCGCCGCCGTGCCGGTGGATCACCTGCTTTCTCAGGCGTGGCACGCGCGGGCGCGGGGCGCCATCAACATGGGCCGGGCGCAAAGCCCCGTGATCTGGCCCGAGATCGCCCACACCGACACGATTTACCTCTGCGTGGTCGACCGCGACGGCAACGCCATCTCGCTCATCAACTCGATCTTCCAGCCCTTCGGCACCGGCATCACCGCGCCGGAGAGCGGCGTACTCCTGCACAATCGCGGCCTGTCCTTCCGGGTCGAGCCCGGCCACCCCAACACCATCGGGCCGAAGAAGCGCCCGATGCACACCATCATCCCGGGCATGCTCATGCGCGACGGCCGCGCGGTGGCGCCGTTCGGCGTCATGGGCGGGCATTACCAGGCCATGGGCCACGTCGAGCTGCTCACCGGCCTCCTCGACCGCGGCCTCGACGTACAGGAGGCCTTGGACGCGCCCCGCAGCTTCGCCTACGGCGGCGGCCTCGAACTCGAGCCCGGCTTCGGCCCCGGCCTCGCGGCGGGCCTCGCCGCCCGCGGCCACACCCCGCTCGCCGCGGCCCAGCCCATCGGCGGCGGCCAGATCATCTGGATCGACCACGCCGCCGGCACCCTCACGGCGGGCTCCGACCCCCGCAAGGACGGCTGCGCGCTGGGGTATTGAACGGACCGCGCCGCGAAGACCGGCGCCGGGTCGATCGACGCCGTCCGGTCTCCCGCGGGGAAATCACGCGGGACCAGCGGCCGGGCGCCGGACCCGTGAGATCGCCCGCGCCCATGAAACGGTGCCGCCCGGTCATCGCGACAACCACAACCCGGCGTACTTCAACGTCGCTCCGTGGATTGGCCACCCATCCTCGTCGGTCACCAGCACGGCGATCGTCCGGCGGTCGCCGTCGCGCGGAATTTCGTCGTGCGCGATCGACGGGAAGCGGTTATGGGCGGCCAGACGGTTTGCGGCGAATGTCCTCACAGACCGTACCGGTATCGTCGTCTTGGATACCCAAGTCTACGCAAATTTCCAATGAACGATACAACATGACAATATTCGACCACGACATCCAAGCATGAGAACTGGAAAGCGCTGATATTGAAAGTGTCGAGTTTCACCATTCGAAGCATCGTCGTCCGGATCGCATGATCTGGCGGCGGTCCCGGCGTCTCACGCGTCCTGGCGCGCGCCGACCCGTTCGAGGTGCAGGTAGTTGGGATTGAACAACGCCAACCGCTCCAGTCCCGGCCGATTGAGGATGGTCAACCGGCGCCCTTTCAGCGTCAGGAGTCCGCGCTGTCGCAACGTCTGCAAGGTCCGGTTGACGTGCACGGGTGTCAGGCCGGTGACCTCGGCGAGGTCCGATTGAGTCAGGGGCATGTCGTAGCTGGCGTCCTGCGTCTGCCCGATGCCGCGCAGGCGATGGAACAATTCGCAGAATAGATGGGCCAGCCGCTCCAGGGCGTCGCGTCCGCCGAGGTTGAGGATCCATTCCCTCTGGGTCCCCGCATTCACCAGCGATTCCCACCACAAGGCCCGCGTCACCTGCGGGCGTGCGGACATCATGGCCTCGAACGCCGCCGGCGCGATCTCGATCAGCGTCACGGCGGTGAGCGTGCCGATCGAGTGGTCCATCGCGGACAGCACGAAGACGTTGTGGTCACACAGGTCGCCGGGCAGAAAGAAAGCCACGATCTGGCGGCAGCCATCCGGAAGCTGCTTATAGCGGCAGGCCCAACCCGAAAGGACCAGGCGCACGACCCGTGGGTCTTCACCCTCGCGGATGATGTCCGACCGGGGCTCGTAGTGAAGCATTCGCCCGTCGGTCAGAGCAAGAAGCGCACTGCGCTCTTCGTCGTCCAAGTGCTCGAACTGTTCCAGCTTGACGATAAGCGGATAGTTCATCGTCCGGTCCTTCGTTCCCGGGTGAGATCCGGGTGCCAAACCGAACACGATGTCGCATCTAACCTATGTGAGATCGGCTCACACCAACTTACGTTAGAAGTCCCGCCCTTTCGGATACGATCCATACGGTTTGGCCGCCGTGAGCCCGCCCGCGCCTCGACCCCAGGTCCACTTCCGCGCGTCCACCTGCACACACCGCGCGGCCTCGCGCCGGATGCAGTCGACCTGTTCCATCGCGACCAGGCCTACCTGTAGGCTTCCGCTGCGTTTCCCGGCAGGACCGCGCCATTCGCGCCCGAGGGGATCGGTTCATTGCTCTGCGGTTTCGTCCTCGCCGATGCGGTCGGCGCTTCGCTCGTGGAAGTCCCGTCCACCGCGCGATCGCGGAACCGATGCGTATCGCCCCCGGCTGGCCTGAACGCACGGACTTCGCAAAGCCGCCGGACTTCACCAAGCCGCCGGACTTCGCCAAGCCGCCGGACTTCGCCAAGCCGCCGGACTTCGCCAAGCCGCCGGACTTCGCCAAGCCGCCGGACCTCACCAAGCCGCACGGACAGGTCTGCGTTCGGGTGACAGCACCGAAGCGATTCGTACGGCGCGCGGACTGGCACAGCCGTCACGCGCTCTCATCGCACGGCCGCGATTGCCGTGATGCCCGCTGAGTTCGCGGTTTTCCCCGCGATCGAGCGCGCGGCGACCCAGCCTTCCGCGCGATCGATCCGATGGATGTCTATCGGATTACCGTGTTCGCCGAGGTGATCTCGTGTCGATCCCCCAGGACGTTACGACCCGAAGCGACCACGTGAATGACATCCTGTTCGATGCATTCACGCCGTGCGCGAAGCTCCAGATCCCTCAGATGTGAGATGAGGGCTTCTCGCACGGGACCGATCCTGGGCGATGGCCGCCCCGACCCTGCACGTCACGTCTTCCGCCAGTGGTCCAATACATCGTCGGTGCGGAAGACATGCCCGGCATCGCGATACCCGTATTCCAGACGGACGACCTCGTCGGCTGTGATCGGGGGAACATCAAGAACCGACGAGATCGACTGGATGATCTCCAGCCCCATAAGGCTATGGAAAGCCATGATGGTCCGAAATCACCTGGGTTAGACTCCGCGCACCAATCCACGGCTGTGGTATGCGCAACGAATATGTTCGTAATCCGAAATGCGGTCGAGAAGGTGAAAGTTTTCGATTGATTGCGAATACCAGAAAGATGATGAATTTCGCATTGTATAGCCCTGCGCACCGCGAAGTACGGGTGTCGATCACGTTCGGAAACGTTTGGTCGGGGCATCACCCGTTAACCCTGCTTTCGTCTCTCCCCGGTACAAGGGGTCGGCCGCTAAAATCCGCTTTCAACATCAAAGAGTTATGTCAGTGACCATTCTTACGTCGATACGGGGCAAATTGATTGCCTGCTTCTCCGTCATGCTTGCGCTGATCTGCGCCCTGGCGGGCTTGGCCTACTTCCAGATCGAGACCATCAACCGGGCGGCGACGGAGATGCGGGCGACGCGGCTTCCGGCAACACAGGCGCTCGGCGGAATCCAGGCCGCGACCCTGCGGATCCGCGTCAACGGCAATCGCGTGCTCTCGGCGCGCACGGCGCAGCAGAAGACCGAGGCCCTGAGCGCGATCCAGCAGCGCCTGGCCGAACTCGACGGCGTCCGGTCGCGCTATGCTGGCCTGATCCAGGCCCCGGCGACGCGCGACCTGTACGCGAGCTTCGAGCGCCAATGGGCGGCCTATCTCGCGCAGCAGACCGAAGGGTTCCGCCTCGCAGAGCGCGGCGACGTCGAAGCCGCGCAGGAGCAGTACAATTCCACCCTGTCCGACGCCATCCGGGCCATCGTCGCCACCCTGAACAAGCTCGTCGAGTCCGAGATGTCGGCGGCGGCCTCGAGCGGCGTCGAGGCCCAGACCGCCTACGAGACCGCGCGGACGCAGATGCTCGGCTTCCTCGTCGGCGCGGCGATCCTCGCCCTCGGCGCCGTGGTGATGCTGGTCCTGTCGATCAGCCGCCCCCTCGGCCGCATGACGGCCGCGATGGGTCGGCTCGCCGGTGGCGACGCCGCGACGGAGATCCCGGCCGTCGGGCGGCGCGACGAGATCGGCGCCATGGCGGGCGCCGTGCAGGTCTTCAAGGACAACATGCTCCGCGCCCGCGCCCTGGAAGCCGAGACCGCGCAGGCACGCCTTGATGCCGAGGCGCAGCGCAAGGCCGGCATGCGCCAGATGGCCGACGCCTTCGAGCACGCCGTCGGGGGCATCGTCGGGATGGTCTCGTCCTCGGCCACTGAGCTTCAGGCGACGGCCCAGACCATGACCGTCACGGCGTCGGAGACGGCGAACCAATCGACGACGGTCGCGGTCGCGGCCGGCGAGGCCGCCGCCAACGTCCAGACCGTGGCGGCCGCCGCCGAGGAGCTCGGCTCCTCCGTGCAGGAGATCGGGCGCCAGGTCTCCGGCTCCTCCGGCCTCGCCCAGATGGCGGTGGGCGAAGCGGACCAGACCATGCAGCTCGTCCAGGCCCTGAGCCAGGCCTCGGCCCGGATCGGCGACATGGTCGGGTTGATCGCCAACATCGCGAGCCAGACCAACCTGCTCGCCCTCAACGCCACCATCGAGGCGGCCCGCGCCGGCGAGGCCGGGCGGGGCTTCGCCGTCGTCGCCACGGAGGTGAAGGAGCTCGCCTCCCAGACCGCGCGGGCCACGGAGGAGATCGGCAGCCAGATCACCCAGATCCAGGGGGTGACGGGCCAGGCGGTGGCGGCCATCGGCTCCATCACCACGCGCATCCGCGAGATCAACGAGGTCGCCGCCTCCATCGCGGCCGCCGTCGAGGAACAGGGTGCCGCGACGCAGGAGATCGTGCGCAACGTCGCCCAGGCCTCCACGGGCACGAGCGAGGTCACGCACAACATCGCCGGCGTGGCGCGCGCCTCCGAGGAGACCGGGGCGGCGGCGAGCCAGGTTCTGTCGGCGGCCTCCGAACTCTCGCGCCAGTCCGAACACCTCGACGCCGAGGTGGCTCGCTTCCTCGGCACCGTACGGGCCGCCTGACCCGGGCGCGACCGCGGGACGGTCGATCGGCGCCCGGAGCGATCTGTGACATCCGGGCGACAGGGGGCGCTCGACGCGTGGGCAGACCGGACGAAACACGGCGGTCGGCCCGTCAACTCTACCGAGGGCTCGTTCGGCCGCGGCGCATTCCGTGCCGCGGACGGCCCCGAAGAGGCGACGAATGATCGGCAGAATCCGCAAGGCCGCCCGCCGGCTCGGAACGGCCCATCTGCGACGGACGGCACGGTCCGGCAGCGCGGCGCTCGTCGCGGGCGTCCTCGGTCTCGGTTCCGGCGCCGCCGAGGCCGCATCCGCGGCGCAGCCCGGCCAGACCGTCGGCCTTCCCGTCGGGGCGCAGTTGCCCGTCGGCCTCTACTTCGTGAACACCTCTAGCTTCGGCGTGCGGGATACGCGCCCCCTCGGTTCCGAATCCAACATCAACCTGCCGACCTTCCTGTGGGCGACGCCCTGGAGCCTGTTCGGCGCCCGGCTGAACCTCGTGGTGATCCAGCCCGTGGTGGCGGCGAGCGCGCGCGGCGCGCCCTACCAAAGCGGCATCGGCGTGCCGCTGATGGCCGCCCAGCTCGCCTGGAAGCTCTCCGACAATTTCGGCGTCAGCTACCTGTTCGGCGGCTACCACCCCGTCGAGACCCGGTTCGTGATCCAGAACGCCTCGCTGAGCCACCGCTTCGCCGCGACCTATTCGGGCGACGGCTGGAATCTCACGGCGAACCTGCTCTACGGCATCTATCTCGACCCGATCTCGCCCCAGGGCGGGGTCTATCCCGACTATCTCAACCTCGATCTCACGGCGACGAAGAAGTTCGGCAAGTGGGAGATCGGCCCCGTGGCCTTCGGCTCGTCCGACCTGCCGACGCGCTTTCCCGGCTATCGGCGTCAGGGCCAGATCGCGGTGGGCGGGCTCGTCGGGTACAATTTTGGGCCGGTGAACCTGCAGGCCTACGTCACGCAGGACGTGGTCGAGCGCAATTACGGCGGGCGGGAGACCCGCGGCTGGCTGCGCGTCATCGTGCCGATCTACAAGGAAGCCACGAACTCGGCCGCCCCCTCTCCCTCCGTCACCGGCCCGGCCAGCCTCGCCCGGCGCTGATCCCCGGCTTTCCGTCCAGCGGGAGGCATCGGGCCCCGCCACCGGGCATCGGGCCGATCGAGGCCCTCGACTTTTCGGGATCGATCGGGCGAAACCGTCTCTGCACGCCTCAAGAGGGGGGCGCGGGGATCGAAGGGCGAGCGGCCGGGGGCCACCACGCGCGCAGTCCCGCGTGGAGAAGACACCGATGATCATCTGGTCCGGCTGGGGCGTCCTCAGCGCCCTCATCGCCGCTATCGCCTTCGCGGGCGGCGTGCTTCTCGATCTCCAGTTGCCCAGGGTCGGCATCCCCGCGCCCACCGGCCTCGTGCTGGCGTGGCTGGTCGGAGCGAGCGCGAACTGGGTCCTGGGCAAGCGCCTCAACGGCCGGCCCGGCCGGGAGATGATCAACGCACGCACGGGGCAGCGCGTCCTGTTGGTCCGAAAGCACACCCTGTTCTGGATACCGATGCAGTACTACTCGATCCCGATGCTGGTACTCGGCGCTCTGGTGGTGGTCGGCCTCGTCCTCCAGACGCCACCGGCCTGATGCGCCCGGCGGTCACGGCCGCCCGGCGCAATCCGCGCGGTCGCCGTTCGAGCAGGAAGACGCGGTCCGCATCGTCCGGCGGAGCGAACCGCCCCGGCCGCGCGGCATCGGCGACGGAGGGACAGGCGGCATCGGGGCGGAAGCCGCCCGGCGCCCTCTTCACCTTTCGGCACCCGACGACGTACCGCGCATGGCCGCCATCGGCGAAGTTCTCCGCCCGGGCGCCAGCAGGAGCGGAACGAGAATCGCAAGACGCAGGCGATCGGGTCTCACAGGGTGAACACCGCGACCCAGACCCGGCGCCGCCCCGGGCCCGCGGGGGCGACGACGACTTTCCGGCTGCGCCGGCCCGGGATCAGGGTCTCGCCACCGGCACTGCCCTTCGGCCAGGCGGCGGGCCACCCCGGGAGGCCCGTCCCCAGGATGAGCAGGCCTGGATCGAGGCCGGGCGCGAGACCGTCGGGCACGAGCCGGGTCGCGAAGGCGTCCGCATCCGCCGCCGGCGCGTCGAAGCCGAGGCGCATCAGCCGGTCGATCCCCGCCTCGTTCACCGCGTGGAGGTCGCGGTGGCTGGGCGGCAGGGCGACGCCGAGGAACGCCTCGATCTCCGGAACCGTGGGCGGGCGCTCGGGGGCGCAAGCCCCCGGACCGATCGCCAGGAGAATGCCGAACAGCGCGGCTGGGAGACCCCGAAGAATCACGGCCTCCGCCGGTAGACGCCCCGGAAGGTAACGTTGGCGCCGCCGCAGGCGAGGTTGTCGTCGACGACGAGCCAGGGGCCGAGGCGCCGCAGCCACACCTTGCAGGTGTACGCGTCGGCCGTCTCCACCGGCACGCTGCCGCCCTCGCCCATGGCGAAGCGCGCGGCGTCGCCCGCCGGGGTGACCTCGCCCTCGATCTCGCCGGTGTGGACGCCGCCGCGCCGCATTCGCTCGGGGTCGCCCATGCCCCAGGTGGCGTCGCCCTTCACCGCGACGGTGCCGGGTTTGACGCCGGCCGCGAGGCGGATCTCGGCCTCCGCCTTCGTCCAGGTGCCGGACCAGCCCTCCGGGGTGAGGGCACCTGCGGGTTCGTCGGCGACGGCCGCGGCGGGCAGCCACCCGGTCCGGTCGGCCCCGTCCCGGGCACCCGGGTAGGTGGCGCAGACATGGGACCCGCGCCGATCCGTCAGGATCACGCCGTCGCCGGCCACCAGATAGGCCCGCTCGCGGCAGGCCGCCCCCGCCTCGGGACAGCCGTCCTGAGCCAGCCCGTCCTTGAGGAACGCGGTCCGGCCCGCGGCGGTGATGCGCCCGAGGGTCGGGGCCGGACCTTCGGAGAGCGCCGGAACCCGCCGGCATTCGTTGGAATCCGCCCGCGCTTCGTCCGCCGGGACCGCGAGGCCGGCCAGCAGCAGGACGAGGCAGACCGGAACCCGGGCTCCAAACCCAGCCATCCGCGTGCGCCGCACCATTCTGGAGGTCATCCCGTCACTCCGCTCGGACGATGGCTCGGGCGCTCGCAAGACGCTGCGCCCGCGTCCGGCCCCTATCACGCCGCGTGCCGAGGCGTCATGCGGCCGGTCCCGACCGGGCGAACCATCGAACCGCTGCGCCGTCAGGGTCGGGTCGCGTCATGGCCCGGGCCCAGCGAGAAACCGTCATCGAACCGGACTGTTCGCCACCGGAATCGGGGCCTCGCCCACCGGAAGGCCTGCGCCCCGCCCGGACCGGAACGACCTTCGGGCTCAAGCCATGCTCACCGGACAATGCTGGTGTTAGAAATGTGATATACCAATTTGCGCTGCACCATGGCATAGAAGCGCTGCAACATCACCCGAGGGGACCCGCCATGCTCACCACCGTCATCATCTCGACCGTCAGCCTCATCGCCCTTCAGGTTCTCCTCGTCGTCAAGGCCGCCGATCGCCTGTCGCCCGAGACCGGCACCCGCAGCACCGCCGATCACGCCGCCGCAGCCACCACCGCCGGCCGTTTCGCCGGGATCGCCTGAAAACTCAGACGACACGAAGCCCTACTCGGCGGCGATCCCCACGGGGGCGCCGATGGCGCCGGATCGCGACAGGGCGAGGCATTCGACGGCCGAGTAGCCCAGCACATCGCGAAGAATCTCGTCCGTGTGCTCGCCCAGAAGCGGCGAGCGCGTCACCTCGGTCGGACTCGCCGAGAGCTTGATGGGATTGCCGACGGTGAGGTACGGCCCCCGCGTCGGGTGATCGACCTCCACCACGGTTCCGGCGGCGCGCAGGCCCGGATCCTCCGCGATCTCCTTCATGGAGAGGATCGGCCCGCACGGAATGTGCAGGGCGTTGAGGATCTCCATGGCCTCGAACTTGGTCTTGGCCATGGTCCAGGCCTCGATGCGGGTGAAGATCTCGTTCAGGTGCGGCAAGCGGGCCTTGGCCGTCGCGTAGTCCGGGTGGGTCTTCCAGTCCGGTTCGCCGATGACGTCGCAGATCTTTTCCCAGACCGGCCCCTGCGTGATGAAGTAGAGGTACGCGTTGGGATCGGTCTCCCAGCCCTTGCACTTCAGGATGCGCCCCGGCTGGCCGCCCCCGGAATCGTTGCCGGCCCGCGGCACGGCATCGCCGAACGGGATGCCCTCCCCGAACTGACTGTATTCCCGCAGGGGCCCGCGCTCGAGGCGCTGCTGATCGCGCAGCTTGACCCGGCACAGGTTGAGCACCGAATCCTGCATGGCGCAGTCCACCCGCTGGCCGAGGCCCGAATGGGTGCGCTGGTACAGGGCGGTGACGATGCCCAGCGCCAGATGCAGGCCCGTGCCGGAATCGCCGATCTGCGCCCCCGTCACCATGGGCGTCCCCGTGCGGAACCCCGTGGTCGAAGCCGCGCCGCCGACGCACTGGGCGACGTTCTCGTAGACCTTGCACTCCGAGTAAGACCCCGGCCCGAACCCCTTCACGGAGGCGAGAATCATGCGCGGGTTGGCGGCGTGGATCGTCTCCCAGGTCAGGCCCATGCGAGCGAGCGCGCCCGGCGCGAAGTTCTCCACCAACACGTCGCACTCGGCCACCAGCCGCCACAGCACCTCGACGCCCTCGGGCGTCTTGGTGTCGAGAGTGATGGAGCGCTTGTTGTGGTTCAGCATGGTGAAGTACAGGCTGTCCACGTCGGGCAGATCCTGAAGCTGATCGCGCGTCGCATCCCCGGCTCCGGGCCGCTCCACCTTGATCACGTCCGCGCCGAACCAGGCCAGCAACTGCGTGCAGGTCGGCCCCGACTGGACATGGGTGAAGTCGAGGATTTTTACGTTTTCGAGCGCTTTCATGGTCTCACCGGGTGATTGAGGCGACATGACGCCGGACGCTGATCCATCGACTCGGGTCGCTTGATCGCGGAGGGCCGATCAATCCGAGGGGACGGCCCTCACACAGCCTACGGGTGACTCGGGTCCGCTCTGCTGAAAGGAGAGGGACAGGGTGAGGTGTGCGAACTTTCCGAAAAGGTCCCACACCTCACCCCGACCCTCTCCTTCCAGGAGAGGGAGCGCGTCGCGCTTCACGTCGAAACGCGAAGGCTCACGCCGAGCGGATCAGGCCGGCTTCTTGCGGACCGTGCTCTGCGGGTTGAGGCTGCCGATGTTGCCGCTCTCGGTGCCGGCGGCCGGGTCGATGACCGCGTTGATGAGGGTCGGACGGCCGGAATCCATGGCGGCGTTGACGGCCTGGGACAGCTCGTCCGGCGTCGTCGCGTGGACACCGACGCCCCCGAAGGCCTCCATCATCCGGTCGTAGCGCGAATCCGCCACGAAGACCGTGGTGGCCGGATCGCGGCCCGTCGGGTCGATGTCGGTGCCGCGATAGATGCCGTTGTTGTTGAACACCACGATGCAGATCGGCAGGTTGTACCGACAGATGGTCTCGACCTCCATGCCGGAGAAGCCGAAGGCCGAGTCGCCCTCCACCGCCAGCACCGGGTGGCCGGTCTCGACGGCCGCCGCGATGGCGTAGCCCATGCCGATGCCCATGATGCCCCAGGTGCCGACATCGAGGCGCTTGCGCGGCTTGTGCATGTCGATGATCCCGCGGGCGAGATCGAGGGTGTTGGCGCCCTCGTTGACCAGGATCGCATCGGGCCGCTGCTGGATGATGGTCTTGAGCGCACCCAAGGCTCCGTGAAAATCCATCGGCGCCGCGTTCTTGCGCAGCTTGCCCGCCATCTTGGCGAGATTCTCGTCGCGCTTGGCCGCGATGGCGTCGGTCCAGGCAGCGGGGGGCGGCGCCCAGCCCTGGCCCATGCCGTCGAGGAGGGCGGCGACGCAGGAGGCGATGTCGCCGACCACGGGCGCGACGATCTCGACGTTGGAATCCATTTCCCGGGGCTCGATGTCGATCTGGATGAACTTCTTCGAGCCGGGCGCCCCCCAGGTCTTGCCCTTGCCGTGGGACAGCAGCCAGTTGAGCCGCGCGCCGACGAGAAGGACGACGTCGGCCTCCTTCAGGACGAGGGAGCGCGCCGCGCCCGCCGACTGGGCGTGGGTGTCGGGGAGCAGGCCCTTCGCCATGCTCATGGGCACGTAGGGAATGCCGCTGCGCTCGACGAGGTCGCGGATCGCGTCGTCGGCCTGGGCGTAGGCGGCGCCCTTGCCGAGCACGATGAGGGGGCGCTTGGCTTGTCTGAGCACGTCGAGGGCGCGCTTGATGGCGTCGGGGGCGGGCAGCTGCGCCGGGGCCGGGTCGATGACCTTGACGAGGGACTTGGCGCCGGCCTCCGCGTCCATGGTCTGGCTGAAGAGCTTGGCCGGGAGGTCGAGGTAGACGCCGCCGGGCCGGCCGGACACGGCGGCCCGGATGGCGCGCGCGACCGCGATGCCGATATCGGCGGCGTGCAGCACGCGGAAAGCGGCCTTGCATAGGGGCTTGGCGATGGCGAGCTGGTCCATCTCCTCGTAATCGCCCTGTTGCAGGTCGACGATCTCGCGCTCGGACGAGCCCGAGATCAGGATCATCGGGAAGCAATTGGTGGTGGCGTTGGCCAGCGCCGTCAGGCCGTTGAGGAAGCCGGGGGCCGAGACCGTGAGGCAGATGCCGGGCTTCTGCGTGAGGAAGCCCGCGATGGCGGCGGCGTTGCCCGCGTGCTGCTCGTGGCGGAACGAGATGACCCGCATGCCGGCGGCCTGAGCGAGGCGGCCGAGATCGGTGATCGGGATGCCCGGCACACCGTAGATGGTGTTGATGTCGTTGAGCTTCAGGGCGTCGATGACGAGGTGGAACCCGTCCGTGATCTCGGGCTCGACGGCGGCGTGATCCTCGACGATGCGCTGGGCTAAGGCGGACATGGTTTCCTCCTGGAGTTGTTCTTGGGTTCGTCTTCCGGCGACCGGACGGACGGGTCCGGCCGCGGTCACGCGAGCCCGCACACCACGCCGGCGACGCGGCGAGGGACGGGATCGGGACACCGATGGCGTCGGCGTCGGGTGTGGAAAGCGTCTGGCGCGACGGATTGCGGCGTTGCTGTTTGCCAGTTCACAAACGTTGGCATACCAAATACCAGTCGTCAAGCAACGCGGGTCGCGAACCTTGCCTGGCGGTCGGGTCGCCGGTAGTCCGAAGGGCTCGGCGGCCGTCCGGGCGTGATCGCCGCGCCGCGGGGCTGGTCGGGCGACCGATTCGGTTCCGGGCGACGGCGATCTTGATTCGGCTTGGGATCGCGCGCCCCGCCTCCGCTCAAATCCTTGTCTGACAAGGCCAAATTTGGCATGGTCGAGGCAGAGCCGGCCCGGTCGAGGGCATCACTCCCACACCTTCCGGGGCGAAGATGGTCAGTTCCGACATGTTCGAAGTCAAACCCATCGCCGCAACGTCGAGCTTGCGCGCGCTGGCCTACGATGCGCTGAAAGAAGCCATCACCAACATGAACATCTACGACCAGAAGGAGGAGGTGCGCCTCGACGAGCGCAAGCTGTCCCTCAACCTCGGGGTCAGTCGCACCCCCGTGCGCGAGGCGCTGACGGTACTCGAGCAGGAGGGCTTCGTGCGCTTCGAATCGCGGCGCGGCGTGTTCGTGATCAAGAAGACGAAGCGTGAGATCGTGGCGATGATTCAGGCCTGGTCGGCCCTGGAGAGCATGGCCGCCCGCCTCGCCTGCACCCGGGCGACGGACGAGCAGCTCGCCTGCCTGCGCGAGCACTTCCCCGAATTCTACGAGGGTCGCCCGTCGGATCATCTCGACGAATATTCGGACGCGAACATCCGCTTCCACCAGAAGATCATCTCGCTCGGTCAGTGCGACGTGATCCGGGACATCACCAGCAACCTGCTGATGCACGTGCGCGGCATCCGCAACGCGGCCCTGCGCCAGGGCGACCGCGCCGCCAACTCCATCAAGGAGCACGTTGCGATCATCCAGGCCCTGGAGGCCCGCGACGCCGACCTGTCCGAGCGCCTCGTGCGCGAGCATGGCCTCGGCCTCGCCCGTCACGTCGAGATCTACGGCGACTACCTCGACTGAGGGTCGGGATTCCGCACAGACCTACTGCCAGTACCGGTCGTTCGTCCGCGCGATGGCGCGGCCGAGGCTGAGCAGGAGCAGGTTGGCGGCCTCGACCACCTCCGGCGGGGCATCGAACTTCAGCGCGTGCTTGAGCGAGATGGCGAGATCCGCCGCCTGCGCCAGGGAATCCGCCTGGGTCGGGGCCGTGCCGAGGACGTAGCGCTCGCCGCCGTCGCGCATCTCTGTGATGTCGATGAGGATGCCGTGCGACCGCTCCGGCCGGCCTGCGGAATCGTGGTAGGTCCGGCCTCGGCTGAGCAGCCAGCGGACCGAGCCGTCGGCCTGGAACACCCGGTACTCGGCCAGGACCACGCCGCCGGCGCGCACGGCCCGGAGCATGTGTTCCATCAGCCAGGTCATGTCGCCCGGATGGACGAGGGCGAGGGCGCCGGGGCCGCTGAGCTCGCACCCGGCGAGCTCGGGCTTGCCCGTCAGCAACCGCGCCGCGCCCTCGTCGTAGGTGACGACGCCGCGGGCATGGTCCCAACCCCAGGTCCCGACGACGCACGCCGCATCGAGGACGGCACGCAATCCGTCGAGATCGGTCGGTTCGTTGGTTGTCGTCACGTCCATGGAATGGCTTTCGATCGCGGCGACCCGTCCCGCCGCCGCGACAACATGGAAAACCACGCGTTGCGCGACCGCAATCATGGACGCGACACTGAAATCGCACCAAACGCACGTCGCCGTATCGACAGGAATAGGCTGTCGGACCGTTACCACGTGCAACCATGGCCGGTCGTTAACCCCGGGTGGGGTTCCGATATGTGCCAGGGGCATGGCGCTTACACGGCATGCCGATCGTAGGGACAGTAAGGAAAGAACGCAGGGCGCCGCGCGGCGCTGCCATCCCGGCGCCCGGGATCGATGGGCGATCGGGCGTCCCGTTCCCTGAAACCGTCCACCCCGGAGTGTTCAGGCGACGCGGGCCTCTTCGATTTCGTCGAGGCGCAGCTGGTAGAGGTCGCCCCACAGGATCCCAGCCTTCTCGTACCAGGCCGGATCGAAGAACAGCTTGGCGCAGAACTCGCTGTCCCAGATGCTGACGACGATAACCCGTGCATCGACAACCTTCACGTGCCGGCTGACGAGCCCGCGCGTGATGCCCACGGACGGGCACATGTCCATGCTGGTCATCCCGTACTGGTTCTCGCCGCTGAAGATCACGGGACATTCGAGGATCGCGAGATACCGCATGGTGTTCCCCTTGGAGCGGGCCGACGTGCCCGCATGGTGCCCTGGCCCCCTTCGGGGCGGTGCCGTCTCGATCGCGGTCCGGCCTCACCGATCCGTGATCCGCCCGATCGTTTTGTATTCATTCCGATGTCGGGTCAACACGGATCGCACGAAACCGGTTGTCTTACGCTGGCGACTGTCATTGGTGCAGCGCAAGACTTCTTCGGCCCTGCGACAAGGCCGTGAAATCTTTCGGAAGAGCTTGGCGGTCCGCACGAAAACCGGTTGTCGCAGCAGGACGGCTTGCCTGGCCGACACGATCTGCCCCGGGAGAGGCGGTTCGCCTATGGGGCGGCGCATCCTTTCGTCCGGTCGGGCGGGACCGCGAGGCAATCCCAGATGGTCTCGATGGCGCGCAGGGCGAAACCGTCCATCACCGCGACCTGATCGGTGCGGTGCGCGCAGAACGCCGCGAGACGCTCCTGCGGGCCGGCGCCCACCGCCACCGTGGCGAAATCGGTCTTCGCCAGGGTCCACACCAGGGCGTCGAACACATCTATACCGTGGGTCGTCACCGCCCGGAACAGGTCCCGTTCCGTCAGGAGGCCGATGATGGCGCCCTCGGCCGCGCGCCGCCCGTCGATCACCACGAGGGCCTCGGTGCCAGGGCGCGCCAGGAGGCGCATGGCATCGCGCACGGTCCGGTCCATGCAAATGTACTGGAGGGCCGCGCCGCGACCGTTCGAATCGCTGATATCCACGGCCGCGAATCCTCCGCCGGGCTGCTTCGACCACACTGGTATGCACAATACCTGTGCCGATGGCCACATATTTTCGCAGCAGGGGATGAAACCAGCACCATCGTTCCGGTTTCGACAGCCAAAGGCGCGGGCCGGAATGCGCGCGTCGGCCGGATCCGAAACGGCATGCGCTCGGCGCATCTCGAATACCATTTTTTACTGCGGCCTGCGAGCCGCACATAGATGTAGCGATGTAATTCGCAGTGGTCGTAAGACATGGTGCGGCGCAAAATCGAATTTTGTTGCGCCTACTCTTGACGGCGCCGACCGGCCGCGCAACCTTGGTATTCCAAATACCAGACGGCGTCGGGACAGGCGTCCGGACTGCGCGGCCAAGATCCAGGGTCGTCCCAGGGTCCTCGGCGCAGCCCCAAATCACCAGAACATCAATCGGGAGGATCGTCATGACCAGGGTAGAACCAAGTAAGGTCGAACGCGTCGGCGATGGATATCGCTGGGGCCAGCTCGTGATCGGCGTCATCTGCATGGTGATGATCGCCAACCTCCAGTACGGCTGGACGTTCTTCGTCCCCGACATCCAGAAGAAGTTC
>NZ_LMRE01000016.1:0-26445 GCF_001424745.1 Methylobacterium sp. Leaf469
TCGAAGCCGTAACCGGCGTTGAAACCGGCGTAGAAGCCCGTCCAGGTGAACACCGGCACCGGCACGAACACCGGCGGAGCCGCGCGGCGCGGAAGGTCAGCGGCCGAGGCAGCGCCCACGAGGAGGGCGGCGGCGGTGCTGGCGAGGAAGAGCGTCTTGAACATGGGGCGGCTGCCGAAATCTAAGGCGCACTCTCGGTGCGGTGTGATCTCGGCTTAGCAAAGCCGAGCCTCCGGCCTCTAGTGCATTTCGGCAACACCACGAATAGATCGAAGATGCTGTGGGAAACTGTGGCTTTTACTTTGTATTTACTTTTGTAGATTGGCGAGGATCACCAACGTCCGGTGAATGCCTTTGTTCCAAAAAAACAGCCCGTCGTGCGATGACGCCGCGGGCTGAAAGTTTCAGAGTAGGATGCCAGAGGACCAGCTATGGCAATCGCCTGCAAAGAGCGTCTCTCCGCGGTTTCCGCAAGCTGAAAGAAACGGCAGTCGACGGATTGGATGTATACCGGTGGATCCCCTTCCCTATGGGGATTGGACCCAATCCTCGCTGGTGTTGCCTGTTCTGCGATACGAGGCCGTCTCAGCCGCCTGCCATCGCCCTGCGCACTTCGGCTTCACTTTGGGCCGGTGCGTTGGAAACTGCCTCGTTGGGTTGTACGCGCCTCGGTTTGGAAGAGCCTAGCTCGTTCCCTTGCGCTGCTGACCAAGTCCAAGGGCTTTGGCAAGCTTGGATCGCTGAGCCGAGTAGGCCGCGGACGTCATGGGATAATCGGCAGGCAGGCCGTGCTTCGCGCGA
This sequence comes from Methylobacterium sp. Leaf469, assembly GCF_001424745.1. Taxonomy (NCBI): domain Bacteria; kingdom Pseudomonadati; phylum Pseudomonadota; class Alphaproteobacteria; order Hyphomicrobiales; family Methylobacteriaceae; genus Methylobacterium; species Methylobacterium sp. Leaf469. The sequence goes on from NZ_LMRE01000016.1 coordinate 802, forward strand.
TAGGCCTCGGGCGTCATCCCCCGGATCGTCAGGTGTCGGCGCAGGGTCTTGTAGGGTTTCCCGTCCTCGAAGCTGATGAGGGCGTCCTGCGTGATGGATTTCCGGATCTCCGCAGGGGTCGTCTTCGCACTCTGCTCCTTTTCCGCCGCGGCAGAGCCGCCTGTGGCAAGGCCGATGACCGCGGCATGCACACCCACGATCAGCTTGCCAAGCTCGCTTGCAGGAACGGAGTTGTTGGAGACATAGGCTGAAACGATGTCAGCGCTCAGCTCGACGTAATCGGCTGATAGGGCTGTTTCAGGTTCGGTCATCACGATGGTTCCATACTGTACGGTGCCTCTGGCATTACCCGCAGAAGCCAGTGATATGCAATTGCATCTGCGCAGAAACAATCGAGCAATAAAACTTTCACTTGCCAGGTGTTGATTTGACCTCGGCGAAACTTCCGGTCGAGCACCTATGGCAACGGAACACGATCCATGTCGGCCATGCTGTTGGAGGGTTTGGAAGAGTGCTCCGACGCATCGATGGCTCGCATAGTGCCCCTGTCGCTTAATCCGCGATGGTGCGTGCGGATCGACACGTCCAGAATGAAAGAGACACCCCATATTAGGTTCACACACAGAGAAACGGACCTGAACCCAGGTCAGTCCTGTAAAGGAGCTTGAGAGACCAGCCATGAAGACCCGTATCGCCACCGCCACCGCTGCCCTTATCCTTGGCGTTGCTTCGATCTCGTCCGCCGTGGCCGGTGAGCGTCCGTCGCGCTACACCTCGTTCGGGTCTGAGGTTCAGACCACCGGTTCGGTCTACGCCCCGTCCCGCGTGCCGTCGTATGGTGGTTGCCCGATGAGCTCGGCCGCCGAGGGCAACGCCAACCAGCAGAACTTCCCCGTGATGCAGTACGGCCAGACCTCGGGTGGAAACCGTTGCTGAGGACCGTGAGGAAGGGTCTCGCGATGGCGCTGACCGGGTTCTCGTATCTCATGGCGGGCGTGTTCATCGCCGGCCTGATCTTCACCGTCGTCGGCACCTCGCAGGCGATGATGGGACTCTAGGCCCCTTTCCCACTACCATTCCATCCTGGCGCGACGGCGGGGCGAAAGCCTCGCCGTTCTTCGTTTCGGCCATGGCGAACGGCGATCTCGTATCCCCGATCGAGCAACCGCCAATCATTGATCTTATCGATACTGGCTATCGATCCGATCTGTTTGAATGATGGTGCAGTGCAAAGCATATTCCTCTCATGAACCGGGGCAGGCCCCGGCCCACCAGAGGAATCGACATCATGACCGTTCGTACCTTCGTCCTCGCTGCCCTGGCGTCCGTCACTCTGGCGGGCACCGCGATGGCCGACGAGCGCATCACCGTCACCCCGACGCTCTACCGTGAGCAGGCACGTGTCACCGCGGCGGTGCGCCCGGCTTCCGAGCTGACGACCACGCCCTCGCTGACCCCGCGGGCGCCGACGGCACGGCGCGTCGTCGCTGACGCATCGGCTCTCTAGGCCAGCTTCGCCCCCTCAACGTTGGGGTGATCCAATCACAGCGTAGCGGCGCGGCTAAGAGCCCTGCCGTCTTCGTGTCGAGGCCGCACCTGATGGGTCAGGCTAGGCTCGCAAGTTGCCGGTTCAACCGGCCAACCGTTGCTCGGCCAGGGCACGCCACCGATCGCATGCGCGTTCGGCGTCATGCAGCTGCGCGCGAAGTCTATCGATCTCGGCGTGCAGTTCGCCTGCGTCGACAGCAAGCTCGATGCACTGGTCTTGAACCTCGGCAAGCTGCTGACGCAACTCTCCATTCTCCAGAGCGACGGCTAGGAAATCGGTGGTGGGCCGCGCCGTGCCGGTCATGCCGCCCTCGCTTCGATTCCCTCGTCGGTGGCGCTGGGTACATGCCAAGCACTGGCAGCGTGAGCGCTAAAATCGAGAATGCCACATTCGCCGCAGCTCCCCCTTGAATGACAAAACCCCAAGGATCTCTCCTTGGGGTTTGCCTCAGCGGAAGTGGCTTGGTTGATCGGGGCTAGGAACGCTCAGGTCGAACCTGAAAATCCCACCAGTCCTAGTACGAGCCGAACTTGTAGTTCACGCCAGCGCGCACGAGGCTACCCTCGGTGGTGAAGCGGGAGTTGTAGCCGATGCCAGGACCACCCGTGGTGCCAACGAGGAGGTTTTTGGTGCCGAGATCGTAGCGCAGGTACTCCGCCTTGACCGTCACGGCACTGGACTTGAAGAAGTTCAGGAACGACTCGGTGGGCAGGGCGTACTCGATGCCGCCGCCGTAGGCGTAGCCGGTTTCGATCTGCGAGCGCGAACCGGCATAGGTCTGCGGGATGCCGGTGGTGAAGCTAATGTTCTGGGACACATCGCCGTAGGCGAAACCGCCGGTGCCGTACACGAGGACGCGGTCGAAGGCGTAGCCGATGCGGCCGCGCACAGTTCCGAGGAAGCCGAGCTCCGAACGATAGGTGTTGGTCAGGCGGTTTGGGTTGAACACCGGCAGGAAGATGTTGTCGACCTGGGTGCGCTGGAGGTCGGTGTACTGCGCATCGGCTTCGAAGCCGACAACGACGCCGGAACCCGGAGTGAATTGGAGATTGTAGCCAATCTGGCCGCCGCCGGTGAAGCCTTCCTGGGAGAGACGGACATCACCGCGGCGAAGGCCGGCGTTGACGTTGTTCTGCAGAGCGCCGATGCCGGTGGTGCGAATCCGGTCGCTCTCGTTGAAGGCGTACCCCGCGTTGAAACCCGCGTAGAAGCCGGTCCAGGTGAACACCGGCACCGGCACGAACACCGGCGGTGCTGCGCGACGCGGGAGATCGGCAGCAGAAGCAGCTCCTACGAAGAGAACAGAGGCAGCGCCAGTGAGGAGGGTCTTCAGCACGGGGTGGGTCCTTACGGTTCAAATCATCTCTATTTAACCTATGCGTATTCTGCCATCTCCCGAGCCGCTATGCCATTACTGCAACAGTTCTTCGTAGAATGACGGGTTTCCGCGCGAAACCTCAGTAGAATCCAGAAAGCACTTTAATCCAGCCATCACAGAATCGTGATCGATTGGTTAGCCGTTGGAATGCCCAGCGGGAATGGCGTTGTCTTTGCCCACCTCCCCTGAACGCCCGTGGCTAGCATTGCGACGAGCTCGGGCCGTGCCGCCCAGGCATCCCACTTGATCATCCCAATCGTTCGTTTTTCCGCCCGGCCGGATGCGCCCTCGGCATGGCTCCGCCGTCCGGACCGGTCGCACCGATTCCAGATCCCCTCATAGTCGGGTCCGACTCTGCCGTGCCGGCAGCTCTACGACAGTGCCGCTGGCTTCGGTTTTCCCCGAACTTAACACCCCTGTATCCGTGGGATGAATCGTTCTGCACCCTACCCCCCTCCCAGATGAGGCCGGTTGAGACTGTCCCTGCCGGTCAGTGGGCTTACGCCGGGTACGACGCATCCATGCCTGCCATTCCCGGCTGATCACCCGGATGAGGTTGGGCGAGTTCTTCCGGCCCTGGTGGCGACGCTCCTCGATGGTCAGCAGTCCGTCGCTCGCTGCCAGACGGATGGCGGCTTGAGCGAGCCGTCGGCACACACCGGCTCGGGCGGCGATGGCATCGATGCACAGTCCGCACACGCCCTTGGCCGCGACCTCGTCGCCGACGATGCGCAGGACCGCGAGCTGGCCTGTCGTGAAGCGCGCCGCCAGTGCCGGCGGCATTGGGCCCGACGCGGCCAGGTGTCGACGCCGATCGCGCGAGGCCAGGCGATCCGGCGACACCGGTGCCCGACGGGTCGGGAACAGGCTCGGCCGGCGGGCAGGGATCCCGACCGGCACGATGCCATCGCGAATCGCCCCCCGCCGGGCGTGCAGCTGTTCAGCTAGATGTTGGGCCTCGTCATCGTCGACGGCCCCTGCTCCGTGCGCCTGCCACACCTGGCGTGACAGGGCATCCATCTGCGCAAGCGTTCGCGCGTCCTCGATCGCACCCCGCATGGTTGCGTGAAACATCGTCCTCAACCCTCTCGGGCCGCGGCAAGCACAAGGCACGACTTCTCGATGCGGGAATTGGCGTTCCCGCTTGACACCCGAGGGCGCTCTATGGCTTGTGAGGGATTGTGTTGGGTCCTCACAGACCATTTCGATTTCGCGGCCCTCCTGTTTGGCGACAGGGGGGCCGTAGTCGTTTCAGGGTCTATCTCGCGGCGGTGATCTCTCCTGATGTCCGCCCACGACTCGCACGAGCGAGCGCGGCCGGACATGGCATGTCGGCCGGGTAACACGGTTAAGTCAACGGTAGGGAGTCGGCCGGGTCGATCAACGACGCATACTGGCCCCCTCGTGCAGCGTCGGCTGCCTACCCATCCTGGCCGCCGATATGGGAACGCTTGGGGGTTCATCCTCCGGTGCCGCTCCTCGCCCGGCGCAGCGAGGTATGGAAACGGCACCAGAAATTTCTGTAGGGGCTCTTATTCGTTGCGCCGGTGATTTAACGCCCCTACATATATTCGCATGAGCGCGACGTGGAGCGAGATCAAACGGCGAGCGAACCTGCTCAAGCACGGGCTGGACTTCGCCGAGTTCGACGCCTCGTTCGATGGCGAAACCGCCCTGTATCTGCCGACCTACCCGAGCGAACGGGGCCGGACGCGCTACCTTCTGATCGGCGACTGGAATGGAACGCTCGTCGTCGCTGTCGTCGTCTCACCCCTCGGAACGCAGGCCTTCGACATCGTGAGCCTGCGCCCGGCCAACCCGAAGGAAAGGGCTGCCTATGACCGTTACCGCTCAAAAAGCTGATCTAGCCCCCCTGGGCTTTTCGCAGGAGGACTGGGATGAGGTCTCGGACAACCCGGAGCTGACCGATGAGCAGCTTGCGAGCTTGCGTCCTGCGGCGGAGATGCCAGCGCACATCTATGCGCTCCTTCCCAAGCGTGGACGTGGTCGGCCGCGGTCCGAAGCACCGAAGGTGAGCCTGACCCTCCGTCTCGATCCCCATGTGGTGGAAGCCTACAAGGCCACTGGCGCCGGTTGGCAGACTCGGATGAATGAGGTGCTTGCGAAGGCCATCACGACGATGCCGTAAGTTCCTAATTCGGGAAACATCATATCGCCTTCGATGCTGGTCGGTCCTAGGACCGTCACTACTTAGCTGAATGCCCTCACTTATCTGTAAATGGCATTTGCCACGGAGTGATTCCGCAGAAGTAGACGCTGTCTACTAACCAGTTCAGCTTCCTGATCTTCATATTTTCAAAATTTTCAGTAGGAAGCTATCAGATAGCTTGGTGTTATCCTATAGATATCAGATAGCTTTAGGATATCTAGATGCATATGGATATCCGCTTGATACCTGATAGCTTCCTGTTAAGTTTTCCGAAGCTGATTCGTGTTGATGTCGGGCGGCCTGCCGTAAGGGAAATTTCATGCCCGTCGTTGCGTTCGCGAACCCTAAGGGAGGGGCCGGAAAAACCACATCGGCGCTGCTCCTCACCACCGAGCTTGCTGTGAAGGGCGCGGCAGTCACCGTGATCGACGCCGATCCAGAGCGGTGGATCTCTCAATGGGGCAAGCTGCCCGGAAAGCCGGAGAATGTCACAATCATCAGCGATGTGACGGAGGACACGGTCATTGACGCCATAGAAGCGGCCGAGCGCGACTCTCAGTTTGTAATCGTGGATCTTGAAGGAACCGCAAGCTTGATGGTGTCGAACGCGATCGGCATGGCGGACCTAGTGATTATTCCCATCCAGGGATCGAGCATGGATGCGAGGGGAGGGGCCAAAACGCTGCGCTTGCTCCGCAATCAAGAGAAGATGACCCGCCGCAAGATCGCCTATTCTGTGGTCCTGACGCGAACAAGCGCGGCCGTTACCTCACGTGCTCTCCGCGACGTGGCTAACCAACTCAGGGACGGGGGCGTGGAGTTGTTTTCGACGCCGATCGTAGACCGGGCTGCCTACCGCGATCTGTTCGCCTTCGGCGGCACGCTTGAAGGTCTAAACCCGGCACAGGTCAGCAATGTCGATAAAGCAATCCAGAATGCGCGGGAATTCACCGGCGAGGTGATCTCCAAGCTGAAAGCGGCAGGGGCCGCTAGAAAGGTTGCCTGATGACAACCAATGAGCGCGCTAAGATCGGCTTTGGTGATGATCTCGACAACTTTGACCCGAACGAATGGTCGAAGGCTGGGAAAACTGCAAACGATCGCCCACAGCCGGCGCAAACAAGGGCAGCAGCAGAAGCATCCGGGTTTCGGAGTAGGGAGCCTGTAAAGACTGTTGCGCCACCGTCGGCCCCGATACAACAACGTCGTCGCCGCACCGGCCGCAATGTCCAATTTAATGTCAAGCTCAAGCAAGAAACGATAGACGGCCTAACGGCTATTGCTGATGCGAACGAATGGGGCCTTGGTGAGACACTAGAAAAAGCTCTGGACCTCCTTCAGCGAGAAGCACTGAATCGGAAATCTAGCTGATAGCTATCTGATAGCTATCAGCTACAAATTGGCGTCGCGCAATTTGTGTATGTCAAAGTCGGAGCGCAACGCTGCCGATGTAGCTTCGGCTCGCGCATTGCTCGTCAGGCTGAGGGCGAAGGGTTACCGGGAGCCTAACATCGGGTTTTGGCCGGGGACGTCAGCGTCAGCTGGCCAGGGCGCGCATCTCGGGCACGCCCTCGCGCAGGACGTAGCCGCGGCCCCACACCGTCTCGATGTAGTTCTGGCCCCCGGAGGCGTTGGCGAGCTTCTTGCGCAGCTTGCAGATGAACACGTCGATGATCTTCAGCTCGGGCTCGTCCATGCCGCCGTAGAGGTGGTTGAGGAACATCTCCTTCGTCAGGGTCGTGCCCTTCCGCAGGGCGAGGAGCTCCAGCATCTGGTACTCCTTGCCGGTGAGGTTCACCCGGTTGCCGGCGATGGCCACCGTCTTCTCGTCGAGGTTCACCACTAGGTCGCCGGTGGTGATCACCGACTGGGCATGGCCCTGCGAGCGGCGCACGATGGCGTGGATGCGGGCGACGAGTTCGTCCTTGTGGAAGGGCTTCGTCAGGTAGTCGTCGGCGCCAAAGCCCAGGCCCTTCACCTTGTCCTCGATGCCGGCCATGCCGGAGAGGATGAGGATCGGGGTCTTCACCTTCGACACGCGTAACGCGCGCAGCACCTCGTAGCCCGACATGTCGGGCAGGTTCAGGTCGAGGAGGATGATGTCGTAGTCGTAGAGCTTGCCGAGATCGATCCCCTCCTCACCAAGGTCGGTGGTGTAGGTGTTGAACCGCTCGGATTTGAGCATCAGCTCGATGCTTTGCGCGACCGACGCATCGTCCTCGATCAGTAGAACGCGCATCGGCCAGGATCCTCAAGAGATGGAGGCAACCTGAAGGAACATCGGCAACAAACCGTTAAGCGCCAGCCCAGGCCCGGACATGGCAACGGCCACGGACGCTGAGACACGGTGCGCGTACATCCGGCGTCACCCCATCCCGGCATCGTGGCCGCTTTCCGATCCAGCGGCAGGACCGCGATCGGTATGACCCTCAAATGGGGGCCGTATGGTTAATTTTCAATGAAGCAGCCCCGCCGCCCGATCTGCTCACGGGCCGGCGGGGAGGATCGTCCATCTCACGGCTGAGCCGGTACGCAACATGGCTCGCGAGGAGGATGCAGGGTCGCTGGTTACCCGCTTGGTCAGGGCCGATCGATCCGCGGCGTGTCGAATTGAGACCCCGGCATCGGCGATGCGCTGCCGGATCGGGCCGCCCGCGCCATGGCGATCAACTCCCGCGCCGTCATGCCGTGGGCCGGCCGGCGAAGGGCCCCCTGCCCTGTTGCCACCAGCGCAGGCCGGCCGAGGGCGAGGCCGCTGGTGCGGACGTCGGTATCGTGGCTGCGCCACAGGCGCCGGAGCCGGGCGGCCCTGGTGTCGTTCGCTCCACCGTCGCTCACTGACCGCATCCTGCCCCATCCCAGCCGGTTTCCGCGCCGCGGTAGCAAAGCTTGGCCGTTGGCGACATTCTTGAAGTGGCGGGTGGCTGCGCTAGCGAATCGTCCTGCAGCGGCCTCCGCGGCCGTGCTCGGCTGCCGGACCTCTTGGGTCAGACGTTCGGATACGGGCCCTTGAACAGGTCGCCGAGCGCCTTCCTTCGGAACAGGGTGCGCCAACGCCGGCGCCGATGCTCGGGACGATCGTGGTTCATGTGACAGCGCTGGCAGAACGCCGTGAGGTTCTTCGAGCGGTTGTTGGCCGTGTCATGATCACGGTGCCCCGTGGCCAGAACCACGCGCGTGGTCCGCACCTGCCCGAGGATGTCGTCAACGCCGATGGAAAGGCAGATGAAGCGCCCTGCCCCATCGCGCCAGGAGGCCGCCTCCCCGTCCCACCACCGGCCATCGCCGAGATGGAACACCCGCTGGCCATGCGGACGGGCGCAGACCTCGCACCGGCCCCCTGCCCGCTGGAAGCGGATCACGGCCGAGAGCTGGGGCCAATCGATGGGGTAGAAGAAGCGGTGCTCGCGCCGGATCGGCATGGAGTTAGGCCTCCCCGTCGGATGCGGTCGCGGCGGCCGCGGCGGCCTGGCTGCGGGCCCGGGCCTGGGGGAAGTAGCTGTAGAACGTGTCCCGGCTCACCCCGAGGCGCTTGGCGATGGCGGCGATCGAGATGGTGCCGGATTGCAGCAGGGCACGTCCCACCTCGAGGTCGGCGGGCGACAGCTTCTTCGGCCGTCCGCCCTTGCGGCCCCGTGCCAGGGCCGCCTTGAGCCCCTCCATGGTGCGCTCGCGGTTGAGGTCGAGGAAGTACTCGGCCATGGCGCCGTGCATCTGCAAGGCGAAGCGGCCATGTGCGGTGTCACTGTCGAACTGCTCGGTCAGGGAGCGGAAGTGGATCTGCTTCACCCGCAGGGCGTCGATTGTGCGCATCATCTCGACGAGGGATCGGCCGAGGCGGTCGAGCTTCCACACCACCAGGACGTCGGTCGGCCGCAGGTAGGCGAGTGCCGCCTCGAACTCGGGGCGTTTGGTGCCGGCCTTGCCGGACTTCTTCTCCTCGAACAGGCGTTCGCACCCGGCCTTGGTCAGGGCATCGCGCTGAAGGTCGAGGTTCTGGTCGAGGGTGGAGACGCGGGCATATCCGACGAGCATGTCGGGATAGTGATTCAGCTGGGTTTAATCCGCAATAGAAAACCAGTCATATTTTCCCGACAGAAACCTGGCCGTTTTGAGGGGTTGGGAGCCAGCCCGTCGTGATCGTCGGGAAAACGATCGGATCTCTGACATCGGGCTTATAGGACGAATGTCTTGTTTGGGTGGAAAACGGACGTTCGGGTCGGATCGACAATTCACAACGCTATGACGATGCGTTCTCTTGCGTGAGCAACAATCTTAATGCAGGTTAAGTTCAAGCATTTGAGGTGCTACCTCCTAAATGCCCCGGAGGTAGACGCCGTGTTCAGCTCATTCATCTGCAAGCTGGAACACGGTGCAAACCTTACGGATGCGGATCGAACCCGGCTCGCTTACCTGCCACGTGGCCACCGGATCGCCGCACGGCAACCGATCATCACAAAAGGTACCCGACCCGAGAACGTGCACATCGTGCTCGACGGCTTCGCTTGCCGATACAAGATGCTCCGCAACGGCAAACGCCAGATCATCGCCTTGCTTGTGCCGGGCGACTGCTGCGACCTGAACGCCGCGATCCTCGGCACAATGGACCATAGTATTGCGACCCTATCGTCCTGCACGATTGCGATCCTGCCCCGCGCCACGATCCTCGATCTAAACGAGCAACACCCACGCATCGCCCACGCGCTGCGGTGGACGGCGCTCGTGGATGAAGCGATTGCGCGGGAATGGTTGGTGAACATGGGCAAGCGTGATGCGTCCAGACGGTTTGCGCATTTATTTTGCGAGCTTCGGGTACGCCTACGAATGGTGGGTATCGGCAACGAGGACGGCTACCCTTTCCCGCTTAGGCAGGAGGATATGGCTGACGCGGTAGGCCTTACATCTGTGCATACAAACCGAACAGTGCAGTCCCTGCGTGAGAAGGGCTTACTTAGGCTGCAAGACCATAAGCTTCACATTCCCGATGCGATGCAGCTGGAAGAGTACTGCGATTTTGATCCGGCCTATCTGCATCTCCACAAGCGGGTAGACTAACGCACTCTTCTGTGAGAATTATGATCTTCCCTAAGGCAACGGTTGTAAATTTTCATGTAAGTTGTGTGAGACGAGTTATTGCACAATCACAATAACATGGATCAATGTGACTTAATAACCACTTGCTGACGACACGAAGAATACATAAGATAAGATTATCGCGGCCTCACGAATTGGTCTTCCGCGCCTGGGAGACTTGAGTGCTCCCGCCTATTACGCGCGGAGCAATCGATGCCTCGTTATTTCTTCGATCTTCATGATGGACGTACCCAACGCGACAACGAAGGGACCGAACTTGCCGATAATCAGGCGGCGGCACGATACGCTAAAAAACTGTTGCCAGAAATTGCCGCCGAAGAAGTGCTTGCCGATGGCGAGCATCACACTCTTACGGTGCTGGTGACGGACGAAGACGGCCGTCCTGTCTACTCAGCCGCCATTTCTTATGCCGGTATCTGGCTTACCCGATGACCAAGCCCCCATCTGCCGAGCCAGATGAGCCGCCACGCTATCGGGCTGTAATGTTCATCGACGGCGGGGGCGGTGATCTGAACACCATGATCCCGGGCTTGAACGACGATGACGCCAGGCAGAGGTTCTGGCACTCGTTGATGGACACGCTATCGATCTTTGGGATGGCTTGCGGTTCATCGAACGGTTCGAGCCAACCCAACCTCCTGCTGACGCACTAGAAGCTCAGGGTTGAATGTCCGATAAGGGTCGGAAACGGACGGTTCAGCTCATGAACGGGCGGGTTACCGGGACCCGAGGCTCAATGTCCGGAATACCGTCGTCTTTCCGACAGTTGCAGTCCTGCATCCATAAGGCTGCTCTGGGTTGGACACCGCCAACTGCTCTACGATCGGGTCGGGTCGGGTCGGGTCGATAGCGGAAACCGTCCGATCGTTCTCTAATCCACTGTTGGGCAGAATGTCCTGTCCGAACGGGCATGCCCCTACGGACAGGAATCGATCAATGCGGATGCTTTGTCTGCAAGGATCCTGCCTACTTGAGGACAGCTGTCCATGTGGACAAGACGCTTACGGACGACATCTTGCGCTGTATCCAATTAGGATATCTAGAAGTGCGGGAGTCGTGAACGGTACTGTGTGGACGACAGCCGGTTCTCGGGTCCTTTAAGCTCCCGCGGGTGGAGGGGGACCACCTATCTGAGGGGGATCTCCTTGATTGCCAGGAGGTAACCGAGGTGGCGGCCTAAGTATTTCGTCAGAAATCTCTCGGTCTATTTCAGCCAATCTTTCCTGTAAATTTTGGATTGAAGGCTGAAGAGCGGCAGTAAGGGAATAGTAATCTTCTATTAACCTTTCCTTCTGGGCATAAAGATGATCTATCCTCATATTAGTCTCAAGGAATATCTCATTTTTAAGTGCAGATTTTCTCGTGAGTAAGATACCCATTGCAGCAGAAGTTATAACACCGCCCGCCAGAATAATGCTGTCATCTAAGAGCGGATAGAAATGTCCAGCAATTCGTAATCCCATAAGTGCTAGGGCAGCGAAAATAATTCCGCCTAATTTTCCGCCTCGTTGTTTTCCGATTCTGTCGACAAGTAGAGTTAGTTGGTTAGTTACGCTGCGGAGTGACATAGCTATAGCCTAATAATCACGGCCATTTTCCATCTTCGCCAATCCAATCCGAACAAGAAGCTTGAATTTTTTCTCTGCCTCCATATCTTTGATAAATTGTGTCAAACAAAGAACTGTTACAGTAGCAAAAAATACTCCTAAGCCAATCGAGTCATTTCTTCCTATTGAAATTAAGTTTGGAACGAGAGTGATTACTGTCGCTATGGCTGCGCATAATCCAACCAGAAGATCTGTCATCATCCAGCGTTTTAACTCAGAAGACAAATATTCAATCTTCAGAAACTCAACTCGGTCGCTGGGTGGTAGCGATTCATTTCTGGTATGGTAATTTATAAGCTCAAGCAAACCTGACGATTTTTTCATGTAGATCCCTTCCTTGTCGAGAGATAGCTGGGTCCTGAAAGCTGAGAATGCTAGGAAAGCACATCATCCACGCTGATGCATGTCAAATTGGCGTTCGGTCTGAAATTTGTCCACCTGATGCGCGCTTCAATGAGAAAGGGGCTACGAGTTCGGATGGGCCTGTCGCAAACGTGATAGCGCCTGTGTTTACCCAACGTTGACCATACGGCCTGCACGGCGCCTTCCGTTCTGGAGGCCGCCCCATGAACCTGTCCGCCATCGCCGCCAATCTGAAACAGCGCGCCAAGGGTGATTTCTAGGGACGGCACTACGAGGCTGCCCTGATCGTCCAGGCCGTCTCCTGGTACCTGCGCTACCCGCTGAGCTGCCGCGACATCGAGGACCTGTTCTGAGGAGCGCGGGGTCGAGATGGACCACTCCACCCTGAACCGCTGGATGTTGGCCTACGCGCCGCTGATCGAAAAGCGGTTGCGGCAGTTCCGTAAACCGCACTGCGGCTCGATCCGAATCGACGAAACGTAGATCAAGGTGCGGGGAGAGTGGCGCTATCTCTACCGGGGCGTCGACAAGCACGGCAATCCAGTCGATTTCCTGCTCACCGCCAACCGGGATCTCGATGCCGCCAAGCGCTTCTTCCGCGGGATGCTGCAGGATCAACCGTTGCTCGCCCCGTACCGCATCGGCAGGGATGGCGCCGGCACCTATCCACCCGCCATCTTGGCTGCGAAGAGCGACGGCCTTCTACCCCGCGCGCCGCTCCACTACGTGACCAAGCACCTGCAGCAGGGCATTGAGAGCGACCACTTTCGGGTCAGGAAGAACATGCCCTGGATCGGCGGCTTCCAGTCCTTCCGCACTGCCCGGCGCACGATCCAGGGGTTCGGGGCCATGCTATGGCTGCGTAAGGGCTTCGGCTTTGCCGGCGCGTGGACTATCTGCGAGCAGAACCGACTGCTTGGGGTCTGCTTCGGCCTTCCCCAGGCGAACAAAGCATGAAGGCGGGACGGCAGAGGTCGTTCCGCGTCCCAGATCCGAGTTTGCGACACGCCCATCATAAGTGGGACCGAAATCTGAACTCTGAGGGAGTCAGACTACGGTTCTCCCCGCTGTTATCAACAGGCTGTGACGCAATATGCCCTTGTGGGGATCGGGAATTTCAAAGAAAAATGAACGAATGGATGAATCGTGCCTAGACACGGCAATTCTGAGCTGCGATAAGAATTCATGGCTCAGATGATAGGCCTGAAACCTCAGGTCCTTACAACACCGGCAACTCAGGCCGACGTAGATGCGGAGCGCCGTTACGCGGCCGTCCGAAATTTAGTGATGACACTCTCTCGTACGGAGCTTGAAAGGCTTTTGCGAGAAATCCAGGATACTCTTGGACCTGCGCCCAAAGGCGGTGATGTTCTCACTACAATTGTAAACTTTCTGGGTAAAAAGAAATCTTGGTCGATATCAGAAATCAAAAAGCAAGTTGACGACGAAGGTATCGTTGCTTCTCCCAAGGAAGTTTATAACGCGGTTGGATATCTCAACAAAAGAGGTCATATCCAGCGCGTAGCTTACGGACAGTATCTTGTTGACGGGCAGGCCTTCATTACTGCGGAGGATATCGGGCCAGACAACAGATACGAAGAGTCTTACAAAATCCAGGATTGAATTCAGAAATACAGTAATGCGCTGAATCAGCGCTCACAAATTGTCCATAAGGATATGGAAAGGCCGTTGGGTCTGATCACCCAACGGCCTGGAAGTTCCGACCCGCATAGGTTCTAGCCGGGCGCGGGGCGAGCTGTGTGACAGCGTGTCGTACGTACGGCGTGTTTGAGCTCTTGGTCAAGCCCGGCTTCAGTTAGAAGCAAATAGGGTCTTACTATGCCAACTTTTGACGTCGCCCATTTGAATCAGCAAGGGCAGGATATGGTTATTGTCCCGCTAGATTCAAGTTTTGGCCATAAATCAAGCGGCGAGCAAGCAGACATCACTGATGAGCTGCAACAGCGTTCAAGTCAGGCAGGATTACGCGGAACGGTTGTGCCAGTCTGGGAAAGTGGGGGGCGGTTCAACTTTATCGCTCCGCGGCCGTGGCATCCGTTTTTCAAAAGCATCGGAATGCACCACGTAGCCCGAAATATAAATAGAAGCCTTTCTTGGTAGATATCTGATCGTAGGTGTATTGAAGGGCGTGGTGCGTAATGTGCCACGCCTTTTATTTCACCATCAAGCCTTATGATGGGACTGGCCACAGCGGCGGTGCATTCAATGGTAGATATCTTCAAGAATTTTGACACTTACAGCCTTAAAGCCCGTGTTTTTCCTGCACTAATTGCAGGTTTACCGACATTGGCTTTGCTTTTCATCATTGTGCCATGGGACCATTTAAGCTTGTCTCAAACTATTTCAGCTTCAATGGGTCTAGTTCTAATTTTCGCCTTTGCAGATATGGCTAGGAATCGGGGTAAGTATATCCAGGCCAAATTAGGAACAGGCGAAACCCCTGAACAATGGCATCGAGGTAACGCAGATATTCCCGAGGGGTCTAAAGACCGTTTCCGAATATTTGTTGCAAATCAACTTAAGCAGAATACGCCATCTGCTGACGAAGAGAAAGCTGATCCTAACAGAGCAAATGATTTCTATCGAAGTGCAGGTGCCTGGTTACGCGATCGTACCCGCGATACGCGCGCGTTCCCAATTCTGTTTGGAGAGAACATTACCTACGGTTTCCGCCGTAATCTTTTAGGCTTAAAGTCAACGGCGTTAGTTTGTAATATTTTAGTACTAGCATTCTGCACTGGTATTATTTATATTAGACCTAGATATTTCATGTCTCTTACACAAATTGAAGAGAAACTGATAATAGTCATTGCTGCAGTATTACTACATTCTGCTTATATGGTATTTGCCGTTAGTAAATACGCGGTTCGGGACGCTTCACGCGCTTACGGTCGACAGCTTATCCTTAGCTGCGACACTTTGATGAAACCTCCACGCGCTGTATCTCCTAAAAAAGAGGTCAAGTCTAATGCCAGTCGTTAGATCATTCGCCGTAGGCAACGGCGATATGTTTTACATTACTCATGGAAGTGATAACTTTACAATTATCGACTGTCAATTATTTGGAGATCACAAAGAATGGCTTGCCGATGAAATCAAGGAAGAGTCTGGCAAAAAAGGTATTTCTCGGTTCATTTCGACTCATCCTGACGAAGATCATATAGAAGGCCTAGAATATCTTGATGATAGAATTTCCATAGCAAATTTTTATGTCGTGAAAAACAAAGCAACAAAACCGGACGAGTCAGTTTCATTCAAACATTACTGCAATTTACGCGATAGTGACAAATCATACTATGTGGAGAAAGGCTGCAAACGCAAATGGATGAATCAGGATGGTGACGGTCGTGGCTCTTCTGGAATAAGTATGCTCTGGCCGAACGTTTCGAATCAGTATTTCAAAGTCGCTTTACAGGAGGCTGCGGACGGCAAGAAATTCAATAATATTTCTCTTGTTGCTCGCTATTCAATCCAAGATAGTGCGTCCTTCATGTGGATCGGTGATCTTGAAACCCAGTTCATGGAAGACATATACGACGACATAAATTTGTCGCCTACAACTGTAGTATTTGCTCCTCACCATGGTCGAAAATCAGGTAAATTACCTGATAAATGGCTAGATAGACTTAAACCTAAAATCATTGTCATTGGTGAGGCCGAGTCACGTCATCTTTATTACTATTCGGGATACAACAAAATCACTCAAACAAAAGCTTGGGATATCACATTTGAGACCGATGATAATAAAATCCATTGCTATGCGTCTAATCCATCCTATGGACCCCGTGATTGGCTAAATAACGAAGGCAAACCAGACAAAGCTTTTGGTAGGGAAAATAGAGATTACTATGTAGGAACTTTGAATATTTAGACAACACTGGTAAATTATACCATATCAGAAATTATACTCTTAAAATCCCCCCCCCACTACGTCGTGCACCGTTGTGATAGATGCTCGGCCCGGAGCTTCCAGGGCCGAGCTGTTCCGCTGGCCGCGTAGCGTACCCGATCCTTGCCATAGCGGGCATTGAGGGCGTCCATGGCGGCCATAAGGGCAACCCGGCGGGGATCATCCGGCCGGAGGAACAGCGAACCCTGCACGGCCTCGGCCGGGTGGAGATCGAGCAGGAGGATTCCGCCCTTCTTGTAGTGGAACCCTGGCCGATAGATGCTTTTGAGGCCCCAGAGGGCTGCCCAGATCAGGCGGCCAGTGTCGCTAGTGCCGATCGTCAAGCGCACGGGCCGAGGCGCATAGTATTGGTCATCCTCAGTCTTGTGCCGGTTGGTCGTCAGCATGACGGTGATCGAGGCCGTGGCAAGGCCCTGCCTGCGCAGCTTCTGCGCCGCGTAGGAGGTGTAGGCGGTCAACGCCTCGGCCAGCTCGTCGAAGCCCTCCACGGCCCGCCCGAAGCTGCGGGATGTGCAGATGGTCTTGGCGTCGGGGCTGCCTTGCTCCAAGTCGATGCAGGGGTACCCCTGAAGTTCTAGCACAGTCCGTTGCACCACGACGTTGAACCGCTGTCGGATCATCGTCGGGCAGGCGTCGCGGAGCTGTAGGGGCGTGGTGATCCCCATAGCGGCAAGATGGTGCTGTAGGCGGTGCCCGATGCCCCACACGTCCTCCAGGTCCATTCCGCCGAGGGGCGCCGTCTGCGCCGCCTCGGTCGCCAGGTAGCAGACGCCGCCGGAGGCGGGGTCCTTCTTGGCCGTGCGGTTGGCCACCTTGGCGAGGGTCTTCGTCGGCCCGATGCCGACACACACCGGAATGCCGGTCTTGCGGCCTACGGCACCTACCGCCGGCCATCGTCGAGAGCCGCCAGGCGGCGGCTACTACCCCGGGCGCCGCTCCACTAGGTCACGAAGCATCTGCGACAAGGCATCGAGAGCGATCATTTCCCGGTGAAGCGTCTCATGCTGCAGGTCGGTGGCTTTCGCTCGTTCAACACGGCTCGCCGCACGATCTGCGGCTTCGAGTCCATGCTTTGGTTGCGCAAAGGCTTCGGCTTTGCCGGCGCGTGGACCGTTCGCGAGCAAAATCACCTACTCCCACTCTGCTTTGGACTTCCCCAGGCGAACAAGGCGTGAAAGCGGGAGGGTAAAGGTCCTGCTGCGCCTTTTGCCCGAATTTGCGACACGCCCAACCAACGCGGCTATTCGCCTAATCCGAGAACGTCTAACCAGGCATTGACAATACCGAAGGCATCCTGCTGCCATTGATCATCAGTGCGGTCGCCAAGGATGGCAGTCTCCGCGACAAACTTCCGCACGCTCGTTGGCCCAAAGCCGTCGATGTCGCTGAACTTCTCGCGAATGATGCGGTAGCCAGCCGCCCCGCTCGCATGTTCGAGGAGCGGTTTGCAGGCCTCTGCGAGCGCCTCGATGCCGTCGCCGTAGTTCCGGATACAGTAGTAGATGTCATAAGCGTCCTTCTGCTTTAAACGGCCGCCGAGAGCGTGGCCCTTCATCGCGAGCAGCGCTGGAATGGAGCAGATCGCAATCTCCACCGTGTTGGTGCCGCCGCCCGGCATCGGCGCACTGACAGCGGTCAATTCGTGAAAACGCAGTGCGAGATCCGCGCCGTCTGCGCGCTGGACCGCGAAGTGGTCGACGAGGGGCGGCTTGTTCTTAATGATCTCTGCATCGCGCGGCATCAAGAAGTCGACGATGACGTTGACGGCCGGCCCGTCGTCCAAAGGCGGCACTTGGCGAACGAGTTGGAAGCGGCGCAACTCGCCGCGTTGCTGATAGCCATGGCTTATCAGAGATTGGACGAGCGTCGCGTACTCGCCGTCGCCGAGCGCCTCGGCATCGAGACTGAGATCAACATCGATGGTGCCGACGTGCGGCATCTCTTCATTGTCGAGAAGCAACCACGGAACGGCTCCGCCGATCACCGCGAATTTACCTCTGTAAGAACCGAGGATCTGGCCGATCTCGACGAGCACGGATTTGACCGCGGCGGTCGTCCGATCGTCGTAATCGGAAGCGGACTGAGGATCCTGCGGGTTCATCGCGGCCATGTAAGCTTCTCGGATCGAAGATGCTCCGCGGCCTCGAATCCACGCTCGCCCGCGGTTGCGAGGTCTAGATAGGTCTGAATCGGACTGGTGCAGAGGACGCCCGGAACGGGCTCGATGGCGTCCAGGAACACGCCCTCATCGTAGGTCACGGTGATCGCCACGTTCTCGCCCTTCGAAGCGCTTGTTAGTTTCAAGCCCGACTTCAGGAGCCCGAGACCGGCATCGTTGGCATAGAAGTGCTGCATGTTTGAGCGCGCGTAAGGCGATAGCCAGCGCGCAGCCGAGAAGGACGCGAAGATCGCTCGGGCGCCGTGTGCATCACGGTGATCATTCGCGTGGATGGCTTGCTTCGCTACAATGTCGAACTGCTTGCCCTGCAAAATCGTGTAGAAGAGCCGCTTCTCTCCCGACGGAGGCTCGTAGGCGTCGCGCCACGCGTCCAGCACTCTGTCCGGTGCACGGAGATACAGACCGCCATCCGACAGCTCAGCCCATTCGCGGTCCAGCAGGTTCGTCCGCACGTTGCTGACCTGCCCGAGACTAACATTGGCTGCCTTCGCTAGATCCGCGACCCGCCATTCGCGCCATGGATCGCGGAGCATGGCTCGCAGGATCTGCGCGGATTTTGGCTTGAAGATCGACTTCAGATCTCGTCGCTGAACCGAGGGCTTGGTCGAGACAGAGCGCTCGATGAAAATGCCGTCGAAGGCGATGCGTACATTGCCTTCGAGATCGAGGAAGCCAACATCGGCCTCACGGCACATCGCTTGCGCTTCGGCGGAGAGGTATGTGGTGATGAAGACGGGCGTTGCATCTCGGCCGGACCAGCCAAGGGCGAGGTAGTTGCGCAACTGAAGAACGGCGTTGCGCACATGCCTGGGCTGGCCGCTGCTCTTGACCTCGCACACTAGGCGATGGCGTCTGCCGAATGCCGTTATGTCGGCCACGATGTCGACGTGCTTGCCGTTGATCGAAACCTCTCGATCAATCGCGTGGACGTGGATCGGGTCGACGTTGGAAAGTAGGCCACGCAGGGCTTCAACAGCCCTCCCCTCCAAGTCCTTCACCGAATTAAGCTCTTTCAGCATTTGTTGAAAATGCCATCTTTGCTGAAACCAAGTCAAGTGATTTCATTGGATAGCCATATTTCAACAACTGCTGAAAGGACCATCTCGGATGAAACGTACAGCTGGAGAAGCTGAGCGGCACGCTCAGTCCGCTGCTGAGCGACTCCAGATGGGCTCGTCGCAAACGCGATCGCGCCGGCGTTCACTCAACGTTGACCATACACCTGCATGGCGCCTTCCGTTTCGGAAGCTGCCCCATGACCTGTCCGCTACCGCTGCCAAGCTGAAGCAGCGCGCCAAGGGTGACTTTAAGGGACGGTATTACGAGGCGGCGCTCATCATCCAGGCCGTCTCCAGGCATCTGCGCTACCCACTGAGCTACCGCGACACTGTGATTCAAAGAGTGAATTGGACGCCGCTTTGCGTGTTGAGTGCGTGATCCAAAACGAATCGGGTGGGTCGCTTCTGAATGCGAATCACATCCGCCTCACCTCCGACGATCCGGGCCAGCTGCGAGGCTGGCCTTCTTGGTTTTTAGGCTGCCTCCGGCGCTTCACGTCGTCAGAAACCCAGTCCGAGTGTGAGCCCCTGGGCGGGCTTGCGCTCGGCCTCGACCACACGTTCGGGTTCAGGAGCCGGCCGCGAGGCCCGCTCGATCACCTCTTGCCGTGCCTCCTCGAGCCGCGCCTTCAGTTCCGGCTCCCAGCTGACTGCCAATGCATAAGCGTCCGCCCCGCTGATCAAGGCCTCGATCTTGGAACGCAGGAACATCGACTCGCGCTGGATCCGGTGTTCCATGTTCCCAGGGCGATCCTTACCGGTGCCGAAGCGCTGGTCCACCGCCAGCCGGAACGCCTCGACCTCGGCCACGCCGTTCGGTTCGGCCCGTAGCGCTGCCAGACCTCCGAGCATGCTCTTCGGCTTCCAGATGTGTGCGGCATCCAACAGCCGTAAAGCCGCCCGGGTGCCCGGGCTCAGGCCCGGGATCGGTATGCGGATCGCGGCGCAACGGACCCGCTCCCGTTGGCTTTCCACTACCACGGCTTCGTCGAACACCGACTTCAGATGTCCGAGTCCGGCCTTGAGCTGAGGTACGGCCGCCAGCGCGGCGGCGCGCTCGGCTCGCGCCGCCGGGAACGCGAACAGCCCGGTCTTGCCCCGCAGGCCCCCGTACCCGTCGGGGTCGTCGACCTCGGCGCCGGCCTGCTTCAGGAAGGCAGCTGGCGTCTCGGTGAGTGCGCCTCCCCGATCCAGCAAATCGTAGAGCGCCCTGCCCAGGGCGCGGGGATCCTTCACCATCGCGCCGGCCAGACCGGCGTTCCGCGCGCGCGCAGCCTTGACCTCGGATCGGGCAAGGACGGCGGAAGTTACGCGCCTGTTGAACCACCCCCGCTCCTCGTGCACCCCCGGTAGGATCGGCATCAATCCGTTCACTGGCGCGGCCAGGGCCGCCCGGATCAGGGAAGGCAGCGGTTCATCCTCCGGCCCCCAAGTGGTCGTGGGCATGGCGGCCGCCAACGCTGCCTCAGTGAGGTCGACAGGGGCAACCGCAGGCACGTGCGCTGCTGAGCGCGGCTCGGGCGCACGAACCGGTCCGGCGCGCTCACGGATCGGTACCCGGACGTAGTCCAGCACCGTCTCCTTCAACCCCGCCCGGCTCAGCCGCGCCGCCAGGACCTCGAAGTTCGCGAACGTATCCTGGCCCGCATAGAGCCCGACCCCGTCGCGGTGCCGCGTCAGCGCCACGTAGGCGAGGTGCCGGTCCATACCGCCGGAGGCCAGCACGAAGGCCCGGTCCACCGTCGCGCCCTGGCTCTTATGGATGGTCGTGGCGTAGCCGTGATCGACCGCGTCGTAATCGGTCTGAGAGACCGATACGGTGCGACCCGAAGCGCCGTCGAGCCGGACGCTGAGCCGCCCCTCGGTCGAGGCCACCACGGTCGCCAGCGTGCCGTTCTTCACCCCGAGTTCGCGGTCGTTGCGCAGGAACACCAGCCGGTCGCCGGGGGCGAAGGCGCGGACGCCGAGGGCCGTGACGAACCCCGTCTCGCCGCCGAGTTCGCCGGCCTTCTGCAGGTGCGTACGGATACCCTCGTTGAGTGCCCGTACATCCGCCCGGGTGTGCGCCAGCGCCACCCGCGTTTGCAGTGGGTTGATCGTCCGGTCGAACAGGTAATCCGCCACCAGGCGGCCCCGCGCCGCGGCCGTATCCGGGGTGAAGTGGATCGCCCCGTAATCGAAATACGTCTCCAGCGCCTGCGTCGTCCGGCGGGTGCCGAGTGCCACGCTGGCCGCGCGCTGCCACGGCGTATGCTGCCGGCGGATCGTCTCGATCTCGACGAAGCCCGTCCGCTGGATCACCGCCCGGAAGGCCGCGCCTGGTCCGATCGGCTGGAGCTGCTCGGGGTCGCCCACCAGCACCACCTTGGCCCCGGCCCGCTCCACCGCATCGAGCACCGCCCCGAGCTGGCGCGAGCCGACCATCCCGGCTTCGTCGATCACCAGGACGTCGCCCTTGCCCAGGAGATGCCGGCCGTTGGTCCAGCCGAGCTGCCACGACGCCAGGGTCCGGCTCGGGATCCCGGCCGAGTCCTGCAAGCCCTCCGCCGCCTTGCCGGCCAGCGCCGCCCCATGCACCCGGAAGCCTTGACGCTCCCAGGCTTCGCGCGCGGCGCCCAGCATCGTCGACTTGCCCGCACCCGCCAGTCCGACCACGCTGGCGATGCGCTCGGGGCCCGTGACGTGCTCCACCGCCGCGCGCTGCTCGTCGGCGAGTTCCGGATGCGCCGCCAGGACCCCATGCCGTTTCTGTGGCGCCACGTCGTAGCCGCGCTCGGTCGCGAGCCGGTCGGCGCAGGCCGCCATCCGGGTCTCGGTCAGCCACAGATCCTGCGTCGTGAAGCGCTCGACCGGCCCGGTGCGCTCACCCTCGTCCGAGGCCCGGGCCAGCCCGACCAGGGCGTCGCAGGCCATCACCAGGGCCATCGCGTTCTGGAACGCGGCCGGCTCGTCCACGCCGTAGCGGTGCAGCGTCCGGGCGATGTCGGCCTTCGTGAACACCGCCCGTTCGTTGCTGAGGATGTGCAGCACCTCCTCGGGGTCCTGCGCGATCCGGACGGCGTTGCGGGCGGCCGTCTCCGCGTCGATCGCCACCCGGTCGACCCCGGGTTTGTCGCGTCGCTGCATCTGCGTCGCGTGCACCCCGACATGCTCGGTCGGCGCCAGGGTGAGCCCGCGATCGAGGTGCGAGCGCCGGTCGATCCGCACCTCCTGACCGGCGCGTTCGAGATGCGCGTTGGCCGTGTCCTGCCAGAGTTCGCGGATCGCCTCGACCTCGGTCCGGGCCGAGGCTGGCACGTCGAGCACCCGGACCTTCGCGCCCAATCCGTTCGCGTCGACGGTCCGGGTCGTGGTCAGGATATGCGCATGCCAGTTTTGATCGTCGCCGTCCCGGCTCGGCGCATGCAGCGCCACATCGGCCGCGATCCCGTAACGCGTCACCAGCCCCTCGGCGAAGTCGCGGGTGAGCGCCAGGCGCTGGCCGGTATCGAGTTCGTGCGGCAGCGCCACCTCGACCTCGCGCGCCACCTTGGCGTCCTTACGCCGCTCCGCCGCCTCGGCCGCGTTCCAAAGGACCGAGCGATCCTGCACCCAGTCCGCGCCAACTGGGGCCACGATGAAGCTCGCCTCGACCCCGCCGCGGCGCTGGTAGTCGAAGGTCTGACCAGTGCGCTCGTCCTGGATCAGGCTCGCCGAGCGGTAGGCCGCCGCGGCCGTGGCCGAGCGCCCGCCGGCCCGGGACACCGCCTTCACGCTGAGATGGTAGATCGCCACGCGGGAACGGTCGGCCTCGGGAGGAATGCGATCGGCAGCACGGCCGGACGGGGCGGAAAGGGACAGACGAAGCCGGGCGCACAGCCCGGGGCGGCGGCGGAACGGACGGATCGAACCCGCTGGCCGGGAACGGCGCCGACGGGTCACGATACCCGTGTAAATCGCATCGGCATTGCGCAGCAATGCTAAAGTGCGCCCTTCCAATCCTTTCCAGGGTGCACGGAGGGTGATAGGCGCCCTGGGGTAGCACAACTTACGCCTGAGGATGATGGATGCCACCCACGCGCACCGACCGGATCGTCGCCGCCCGCCGCAAGCTCGAACAGGCTCGGGCCGACCTCCAGCTCCTAGAGGCCCGCGAGGCTCAGGAAGCCCGCAAACGCGACACCCGCCGCAAGATCATCCTCGGCGGTCTCCTCCTCGATGCCGCCGCCAAGGAGCCGCGCTTTGCCGGGGTTCTCGCTGAACTCGTCGAACGCATTGCCCGCCCTCAGGACAAGACCGCCTTCGCCGATTGGGCACCCACCCCGAATGCCACACCGGTCCCCGCCTCGGCTCTTCTATCGACGGCATCGGTTTGATGCGGGAGGGACGAAACCCACCCGGCTTCGATCCCAACGAGGGCCCACGATCGCCCCCGGGACAGGATCGCTTCTGCCGGCTGGACATCTATTCCGGGCGCTGCTTCGATCCGAAATCCGACGACACAGGTTCGGTGAGCGAGGACACGGGGTCGGTCGGCGAGGCCAAGAATCCGCCCCCGCTTGATCCCGACGAGGGCGAACGACCGCTGCGGGTTCCGCTCGGGGTACTGTCCTGCATCGCCTGCTGCATCGGTCTGATCTGGGCTATCGGACAGATCGACGTGCCCTGCGCCAAGAGGACCTGGGGCTGCCCGGTATCCCGCACCAACTCCGGTCTGCCGGTCCTCGCCATGTTGTTCTGCATCGGCATCTTGGCCGGTTATGCCGTTGCGCGGCCCCGCCTGGAATGGGGCATCGACCTGTTCCTCGCCACCGGGTTCTGGCTCATCGCCACGCTCGTTATCCTCGCGTCCGGCAACCCTCTGCGCATCCTCGTCGTCCTCATCCTCGGCGCGGGGCTGGTCTTCCTCGTCCTGCGTCGGGATATCGAAGCGCCGGATGACACCGGCTTCATTCGCGGCTCCCGCCTGATGACGGCGGCCGGCTACACCCGCCTCCTGCTCCGGCAACTGGGCGATCATCCCGAGCGCGCCGCGGCGCGTCTGGCCATCGCTTCCGGGGATCGTTCGGGCGGCGTCTGGATCGCCGGTGCTCCGCTTCCACCCGGAAACCAGAGCCTGCATATCCTCATCACCGCCTCCACCGGAGCCGGCAAATCCGTCACCCTGCGCGCGCTCCTCGACAACATCCGGGCCCGTGGCGAGCGCGCCATCGTCGTCGACAACGGCCACGAGTTTCACCGCCGCTTCGGTCGTCCCGACGACATCGTCATGGGCCCGCTCGCCAACGATCACGGCTGGGCGATCAGCAATGAGATCCGGCAGCCGTATGAGTGGGCGCGCTTTGCCCGCTCGGTCATTCCCGATGGCCATGGCGAGTCGCGCTCCTGGCACGACTACGCCCAACGCTTCTTCGCCAATGTCGGCGAGGCGCTCGGACCGGGCGCCTCCAACCGCGAACTCGTCGCCGCCTTGACGTCCTGGACCCCGGCGCAGCTCACGCCGCTTCTCGCCGGCACCACCTCGGCCGTGATGCTCCAGGAGGGTGGCGAGCGCGTGCTCACCAACGTGCGCTCGATCTTCTCGGGCTACCTTCAGGGCTGGAAATACACCCCCGAGGGCCGCTTCTCGTTCCGCAGTTTCATGGCGGACGGCAGCAGTCCGGCCTGGCTCTGGATCCCCTATCGCGAGGCCGAACTAGGCGTCAGCCGCAGCCTGATCACCTGTTGGCTAGACACCCTGGTCACCGCCGGCTTCGACCGGGCTGAGCACGCCATCCCGACCTGGATCGTCATCGACGAGCTCGACAGCCTCGGCGAATTGTCGAGCCTGATCGAGGCCACGACCAAGCTGCGCAAACGCCGCGTCGCGATCGTAGGTGCCATCCAATCGTTCTCGCAGCTCACCACCCATTATGGGGCGGACAAGGCCCGCACCCTGCTGAACTGCTTCTCCAACATCCTCATCATGCGCTCGGTCGAGCCGGAGACCGCGGACATTCTCTCGCGCCTGCTCGGCGAGGCCGAGCGCTGGGAGGAGAGCTATTCCGAGGGTAACTCGACGAGCAAAGATGGCTCCAGCAGCAGCTCTGGCACCAGCACGGCGCGACGCCAGACCCGGGTCGTGTTGCCGTCCGAGATCCAGTCGCTGCCCGACCTGGAGGGCTTCCTCAAGCCGGCCGGTTCCTGGCCCGTGGTCCGTGTCAGGGTAGAGCTGCCGGACGGCTAAGGCTTCGTACCCCTAGGGCGTGTCATCGCTTGAGCCAATCGAGGGCGGCTGCGAGGGAGAGGACGCCCATGAAGCTGACGGCAGTCTTCTCGTAGCGGGTGGCGATGGCG
>NZ_LMRE01000017.1:0-23824 GCF_001424745.1 Methylobacterium sp. Leaf469
GCGCCTGTCACCCTCCCGGATCTGGCCTTCCGGCTACCCATGGCCGCCACCATGCAGTAGCCTTCCAATTGGCTCGGTCCAAAATACCGGTCAGGTCAGCAGCAGCTTACACGATGGCAATCAGGCGTGGGTCTAAATCAAGTGAGTGGCGCTGACTGCGAAGCTGGAAGTTGCGAGCGCCCTCTCAGTCGCCATCGCGGTCATCATCAGGTTCTCAGTCTGCCAGACGAAGCCCAGCCGCGGGACCTTGACCGTTCCTGAGTCTAATGTTGAGGGCCGCAATCGGTGCCGAGAAGGTATCCTGCAAGTATTGCATATGTTCAGTCATCCAGCCGATCATAACTGGCCAGTTCTCGCGGTCATAGCCGTCGAAATTTTGTGCGCATACGATCCGGCAAGCCTTCTTGTCATGGAGCCGGAGCCAGTCGAGCGGTGCCCCGAACTTCTCCCCCAGCACCTCTTTTTGCTCCAGAAGTTGGTCGAAAACCCATTTGTTCTCGGCCGCGTCGCTGCGTGTGATGCCCACTTCCACTCGTGCTTCATCCTTTGAGAAGATAAGGGTGAAACTCACCCCAGACATCCCTGTGGCCGCGTTCAACCAGTGTTCCTGCGACGGGCTGATCGAGTTGAAGCGGCTGAGACCGGCAGAGCGGAGCTGTTCGAGCGCTTGTTCCCAAAAGGCGAGGCGCAAAAGGTGACGCGGCTTCTGCACGGCTTGGATGGTTTTCTCCTCTGTCTCCTTCGTCGCCATGCCGATCATGAAATCGGCGGCCTCGGGCGTTGGGACAATCTGCTGGAGATCAAGGAAGAGCTCGTCCCCGTGGCTGTAGGGCACCACACGAAAGCATTGCGCCCGAATGTTGTGGCTCAGCAGCCAGAGCACCGCTGCCGTGACTTCCTTCCGGAAGTTCGCCGCAACGAGCATAAGCCGTTGGCCATTGCCGGCGTTGAGCTGGACCTCCTGTAGATCCTCCGCCCCGAGGAACTCACAGATCCGCTCGACGGCTTTAGCGCCCTTTTCATAGCGGTCGAGATAGCTCTGGTAAATGTCGACGATCTGCGCCTTGGTCAGGCTTGAGCAGTAGGCAGCATACTTGAGCGCCTGCCAAGTCACGTCTCGTCCCGAGTCATCGAGCTTATTCTCAATGACAACGAGCTGGCCATCTTTGTCTAGCGCGAGGAGGTCAAGCCGCTCACGCGTGTCTGCGAAACCGTCGAACTCCTTCTGGATGATGAGGAGTTCCTCGCCGAGGGCGTCGGGCAGGCCGGCTAGCCATTCTTGTAGGTGGTCGCGCTCGCGCAGTCCGAGATCGCTGAAGCGTCGCTCCTCCAGCCGCCGGATGCGGTTCTCGGCGCGGTTGACCTGGAACATAGCTAGCTGACCTCTACACCAATCGCGCGGCTTCGCCGGCACGCAGCCAAAGGGAACTGCGACCCTTCACAGGCCAAAAAATCGGACCCTGGCAAGGTCCACCTTGGGTCGGGAGCCGCCCCAACGGCAGTCTCTTCTTCCGCCAACTCCCACCCGAAAGCGGACCGTCGCAAATTCACCTCACCCGGTCGTTGAGCAGACTGGCGGATAGCGACCCTACTCGATCATTCGCTTTTCCCGCCACGATTCCAGAAAGCAGACGTTGAGTAAGCCATACCTGTACGACTGACTTGGCCGAAAGAGGGGGGCCGCTCTGACGCTTGCGAAGCGAAAGAGCGGACGTTCGGCGCGGTTCATGCACCCGATTTTGACGTAGGCATAGTGTTGCTCTCTCACACGGTTCGAGAGGCCCCGATGACCCGCCACGATCTGCTTCAACTGCGCCTGTACGCCCACACCGCCCTGCTGCAGCCGGAGCGCTCGTGGCGGGCTAGGGCGACCCCGAGCCGTGCCATCGTCGCTTGGTTCGTCGACAATGCCGGACGGCTCGAGTGTCCCACACTGCCGCCGTTCGACCGCGTTGACGTCGAGCTTGGCCTAGGCGAAATCGAGTCGCGCACATGGACTGCGCTGAGACCCGCGGTCGCGACCCTTGGCGCCCGCCGCAGCATGACCCCGTCCGGGCTCGAGCGACGCTTGGCGTGGCTGTGTCGCACACTTTGCCTGCCGGCCCCCGACGGCGCAATCCTCAAGCTCGCAGTCCGCGCGGCGCTGTTTCGCGCTGTTCACAGCTTGGCTTGTGCCGCAAGCGGATCGCATGCGGCTCGGGACGAAATCAACGTTGCCGGCCTCTCGGCGCTGCTGGCAGATCCCGTCGAGAGCGTACGCCAGCGACTAAAGCCGTCGCGCCCTCTGCGCCTGCTCGGCCTCATCGAGGACCGCAACGGGGGCGATTTCGCGCCGTCACGCACGGTGATGCACATCGCGCGGCTCAGCGCGAGCGGCGACGAAGCGCTGCGCAACGCGCTGCTGGGGCGCTCTACGCCGGCTGGTCTTGCTTGGGAAGACTTCGCGCACCTCGGCGAGTTGCGCGAGCTTGCCCATTCACTCGTCGGCGCCGCCCTTTCCCGCCGTCGCAGGGGCGTGAATGTGCTCGTGCACGGCGCGCCGGGCACCGGCAAGACCGAGTTCGCCCGCGCGCTCGCCGAGCGCTTGGGCGCACGGGCCTGCTTCGTGGGGGAGGCTGACGAGCTCGACGCCGAACCTAACCGCCAGGATCGCATCGCGGCCTTAGCGGTCGCTCGCGCGCTCGCTTCCCACGCCGGCCGCATGGTGCTCGTGGTGGATGAAGCCGACGACATCTTCACGGGCGTCGACGAGGACGACGCGGGCAAGCGCCGGGGGTCCAAAGTGTTTATGAACCGTCTCGTCGAGACCACCGAGGCGCCGACGCTGTGGATTACCAACCACCCCGAGCGTCTCGGGCCGGCGGTGATGCGGCGAATGGCCCTAGCGATCCAGCTGCCGGAGCCCGGCCGCGCGCGGCGCCGGGTCATGCTCGGGCGCCTCGCCGAGCGGCGCGGCTTGGCGCTCCTTCCTAGCGACCTCGACGACCTCGCCGCCATCGAGGCCGCCCCGGCCATCCTCGACGGCGGCCTGCGCGTGGCGCAGCTTACCGGCGGCGGGGTGCAAGCGGCGAGCCTCGCGGCGCGCTCGGTCCAGCAGACCCTGGCCGGGCGCGTGGCTCGGCCGCCGGGCACCGCCGCGCAGTTCGATCCCACCCTGTCCTCGGCCAACCTCGACCTCGCGTACTTGGCCGAGCGTGTGGCAGCCTGCCAAGGCCAAGCACTGTCCTTTTGCTTCCACGGCCTACCCGGCACGGGCAAGAGCGCCTACGCCCGCCACCTGGCCCGCTGCCTCGGGGTCGACGTAATCGAGCGCAAGGCCTCCGATCTCCTGTCGATGTGGGTTGGAGGCACCGAGCAGGCGATCGCGGCGGCCTTTTGTGAGGCTGCCGAGCGTGGCGCGATGCTCATCATCGACGAGGCCGACTCGCTGCTGCGCGACCGCAGTGGAGCCCGGACCAGCTGGGAGGTTAGCCAAGTTAACGAGATGCTCGCGCACATGGAGGCTGCCCAGCACCCGTTCGCCTGCACGACGAACCTTGTCGAGAGCCTTGACCCCGCGACCATGCGGCGCTTCCTGTTCAAGGTGGCGTTCCAGCCGATGGACCGGAATCAGGCGCGCGCCGCATACCAGCGCTTCCTCGGGGCCGAGCCGCCGGGCGGGCTCGACCGCCTCGATCTCCTGACGGCGGGGGATTTCGCGGTGGTGGCGCGCAAGGCGGCGGTGCTGGGAGATCGCGAGCCAGGAGCTCTTCTCCGGCTCCTTGCCGCGGAGGTAGCGGTCAAGCCCGGAACGGCGCGCCGCCCGATCGGTTTCTTCAACTGAGGAGAGCATCAGGATGGGTGTTGCCAGAGCCCGTGAGTTTGTACTCCGGGACAAGCGGAAGACGATCCAGGTCGAGGTCGATCGCATCTGCAGACCGTACTGGGACGCCCCGGACGGGACCGACGGCGCGGTCTTGTCCGGGGCTATCAAGGCTGCGCTGGAGGCCGCCTATGAGATAACGGTTTATCTCGATGCCGACGAGTTCGAGGAGCAGCTCTGCGGTGCGATGGAACCCTCGGGCTTTGAAGCGGTCGGCACGCTCGTCGCGAAGAAGCTACTGGACCACGCTCCCCCCCCGACGAAGCCCCCTTGGCAAGAGCCCTGGGGCCGCGGGTTTGGATGTCTTGATCTCGAACAGGGGCGCGAGCAGGTGGCGCTGGGGCGCAGGCCATGAGCGGGACCGGCGAGCGAGCAAAGTCGCAGCCGCAGCCGACTAAACCGGGCGAGGAAGCACGTCTGTGGAGAAAACGCCGCCGCGATCGTGGCCTTCGACATTGACGGCGACGGCTCGCTCGCGTTCAGACATGCGTCCGGTCTAATCGGTACATTGTCGGCTGAGGACAACCTGAACGGCCGGATGCGCCTTGTGAGCGAGCGGGCCGGTGAGGTCAGCGCCTACGACAGCGTCGAAGCTCTCGTGAGGGATGGCTGGTCACTCTACGAGAACTCCAACGCGCTACCGAACGGACGATGAAGCGTATGCGAAGGGGTGCCCCCCCCTTTTCCCCCCCACTGCACAGCATGCTTCACTGATGTGACCTCAAACGGTTGCCGTGGGCTGCGCCAGCATTTCGCTGATATCCCACACTCATGCGTCAGGCTTCATGTTCGCGTTAGACGTTCTGCTCTACTTCGTCCCCTAGCAGCCAGACGGTGAATTCGAGCTCTTCGAAG
Organism: Methylobacterium sp. Leaf469; assembly: GCF_001424745.1. Taxonomy (NCBI): domain Bacteria; kingdom Pseudomonadati; phylum Pseudomonadota; class Alphaproteobacteria; order Hyphomicrobiales; family Methylobacteriaceae; genus Methylobacterium; species Methylobacterium sp. Leaf469. The sequence continues at coordinate 4,718 of NZ_LMRE01000017.1, forward strand.
TACCGGTGATACAGCGCAGCGGACCGCCGTTCGACGGCGCTCTGGAACGCGGCGAGACGCGCTTCGTCCCAGCGGTCATCGGGTGTCGACGCGGCAAGCCACAGCGCGCGCTCGGTCGGATCAAGCGCCATCGCCGCCATGGCTCCCGTGGTCTTCGCCGTGAGGGGGGTATCGGCGAGGCCCGGTACCTTAGCAGGCAGCGGGGCGTCGCCATCGCCCCGGTTTACCGAGGCGTCGACGATCCGCATGTTGCCGATCCCGTTTCCGAGAAGGCTGCGCCATGCCCACATTGCCCTCGCAATGCCGGCAGAGGCCTCGATTCGGCCGCTCAGCCCGTTCCAGTTCGCGCCCCAATCGGCCTGGGGGCACAGGTGGTCGAGATCGTAAGGGAGATCGTCGTCCCGGTCCGAGAGCGGATCGTAGTGCGGGAATGCGGACGCCACGTAGTCACGCTGCAGCCACGGCAGCATCTTTCGGGCGGACCACCACCAGGCAGATGCGAGTGCCTCGTAGCCGACGGGCGCCTCGTCGCGTGCGAAACGCTCCTGCGCAGAACGCCAGACCGGCACTGGCGGGTCCGCGACGAGGAAGCGTGTCATCACGTCGGCGGCGAGCAGACGGTTCGCGCAGCGCTCCCCGTCGACGTCGCCGACGCACAGCCGGTAGAGATGCCGACCGGGAAATTCGCAGGTTTGCTGGTGCTCCTGCAGCACCTTGAGCGACCAAGCTGCCGCCCGCCCGTCGTTGTAGACGCACAGGCGCCAGAAGAGCGCGAAGCGGAGGAGGTCCCCGCGTGCTGCGCCGAGGTCCGCGACGGTCCGCCCGGCGCGCAGCCCACGCACTGCCCAGAACAGGACGACCTGCCACAGCTCCGTCGGCAATTCGACGAGGGCGGCGCGTGGCAAACCGTTCTGGTTCGATCCGGTGGCGAACGAGTCGGAGACGGGCTCGTATTCAAGCAGCGTGAACGCTGCGCGGAACGCCTGGGTTAGGAGCGCCGAGTCGGCCGACCGCGCCGCCTCGCCTTTCGTCGGGATCAGCTGCGACAGCGCGTCCCGAAACGGCGCCGTCTCCGGGGCCCGCTCGCTCATCGTGCGCGCGAACCCGGCGACGTCCGGGATGCCGGTCGCGCCGGCGGAACTCAGCGCGTTCGCGATGCGCAGGGCCGTGACGACAATTTTCGTCGGGGCCATGACCCGTCCGACAGCCGCGTGAATCTCGAGCACCGCATTGTGCACGCGCGGGTCGTGGTGCTTGAGGATGGAGAACAGCCGCTCGTCGTTCGTCAGCGGCGTCCCGCCGGCACCGATCCGATCGAAGAGCATCAGCAGGCTCTCGTGGGCGGCCTCTCCGCCGCCGGCGAAGCGGCTCGGATCGATGTGCATCAGCGCGACTTCGCCGTCCGCTACGCGCTCGAATGCGGTAGCGAGCTCTGCCAGCGCCGGCCGGGTGTCCTCGCCCGGTGCCCGCGCCGCGATGAGCCGCGCAAGCCCGTCCGCACCCGTGCCGGTCGAGACGTGAGCAGCGCGCCAAGCGGCGAGCAACTCGTCGAGACGATAGGTGCAGCCGGATGCCTTGTATGGCCGGGGCAGATCCCGCTGGCCGTCCGGTTCGGCGAGGATGAGGTCGAAGACTTCATGATCGTAGGCTGCTCGGGGCTCACCAGCCCCGCCGGGCGCGACCGTGAGAGCGACACCGCCGTCGAAGTTGGCCCTCGCCTTCGCTCGATCCGAACGCGAGAGCTTCTGCCCGGTCGACGGTTCGTACCCGAACGGCTGGCTCGCGGAGGTCAGATGGAGCCTGTGCTTGGCCCCCGGCGCTAGGTCCATCCAGAGGCAGCGGCGGTCGAGGTCGGGGCCGCAGACGCCGAGCAGCATGGCCCGCGTCCGCTGCTGTCCGTCGAACAGGTCGAAACCCGCCCGCGTGATCGGTGCGATCCGGCCGTCGCTGCCGAAGTCCCGGCCGTGCGCGACATCGTCCAAGCCGCGGGCCATCAAGAAAAAGCTGCCGATCGGCAGGCCGCGCAACAGCGAGTCCCAGAGGTCGACCACCTGTTTGGGGCGCCAGACCGCGCTGCGCTGGACCGGTGGCAGAGCGAGGAGCCCAAAGTGTCGGAGGGACTCGTCCGTGTCTCCATCCGCCGGACCGCCCCCGCCGAGGCCAGTGCGCAGGACGGCGTTTGAGCTGCGCGCCCAGTCAAGAAATGAAAGGAGGTTCAGCCCTTGTACGGAGGTTCCATCGAACAGGCGATCGGACATAACAACCTTGCTGCTTTGGGGGGATACCGAAACGCGGTCGCGCCGGTGGGCAACGCACATAACCAACTCAGTGCACGACAAAACCGGACGAAGCTCCGGAAGTCGGGCTTAATCTTTTGCGCCGGCCTTGGGGTGACGCCTTCTTGCGGGATGTCTGAGCTGATCGAAATGGCTCATGACGGAGAACCGGGCCCTTCGTCGACTAGGGAGACGTAGGTTAGCCCTGTGGATGCCGGGATCTGCTTGCCCGCGTGCGGCGCGAGCCATGCACACAACGTCGGGCGGATCAGGGCCGAGCCAAACCCGCACCGGCGGAACAGAAAAGGGTCGAGCGCGAGCTGCAGCTCAGCAGGGAACGTGAGCGGATCGCCGGCCTCGCGGACGCACGCCTCGCGCTGCTCCAGCGATTTCGCAAAGTTGAGCAGATCGAAGCATGCGCAGGACACCAGCGCGTTCCAGGTCCAGCCCGTACCCGCATGGAAACCTGCCCAGTGCGTCCCCGTCGCGGCGTACCGTTGCAATCGTGCAATCAGCTGATCGGCCGTCGCGGCGTGGTAGCGGATGTGATCGGCACGGTCCGCTTGGGCGATGTCCTCCCGGGCACACGCCTCGCGTACGAACCGATCGTCTGCGACCGTCAACGTCCCGGCCAGCCGGCGGACGAGAGCACCGGCGGTTGTGAACGGTCCGATGCCGAGTTCGCGCAAGCGGGCGTCGGCATCGGTGTCGGGCAGGTAATACTCCCACGCATCCCGTCCCGGCACGCGCCGCAGCGGGTATCGGTCTCGCCACGGGAGACCCTCAAGATCCCGCAGCATGCCGGCCACTCGAGCCACCGGATCCGGCACAGCGACTGCAATGGTAGGCTCGCCCGATGCTGCAGTGGCAAGACGGGATCGTCCGAGAAGCGCGCCGGGCACCAAGGTGGCAAAGCCTAGGGCCTCGCGCCGGTTAATTTGCCGGGCGGGCATGGATTGGACCGCGGGAGGCTCCATCGCAGTTGCAAGATCCGGAGCATCAATGTTCGATTTCACCGAGCCGATCTCCCAGATCCCCTCGATCCGCGCTAGCGCGAACGTGGAGCACGGCCCGAAATCCGCGGGCGCATGGGCCTCGCTGGCCAGCACCGCCGCAAGCGCATCGTATAGGCGCCGGACCTCGGCCGCGTAGGTCATCCCGCCCCGCTTGCGCTCGAACGGGATCGCGCACGCAGCAGCCTCGACCTGCTCCTTAAAGACTTGAGCAGCGGCTGCACCGATCCGAGCGGGGCACGGATCGGGCCTCCAGGCCCACACCTCGTGCGAGATGCGCGCTGGCCCCCCCCAGGCGCAGTGGCGGCGCAGGTACGTGAGGTAGAGTTCCTCGACGAAGGCGGAAAAGCCCTGCTCAAGAGGCCCGTCCCACGCCCATCGGCCAAACTTATCGACCGTAGCGCGGCTCACAGGGAACGATCCGGCAGCGGTCCCGCGGTCGGGTCGGATTGGACCAGGGCGGGCTGGTCGAAGGCGACGATCACTATCGCGGTGCGGTCGGTTATGGCGCATGAGAGGATGCAGTCACGATCGGCATCCCACCGGATGACGGCGGCGGCGTAGGCGTCGAGCGCGGCGAGATCGATGGCGGCAGCGTCCGGCGTGGCGACGAGCTGGACCATCAGGCGCCCGCCATCAAAGCCCGCGGCGGTCAGCTTGGCCACCGCCGATCCTGCGCTTGCGCCCAGCTCGGCGTCCGCGTGACCGGGAATGACGATCGCGCACCCGCGTCCCGGCCAGCCTGGCTCGACGCCCGCCACGTGCTGCAGATCCCTGGCGTCCGTCCCGATAAGCAGCCCGTCGCCATGGGCGCAGGCGGCGAGGGCCTGGGCCACGGTATCGCGGTCGTGCGGGCTCGTGAATACGCGCACGACCGCCGTCGTAGGTTCTTGCACGTCGAGGGGGCAGTCCACGAGCGTCTCATCACACACGATGAACCGCAGCTTCGGTGCGGGTGCATCGGAGCGACGCCTGTCTACCCTCGCGGCACCACGCGATAGCGGCCCGTGCACCACCATCAGTTCAGTCTTGTCCTCTCCGACAGGCGCGGTCGTCGGTGCGGCCCAATCTGGCAAGGGCCCGCCGATCGCCACGATCCGGACCCCCGCATCGTAAGGGTTGGATCGACCCGACGCCTCGCACGCCCGGATAGGTCCGTAACGTCCGATGATCGGGCCAGCTGATATCATGTGCAAGAAGAGGTCGATATCGGGCATACGTCTTGATCCGGGTGAGCTCAACGCGACGGGCAACTTTGGTCCCCAATGCCCACTGGTTCGGCCCGGCCGGCCTCTGGGCAATCCAATGCATCCCGTCCGTGCCGACTTTCGGCGATGGTTACGACAGAATCGGACATGGGCTTGAGACGGATTGAGGCGGGGCGCTGCCACAACCGCCGTCCCAGAGCTGTGCCCAGTTGCCGGCAGAACAGAGCCAGCCCGAACACCCAGGCGAGCGCGAAGAGAACCGTCCGCACGAGCGCCGCGAATTCTTGCCCCAGGATGAGGGCGGTGCGGTCGAGAAGCTTGAGCGTTGCGCGAGTCCGTGTGCCGAAGCGCAACGCCAAGCGCTCCGCCCGTGCGATCTCGCCGGGGGTGCGGGCGATCCCGAGGACCTGAAGCACGCCCCGGGGACCCGCCGCAGCGTAGAGGCCGTAGACATTGCCACCGAGGTTGCGCAGACCCCGCAGCGCATCGGGCCGGACCGCGGACCTAGCTGCCGCGGTCAAGCCCGCAGCATCAAGGCGTCCCCCCGCCCGGATAAGGACACGCACCGCCTCCGGGTCGACGGCAGCGCGTACCATGCGTATCAGCGCAGCCGCGAGCGGCGCGGGGAGGCGCCCAAGTTTGCGTGCGGTCTTTAGAATGGTCACGCCGGCGCGCAGCGGTGTGGCGGCGCCTGCGCTCGCGATCGTCGCGGCGTTCGTCGCCAGCCCCACGGTGGCGAGCCCCAACACCAGGGTGTCGCACGTCTCGCCCCGCGCGCAGATCGGTCCCTCGCGCGCGATGTCTCGGATGTCGCCGAGCCCCGAGAGGTCGGCCGCAAGTACGCCCGCGAGCCCGGCGGCGGTCTCGGCCTCGCCGGTGGCTGCCCCCGCTGCAAAGGCCCGGGCCGCGCGATAGGTCCCCTCACTCTGCATCGCGGCGACTCTCGCACGGCGGTCTGGGTCGACCGCGACCCCATGCGCGTCAGCAAGATCAAGAAAGCTCTGAGCAAGGTCGTCGTCCTCGGCGGCAATCGCCGCATCGATTTCGGTCTCGACCCGTTCGAGGGTGAGCACTCGCGGCAGCTGGATAGTAGCGATCGCCGGGGGATTGTCGGCCACGGCTAGCAACCGCGCGGCTGTCAGTGCGCGCGGCACAAGGGGCAGGCCACTCCCGACGAGAGTGAGTGCGGAGATCAGGAGGAGCATCCACTCGCCGAAGAGTCTCACGCGCATCTCGGTTGCTCCCGTGCCCCCGTGCGGAGAGCTGTACAAGCTTGATCGAAGGTGCGACCCGTCACCAGCCCGCGATCGGCAAACCCGTCCAACCTATGGCGCTCGCGCTCGAAACGCACGCGCGGGACCACCAGCCGTTGGCGAACCTGTTATCCTTCGATCTGGGCCATCGGACCGGCACGCGAGGGGGGACGAGATGAGCAGGCGGTACGCCCCAGCTGAGCGGCTGCTGACACTCGGCCTGGCACTGGCCGATGCACGGGTTGGATTGACGCTCGACGAGATGGCCACCCTGCTGGGCGTTGGCCGGCGCACAGCCGAGCGCCTGCGCGACGCCCTGCACCGGCTCATGCCGGACGCGATGCGAGAGGAGGTTCTTGAGGACGGCACCAAGCGCTGGCGGGTACCCGCGGGGCGGTTGGCGACGCTGCAGCCACCAAGTCGCGACGAACTCTTGGAACTGCGCCTCGCAGCGGAGCGCGCCCGGCAGCAGGGTCTGCGCCTTGAGGCCGAGCGACTGACTAGCCTCGCGTTGAAGCTTGAGGCGGCGCAGACGCGCGCGGCTTGGCGTCCGGTTGAGGGAGATCTCACTGACTTGCTGCGGGGGACGGGCGCCGTCGTGAGACCAGGTCCGGAGGAGAGCCTAGAACCGGCCATCGTCGCGGGGCTGCGGGACGCGTTTCTCGCCAACCGTGTGGTTCGGCTCGTCTACCGCCGCCGCGACACGGCCGAGCGCTCCTTCCCGCTACTGCACCCCTACGGTTTCCTCACCGGGTCACGCGCCTACCTCGTCGGCTTCAATCCGCACCCGGAGGTGTGCGAGCATCGGTTGTACGCGATCGGCAATATCGAGCGTCTTACCCCAATGGAGACCGGGTTTGTGCGCGACGAGAGGTTCAACCTCCAGGCCTTCGCCGCCCGCTCGTTCGGTGCGTTCTGGGACGGCGAGCGCTTCGACGTGGTCTGGCGCTTTTCGGCGGCAGTCGCCGCCGACGCGCGCGGCTTCCGGTTTCATCGCGATCAGCGGGTCAGCGAGGATGCAGCTGGGCGGGTCAGCGTCGCGTTCACGGCATCCGGTTTGACAGAGATGGCGTGGCACCTCTTCACCTGGGGAGCCCACGTTGAAGTCCTTGCGCCCGAGGCGCTCAAGGTCCGCTATCGCGCGTGCCTTTCTGAGGCGCGTGACGCTCTCGGCACCGCCGATGCCTAAGCGTGTCGGCGGGCGGGACGACCCAGCTGCGATGAACGCGGGTGAGTGGATAAAGACCCCGACGACCCGCGCGATCGAGCGGACAGATTAGGGTGTGAACCGGATCAAGACGTTGCGAAAGTTCTGGTTTGTGATTCAGAGCCGCCGTTTGCAGCACGGAGGCGGCGATGGCGGATCTGTTCTGGCTCTCAGACGAGCAGTGGGCGGGGATGAAACCGTTCATGCCCAAGAACCAGCCCGGGCCGGAACGGAACGACGATCGGCAGGTCATTTCCGGCATCCTGCACGTGCTGACCTCGGGCTGCCGCTGGCGCGATTGGGATAAGTAGCTCTGATCAGGAGGATGAGGGGCCGGGCTGACTCTCTCGTTCGACTGGACCCCGATTCGTTCAAGATTAGAGCAGCGCCAGACCGAACTGACCCTGTGCATCCGGTATCGGCTGGAGCCGTTCTGGCTCGACGAGATGGCCCTTGCACTACGTGATCTCGCGGAACACACGATGAACCGCGTCGTTGCCCGCACAATGCTGAAGCAGAGCGCGTAACCGGCGTCGCAACACCCGTCGCACCAGCGAGACGGACGACACACCGGCGCAATGCTGCAGAGGGACCGGGCGCAACCGAATGTTTTCGAATGTTCGAACCCGCTATAAAAGAATCAGCGTATTGCAATACCGGATGAAATAGCGAGTCCGGCACGTAGCCGTCCGGTAGGCGCCGGTATGCACCTAACCACCTACGTCCCCACGTACGACCGCCGGTACTACGTATGACCACCTCCTACGCCACCTGCAACCTGCATACTGCCCACACAGCCACCACACCGGCACGTCCCCCTCCCACGACACCGACACCGATCCGGCACTGGGTCACCACCAACCCTTCGTCCCTCACGCCATCACAACCGCTGCCACTACCCATTCTCGTTCATGATCCGTCCGGCAACGGGAATCCTGACCTGACCGCACCACCGCGGCCGCATGTCAGGACTTCATTATGGCCGACAACGCCCCCATCCCGCAGCCCCCCGCCAGCGACCCCGCCCCTTCGTAGACGGACCTCACCGTGTTCGATCCTATCGGCCTCGGACCGCTGACAATCCTGCCGATCATCCCCGAGGCGCAGCGCCGGGGCCACCACGTCTTCGTCCCCGCCGACCCCGCATCAAGGCCGCCGCCCGCTTCCTTCAGGCGCTGTGGCGAGAGGACCGCGACCTGCCCATCGGCCTTCATGCGGATCTAAAGGGGAAGCGCCGCCGCCTTGGCTCACGCATCAGTACTATAGCAGGCGGCGATGGCGCCAACTTCCTTCATCCACGCATCATCACAATCGTGGCCCATGCTCTCCACTACGGCGAACCGGGAGCGGTCTATGACGTGGACCGGCTCAAGACGAACCTAATCCTGTCTCAACCGCTGACCTTCAACCTGTTCGGCTTGCTCGCCCGCGACCTCGACCTCGCCACCCGCTTCACCGCGGACCTGCTGCCGGGGACCATGGCCGAAATGACAGACCTTCTCTTCGAACATAGCCCTGGCCGTGGCGACCACCGCTTCACCGCCGACGGCACCGCCTTCGACCTAGCCATTCGCGGGCGCTCCAAAGCGGGCGAGCGGATCTTCATTGGGATCGAGGTCAAATACAGCGAGAGCGCCTACGAACCGGCCCCGCGCCTCAACGAACGATACGCGGCCATTGCCCCGGCCGCTGACCTCTTCATCGACGCCACCGCTCCCAGCCTGACAACCAACCCCTGCCAGCAACTCTTCCGCCAGCACTGCCTCGCAGCAACGATTCTCGACCAAGGCCTCGCCGACTACGCCGTGCTCGCGTTCATCGCCCCCCAGCACAACCATTTGGCCCACACCGCGGCCACGACCTACGCCCGCCACCTCCAATCGGCTCCCACAGGCCGCATCCCCTTCATTCCCCTGACGTTGGAACGCACGATCACGGCCTTGGCCAGCGCCGGACTCCCTGACCACGCCCATGCGCTTCACCGCCGCTACCTCGACTGGTGGCTTGTGGACGGCGAACTCCACCTCGACGACGTCTCGGCCGCGGCCAGCAACCTATTCACCGCCGCTGCTTTCACCGAGCGACACAGCGGTCCGCACGCGCCGCCTAAGCCGACCCAACCTCCTTCATTTCAGCAGTACGGTCTCGGCTCAGGCACATCACACCCGCCGGGCCGAGGCCACGCGCTGTCGACGCAACCGAGGCTATTGCCATGACCATATTGCCGCTCACCGATCTCGACCGTGCCCAGCTCCTGGCCAACGGCTGTGCATCCCAACCCGACCCTGACTTAGACCCGCCTCCGGTGCTGAAGCTGTTCATGCCCGACGGTCCCGGCACTTAGCTTGTGAGCGAACTTGACCCAGACGAGCCTGACCGAGCGTTCGGCCTCTGTGAACTGGGCCATGGCGCGCCGGAACTCGGCTATGTGCTGCTGACAGAACTGGCAACCGTCCGCGATCGCCTTCGGCTTCCAATCGAGCGCGACCCCTACTTCGAGCCAGGCAAACCCCTGTCCCACTACGCGCGGGAAGCCACGGCAGCCGGCCGTACCACCGCCTGACCACCGGCCCCTCAACGTCATCAGTCACCGGGCCGGCGCTGTGACCGCGATGGCCAACCACGCCACCAGACGCCCGACCACCCCGATAACTACATCTCAGGATTCTCGCGAAATTGGGCACGGCCAAGTGTTTGAAAACATTGAGCCGTCGACCCAATCCTTCTGCCGACATCCGGCCTACATCGCTTCCAACGATCTGTAGCTCAGCCCACCGAGAAGCCGACGTCATGACATCCAGGAACGCACAGTTTAGGCATGAACACGCGAACCGGCAGTGCTGCCGACGAGGAGATTAATAACTGCAACCGCGTTTTTTCGCTGGCGGCGCCTACGTCCCTGCGAACGTAATCATACAAGACCTGCCGGCCGACGGCGTTAATATCGGCATTCCGCTCCCTCAAGGTGGCAAAAGCGGATTCCAGCGCATGGACGACCGCCGCCCGGCCGGACTGAAAAGAACAGTATTAATCCTTAAAACTGAGAGAAAATTCGCCAGCCCCAGGTCCGGCTGATAAGTCATTGTAATCACTTGTAATTATGACCTGACTTTCCATTCTGGCCTTGGAAACGTCCATTCCACGCCAGCCGATCGTCAAATGGCAGTTTTCGCGGAAAGCCGCCCCCCTCCGTGCCAGGGTGCTCGAACAGCTTACGCGACATGAACAGCCTTCCTGATGCGATAACCCAATGGCCATCCCAAAACACGACCGCTCAGTTCGCGCTGGACCGGTAGACCTTGAGCTTGCCGGAGCAAGGGGTGGGGGAGGGGGGGGGCATCCACCATACCATCACGGCGTGCGGTCGCGGGGACCCGCGCAGCGTGTTCCGGGTCGTGTCCCTTGGCCTGGTGTCGCTCGGTGAGGGCCACCACGATCACCGGCTTGGGCCGGGAGGATCAAACTGCCATGGTCGTCAGGCTGGCAAGGGGATCATCGCCGATCGGGGCGATGCTTTCTAAGCTGATGTAGCGGGAGCGCTGGACGGCCCATTCATCGTTTGATTCGAGCAGGATCGCGCCGACGAGACGTGTGATGGTAGCCTCGTTGGGGAAGATGCCCACGACCTCAGTCCGGTGCTTGAACTCGCCATTCATTCGTTAGTGGGGGTTCGTGCTGTGGAGCTTGAGTCCGTGAGGGGCCGGGAAGCCCATGTAGGCCAGCACGTCGGGCTCGGCCGTTTCCATTAGGGTCGCGAGCTTGGGCGACTTGGGGCGGAGTTGATCGGCGACCCGCCGCCATTGCTGACGGGCCGCCTCCGCGTCATCCTGAGCGAACGCGGTGGCGATGGAGGCGGACACGACGCGGCGGCCCGAGCGGCCGGCATGGGCGAGCACGTTCCTCATGAAGTAGACCCGGCAACGCTGCCAAGTTGCGTTCATCACCTTGGCGACCGAGCCCCTGATTACCTCGTGGGCGTCCGAGATCACGAGCCTGACGCCGCGCAGGCCACGCCGGGCAGCTTGCGTAGGAAGTCCGTCCAGAACGTCTCAGCCTCCGACGGGTCGACGTCCATGCCGAGGACTTCGCGGCGACCGTCAGTGTTCACGCTGACCGCCACGATCACCACCACCGAGACAGGGTACCCATCACACTTATGCGATGGGTACCCTGGATGCGCCCGTCCTGGCGAAACTTCATGTAGGTCGCATCGATTCAGAGATACGGCCACTCGCCCTTGATGGGGCGGCCGAGGAACGCGCCAACACGCTCGTCGATCTCCTGGCACAGGCGCGAGACCTGGCTCTTCGAGACACCTGTACCACCCATGGCCTGGACGAGATCGTCGACCGAGCGGGTCGAGATCCCCTGGATGTAGGCCTCCTGGATCACTGCCGTGAGCGCCTTCTCGGCCATGCGTCGTGGCTCCACGAAGCCAGGAAAGTCCGAGGCCTTGTGCAGCTTAAGAATACGTAACTCCATTGTGACGGCCCGCCTCTGCCAGTCCCGGTCGCGATACCCATGGCGCTGGACCAGACGCTCGGCGCTCTTCTCGCCGTGGGCCGCCCTGGTCAGGCCGCCCACCTCCAGCTCCTTCAGGCGCTCGGCCGCAAAGCGGATCATCTCGCGAAGCAAATCCGCATCGGCGCTCTTCTCCATGAGGCCGCGCATGGTCATCATCTCGTCGGTCATCGGGGATCTCTCGGGTGCGGGGTTGGTCGTCGCAACCCGACCCTACCCGGCAATCGCCGATGACCACCCGTCATCTACACTACCGCCTGGGACACGACTCCGTTCCGCCCACCGTTGCTACCCGAGCCTTCAGGGTGGACTTTCGGACTTCTTCGCAAGCCTGGCCAAGAGACCGCCAGACCCGGGACAGCCCGAGCCGGGTATACCGTTCGTCGCGGCACCGGTTCGTACAGCCAGTCCGTCTGCTTGCCCCGCCTGAGGCGGACAATAGAAAGGCCCGCCGGTCATCATCGGCGGGCCGTTCGGGGTGGTTTGGGAGGCGCTGTGAAGACCACATCCGGACTGTAGACCGGATATCGTCCAGTCTACGTTACGTCGCTTAGCATTGCGGTCCAGACATCACAACAGCTCCATCGGAAGCATCTCTGTCAGTCGATCAGACTTCCCTCGCTCGTACTCCCAACCGGTGTACCGTTTGGTTTCATGATCGATCAGGTACAACCTCTCTGGATACGCAGCCTGGCGCCGGGACTTTTCCTGCATGTCTTGAGCCAAGCGAACCCGCGGCAGCGTTACAATACCGCTGTAGCGATGCCTCAAACCGAAGACTTCGGCAAAGGTATCGTCAGTGGTAACGCCGTTCACCTCCCGCTCCGCCGGGCTAATAAAGGGATCTATTCCCTTGAAGCAGTATTTGAACCAGCGCCACTGCTCGGCGATCGCCCGGGTGGAGTCCGTCTCCCGGCGCCGCCGGACATGCAGACGCCGTCGATACCCGATGCGATCGACGCGGGTGATATACCGGTTCAACCACCGCCTGAACTTCGGGTAGACTCGGATCGGCACGTGGAGGGCGCTGTGCGAGTGCAGTCCGAATACATTGGAGCGCTCGAAAACCATATAATTAAAGTTTGGCACCTCGTTTCGTCGCATGAACTTTCGGATGGACTGCATCAACAGCCTGGATACACGGTCCACCTCCTGCCCATAACGGTATCCCATTGAAGCCCAAGCTATGGTCACCTCAACGTTGAGAATGCATCCCTCATAATTTGCGAAGGCTATGGCTTCGTGGGCCCGGTAGAATTGCCCCCGCGTGATGAGACGTGAAGACGGTTGAAACTGTTCATCGTATGCCGCTGGACAGCAACCCACCACGGCGTCCCGCATCGCCCGCTGGTGACTGTCAGCGTAAGGTTGCCAAAGCTCCTCCTCTGACCTGTCCAAAAACGGTTTCGTCTCGTCAAACTCCAGCATCGTTGCAATCCTCGTTTTTCGAGTAGACGACCTGCTGCAGCACACTCGTGCTCGGCAGGTCGCTTTGAGGAATGTCGCGCCAGACTGCACCCTGCGGCAGGAGTGCGGCTCGGCGGGTGATCAGAACTTCCGAGCCCGCTAGGTCAAGCGGCCTTATCGTCTTCGCTCAATAAGAGTTCGAGCAAACTCTTCGCAGGCCTTATGGATTTAGACTTTTTAGGGCGCGGCAGGCGCGGCGGTGTCATAATGGACTTGGGTATCGGCTGCGGGGTGTGCAGCAGGTGCTGTACGAAAGCGCCCACCGGGCCCTCGTCGACCACCGATTTTACCAAGCCACGGGTGTGCTCGTCATAGGGCCTGAAGGACGTGAGGCGCAGCATGAACGCGCGGTCCGTCAGACTCCCCTCTCTCTCGACGCAACCGTAGAATTCGATCGCGTTGCGCCGCTCGAATTCTTGCGAAGCACGAGCCGTCGGCGACAGCGTTGATGCCTCTCCCAGCACCTGTGTGTCGGGCTTCGTCGCCATGCGAGGCTCCCCGGCTGTGGATCCGGAGGGGGGCGCCCCCGCGCCGGATAGGGGAGCAGCCTCTACAGCGATTTCGTCACCATCGAAGCGCACGTCTGTAAGCGCACCAGGGGGCATGCTATCATCGATTTTATACATGTCTTTACTCCCATTTTAACGTAGATTGTCCCATCAACAACTCAGATGGTGTCGACAGACTAAGGCTCAGAGGTGCTGCAGCGGCTGCAGGCCTGCACCCACGCATGCAGGTCGGCCCGGGTGTAGACAATGCGCCGCCCGAGGCTCGCATAGCGGGGGCCGGTTCCCTGAACGCGGTGGCGCTCGAGCGACCGCTCGGATATCCGAAGGAGCCGTGCAGCCTCGGCCTGGGTGTGCAGAGCGAGATCAGGTCCGTTTGGGACAGCCTGCGCAGCGTTCACAATGTTTGGTCGTTGGTTACTCATCGGTCGCTCCGACCGAGGTGGCGGTTGTGGGCCCCTCGTGACGGCAGATGGCCGGAAGTGGTGGTGAAATGCTACGGTTTGGGGGAGCTGACCGGTAACGCGAACCAGGGGCTTGCATCTAAAATGTTTCAATTATTTCCGCGACTTATTGGTAGCTTGCCAGACATGGATCTAGAGCGTTTTTGGCCTGCGCTGAGTCGACGATGTGGGGTTCACGCTGGTGCTTCGGGCTGATTCACTGATCACTCTTGAGACGGAGCGCAGCGTGGGCCGCCCCTACAGCCTAGACCTACGCGAGCGATGGTGGGAGCTGCGGCAACGCCCTCGCGTCGCCAAGCGGCTGCGCGCTTTGGGGTCGGCATCGCCACCTCGATCCGCTGGATGGCCGCGCTCACAACGACCGGGACGGTGGCCGCCCGGGCGCAAGGACGCGCGCGCCGCTCGAAGCTCGATCCGCACGAGGCATTCCTGCGCGGCCTGATCGACACGAAGGACGACATCACCCTGGAGGAGATGCGCGCTCGACTGCGGGACGAGCACGACCTCACGGTCGGGCTCCACACCCTGTGGAGTTTCCTCGACGCACGTGATCTTACCTACAAAGAAAGACAGCGCACGCCGCCGAGCAAGAACGCCCGGACGTGAAGGCCGCGCGCGAGGCGTGGTTCGAGGGCCAGCTCGATCTCGACCCTGCGCGCCTCGTGTTCCTCGACGAGACCTGGACCTCCACCAACACGGCCCGCCTGCGCGGAAGATCGCCCCGCGGCGAGCGGCTACGCTCGCCTGTGCCGCACGGCCATCGGAAGACCACGATCCTGGTGGCGGGCCTGCGCCTGTCCGGGATCGCCGCACCGTTCGTCCTTGATGAGCCGATCAACCGCGACGCCTTCCAGGCTTACGTCGATCAGGTCTTTGGGCTGGAGCTTAACTCCGGCGGCATCGTCGTTATGAATAACCTTGGCAGTCACAAGGGACCGGCCGTGCGGTCGGCCGTCAAGGCGGTGGGCGCCCGACTACTGTTCCTCCCGCCCTACAGCCCCGACTTCAACCCGATCGTGCAAGCCTTCGCCAAACTGAAGGCACTCCTGCGAACGGCGGCGGCGCGTACCGTCCCAGACCTCTGGGCCGCGATCCAAAACGCCTTCAAAGCCTTCCGCTCGCACGGATGCCGAAACTACGTCGCCGCGGCCGGATTCGATGCTTTCGACCCAACATGACCGGCAACGGCTCTAGTCGGGCCGAACAGCACGGCGGCCGATCGCGCCGGGGATCGACCGCCAGTATGACCCGGGCGCCGCCGGAAGATACTTGCTTTGCTTCGTAGGAAGTGACGTTGCGACCGCCACAAGGTAAATCAGCAACGATGTCCAGATCAGCTACCCGCATTACATTGGGTGAACACCGTCCCGGGACCGCCCCCGGCGTATCAGTCGTCGATGATCGCCAAGCCCGCCTCGAAATCCGCGTCGCTCACGTGCCTCTGCGCCATCCGCTTCCGCCTGTCACCGACGGCCTTGTGTAGCTCCGTGGGGATAGCCCCACCAGCGCGCTCTTTCTCGTCCAAGACCACGCGCGCGAATTCGGAGACGAACGATGGGCAATTGTCCTTATTGTTGTAGATCTTGCCAGCACGGTCCTCCGCCGGCCACCTGTCCTGCAATTCCCATGGCCAATTCTGCCGGAACCATTCGATGGCGTCCGATTTTTGTAACGGCAACCCCGCGCTGATTGCTTCCTTGTGTTCGCAGAACTTGAGAAGCAGCCGGACGGAAGCCGGGATCTCGTACGGTGGCCAGCGATCGGCATACTTCGAGAAGCCCGCCCAGTTGTTCAGGTCAACGAGAGCGATGCCCGTCGCTGTGAACTTTTCATGAGCTAGCACCAGAGGATCCTCGTGCCGCAGGCCAGACTTGTGGAGTCTGTCGACGTTCGCATGCTGCCGGCTTGGTTCGCTCAGATGCGGCCGCCATGCATCGGCGGGGACAGGGACAATATCGCCCCGCTGCGTGCGGACGAACACCACGAGCGTTCCCGCCGCCAATGCATCCGTGACAACCATGGTCACGTGCGCCCGTTCAGCGCTCCGCTCCCGGATTTCGGAGGCGGTGATGCGCTCCTCGTGGAACCGTACTAGCGCCGATTGTGCCAGCACGAAGCCGGGCGGCACGGTCCCCAATTTACCGGGATACTCGGCCTTGCCTACCATCATTCACTCCGAAGATTCCGCGATCGGCTGCTTGGTTTAGTCACGAGGGGCCGGACACTGCAAATCGGACCAACGGTCGGCAAGGCGCAACCGCCACAAACATGTGGCCTGAGCAGATGCGATCCACACTCCGACGGGTACGCGCACCGGAAGGCTCACAGGGCATCAGAATGTGATAGATGGAGACGACTGCTGGTTCGGTCCGGCCGCAGTCAACAGCCGGACCTCCGCTGAAGGCGCTGCCGCAACGAAACGCCACCGGTACGCAGCAGTACTGTAGCCCTGTAGCATCATCCAGGCGATGCTGAAATGCTAAGTGCTTGATTTAATTGGCGCACCCGACACGATTCGAACGTGTGACCTTTGCCTTCGGAGGGCAACGCTCTATCCAGCTGAGCTACGGGTGCTGACCGCGGCGAAGATCTAGCCCATGGCGCGGTCAGGTGCAACGGGGCAGTGGAAGCCTTTAGGCTCAAAGGGATGTCTGCAGGGGCTCCAAAGGCAAATTTCACACGTTCGAATCGTGTCGGGTGGGCAGGTAGCGAGAGGTCCGCGTTTATGGGCTTGGACTGTCAGCAGATGCGGCGCGGCTGCGGCGCGCGATGTGCGCCGTGTCTGTGCCGCGCCGATTTCGCTTTCCGGCGGTGCTAAGATGACGTCCGCGTTTCGATGAGCGGTGCGTGCCTGCGAAGGTGCTCGCGTGTGGCAAGCGCGTCGCCAGCTGCCGCGAAGGCAGCGGTGTTGTCGAATATGCACCAGCACTCGCGCCCGTGCACGTCGTCGACTCTAAGGCGGCGGGCGAGTGCGTCCAGGGTGCTGGGTGGATAGGCGGAGTAGTAGATCTTCGGTGAACCGTGCAGGCGCTCGTAATGCAGACCGCGCCAGCCGCCAGGTTCGCCGCCGCCGGGCACGGGTGCCGGATCGGCTGCGACGCGGGCGATGCAAAGCTCAGCCAGCAGCGCATCGACATCATGCGCGAACCAGCTGGCGTGCCTCGGCTCGCAGACAATGCTGCCGGCGTGGATGTCTCGGAAAGCGCGCAGGAACCCGGCGCTCGTATCGGGGTCGAAGCGAAGGCTCGGCGGCAGCTGGATCAGGACCGGGCCAAGCTTAGGGCCGAGGCCGGCAACCTCGGCGAGGAACTGGCGGAGTAGCCCCTCGGCTTGCGCGAGCCGCTGTTCGTGTGTGATCGTGCGCGGAAGCTTGACGGCGAAGCGAAACCGGTCGGGTACCGAGGCTGCCCATCGTGCGTAGGTCACGACCCGGTGGGGACGATAGAACGCAGTGTTGATCTCCACGGCATCGAAGCGCTGCGCGTAGCGCTCAAGATGGCTCCCAGAGGCGGGGAACTCGTCCGCGTATGCCTTGGGCACGCTCCAGCCGGCCGTTCCAATTACAATCACGAGGCCTGTCCCGTCCGCTCTCAACCCTGCACCCCGTGTTAGCGTTAGGCGCGGATCCGGCTGAAGGCGGTCGTAGCATCCTCCTGCGGGGCAGCAGAGAGGATCCGCCGTCAGTAGCCCTCAACGAAGAGGGCGACTCCGACACCCCAACTCGTCCAGCGACCGTCGGGGTGTGTGGACCCTGGCATCTTTCCGAAGCGCTCGGGCGCTGCGTTCAACGCGTCGCGCAGTTCGCCGATGAGGCGCGATCCAGCGCGCTGGGCCGTCCACTTCTGCGATCGGGTGTGAGCGAAGGCCCAACCCCCGGTGAGCTTCAATCCATGTCGTTCCCCACCGCGCCCATGAATCTGCCTCAGTTCGGCTTTGAGCTGAGCCGTAACGGGTGCCGGAAGCTGCGCTTCGCCGGCATCGACGAGTTTACGAATGGCGTTGGCGACGCGACTGTCCCAGATGACCTGCGGAGGGCCGACGGTATGCGCATCATGATCGAGATGCGCCGTCGCGAAAGCGGCGACCTTCGTCCAGCCACTGCTCCACGGCGCTTCAACCGCGTTTGGCCCATAAGGCAGGCCGGCGGCCTCAAGCGCCGCAGCAAAGACTGCTTGAACGTGCGAGGCGTCGATGGGGCTTCGACTGCGAACGCGTCCCCAGGTGAACACACGATGCGTCAGGTCGACGGCCAGACGCTGCTCGTCGGGTGTCCAAGACAGACGTTCGGTCAAACTTTGAGCGAGATGCAGGCTGTCGGCTAAGATGGGCGCCAAACGGGTCGCCAGGTCCTGATACCCATCACCGTCCCAATGATAGGCGGTCACACGGTCCGCCCAGGGAGAGACGCTCGTCACAACGGGTCGCGGGCGCCAGACATTGCCTCTTGGCGCTTTTGAGATCGCCGCTCGGGCAGGCAGCCAAGCGGAGAGGGCCTGGCAGAGAACGCTCGCGGGAACGCCAGCGGAAATCGCATTCTCGACACGTGCCATTGCCTTGCCCATAGGTCTCAGCCGATGTCGTCGAGGAGCTCAGACCCGGGGCGCACGCCGGCGATCAGGAGGCGGTCGCGCGCTCGCCGGGCTGCTACGTAGAGGAGGTGACGCTGAGTCTCGTATACCTCTTCCAGTTCCGCCTCGTCACTCACCGTGTCGACGCACTCCTGCAGCGGCAGCACGCCGTCGTCGCAGGCGGAAACGACGACGGCCTTGAACTCGAGCCCCTTGGCGAGATGCATCGTGCCGATGGTTGCACTTCTGCGGTTGGGTGGAGGGCCAGGAATCCTCTTGCGGGGTTCTGTAGGCCTAAAACGCTATTACCCGGTTTCGCCTCCGAATTCGCCATGCTCCATAGATATCTCATGAGCCCCATATCCGCCTGCCCTAAGTTTTGATTTGATGGCGTTCAACGGAGAATCAATGGATTTATGCAAACGATACATCGCATCACTCATGATATCTAACATTTCGGGCTACTGTTCACGATTGAACACATTTGCTTCCGTTTCAAACTTGACCCGGCACGCACGCCTTACCTCTAGGGCGTGTCATCGCTTGAGCCAATCGAGGGCGGCTGCGAGGGAGAGGACGCCCATGAAGCTGACGGCAGTCTTCTCGTAGCGGGTGGCGATGGCG